>NZ_JBVHVO010000015.1:0-173078 GCF_055564815.1 Kitasatospora sp. NPDC028961 | reverse complement strand
TCGGTGCGGTCGGAGCGGTCGGAGCGGTCGGAGCGGTAGGAGCGGTAGGTGCGGGCGCCGGGCCGGTAGGACCGGCCCGGCGCCCGCACCTCGCACCACTACTTCCAGAAGATGGCACCCTTGCCCAGGCTGTAGGGCGCGCCCCAGTATTCGGCGCCCGAGACCTTGGTGGCCGCCGGGGCGAGGGCGACGGCGCAGCCCTGGGCGGTCTGGCCGTTGGTGAAGCCCTTCGGCAGCGAGGGGTTCGCGCACTTGGCGAAGCCGCCGATGATCATCAGTTCCTGGGCCTCGCTGCCGTCCGGCAGGAGGCCCTTGACGTGGTCCACGCTGGTGTAGGCCAGGTCGGTGGTGCCGGTGTTGGTGATCGAGTACCGCACGTAGTACGGGACGAGCCCCTTGGCCTTGTCGCCGAGCTTGAGCGCGGCCAGGTCCGCCGGGTCGCCGGCCTCGATCGCGGTGACCGACAGGGCGATGACGCCCTTGGTGCTGCCGGAGGTGAACTGCACCTGGGCGGGCTGGCCGATCTTGAAGGTCTGCCCGGGGGCGGCGTCGGTACCACCGCCGGCCGCGGGAGCGGCTGCGGGCGCGGTGGCGGGCGCGGTGGTGGGTGTGCCGGTGGTGGCACCGGACGGGCTGGCCGCGGCCGGCGTGCTCGCGGTGGCGGCCGGGGTCGTCGGCGCGGCGGCCGGTGGCGGAGTGCTGCTCGCCGTGTCGGCCGCCGGGTCGTCGTTGCAGGCGGTGAGGGTCAGGGCGCCGACCGCTGCGAGACCGACGAGCGTCCACATGCGCTTGCGGGTGTGGATGCCGTTCATAGGAGGTTCCCCCGTGTTCCGGGCCGTCAGGCGGCGGCCCTGCTGAGATCTTGATAGCGGGGCCGGGGGGTCGGGGGCCATGGCTTCGACGCGGTTCGGCCCGGATGTGACGTGACCGCGTCGGAATTGTCGACGAGCCGGTACAGTAGCGCCCCTTGCGCCCGGCCGCCCGGCTGCCGAACCGCAGTCCGCTGAACCGGCCCTGACGGAGGGACGCGGCGGGTGTCGGGCCCGTTGCGGAGGCGCCTCGGAGGCATCTCGACCGGACGCCCCGCCCGCGCGCCTGGCTACGGTGGTGGCCATGAGCACGGGGGGCGGATCGGCCTGGGCCGGGATACGGCGGGTCTTGCTGACGTTGTCGGGCGTGGTCGTGGCCGGGGCGGTGATCCTCGTCGCGGTCGTCCTCTGGCAACTGCACGACCTCACCACCGTGCCCCCCGCACCGGACGCGAGCGCGCTCGCCCGGGCCGCCGACACGCGTGCGGCCCGCGACCGGGCGGTGGCGTTCGCCGACGAGCAGACCGGACTGGTCCGGGCGGCCGCGCCCTGGGCGGAGGCGCTGGACAGCTCGGTCGCCGACCTGTGCGAGGCCCGGGCCGCCTCCGGCAGCTTCGGCAGCAAGCCGGTGTGGTCGGGGGTGATGTGCCGGCGGACGACGGTGCTGTACGCCGCGTTCGACGGTGAGATCGAGCCCCGGCTGGCCGAGCTGGACCGGGCGCTGGCCGGCGTCGGCTGGAAGCCGCGCAGCGGCGGCAGGGACTTGGTGCGGGAGCTGCACTACCAGCACAGCCCGGGTGGCGACGCCTCGGCCGAGCAGACGGCCGAGGCGCTGGCCCGGCCGAACTCGGTCGCCGTCGACCACACGCGCGGCGAGGGGCAGAACTCCGTCACCCTGACCGTCGCGGTCACGGACGGCAAGGGTCTGCCCAGGATCAGGGGCAGTTGGGACGACTCGTCAACCCTGCGCGGGCCGGACGCGAAGCCCTACACGGACGATGAGTCCGAGCGGGTCGTGTACCAGGACTGGCGGCGCGTGGACGCCGAGGCACTTCAGGCGAAGGCCTACGCGGACCACCGGTACCTGCTGGCGATCGGCGTGACTCAGCTCTACGCCGCCGGCTGCCCGGGCGCCACGTGCGACGGGAGCGCACCGAGCTGGTGACGGCCGGCCCGGCAGGCCCCGGGCCGGAGCAGGAAGTCGGCCGGTCCGACTTCCTGCTCCGTGACTCATTGCCCCTGCGTCGCCTCGGGTTGTGGTGACTGGGGCGGCTCGTTCGTGGTGTGTTCCGGCTGGGGCCGGTGCCCTCGGCCGGCCTCGGGTGGGAGTGGGAAGTCGGCCGGTCCGACTTCCTGCTCCGCGCGTTCGCGCCCCTGCGTCACCTCAGGAGGCGGCGTCGGAACCCTGCGGGGTGGAGGCGGAGCCGGGTGGTGCGGTTCCGGCCGATGCGGCCGGTCACCGGGACGGGCCGAACCCGGGCAACGGGTCCTGGTCGACCTCGTGGCGGGCGACCCGTTCGGTCGGGTCCCGGCACTCCGGGCCCAGCCGCAGGATGCGGGATTCCGGGTCGTGCAGCGGGCGGTGGCAGCGGCGGCAGGTGACTCGGGAGCGGACGACCTCTGCCGAGTCGGTGCCGGGGAGTGGCTCGGGGGCGCGGTCGGTCATGGGTCGACCCTAGGGCTTGCCCGACGGTGCCCGCCGGGGCCCGCCCGGCCCCGCAGTCCGGACGTGCCACTGTTCTCCTCCCGGTGCGCTCCGGCGGTACGCCCGGCAGGCCCTGTCCGGGCGGGCGCGTGAAAGGATTCCCCCATGGCGAGTGAACGCAGCAGTGCGGGGGACCCGGCGCGGACGCTGGCACTGCTCTGGGGCGTGTCGACCGAGGAGAAGCCGGGCCGTCGTGGTCCCCGGCAGGCGAAGTCGCCCGCGGAGATCGCGGCCGTGGCGATCGCGCTGGCCGACGCCGACGGCGTGGACGCGGTGACGATGCGGCGGGTGGCGCAGGAGCTGGGCGTCTCCCCGATGGCGCTCTACACGTACGTGCCCGGCAAGGCCGAGCTGCTCGACCTGATGCTGGACACCGTCTACGCGACCATGCCGCGCAGCGCCCCCTCCGACGGTGGCTGGCGGGCCAGGGTCGCTGCGGTCGCGGACGACAACCGTGCGCTCTACCGCGCCCACCCCTGGGTGGCGAGCATCTCGACCAGCCGTCCGCCGCTGGGGCCGGGGCTGATGGCCAAGTACGAGTACGAGTTGTGCGCCCTGGAGGGCACCGGGCTGCCGGACGTGGAGCTGGACGCCGCGCTCACCCACCTGCTGGGTTTCGTCCAGACCTGTGCCCGGATGGGTGCCGACGACCGCGCCGCGCAGCAGGACAGTGCGATGACCGACGAGCAGTGGTGGGCGGCCAACGCGGACCTGCTGGCCCGGGTCTTCGACGCCGAGCGGTACCCGGTCGCCGCCCGTGTCGGTGCGGCCGCCGGCGAGGTGCACGGCGGCGCGTACAGCGCGGACCACGCGTACGCCTTCGGCCTGGCCCGAGTGCTGGACGGGTTCGCGGCGCTGATCGCGGAGCAGTAGCCACCCGGTGGGGACGCGAATCTGTAGACCGGTCGGTTGATTCTGGACACCTTAGCTAGACCGGTCTGCATATTTGCCAGCTTCGCGGGCCCGGAATCGCTCGACCGGTCTACAGAAACACCCCTTGAGGCCGGTCTCTGTAGACCGACCGACATATGTAGACCGACCGACATAAAACGCGCCGGCCCCGCCTCCCCGCCCCCCCCGAGCCCGCCCCGCCTCAGCGCGGGCGGGCGTCGTACCCGGCGCGGGCCTCCTGGACGACGGGGACGCGCTGCTCGGACCAGCGGGCGAGGGCCGCCACCAGCTGGGCGGCCTCCCGGCCGAGCGGGGTGAGGCTGTAGTCCACCCGGGGCGGGATCACCGGATGGGCCTCGCGGAGGACGAAGCCGTCGCGCTCCAGGGTCTGCAGGGTCTGCGCGAGCATCTTCTCGCTCACCCCGGACACCCGCCGGCGCAGCTCGCTGAACCGGTAGCCGCGTTCGTCCAGCGCCGCCAGCACCAGGACGCCCCACCGGCTGGTGACGTGCTCCAGCACGCCGCGGGAGGGGCACATGCGGTCGTAGACGTCCGGCGGCGGCAGCTCGCCGAGCGGGACGGCCGGCCGTGCCGTCGAGGGGGTGGCGGCGTCGGAAGCGGCGGGGGCAGCAGGGGCGGCGCCCTGGGTCATTACCTGCATGTCATTACCTGCATGTCAGTACCCTACTTTGAAGTGCGTACTTTCGAGAAGTAAGTGCCCCTCCTAGGGTGAGTGTCGAGGCCGAGATGAATCGGCCGTCCGACCGCGAGTTCAACGGGCAACGGCCCGAACCGAACCGACCTGACCCGACCCAGGGAGCAGCAACATGTACGTCGTCACCGGTGCCACCGGACAGCTCGGCCGGCTGGTCGTCGAGGGCCTGCTGGCCGAGGTCCCCGCCGGCGAGGTGGCGGTGGTCGTCCGCTCCGCCGAGAAGGCCGCCGACCTCGCCGCCCGCGGCGTGACCGTCCGGGCGGCCGACTACGACCGTCCGGAGAGCCTGGCGGGCTGCTTCGCGGCCGGTGACCGGGTGCTGTTCATCTCGGGCAGCGAGGTCGGCCGCCGCATCCCGCAGCACACCGCCGTGATCGAGGCGGCGCGCGCCGCCGGCGTCGCGCTGCTCGCGTACACCAGTGCGCCCGGCGTGGCCACCTTCGGGCTGGCGGACGAGCACAAGGCCACCGAGGCGGCGATCCGGGAGTCCGGGCTGCCCTTCTCGTTCCTCCGCAACGGCTGGTACACCGAGAACTACCTGGGTGACGCCGCCGGCACGGTGGCGCGCGGCGTGGTGATCGGCAGCGCCGGGCAGGGCCGGGTGGCCACCGCCCCGCGTGCGGACTACGCCGCCGCGGCGGTCGCGGTGCTGCTCGGCGAGGGGGACGAGGGCGGTCACTCGGACACCGTGTACGAGCTCAGCGGTGACGTCGCATGGAGCCTGCCGGAGCTGGCCGCCGAGCTGGCGCGGGTCTCGGGGCGGCCCGTCGAGCACCGCGAGGTGACCCCGGCCGAGCACCGCGCGGTCCTGGTCGGCGCGGGCCTGCCGGAGGGTTTCGCCGACGTCCTGGTGGACGTGGACGCCGGTATCGCGCGCGGCGAACTGGCCGGCACCCCGGGTGACCTGGCCCGGCTGATCGGCCGTCCGACCGTCCCGCTGGCGGAGAGCGTGCGCACGGCGCTGGGCGCCTGACGCACCGGACGCCGCCCGGGTCGACCGCGAAACCGCAGGTCGGTCGGGCGCCGTCTCATGTCATGAGCAAAATGCGAATACGGAGATGACAGCCGGCCCCCGCGCCCGCTACCGTCGGCACGACATTGGTGCGCGCGGAGGGCAGGCCGTCGATGGCGGAGACAACCCAGCAGGAGGCCGGCCGGGGCCTTTGGTACGGCCTGGCGGCGTACGGGATGTGGGGGCTCTTCCCGTTGTTCTGGCCGCTGCTGGAGCCGGCCGCCGCCGACGACATCCTCGCCAACCGGATGGTCTGGTCACTGGTCGCCGTCGTCGTACTGCTGCTCGCCCAGCGGCACTGGGGCTGGATACGCCCGCTGCTGCGCCAGCCCCGCCGGCTCGCCATGCTGGGCGGGGCCGCCGCCGTGATCTCGGTCAACTGGGGCGTCTACATCTGGGGGGTCAACGCCGGTCACGTCGTCGAGACCAGCCTCGGCTACTTCATCAACCCGCTGGTCACCATCGCCTTCGGCGTGGTGGTGCTCAAGGAGCGGCTGCGGCCCGCGCAGTGGGCGGCCGTCGGCATCGGCGCCCTCGCCGTAGCGGTACTGACCGTCGGCTACGGACGGCTGCCCTGGATCGCGCTGACCCTGGCCTTCTCCTTCGGGACGTACGGGCTGCTCAAGAAGACGGTCGGGCTGAGCGGGCTGGAGAGCCTGGCCGCCGAGAGCGCCTTCATGTTCCCGTTCGCCCTCGGGTACCTGGTCTACCTGGGACTCGTCGGCCGTGGCACCTTCGGGCACACCGTGGCGGGGTCGTTCGGCTGGGGGCACTCCGGGCTGCTGATGCTCAGCGGGGTGATCACCGCGATCCCGCTGCTCTGCTTCGGCGCGGCGGCGGTTCGGGTGCCGCTCACGGTGCTCGGGCTGCTGCAGTACCTGGCGCCGCTGTTCCAGTTCCTGATCGGTGTCACGGTGTTCCACGAGTCCATGCCGCCCGCCCGCTGGGCCGGCTTCTCGCTGGTCTGGGCCGCGCTGGCGCTGCTGACCTGGGACGCGCTGCGCCGGGTGCGGAGCGATCGGGCGGAGCGGGCCGCCGCCCTGGCCCGGTCGGCCGCCGCCGTCCCGGCCGACGCCCTGGGCCCGGCCGACGCCCCGGCCACCACGTCCAGCCCGGCCGACGCCCCGACCGCCCCGGCCACCGCACCCACCCCGCCCCTCGACGCGGCCTCGGCGCCCACCCGCTGACGGGCGCGCGCAGGGCCGGCGGGGCGGCCCCGGCCCCCGCCGGCCCGCTACGCGGTGATGTCCCGGCTGGTGAAGCGCGACCACGCGGCCGAGCCGAAGACGGCGACGTACGCGGCCTGCAGCCCGAGGTTCTCCAGCACGCCGTCCCAGTACATGGGTTCGCGCAGCAGGTCCCCGAAGCTCAGCCAGTGGTGGGTGAAGAGGAACGGCTGGATCGCGTGCAGCTGGGGGAAGCTGTCGAGGATCTGGACGGTGATCACCAGGCTGACGGTGGCGGCCATCGCCGCGATGCCGCTGCCGGTGAGCGTCGAGATGAAGAGCCCGATCGCGACCAGTCCGGACAGCGAGGCGGCCACGACCAGCGCCACCAGCACCGCCCGCAGCAGCGCCGGGCCGAGGCCGATGGTCTCCCCGGAAATCAGCGTGACCTCCCCGAGCGGGAACAGCGCGGCGCCGGTGGCGAGCGCCGCCAGTGCGACCGTCGCCGTCGCCGCCAGGCAGAACGCCAGACCGGCCGTGAACTTGGCGGCCAGCAGCCTGGTCCGCCCGGCCGGCGCGACCAGCAGGTAGCGCAGGGTGCCGCCGGCCGCCTCGCCGGCCACCGAGTCGCCGGCGACCACCCCGACCGTCATCGGCAGGAAGATCGGCAGGGCCACCGCGAGCGAGGTGAAGACCAGGAAGAGGCCGTTCTGCGTCACCTGCGCGATGAAGGCCGGGCCCCCGCCGCCCTGCGACCCGTCGGTCTCGATCCTGACCACCACACCGATCAGGACCGGCAGCACCGCGAGGATCCCCAGCAGCACGATCGTCCGCATCCGGCGGAAGGTCAGCAGCAACTCGCTGCGGAACAGCGCCAGGAACCCGGCCGTCGTCTGCGCCCGGCGCCCGGTCACCCGGGGAACACCCGACAGGCCCGGCACACCCACGGCACCCGGCGCACCCACCGCACCCGCTGTCCCCACCGTCTCCGGTACGGCCGGAGCCTCAGCCCGCGACATCGAAGCCCTCCCCGGTCAGCGCCACGAAGGCGTCTTCCAACGTGCCCCGCTCCACTCCGAAGCCCCGCACCCGTACCCCGGCCGCGACCAGCGCCGCGCAGAGCTCCGGCAGGCCGTCCTCGGCGAGCGCGTCCGGCGCCCCCTCGACCCGGTCCTCGCCCGGCAGCACGTCGCGGACCCCGTGCGCCGCCAGCACCCCGGCGGCCAGCGCCACGTCGGGCGTGCGGACCACTAACCGGCCCTGGGCCCGGGCGGCCAGCTCGGCCACGGTGCCCTGCACCAGCAGCCGGCCGCGTGACATCACCGCGGCGTGCGTGCAGACCTGCTCGATCTCGTCCAGCAGGTGGGAGGAGAGGAAGACCGTCGTTCCCTCGGCCGCGACCTCCCGGATCAGTGCCCGGATCTCCCGCATGCCCTGCGGGTCGAGGCCGTTGGTCGGCTCGTCCAGCACCAGCAGCTCGCGCGGCTGGAGCAGCGCCGAGGCCAGGCCGAGCCGCTGCTTCATGCCGAGCGAGTACGCCCGCGCCTTCTTCCCGGCCGCGGCGGTCAGCCCCACCCGGTCCAGCGCTTCGGTGACCCGCTGCCGGCGGGTGCGCGGGTCGGCGGTCGGATCGGCCGCGTCGAACCGGGCCAGGTTGTCCCGGCCGGAGAGGAAGCCGTACAGCGCCGGGCCCTCGATCAGCGCGCCGACCCGCGGCAGCACCGCGGTGACGGACTGCGGCATCGACGCGCCGAGCACGGTGGCCGCCCCCGAGGTGGGCGCGATCAGGCCCATCAGCATCCGGATGGTGGTGGTCTTGCCGGAGCCGTTGGGCCCGAGGAAGCCGAAGACCGAACCGCGGGGGACGGTCAGGTCCAGCCCGTCCACGGCGAGCTGCCCGCCCCGGAAGCGCTTGGTCAGCCCCCGGGTGCTGATCACGGCGTCGGACGGGCACCAGGACGGAGCGGCGGACCCGGACGGATCGGCTGACCCGGAGGGAGCGGCGGACCCGGACCGGCCCGCGCCGGTGGCGGGAGCAGTGGACGGGGCGACGGCGGGTACGGCCACGGGGGCCGGGCGCACCTCGGCGCCCCGGCCCCCGGCCGGCTCCGTAACGTCCCCCGTTACAGGAGCCCGGGTCATTACTTCACCCCGGCAGCACTCTGCAGCACCGGCAGCGTCACCGCACCGGCGAACACCCGGCCGTCATCCGTGACCAGTACGTTCAGCACCTTGGTGCTGATCAGGCTGCCACCCTGGACGGGCTTGCCGAGCGACTTGACCAGGCCCTGCACGCTCTGGCCCGCGCCCGGCGCCCGGCCCTCGCCCCCGTGCCGGCCCTGCTTGCCGGACTCCGCCGGTGCCGGGGCGGCGTCGCCGCCGGGCAGCCGGGTGCTCAGCACCGTCGTCCAGCCCTCGCCGACGACGTTCAGGCCGTCGGCGCCCGCCTGCCCCGGCGCGCCGCCGGGCGCCTGCCGGCCCTCGCCGCCGGCCTCCGCCCGCTGCTCCGTCACCTTGGCGCCCTTGGGGGCCGAGAACTCGAAGGACTTGGCGGCCGGCCTGGCGAAGGAGACGTCCTTGAAGTGGACGTCCAGCACGGCGGAGCCGTCCGTCCCCTTGACCACCACCGCGAGCGGCACGCCGTTGTCGGCGGCCACCGCGATCCGCACCTCGCCGATGGTGGAGCCGGACTGGGTGGGCTTCACGCTGAGCTGGTACGCCTTCTGCCCGGCGACGTTCGCCGTGCCGTCGACGGTGACGGCGGTGGTGCCCGCGCCCGCCGCGAGGAACTCCTTGGCCGCCTCGGCCGGCGTGGTCGGCACCCCGGTGAGCGGCGCCCCGCCCCGGTGGCCCTCGGGCCGGGCGCCCTGCGGGGCCGTCAGGTGCACGGCCTCGTTGGTGGAGCTGTCCCAGGCCCAGACCTGGTCGCCGTTGTGCACCAGCTCGTACTCGGAGAGGTTCTCGATCAGGCCGACGCGCTGGCGGTCCGGACCGTCGACCGCGACCCGCAGGGTGTGGTCCCCGCCGAGCAGGCCGGCCAGCTTGGCCTCCGGCGCGGCCGAGGAGCCCTGGCCGGCGCCGCTGGAGCCGAGTCCGCCGCCCGCGGCCGAGAACAGCTGGCTGGGCACCCCGAGGTCCGCGGAGACCGAGACCGTCCCCGAGAGCGTCTGGGTCTGCGAGCCGAGCGCCTTCGCCACCACCTGCTCCGCCGTCAGCGCGGGCAGGTTCGGCGGGGCGTCGTCCGCCAGCGCGGGCACCAGCCCGATGCCCGCGGCGATCGTGCCCGCCACCGCCAGCGGCACCGCCACCCGCACCGCGGTGCGCCGGCCCGAGCGGTACGGCACGCCGCCGCCCGGGTGTCGTTCAGTCGTCGTGTCGTCCGTCATAGCGTCCAACCCCTCCGTAACCGTGACCGACTGCCTGTCCGCTCCATTACACGGCCCCGGGGCGCCCGAGTCATCGCTCTGCAGGGCCAGATCGGGGTCGGTCTCCCGGCGCAGACGACCCTGACAGGCCCTCAGGGTCACCTCCTCCGGAGGTACCGGAACTGGCGTAGGGTCGCGCCATGGACGCAACCTTCACCCCGACTGCGAACGCGATGCGGCGCGCCCTGCGCCGTGCCCGGGACGGTGTCGCGCTGGACGCGGCAGAGGCTGCGGTGCTGCTCCGGGCCAGAGGCGCGGACCTGACGGACCTCTGCGCGAGTGCGGCCCGGGTGCGCGACGCGGGCCTCGCGACGGCGGGCCGGCCCGGCGTCATCACCTACTCCAAGAGCGTGTTCATCCCGCTCACCCGGCTCTGCCGCGACAAGTGCCACTACTGCACCTTCGCCACCGTCCCCGGCAAGCTGCGCCGGGCCGCGCAGGGCATGGCGCGGGAGCTCCCCGGGCGCAGCCACGGGATGTTCATGTCGCCCGACGAGGTGCTGGAGGTGGCCCGGCGCGGGGCCGAACTGGGGTGCAAGGAAGCGCTGATCACCCTCGGGGACAAGCCCGAGGACCGCTGGCCCGAGGCCCGCGAGTGGCTGGACGCGCACGGCTACGACGACACCATCGCCTACGTCAGGGCGATGTCCATCCGCATCCTGGAGGAGACCGGCCTGCTGCCGCACCTCAATCCCGGGGTGCTGAGCTGGACGGACTTCCAGCGGCTCAAGCCGGTCTCGGCCTCCATGGGCATGATGCTGGAGACCACCGCGACCCGGCTCTGGAGCGAGCCCGGCGGCCCGCACTACGGCTCGCCGGACAAGGAGCCGGCCGTCCGGCTCCGGGTCCTGGAGGACGCCGGACGCAGCTCGGTGCCGTTCACCAGCGGGCTGCTGATCGGCATCGGCGAGACGTACGAGGAGCGCGCGGAGTCGCTCTTCGCGCTGCGCCGGGTCTCCCGGGCCTATCACGGCATCCAGGAGCTGATCCTGCAGAACTTCCGCGCCAAGCCGGACACGGCGATGCGCGGCATGCCCGACGCCGAGCTGGACGAGCTGGTCGCCACCGTCGCGGTGGCCCGGCACATCATGGGCCCGGCGGCCTGCCTCCAGGCGCCGCCGAACCTGGTGGACGGCGAGTACGAGCGGCTCATCGGCGCGGGGATCGACGACTGGGGCGGCGTCTCGCCGCTGACGCCCGACCACGTGAACCCCGAGCGCCCCTGGCCGCAGATCGACCGGCTGGCGGAGCGTTCGGCGGCGGCCGGCTTCGAGCTGCGCGAGCGGCTCGCCGTCTATCCCGAGTACGTCCGGCACGGCGAGCCGTGGCTGGATCCGCGGGTGCTGCCGCACGTCCGGGCGCTGTCCGACCCGGAGACCGGGCTGGCCCGCCCGGACGCCGTGGTCCAGGGCCTCCCCTGGCAGGAGCCGGAGGACCTGCCCGCCTCGTACGGGCGGACGGACCTGCACGCCACCATCGACACCGAGGGCCGCACCGGTGACCGCCGGGCCGACTTCGAGGACGTGTACGGGGACTGGCAGGTGCTGCGCGAGCAGGTGCTCGCCAAGGGCGCCCCGGAGCGCCTCGCCGGCGATCTGCGCGGGGCGCTGGCGACGGCCGCCGACGACCCGGCCCGGCTGACGGACGACCAGGCGCTGGCGCTGTTCCACGCGGACGGCCCGGCCCTGGACGCGCTCTGCCGGATCGCCGACGACGTGCGCCGCGCCGCGGTCGGCGAGGACGTCACCTACTGCGTCACCCGGAACATCAACTTCACCAACGTCTGCTACACCGGCTGCCGGTTCTGCGCCTTCGCCCAGCGCCGCACTGACGCGGACGCCTACACCCTCTCCCTGGAGCAGGTGGCCGACCGGGCCGCGCAGGCCTGGGAGGTCGGCGCCACCGAGGTCTGCATGCAGGGCGGCATCCACCCCGACCTGCCCGGGACGGCCTACTTCGACATCGCGCGCGCGGTGAAGGAGCGGGTGCCCGGCATCCACGTGCACGCCTTCTCGCCGATGGAGGTGGTCAACGGCGCGACCCGGACGGGCCTCTCGATCCGGGACTGGCTCCAGGAGGCGAAGGCGGCGGGGCTGGACAGCATCCCGGGCACGGCCGCCGAGATCCTGGACGACGACGTCCGCTGGGTGCTGACCAAGGGCAAGCTGCCCGCCGCGACCTGGGTGGAGGTCGTCACCACCGCGCACGAGCTGGGCATCCGCTCCTCGTCCACGATGATGTACGGGCACGTGGACAACCCGGGCCACTGGCTGGGCCACCTGCGGCTGCTGGCGGAGATCCAGCAGCGCACCGGCGGGTTCACCGAGTTCGTGACGCTGCCGTTCATCCACACCAACGCCCCGGTCTACCTGGCAGGCATCGCCCGGCCCGGGCCGACCGCGCGGGACAACCGGGCGGTGGTCGCGATGGCGCGGCTGCTCCTGCACCCGCACATCCCCAACATCCAGACCAGCTGGGTGAAGCTGGGGGCCGAGGGCGCGGCGGAGATGCTCCGCTCGGGCGCCAACGACCTGGGCGGCACGCTGATGGAGGAGACCATCTCGCGGATGGCCGGGTCGGCGTACGGCAGTTACAAGTCGGTCCGGGACCTGCGGGCGATCGCCGAGGCGGCGGGGCGCCCGCACCGGCAGCGCACCACCACCTACGGCGAGGTGCCCGCCGAGCGGCTGGCCGCGGCCCTGGCCTCGGACGGCCACCTGCCCGAGCTGCTGCCGGTCCTGGACTGACTTCCCCACCCAGTACCGGTGACGGCCTGCCGGGCTCCCCTGCCCGGCGGACCGCCGGCGGCACAGCCTGCCGGCCCGCAGACGGGCACGGCCCGGCACGGCAGGGAGCCCGGGGTGGCCGGCCGCGGCCTGCGCGTGGCGGGTCGGCACCCTCGTGTCGACGTGTGGTGTTCGAGGAATCGCTCGACTTGTTCGGTCATTCGAATACAGTGCGAGGGCGCGCGGCCGGCCGAGCGTCGCGCTCCCCGGTTCCCGGACGAAAGGCGCTCCGTCGTGATGCCACTGTGGTCACGAGCCCAGCAGCAGGACTTCCGCAGCCGGGTGCGGGGCTGTCTGCTCGGCGGGGCGATCGGTGACGCGCTCGGCGCGGGCGTCGAGTTCGAGTCGCTGGAGAAGATCCGAGCCGCGCACGGCCCGCTCGGCGTGACCGGCTACATACCCGCCTACGGCCGGCTCGGGGCGGTCACCGACGACACCCAGATGGTGCTCTTCACCGTGGACGGGCTGATCCGTGCCCACATCCGGCGGGACACCGGCAGCTGGCACCCGCCCACCGACCTCCACCTCGCCTATCTGCGCTGGGCCGCCACCCAGCGGGACTGGGGCCCGGACGAGCGCCGCACCGACCTCGGCTGGCTCGGCCGCGAGGAGTGGCTGTATGCCCAGCGCGCCCCCGGCCAGGCCTGCCTGTCCGGCCTCTCCGGCCCGGACGCGGACCGCCTCGGCACCGTGGAGGTGCCCAAGAACCCGCACTCCAAGGGTTGCGGCACGGTGATGCGGGCGGCGCCGTTCGGGCTGCTCACCACCTGGGAGCCGGGTCTGGTGTTCCAGCTGGCCGTGGAGTGCTCGGTGCTGACGCACGGCCACCCCACCGGCTACCTCTCCGCCGGCGCCCTGGCGGTGATCGTCCAGACGGTGGCCCGCGGCGGCACCCTGGAGGAGGGCGTCCACCTGGCGCTCGCCCTGCTCTCCGAGCGGCCGGCGCACGAGGAGACCACGGCGGCGCTGCGGGC
Source organism: Kitasatospora sp. NPDC028961 (assembly GCF_055564815.1). Classification (NCBI taxonomy): domain Bacteria; kingdom Bacillati; phylum Actinomycetota; class Actinomycetes; order Kitasatosporales; family Streptomycetaceae; genus Kitasatospora; species Kitasatospora sp. NPDC028961. The sequence continues at coordinate 159,595 of NZ_JBVHVO010000015.1, read as the reverse complement.
GGCGCTGGACGCGGTACGGGCCGGCGAGCCGTCGGCGGAACGGGTCGAGGCGCTGGGCGAGGGCTGGGTCGCCGAGGAGGCGCTGGCGATCGGGGTGTACTGCGCGCTGGTCGCCCACGACGTGCGTTCGGGCCTGCTGCTGGCGGTGAACCACTCGGGGGACAGCGACTCCACCGGCGCCATCTGCGGCAACCTGCTCGGGGTGCTGCACGGGGACAGCGCCCTGCCGCCCGGCCTGGTGGCCGCGCTGGAGGGGCGCGGCGCCCTGCTCGAACTGGCCGACGACTTCGTCCTGGAGCTGATGCACGGGCCGGAGCTGCACGGCCTGGACACCCCGGAGGGCGCCGCCTGGGCGGACCGCTACCCGGTGCTGCGCTGACGTTCCACCCGGCCCGGTAGGCCCGGTAGGCCCGGCGGGCCTACCGGGCCGATCCGCCGACGCGCGGCCGCGTAGGTGCCGGTAGCGGCGCCCGCGGCCCCGGGGGAGGGCGGCGGACACCGCTACGGGCGACTGCGCCGAGAACGGCGCGGTGGCTCAGAAGCCGCCGAACACCCCTGCTCCGGCATCGACGGCGAACGCCTTCCAGGCCTCGGCCGAGAAGTTCAGCTGAGGACCCTGGGGATCCTTGGAGTCCCGCACCGCGACGGCGCCCGCAGCCGGCGTGGCGATCTCCACACAGGCGCCGTTGCCGCCGCTGTGGGTGCTCTTCCGCCAGGTCGTCCCGTTCTCGAAGGTGGTGCTCATGCGTGGTATCCCTCTTCAATCGTGGCTATCAGTGACCGGCTCTCGACCACTCCGAGCGCCGCTGCCCGCAGGTGGTCGTAGAGACTGGTATAGCGGCGCACGTCGGCTTCCTTCTCCAGGTAGAGATCGCTCGTCACCCCTTCGAAGTAGACAACCGTGGAATCGGCTGACTCGGGGAACTCCAGCAGGGAGAATGTCCCGGTCATGCCGGGGTGGGCGCCGTGCGAGAACGGGATCACCTGGATCGTGATGTTCGGGCGCTGGCTCAGCTCCAGCATGTGCTTCAGCTGATCGGCCATCACCGCCCGGTTGCCCACTTCGCGGCGCAGCACCGCCTCGTCTATGACGGTCCAGAGGCTGCCCAGCGGGTTCTCGCCGTGGACGCGGTCCTGGCGCTTCATCCGGACCTGCACCCGCCGCTGGACGGAGAGCGCGTCGGTGTCCGGCTGGGTGCCCTCCACGACGGCCTGGGCGTACTGCTCGGTCTGCAGCAGCCCGGGGACGAACGAGGACTCGTAGGCGCGGATCGACGAGGCCTCGGCCTCCAGGCCGATGTACACGCTGTACGGGGTCGGCATGTCGTTGAAGTCGTGCCACCAGCCGCGCTGGCGGGACTCCCGCGCCATCTCCATCAGACTGGCCCGCATGGCCTCGTCGGTCACGTTGTAGACGTCGCAGAGGTCGCGCACGTCGCGCTGGCTGATGCTGCGGCGTCCGTTCTCCAGTCGGCTGATCTTCGACTGGGAGACCATCAGCCGGCCGGCCACCTCCTCCGCCGTCATGGCCAGGCCCTCCCGCAGCTTGCGGAGTTCGGAGCCCAGGCGCCTGCGGCGCACGGTGGGGTTGATGTTCGCGGACACGTCGACCTCCGGCCGGACCTCTGGTGATCGTTGGAACGGCAGTCCTCGGAACACAGTGGAAATTGGGACCAACCCCCCTGACTTGGAGCAGCATGACACCTTGGATCAGGTCGGCGCCGGGGAATCGCAGGAGCGCAGTAGAACACATCATCGGAAAAGCGCTTTGGCGAGACGGCGGGCCTCCCCGCGTGGTAAGGCGACGGTGCGGCTCGATCCGGTAGTGCTGCGGTGGCGGTGCGATGGGTCGTACGGGCCCGGCGGGCGCCCGTACACGTGCCGGTGGCACGTGCTCGGGCAAGCGGGACGGGGCTCCGCACGGCTGCCCGGCCCGCCCGCGGGGTACGGCGGAGGGGCGGCCGCCCGGCGACTTCCGTCGCGGGCGACCGCCCCTGCTTCCTGCCGGCTGTTCACCGCCGGGTGGCGGCGTGAGCTGTGCGGCGTGCGCCGCGCGTGGTGGGTCCGGGTCAGCGGACGCCGACGCGGGGCGGTGCGACCCGGCCACCGGTCCCGCCGCGGCTCGCCGCCGCACGCGGTCCCGGTCGGTCCGCGCCGACCGGAGCGCCGCCACCACCTTGGGATGAACGGTTCTGCTGCGACGGCAGACCGTTCTGCACGTCCATCACCGCGTGCGCGACCATCCCGCCCAGTGGGTCGTAACGGATCAGGTCGCGAAGCCGTGACCGTGAGGACCGGCCCTCGTTGCCCGGGTACAGGTGCTTGCCCAGGCCCACCGAGTGGGCCAGCGCGGCCAGCGCGGCCGTCCGCGGGTCCGGCGGCACGCCGGTGCGGATCGCGGTGTCCAGCCGCTGCTTGATCGCGGCGTTGGTGCAGTCGTCCGACGCCTGGTAGCGCGTCGTCGGCAGCACGCCGCACATCTGGCCCGGCACGGCCGTGACCATGCCGCACCGCTCCAGGTGCGCCAGATAGGTCTGCCTGAGCCCCAGTCTGGGCCCACCGATCCAGTGGGCCGCGCGAACCGGGCTGCCGCGTCGGCGCAGCAGTTCCAGTGCGTGGTCCAGGGTCGGGTCGCCTGTCGGCCGTGGCAGTACCACGGCGATCCGATCGCCCTCCGGGACGATCCGTCCGGCCAGGGACAGCTCGACGAGCTGGGCCCCGGCGAGTCCGAGGTCGAGGGTCTGCGGCTGCGCAGTGGTACCCGTGGTCGGGTCCAAAGCGAGCAGCAAGAGTTCCTCGGGAACAGTTCTGCGGCTCTTGCCCATCCAAGCCTCCCCGCGTGGATGAATGACAGCGTGACGCCTCTCACACGGGCTTGTCGAGTACGCCTCCGAATCGTGACCTTGCGGCCGCGGCGGGGAACCGGCGGAGGCGGGCCCGGCGTCTGACCGGTGGAGGGACCGCGGTGCGGCCGTGCGGCGGCAATACGCGCCGGTCGGGCGGGGTGTGGGCGGCCGGAACGGTCGCCGGTGGCGGAGACTGTACAGGTACACGGGGCGGGGCGTCGGCTTCCCGAAATCGGGTCTGCCGGTGCCCCGCCGGGCGTTGAGGAGGCTGGGTTACGTGGGCGAGTCCCCCGACAGGGTGCTGCGGGACGGCGAGCGGAGGCGGGAGCGGGACGAGGCGCGGAGCGGTTCCGGGGCCGGTGCCGACGCGACGGCGGCGGCCGTGGAACCGGCCGGGCGCGAGGACGCCGACGCTGCCGGGGCGGACGCCGGGGCGGGTGCGCGGGCGGGCGCCGGGGTTGGTGCCGAGGCCGCTTCGGACGAGCCAGGGAGCCCCGCGGCGGCTTCGGAGGCCGGCGCCGACGATGCCTCGGACGCGGGGTCGGAGGCCGCCTCCGCCGCCACCGGGGAGCCCGCCGCCGATGGCGCGGGCGCGCCCAGGACGGGGTCGACCGTCCAGCTCCGTGTCCGGGATACGGACTCCAGGACCACCATGCTCCGCCTTCCCGTGGACAACGCGACCACCGCGCTCCGCCTCCCCGCGGACAGCGCGACGACCTCGTTGCGGCTGCCCGCGGACAACGCGACCACCGCGTTGCGGCTGCCCGAGGAGCTCCGTTCCCCAGCCGACGGCGGTGTCGGCCGGGGCGCTCCGCCGGCCGAGCCGCCGGCCGACGCCCCCGCCGGGAAGCCCGGGCGCCCGACCGGGCCGGACCCGCGTCTCGCCATGCGGACGGACTCGGCGGTCCCCGGAAAGCCTCCGGCCGAGCCCGCTAAGCCCTCGGCCGAGCCTGCCGAACCTGCCGAACCCGCCGAACCTGCCGAACCCGCCGAGCCTGCCGAACCCGCCGAACCCGCCGAACCCGCCGAACCCGCCGACGAGCCGAAGGGCGCCGCCGGGCCGGAGACCCCCGCGCGGCCCGCGCCGCCCGCCGACCGGGCCGGGCAGGCCGAGAAGCTGGAGAAGCCCCGCGCCCCGCGGGCACCCGCTGCGGGCACCGTGCCCGAGCCGGTCCCCGAGCCGCACCCGGCCCCCAGGCCCGTCCCCGAGCCGGAGCCGGCACCCGAGCCGGAGCCCGTCCCGGCCCCGAAGCCGGCGCCCACCCCGGCCCCCGAGCCGCTCCCCACCCCCGACCCCCGGCCGCTGCCGCCCCCGCCGCCGCTGCCGAAGCCCGCGCCGCTGCCCGCCCCCGAGCCCGCGCCCGCGCCGGCCCCGGAGACGACGGCCGAGGCGATGCAGGTGCTGGCGACGCTCAACGCGCGCCCCGTCTCGCCGTTTCGCCGCGCACTCAAGCGGATCACCATCTGGACGGTCTTCCTGGCCGTCGTGCTCGGCGCGGTGGCGGTCGCGCAGCTGCTCCGCCCGCTGCCGGACGCCAAGGTGAAGCAGACCGCCGCGGGCAGCTACAGCTTCGGCGGCGACCCGCTCGACCTGGCCTGGCCGGCCAAGGGCCAGTCGGCCGCCCAGGTCGTCGGCGTCGGCAGCCTCGGCAGCTCCGGCCCGGAGACGCCGGCCTCGATCGCCAGTGTCACCAAGGTCATGAACGCCTACCTGATCCTCCAGTCGCACCCGCTCAAGAAGGGGGAGAGCGGCCCGAAGATCACCGTCGACAAGCAGGCCGCCCAGGAGTCCGGCAACGTCGACGAGTCCAGGGTCACCCTCACCGAGGGCCAGCAGCTCACCCAGTACCAGGCACTGGAGCTGCTGATGCTGCCGTCGGCCAACAACGTGGCCCGGCTGCTGGCCCGCTGGGACTCCGGCTCGGAGGAGGCGTTCGTCAAGAAGATGAACGACACCGCCGCCAGGTTCGGCATGGCCGCCACCACCTACACCGACCCGGCGGGCTTCAGCCCGGACACCAAGAGCACCGCCAAGGACCAGCTGAAGCTGGCCGAGCAGGTGATGCAGGACGCGATCTTCCGGCAGATCGTCTCGACGCCGGAGACCAACTTCAACAATCAGAAGATCTCCAACACCAACACCCTGATCTCCCCGAAGAACGGCATCATCGGCGTCAAGACCGGCTCCAGCACCCCGGCCGGCGGCTGCCTGATGTGGGCCGCCTACAAGGAGGTCGGCGGGGTGCAGCGGCTCATCCTCGGGGTCACCCTGGGCCAGCCGGCGACCACCGCCGAGCCGAGCATCCTCAAGATCGTCCAGAACGTCAGCGCCCTGCAGATCCAGGCGGCCCAGAACGGGCTGACCGGCCAGACCCTCGCCAAGCAGGGCGACGTCGTCGGCCGGGTCGACGACGGGCTCGGCGGCACGGTCCCGGTCGTCGCCGCCAAGGACCTCACCGCGGCCGGCTTCCCCGGCATCAGCGGCACCCTCACCCTGGACCCGGCCAAGCTCGGCCACACGGCCAAGGCCGGTGCCCAGGTCGGCGTGCTGAGCGTGGGGGCGGGCGACGGCAAGGTGGAGGTCCCGGTCGTGCTCCAGACGGACCTGGCCCCGCCGTCCATCCTGTCCCGGCTGACCCGCCTGCTCTGACCTCGGCCGTCCGGCCCGCCCGCGGGCCTCGCACACCCCTCGGCGGGGGAACCGGCCACCGGTTCCCCCGCCGAGGCGCGTCAGCCGCCCCGGGGCCCGTCCGCGCCGTCGGGGTCCGGTCCGCCCGCGTCCCCCGCCGCCTCGCCCGCCTCCTCCGCGGTGAGCGGGGCGCCGCCCCAGACGCCCGGCTCGGACCGGGTGCCCAGCCAGTGCGCGACCGACTCCTCCTCCGACACCACCCGGCCCAGCGCGATCGCCAGCGTCAGCCCGGCGAACATCACGATCAGCCAGGAGAGGCCGGTGAACACCACCCCGTACGGCCCGAACTGTGTCACGCTGTGCGCCATCGCCCGCGGCAGGTAGACCCGGGAGGCGATCCCCAGGCCCACCACCACCGCCCCGCAGAGCAGCGCTCCCGGCAGCAGCGGCAGCCAGCGCACCCGGCCGACCAGCAGCAGGTGCTGGGTCCACCACCAGATCGCCGTCCCGCCGACGAAGGTCAGCGGAATCCCCAGCCAGGCACCCAGGCCGAAGCCGTCCCGCAGCGGCGTCTGGAACATCAGGCAGACCAGCCACACCAGCAGCCAGACCAGCCAGCGCCAGGCCACCACCCGCGAACCCGCCCTCGGCAGCTCCCAGCAGCGCTCGCAGACGCGTTGCATCGCCCGGCTCAGCGCCGTCGCCGACGCCAGGGTCACCAGGGCGCCGAACACGCCGATCGTGGTCTCCTGGTCATGGCTGCTCTGCAGCATCTGCTGCACCGACTGCTGCGCCGCACCCTCCAGGCCCAGCTCCTTGCGGAGCGAGCGCATCACGTTCTCGCGGACCGCGGCCGGGGTGAACACGGCCACCACGAAGAGCGCGGGCAGGGCGCTGAGGAAGGCCTGGGCGGCCAGCCGGGTCGCGCAGTCGAGGAGGTTCACCCGCAGCAGGTGGCCGAGCGCCCGGCCCACCAGCGGCACCTGCTCGGGCAGCTCGCGAGCGCGCCGGGCCAGCTTCGCCGACCGCTTCTTCAGCCGGGTCACCCGCCCGGCCGGGTGCTCGCTCACAGGTGTCCTCCCGGGCAGTCCCGACCGTCGAGGGGCGGGCGGCCGGAGGCCGGAGGCGCCCCGGTCACCGTGCTCCATGGTCACCCGGTCGCCGGACGGCCGCATCCGGGCGGACCGCCGTCACGCGGGCGCCGGACCGGGCGGACCCGGCAGCCGGGCTCAGCCGGTGGTGGAGTCCAGCAGCGCGAGCGTCACCCCGCCGAGCGGCGTCACCCGGTCGGGCGGGCCGTACCTGGCCCGGAGGGCCCGCGCCTGCTCCGCGGGCATCGCGGTCAGCGGATCGGCGGTGTCCCCGAGGACGAGCAGCCAGGTCCGCTGTCCCTGCCCCAGGCACGCGTCCACCTGGGGGCAGGTGGTCGGGAAGAGGTCCTCGGCCTGGAGGGCGCTGCGTTCGACGAAGACCGGGAACGGCCGCACGTCGCTCGGCAGGTAGTAGGAGACACCCGGCCCGACCATCGCCCAGCCCTGGTCGCCGAGCGGAGCCGCCAGCCCGTCGCCGGGCCGGTACCCGGCCCCGATCAGCTCGGCGGCCGCCCGGTACGGCTCACGGGAGAAGGAGTGCGAGCCCGCGGAGCGCACCGAGGACTGCTTGGGCAGCGCCACCAGGGCGGGGACCGCGATCAGCCCGACGGCCAGCAGCGCGCCCGCGGCCCGGACCTGCCCCGGCGTCCGGCTGCGTCGCGCGGCCGCCGCCACCGTCGTGTAGACCGCCTGCACCCCGCCGCCGGCCAGCGCCGCCCAGGCCGGCACCGTGAAGAGCAGGTAGCGGTCGACGAAGTACGAGGTGCTGCCGCGCGACACCAGCCAGACGCCGAGCACCGGCAGCACCGCGAGCAGCAGCAGCAGGAGCGCGGGCAGGCGCCGCCCGGGCAGGACCAGGGCCAGCAGGGCCAGCAGGGCGAAGACGTGGAACACCCCGGGCGAGCCGAACAGCGGCTCACCGAAGTGCCGCAGCTGGTAGAAGGTCGGCTTGCCGATCCAGCCCAGCTGGCGCCCGGACTGCCGACTGCCCAGCAGCACCACCGGCAGCACCGGCAGGGCCGCGACCAACACGGCGAGTGGGTACTGCCAGAGCACCCGCCGCTCGGTGGCCGGGCGGGTCCGCCACAGGTGCAGCGCCACCACGGCCAGCTGGCCGGCCAGCGTCGCGAAGGAGATCAGGTGCCCGGCACCGGCCGCCGCCATCGCCACGCAGTACGGCGCCCACCGCCGCAGCGACGGGCGCTCCAGCGCGCGCAGCAGGAACCAGGTGGCCGCGGCGACCGCACAGGTCACCAGGGCGTACGAGCGGGCCTCCTGCGCGTACCGCGAGATCAGCGGCACCACGGAGAACAGCAGCCCGCCGCCGATCGCCGCCACCCGGCCGCCGAACAACCGCTGGGCGGTCAGCGCCACGAACGCGGCGGCGCCGGCCATCGCCAGCACGGAGGGCAGCCGCAGCGCGATCGCGGAGTCGCCGAACACCGACGTCCAGCCGTGCATCAGCAGGTAGTACGCGCCGTTGCTGGCGTCGATGTGCTGGAGCAGTCCGAGCAGATCACCGAGCGAGCGGGTCGCCACCGTCCAGGTCGCCACCTCGTCCCGCCACAGCTCGGGCGTCCCGAGCCGGTAGGCGCCGACGCAGAGCATCGCCAGTGCCGGCCAGAGCCACACCTGGCCCAGTACGCGGAGGGCCGGGTGCCGTCTGCCGGCTGATGTCATGGTGAAGCGCCTCGTCCTTGCGGTGATGCGTTGCTGCAGGCGTGCCAGGGCCGGCGGGGGCACCGACGCCCCGCACCGGAACACCGGTTCGCTCCAGGCTACTGGAGCAGGATGTGACGCCCCGTCGCCGGGCACCATCGGCACCCTCCCCATGATCCCATCTTCCCGCACACGATTCGCACGCGGACTCCCCTCACCGCACACCCCGCCACCTCCGCCCGGCCGACGGCCCGACCCGGCGTGGCCACCCCCCGATCCGCTAGGCTGTCAGCGGTCGTCGCGCCACACGCGCGCCCGACCGCGAACGACCCCGCCTCAGTAGCTCAGGGGATAGAGCACGGCTCTCCTAAAGCCGGTGTCGCAGGTTCGAATCCTGCCTGGGGCACAGCAGCGCAGACGCGCAGAGGCCCAGATCAGAGGGAGCGATCCCTCAGGTCTGGGCCTCAGTTGATCCGGGGCGGTCAGTCGTCCTGTGCCACGTCCGTGCCAGATTGCTCCGGCGGGTCCTGCTTCTCCAGCTCCTTTTGGACCATCTCGCCCATCCTGTCGGCGATGGCCCGGTCACGGTCGCTGGTCATGTGCTGGTAGATCAGCGCGGCCCGCGCCGTGCTGTGGCCCATACGAGTCATGAGCTCCTTGGTGCTCGCGCCGCTCTGGGACGCGAGGGTGTTTCCGGTATGGCGCAGATCATGGAAGTGCACGTCGCCGGAGACCCCCGCCCTCGTCTTTGCCGCGATCCAGTCGTCTCGGAAGTTGCTCCGGCGCAGTCGGCCACCGCGTGGCCCGATGAACAGGTGGCCGTTTGGTCCTTGGCCCGCGTAGTGCTCCAGGTGGTTCCGGAGGGTGTCCACGATCGAGGCAGGGAAGGCCACCGGGCGGAACCCGGCGCGGCTCTTCGGTGCCTTGTCGTAGAGCTTCCCGCTGTACAGCTCGGCCTGGTTCCGGCGGACCCGGAGGAGCCGGGCGTCCAGATCGACGTCCCGCCGGCGGAGGGCGGCCAGCTCGCCAAACCGCAGCGTGGTGAACGCGGTGACCAGGACCAGCGCACGCCACCGGGGTGAGATGGCGGCGGCCACGGCGAACACCTCGGCGACGGACAGGACCGGCCGCTCGGGCACGTCGTAGGTGTCGGCGCCCTTGATCCGGCACGGGTTGCGCTTGATCAGTTCGTCGTCCAGGGCAGTGTTCATGATGGCCCGCAGCATCTGGTACGCCTTGACCACGGTCGGTTCGCCAACTCCGGACTCCAGCAATCGAGTTCGCCAGGTTCGCACTCGTGCCGGGTTGATCTGTGCGACGAACCTCGGCCCTAGGGTCGGCAGGATGTGAAGCCGGAGCGCCGTCTCGTACCGCTCCCGGGTGGTCTCCTCCAGCTTGCGCTCCTTGAGCCAGCGGGTGGCGTACTCGCCGAAGTTGACCTTCCCGGCGTCCGGATCGACCCACTTGTCGCGCGTGATATCCGCCTCGATCAAGGACAGTGCCACCTCGGCGTCCGTCTTGGTCGGGTACGTCTCCTCAGCGGCCCGGAGTTGGCCTGTCAACGGGTCGCGATAGCGGACCTGCCAGCGTCCGGAGGGAAGCTGGCGGACCGAGCCGAAGCGCCGGCGGTTGCCCTTGCCGTTCGCCATCAGGCCACCGCCCGGAGACGACGGGACGGGGTGACCGGCCGGACGGTGTTCGTGGCCACGTAATCGGCGAGGGCCATCTCCGGGATGCGGACGTGGCGGCCGACCTTGACGAAGGCGATCCGGCGTTCCTCGATCAGGCGGCGCGGGAACCGGTCGGTGGTGCCGAGCCGTTCCGCCACCTCCCCCACGCTCAGCAAGCGGTCCATGCGTGTTCCCCCTCTTCTCGCGCGAGCTGTGCGCGCATCTCCTGTCGGTCGGTGGTGTGTCGTGCGTGCAGGTCCCGGGCGATGGTGGCCGCGAGCATCGATTCGCCCGGGGAGTTCCCGGCGCCGGCGAAGGCCCAGTGGGCGACGACCAGGGTTTCGGCGTCGGGGAGGCCGTCCAGGTCGGGCAGGCCGTTGGCGAGGAGCCGCTCCCGCAGGTCGGACCGGGCCTGTTCGGCGCGGTAGTCGGCGCGGACCTGGCGGAGGGCGCCGAGGGTGGTCGAGTACTTGGGGGACTTGGAGGAGAAGTGGCCGCGGAAGCCGAGCATGTGTGACCAGTGCGCGAGCAGGCGGCCGGGATAGGCCTTGTCGAGGTCCCAGCAGGTTTCGATCAGCCGCCGGGTATGGGCGGGCAGGTCGTGCCGGTCGAGTTCGTGGCGCTCCAGGATGCGGCGGTCCACGGTCTCGGTGGTCTCCGCCGACTTGGTGGCGTACTTGGCGACGTAGGAGGCGACGGCCCGTTCGCTGATCTCTCCGGAGGCGAAGGCGCCGATCGGGCGGACGTCCACCTGTTCGCCCCACTGGAGGACCGGGGCCGGGTGGTTGCCAGCGGCGACCACGGGGACTGCGGCGCGGCGGGCGGCGGCGCGGATCGCGGCGTCCAGGAGCGCGAGGGTGGCCCACGGGGGCGGGGGCGTGTCGGGTCCGTCGGGTCCGTCGATGCGGATGACGGCGTGGAAGTGGACGGCGCCGCGTCGCTGGTACTCGGCGACCTTGCCGAAGGAGATCCGAGCTTGCTCCTTGAACTCGTACTGGTAGAGGCCGGCCATCTTGGCCATGGTGCGGAACAGGTAGATGGTGAAGCGGCGCCACAGGTCGGGGGCGTGGTTGTTCCACAGCACGGCATGCGTGTAGTCGTACCGGTCCGGATCCAGCGGGGTGCCGAGGACGGTGGCGCCGGCGGGGTGGGCGTGGCCGCAGCGGCACGGGCCGGAGTCGGGGCGGTTGTGGACCGGGCCGAAGCTGGGGGCGGTGAGGGTGGCGAAGACGCGGGGGTGGGAGCGGACCGTGTCCGGGATCCCCTTCGAGTCGTCGCCGGCGAGTCCGGCGCGGATCAGGTGGAAGGTGTCCGCGGAGTAGGTGCGGGCGCAGGAGGGGCAGCGGGAGGCCCGCCGGTTTCCGCACGCCACTTTGAGACGTCCACCGGGTTCGTGGTCGGTGGAGTAGCGGTTCCAGACGGCACCGGTCGGGGCGTGGACCAGGGTCCGGAAGCCCTTGAGGTGGATCGGGTTGGCGCAGCCGCCGGTGCGGCGTAACTGGTCGGCCAGGCGGGGGAGGTCTCCCTGGGAGGCGAGCCGGGCCAGGTCCGCGACCGCGAGCCGGGACGCCTCACCGGGGAGAGCGGGGGCGTGGGTCACGCGGCCACCGCCAGCGCGGGCATGGCGCCCGGGGTGTGCTCGGTGCAGGAGCGGAAGAACGGGCCGTCGTCGGTGAACTCGGCCAGCGGGAGCGGCACCCAGCCGGTGTGACCGTCGTTCTCGTTCCAGACGTCGACGTGGCACGGGCAGGCGCCGTAGCGGCCGTAGAGGTGGGTGCTGATGCAGTCGCACGGGACGAGGGCACCGGCGGTCCCGGATAGGGCGCCGTCCGAGTCCACGACCCGCAGGGTTCCCAAGCAGGCCGGGCACGCGTCGGCGGCTGGCACGGGGGCGTCATGGAGCGAGCAGGACACGAAGTCGCCCAGCGCAGCCCGGTACTTCGCGGGGACCAGGGCGCGGCCGGTCCCGGCACACGCGCAGTAGGCGAGCGCCATGGCGAGACCGGCGGGGAGGGCAGCAGGCATGATGGAAGCTCCCTTGGAAGAGGGGCGAAGGGGACGGCGCGTCGGCTTGGCGGTTGAGCGCGCCGTCCCCGCTTGCGTTGCTGGCGGCGTGTTCGGCGACCCCTACGAGATGGGCCACCAGGGGATCGAGCGGGCGGCGTGTCCGGCGGTCCCACCCCGCTTCTGGGATGACGAACCACCGGGGATCGGGCAGGTCAACTACATGGGCCTGACCTTGTGCACTCATGTACATGAGTGACGGTTAGAAGAGTGCCCTAGTCCTGTACATGAGTCAACCCGCCGCGAGAAGAATCTTGCGACGGGTCGGGTGAGTTGATTGCGCGTCAGTCCCGTGCGGCAAATCGGTAGTCCAGGACGAACTGATCGGCGGCCATCACGGTGTCGCAGACCTCGACTACGCGACCGTCGTCCGTCATGGCATCCCGGACGAGATGGATCACGGGGGCTCCCGGGCTGAGAGCCAGGGCTGCAGTCTCAGGCTTGGTCGCCAGGCGGGCACGTACGGTCTCGGTGAACTCGGTGAGCATGTGCCCGTGCTCTTCCAGGCGGGCGTAGATACCGCCGCCACCGGGGTTCTCCGCGAACATCTCAGGGATGTCCCGCACGACATCCCACGGCAGGTAGGAGGTCGCCTCTTCTGTGGGGATGCCGTCTCGGAAGTAGCGCCGCTTTCGGGCGAGAACCTTTGCGCCGGCAGGCACGCTGAGCCGTTCGGCGATCTCGGCGGGAGCGTCGGTTGGCCCCACGAAGAGGACTGTTACGGAGGGAGTACCGCCGGACTGCTCAGTCTCAGCGAGGTAGGCAGCCTTACCTGCCTTGCGGTGCTCCCGGCGGAACCGGTCCGAGGACTTGCGCTGCACTGGCGGTCGGGAACGCACGAAGGAGCCGCGCCCGTGGTGCGTCTCGATGAGCTGGGCCGTCCGCAGCTCGGCAATAGCCTTCCGAACCGTCCCCGAGGCCACACCGTAACGCTCCATCAGCTCAGCCTCGCTGGGGACCGCCGCGCCGGCTGCAAGAGTCCCTGACTTGATCTGCGCTGCCAGGTCGTCCGCGATCTGGAGGTACTTCGCCTTGGCCGTTGAGGCCACCTCATTGCTCGCCATGGTCCTTCTTGTCTCCTATGCTCCTGTACATGAGTAGCAGCCCCCCACTTCAACCGTCAACGCCTCTCCACTCCGTGTCCGTGGCCGGCGCTGTGGTGCGCGAGGACGGGCGAGTCCTGGTCATCCAGCGGGCCGACAACGGTACCTGGGAGCCTCCGGGCGGGGTGCTCGAACTCGGTGAGACCGTCGAGGACGGCGTTCGGCGTGAGGTCTTCGAGGAGACCGGGCTCGTCGTGCGGCCGGAGCGGCTCACGGGCGTCTACAAGAACATGAGCCGCGGCATTGTGGCGCTGGTCTTCCGATGCCGGGTCGAGAGCGGCCGAGAGCGGGCCACGGACGAGGCAACGGCCGTTCGCTGGTTCACCCCGCAAGAGGTCCAGGAGGGCATGGGCGAGGTCTTCGCCGTGCGCATCCTTGACGCTCTGAGCAGCCCCGAGAACCTTGCCCCGCACATCCGGGCCCACGACGGCCGGAGTCTGACCGGGTAGGGCCGAGCACGAGCACCATGCCACCTGCCATCGGCGAGTCGGAGAGGGGGAGAGGGTTGGGGGAGAGGGGGGTGAGGTGGGGGTGGGTGTTATGAGTTTCGCTACTGAGTCAAGGGCGCGCACAGCGCGCCAGCGCGCGGCCCTGCCGCTCGCCGTCGCTCCTGTCTGCGCCCCGCTTCGGCGGCGGCCGGCCGCGCACGTCGAGCGTGCGGCCGGGAGGGATGCCGAGGTTAGAGCCCGCCGGGGCTGGGGGCGGGCGGCTCCACGGTTTTACCCACCTCCCAGGCCCGGGACCCGAGTCGAGCAAGAACGGGGGGCCACTCGGCCAAATTGCGGTCAGGCCCAAAGAGCTCTGACCGAGTCGCAACAGCTTACGGCCCCCCGCTCATGCTCGACCCCAAACCAGGCAGGACACCGGCCAAAACCGCTCCACCGCCCTATCTGCGACTTCACCCTGCTCAGGACGGGCGATCATTGCCGCGCAACGCATCTCCCGCAGCATTGGCCATTGTGCCCATTGATCCCATTCGCTGTTGACCTGCCTCAATCAACGACGGGAGGAGTTCTGTATTGCGGCGGGCAGCGCGGACGGCCTTTAGCTCGGCTTCGAGATCGGTACGCACCTTCAGGGCCGCCTGTCGCACCTCCTCCGGACCTTCGATGATCACTAGTGCATGAGATGGAACGATCTCGACAAGCGAGTCAGCAGCGGCTCCATACCGGGTCCTGAACTCGTCGTCGGTGAGATCTCGCGCCTTCACCTGGCGGATCGTAGCTACAGCTCTGTTAGCTGCTACCAGGAAACTTGCGTACGCGTCTCGGCGGGCCGCGCGCAGTTCGGCTGACCACCTCTCGCTACGCTCTTCGCGAGCCAGACTGAGTTGGTGGTCGAGCTGGCGGCGTACGTTGCTGGCAGCGATCCAAGCGGTTAGCCCCGAGCCAAGTAATGCCGCCGAGGCGGCAGTGATTGCAACGGCAATGGTTGAACTCATGGCTTGATTTCAGCAAAGACGGACTCGACATGCGAGTTGTAGTGGTGGTCTGCCCGTGCCACGGGCGTGCCAGGTTGGGCGGGGAGCTGCGGGGAACCGCGGGTAGCGGCGGGAGAGAGAGCGCCAACCGCCCAGTACGGTAACGGCGCAGGTCAGCCCGAGGATCCCACACCCGTTCTCCTAAAGCCGGTGTCGCAGGTTCGAATCCTGCCTGGGGCACAGCGCGCTACGCAGTGAAGGCCCAGATCCGGGGATTCCCCCGGACCTGGGCCTTCGTCGTTCCCGCCCGCCGTCCCGCCCGTGTCCCGCTTGTGCCGCGTCCGTGCCGCGTTCACGGCCGTGGGGCCGCGTGCCCGGCGGGCCCATGGTGGGCACGGCGACCGGCGCCCCGGGGTGGCGGAGCCGGCCGGGCGCGTTCGGGGCTGCCGGCGTGTGACGGGGCGTCGGGGGCGGGCTCAGCCGAGACCGAGGGCGCGCCGGTCGCGCGGGGTGGTGCGGGGCTGGGAGGCGAGGTCGGCGAGGAGGCTCTCGGCCTCCCGGGTGGTGCGCAGGACCTCCGGGTCGAGGTCGGCGACGACCAGCTCGCGGCGGTCCGGGCCGGCCTCGGCGAGGAGGCGGCCGTCGGGGGACCAGACGGCGCTGGCACCGCAGGTGTGCCAGCCGCCGGTGGTGCCGATGTGGTTGGCCAGCACGGTGTAGAGGATGTTGTCGAGCGCGCGGGCCGGGAACCAGGTCCGGGACTCGTGGTGGCCGTGGCCCACGCTGAACAGCGCGCCGACCAGGTAGGCGTGGCAGCCGTCGAGGGCGGCGGCGCGGGCGTGCTCGGGGAAGCCGGAGTCGTAGCAGATGCCCAGGCCGAGCCGCCAGCCGTCGAGTTGGAGGGTGCAACCCGTCGTCCCGGGGCGGTAGGTGTCCCGTTCGGTCTTGAAGAGGTACTGCTTGTCGTACCGGGCGGCGATCGCACCGTCGGGGCCGAAGACCAGGGCGGAGATGCGCAGTTCGCCGTCGACGTCCCGGACGGCCGCGCCGACCACGGCGGCGGTGCCGGTCTCCCGGCAGGCGTCGGCGATCGGTGCGAGCCGGGGATCGCCGGGCTGGACGCTGTACTTGAGGGGGTCGGTCCGGATCAGCTCGGGCTCGTAGCCGGACAGGAACTTCTCGGCGAAGAGCACCAGGCGGACGCCGTCCGAGGCGGCCTCGCGGATCAGGTCGGCGACGGTCGCGACGTTGGCGGGGATGTCGCCCGCCACCGCCTGGGCCTGCGCGGCGGCGATCCGCAGCGGCCGGTCGGGGAAGTCGGGGGCGGGAGCGGGTCGGTCGGGCGTCGAGGGAAGCGGCATGAAGGCCAGGCTAGGCGGGCCCGGCGGACCGGCCCGAGGCTGGGGGGACGCGCGCTAGGGCTTGACCGCGCCGTCCGGTCGCTCGCCGGCCCGCTCGCCGGCCTCCTCGAAGGCCGGATCGAAGGCCGGATCGAAG
Source organism: Kitasatospora sp. NPDC028961 (assembly GCF_055564815.1). Taxonomy (NCBI): domain Bacteria; kingdom Bacillati; phylum Actinomycetota; class Actinomycetes; order Kitasatosporales; family Streptomycetaceae; genus Kitasatospora; species Kitasatospora sp. NPDC028961. The sequence goes on along the minus strand of NZ_JBVHVO010000015.1, from coordinate 143,616 downwards.
GCCGGATCAAAAGCCGGGTCGTAGGGCGCGGGGGCGGTCTGGGAAACGAGGACGCGCTGGACCCTCGGCCTGGTCCGCCAGTTGACCCGCCGGACGTCCCGGGCCAGCGCGCCGGGCCGGCAGAGCTCGACGGCCACGGTGACCGCGCCCAGGACGATCCCGGCGGCCAGCCAGCCGCCCAGCACGTCGCTCGGCCAGTGGACGGCGAGGGCGACCCTCGTCCAGCCGATCGTCAGCACGGTCAGCGCGGCGATCGAACAGGCGGTGATCCGCCCGCCGCGCGAGGACCGGTGCCAGACCAGCCCGACCAGGACGGCGCAGGTGATCACGGAGGCCATCGCATGCCCGGACGGGAGGGCCGGGCCGCCGGCGTGGGCGACCGGGTCGGGGAAGTGCGGCCGCAGGCGGTCGAGGCAGAGCTTCAGGACCCACAGGAAGCCCCAGCCGACCAGCGCCTGGGCCGCCGCCCAGCAGGCCAGCACCCGGGCCCCGATCAGCCAGAGCCAGAGCGTGGCGGCGCCGAGCAGCGTACGCATGGTGATCGTGCCGCCGATGTCGGTGAGCATCTGCACCGAGGCGACCCAGACTCTTCGGCCCTGGGCGTAGCGGTGCATGTCGTCCACCCAGCCCTGGTCCAGGCGGGCGAGGGGGGACCAGCCGGTCTGCACCAGGGTGGCCAGGGCCGCGAACAGCGCGGTACAGCCCGCCGCGAGCGCCAGGTGCCGGAGCAGGTGGCGATTACGCGGGGTGAGGAGAGGCGAGCTGTTGGTCAGGTGCATGGCTGACACCTTCCCAGTGCGTTGTGCTGATCGGACGCCTGCGCGATAGCGATTTGGCATCTTTTGTGCGGAGGATCTGCGTGCGCCGGGGTGCGGGCGCGGGGCGGCTCCGGGGTGCGGAACCGGTGGCAGCGGCGGCTCCGGCGGGGCCGGGCGGGAACGCGCGCGGCTGCCCGCGGGTTCTCCGGAGTGAAGGGTCCGCAAAGGAGTGCGTCGACGGCCCCGGCATGGGCGGCCGCGCAGCGGCAAGGCGCCGGAGGGCCGCACCTGCGGTCCCGACCCGCGGTCCCGCCGACCGCATTCGGTGGACCGCGCCGTGTGGACCGCGCCGTGTGGTCCGCCCGGTCGGCACCTGTGGTGCCGGCCCGGTCACGCTCCGTCCAGGGGCGCGGTGAAAACCGGCAGCATACTGCATTGGCGGAAGAATCTGAGCGACTTGGGAATGTTGTCCGGAATCTGTTCGTTGGATCGTTACGTGTGAGCCCCGCGGGGCCCGCATTCTTGCCCTCTTGGGGGCAGGCAGGCAGACCTCGGCAATTCCAGCAAAGGGAGCAAGCATGGCCACCCGTGCCGTCGTTCGCGACAGGGCCGACCGGACTCGCGCGGCCCGCCCGACCAACCTTGAGGCCGACCGTGACCTGGTCGGTATGTATCTCGACGAGATCGCCAGGACGCCCCTGCTCGATGCCGCCGAGGAGGTCGAGCTCTCGCTGCGGATCGAGGCCGGTGTGTACGCCCAGCACCTGCTGGAGGAGGCGGAGCTCCCCAAGGGTGTGAAGCGTGAGGAGCTGGAGGCGATAGCCGAGGACGCCGAGCGCGCCAAGGACGTCTTCATCCGCTCCAACCTCCGGCTGGTCGTCGCCGTCGCGCGGCGTTACCCGCGCAGCGGCCTCCCGTTGCTCGACCTCATCCAGGAGGGCAACGCCGGCCTGGTGCGGGCGGTGGAGAAGTTCGACTACGCCAAGGGTTTCAAGTTCTCCACCTATGCCACCTGGTGGATCCGGCAGGCGATCACCCGCTCCATCGCCGACCAGTCGCGCACCATCCGGCTGCCCGTCCACCTGGTCGAGGAGCTGGGCCGGATCCGGCGCGTCCAGCGGGAGAAGTCCAAGGAGCTGGGCCGTGAGCCGGAGCCGGCCGAGATCGCGGCCGAGCTGGACACCACCGAGGCGCGGATCAAGGACGTCCTGGACTGGGCGCGTGACCCGGTGAGCCTCAACATGTCCGTCGACGACGAGGGCGAGACCCAGTTCGGCGACCTGGTCGAGGACACCGGGGCGACGTCCCCGGAGGACGCCGTGATGGTCATGCTCCGCCGCGAGGAGCTGGACGGTCTGATCGGGCGCCTGGACGACCGGACGGCCTCGATCATCCGGTCGCGCTACGGGATGGAGGACGGCCGTGAGCGGACGCTCACCGAGGTGGGCAAGCAGCACGGGCTGACGCGGGAGCGGATCCGCCAGATCGAGAAGCACGCGCTGGCCGAGCTGAAGCGGATCGCCGACCACGCGGGCTTCGAAGCCGCCTGACGGCCTCCCCGCCGCCACCTCGCCGTCGGACCGGGGCCCCGGGTGCGGAATCGCTCCGCACCGGGGCCCTCTCGCGTCCTCGGCGGCGGTCGGCGCGGGCACGGGGAGCTTCTAGGCTGGAGGAGTGGACGACGTGCGAGACGGAGGCGGGCCGGTGACCGAGCGGGAGCCCAGGCAGGACGACGGGGTCGGGGCGGACGCCGCGGCGGCCGTGAAGGCGTCCGAGGACCCCAAGGCCGCGACGAAGGCCCGGCTGGTCTTCCGGGACCCGCTGGACCAGCAGTCCAGTGATGACACCGACGCCGGCTGGGGCGGGCGCCCGGGAGCGGGGGAGAGTGGTGGACGGGGACTGGACTGGTACCTGAGCCAGCGCCCGCCGCACCACGGCGACTGACGGCGCGTGCTCAGCGCTGCTGCGTGACCAGCGCGTCGCGGATCTCGGTCAGCAGCAGGACCTCCTTGGCCTCGGCCTCCGCCTGGACCTCGGCGAGGCTCTTGCGCCGGGCGGCGAACCTGGTCATCGGCAGGATCAGGCAGAAGTAGACGACGGCCGCGGTGATGACGAACTGCAGGAGGGCGCTCAGCACCGAGCCCCACAGGATGAGGATCCCGGACGTGACCTCGCCGGTCGCGCTCAGCTCGCAGGGGCCCTTGAGGCAGGAACTGTAGGCGTCCAGGTCCTTGGCTCCGAAGGCGCCGACGATCGGGTTGATCACGCCCTTGACGAAGGCGTTGATGATGTTGGTGAACGCCGCGCCGATGACGACGGCGACGGCGAGCTCGACGACATTTCCGCGCAGCAGGAATTCCTTGAAGCCTTTCATGCCGCGTGAACGACGAAGTCGTTGTCCGGTCACGGGTGATCTTCGATGGGCCCCGATGGACAACCCGATCGGCCGACCGACGCGGCGCCCGGCGGGGAGAGACCCGCCCGCGCGGGCCCGACGGCCAGCGCGGCCGACAGGGCGACCAGCAGCAGGGCGGGCACCCCGAACCGGTGCCGGGCGGCCCGGCGGAGCCGGTGGAGGCGGCCACCGCCACGCCGGATCGGCGCGAAGGGCGGCACCTCCCGCCGGGGCGGAACGGCCGGGGCGGGGAGCGGCGGGAACCGCGAGGGGAGGCTCGTGGTCGACATGGGCACCACCGGTGGTCGCAGGGCGCCGGCCCGGGGTGCGGGCCGGCTCTTCCGACGCACACTCTGGGCGGCCCAGGGGGCGGGTGGAAGCCCTGTCCCCAGGCCTGTGGACAACTCGGCCCTGTGGACAACTCCGTACACCCGAACGGGGTAGTGGGCCCATCGGGGGTTGACCGCGAGCGGCCTGCCCCCCGCCCGGGCACGCGAAAGGCCCGCGGGCCGCGCGATGGCGCGGGCCCACGGGCCTTGCGAAGTCTGGTCTCAGCCGGCCGGCTTCGCCGCCGGAGCCGAGCTCGCGGCAGCGGTCGAGCCGCCCGAGGACGACGAGGACGAGGTCGAAGCAGCCGACGACGAGCCGGACGAGGACGAACCCGACGAGGTCGAGTTCGACGACGAGCCGGTGCCCACCGAGCTGGTGGACGAGGATCGGCTGTCGGTCCGGTAGAAGCCGGAGCCCTTGAAGACCACACCCACGGCCGAGAAGACCTTGCGGAGCCGTCCCTGGCAGTCGGGGCACGTGGTCAGCGCCTCGTCGGTGAACTTCTGCACCGCCTCCAGGCCGTTGCCGCACTCGGTGCACTGGTACTGGTACGTGGGCACTTGTCTTCCTCCTGGCACTCTCGCCTGATGAGTGCTAACGATGGTCAATGATGCGGCATTCCGCTGGATCAGTCCAGCGACTCGAATGTGAGATGAGCCGGGGGCGCGCCGAAGCACCCGTTCCCGCGCCCGCCGGAAGCCGGCCGCCGAGGGCCACCCCGGGTCGGCTCGACCGACCGGCCGGACGCGTCCGGCCCGGCCCGGCCCGACCCGACGCCCCCAGCCCCGCCGCTCAGCCCTTCGCCGCCCCGACCAGCTGCGGAGCCGAGCCCCGCTCGTTCGCGCCCGCGACCACCGTGCTCGCCGAGCCCGGCGCGATCAGCAGGTGCCGCAGCGCGACCAGCGCGACCAGGCCGAGCCCGGCACCGGCCATCGGCACCAGGAACCCGGCCGACGGCCCGTGTCCGTCGATCAGCCGTCCGGCGACCGTGGACCCGGCCGCCAGGCCCAGCCCGATCGCACCGGTCAGCCAGGTGAAGGCCTCGGTCTTGGCGCCGTCCGCGACCAACGTCTCGACCAGGGTGTACCCGGTGATCAGCGTCGGTGCGATGGCCAGGCCGCAGACCAGCCCGGCGACGGACAGCGCGACCAGGTTGGGCATCGCCCAGAGCGTCGAGCAGCCCACGACCAGCAGCGCGTAGCTGGCCAGCATCCGGTGCCGGGCGGCCCGGCGCCAGGCGACCATGCCGTACAGCACGCCGGCCAGCATCGAGCCGCCGGCGAAGATCCCGTACACGGTGCCGTTGGCGCCGGGCTGGCCGACCGACTCGGTGAACGCGGTGACCGACACCTGCATGGCGCCGAAGACGGTGCCGACGCCCAGGAACGCGCCGGCCAGCAGCCGGACGCCGGGGGAGGAGAGCGCGGAGACCCGGCGGACGCCGGGCTGGTGCGGGTGCCGGGCCGGCGCGGTGCGCCGCTGGGCGGCGAAGGCCAGTCCGCCGACCACGGTCAGCGCGGCCTCGGCGATCAGCCCGGCGGCGGGCGTGACCGAGGTGGCGATGGCGCCGGCGAGCACCGGGCCGATCACGAAGGTGAACTCGTCCGTCACGGACTCGAAGGCGAAGGCGGTGTTGAGCTTGGCGGCCGACAGCGCGGACGCCGAGCGCCCGCCGGCCGCACCCTCGGCGGAGAGCTTGGCGACCCAGCGGGACCGGACCATCGCGCCGACCTGCGGCACGCTGGCGCCGGCCGGGGCGGCGGCGAGGAAGAGGGTCCAGACCGGGGCGTGGCCCAGGGCCAGCGCGATCAGCGCGCCGACCGAGACCGCGTGCACGATCACGGTCGGGACGAGCACGGCGGCCTGGCCGAAGCGGTCGGCCAGCCGGCCGGTCTGCGGGCCGATGAAGGCCTGGGCGACGGCGGAGACCGCCGCGACGCTGCCGGCCGTGCCGTAGGAGCCGTGGGTGTCCAGCACCAGCAGGACGATGCCCAGGCTGAGCATCGCGTACGGGAGCCGCGCGGCGAAGGCGGGGGCCAGGAACGTCCAGGCCCCGGGGGTGCGCAGCAGTGCGCCGTACCCGACGCGGGCGGGTGCGCCCTGGTCGGTGGGGGCCCCGGTGCCCGGCGGGGTGTCCGGGAGCGTGTCGGTGGCCAGGGCGGCGTGGGTGTCCGCGGTGTTCTCGACCGTTCGGCGGGCCGTCACGGTCGTCCTTCCTGCTGCCTGGTAGCGCGGAAGGGGCATGGGGTGGCCCCGACGGCGCCGAGAGTCGTCCTCTCGCGCGTCGACCGGGGTAGTTACCGGGCCCGCCCGGCGTGGTTGCCGGGATCCGGGCCGCGGCCGCCGAGCGGTCGCGCCAACTCTGCTTCAGGCAGATGCTGGGGTGTTTCGATCGTTCTGCATATACGCGCGTAGATGACGCGCTGTTCCCACCATACAGAGGACATCCAGATCTGTCCCGTCCATCGGAGGTGAGCGCTGGACGAAGCCCCCGTGGTCATCGCGGTCACCGCCGCCCGTACAGCCACCCCGCGAGCTTGCCGCCCTTGTCCACGGCCCGCAGCCGCCGCTCGGCGGCCTCGCTCACCTCGTCGGTGGTCACGACCAGCAGTTCGTCGCCGCCGCGCAGCACGGTGGCCTTGTCCGGGACGAAGCTGCTGCCCTCCCGGACCACCAGGGTCACCGCCGCGCCGGCCGGCAGCCGTAGCTCGCCGATCTCCACGCCGGACATCCTGGAACTCGGCGACAGCGCCACCGACAGCAGGTGTCCGTGCAGCTTCTCCAGGGGCGCGGACTCGATGCCGAGGTCCTGCCCCATCGAGCCCTCGGAGATCTTCAGCCACTTGGCGACCCAGGGCAGGGTCGGGCCCTGGAGCAGGGTGAAGACCACGACCAGGATGAAGACGATGTTGAAGACGTCGTGGGCCATCGGCGTGCCGGCCACCATCGGGATGGTCGCCAGCACGATGGGCACCGCCCCGCGCAGCCCGGCCCAGCTGAGCAGCGCCTGCTCGCGGCCGGGCAGCTTGAAGGGCGTCAGCGTGATCACCACCGACAGCGGCCTGGCCAGGAAGACCAGCACGGCGCCGATCACCAGCGCGGGCACCACGGCCGAGCCCATGGTCTCGGGGGTGCAGAGCAGGCCGAGCAGCACGAACATGCCGATCTGCCCGATCCAGGCCAGTCCGTCGGCGAAGCCGCGGACGGCGGGCCCGTGCGGCAGTTTGGCGTTCCCCAGGATGACCGCGCTGATGTAGACGGCGAGGAAGCCGGAGCCGTGCAGCAGCGCGCCGCCGGCGTAGGCGAGCACGGTGAGCGCCAGGACGGCGATCGGGTAGAGGCCGGAGGACGGCAGGGCGACGTGCTTGATCCCGAAGGCGCCCAGCTTGCCGACCGTGAGGCCGACCGCGGCCCCGATGGCCAGCTCGGCGACGATCGTGCCGATCAGGACGTACCACGAGTCGAGTTCACCGGTGGTGGCGAAGGCGACGACGAGGATCACCACGGGGGCGTCGTTGAAGCCCGACTCGGCCTCCAGGAGCCCGGTCAGCCGGTGCGGCAGCGGGACCATCCGCAGCACGGAGAAGACGGCGGCCGCGTCGGTCGAGGAGACGATCGCGCCGAGCAGCATGGACGTCCGCCAGTCCAGGCCGACCAGCCAGTGCGCGCCGGCCGCGGTCACGAAGACGCTGATCCCGACGCCGACCGTGGCGAGCACGGTGGCGGCCGGCATCACGGGTCTGACCTCGCGCCAGCTCGTCTTGAGACCGCCCTCGGCCAGGATGACGACCAGTGCGGCGTAGCCGATCACCTGGGTCAGCGCGGCGTTGTTGAAGGCGAAGCCCAGGCCGTTCTGGCCGAGGGCGACGCCGATGCCGAGGTAGATCAGCAGGCTGGGCAGCCCCGACCGGGTCGAGATGCGCACGGCGACCACCGCGACCAGCAGGATCACGGAGAATTCGAGGAGCAGCTGGTTCAGGTGGTCGACATTCACGCAGGGGCACCTCGGGCAGGCTGGGGGCGGGCGGGGTGTCTGGTGGCGGTGAGGCCGGGGGGAGCCGACCGGCCGGGGGCGATTGCTCCGCTAGCGGATCGTTACTCAGTCTAACATTTTGCCATATCTTTAGCTTCACCGTTCACACGGGTCCCTTCCCGCCCTCCGCTGACCTCGTCCGATCCCACCGTGAGCGTCCCCCGTGCACGCCCGCCAGTGGACTCGGCCTAATGTGGTCCCCTGTCATGGCCGTGTGCCCTGGACATGCCCGCCCGTCCCCCAGTCGAGGACCGCAAGGACCCAGATGCCCCGCTCGAAGAAGTTCCGGCGCGCCCGTCTGATCGTGATCGTGCTGGTCGTGCTGCTGGTGGCCGGCGCCGGCTACGGCGGCTACCGGGGGGTGGCCGCGGTACGCGCGTCCTTCCCGGAGGTCGACGGCAGCGTCAAGGTGGCGGGCCTGAGCGCGCCGGTCGACGTGAAGCGGGATGCCAACGGCATCCCCCAGCTCTACGCCGACACCCCGGAGGACCTCTTCCGCGCCCAGGGCTACGTGCAGGCGCAGGACCGGTTCTGGGAGATGGACGTCCGACGGCACATCACCGCGGGCCGGCTCTCCGAGATGTTCGGCGACAGCCAGGTCGAGACCGACTCCTTCATCCGCACCATGGGTTGGCGCGACGTGGCGCAGAAGGAGATCGACTCCCAGCTGTCGCCCGAGACCAGGAAGAACCTCCAGGCGTACGCGGACGGCGTCAACGCCTGGCTCGGCGAGCACCCCGGCGGCGCGAGCGCCTCGCTGGAGTACAGCCTGCTCGGCGTGGTGAACGGCGACTACAAGCCGGAGCAGTGGGCCCCGGTCGACTCGGTCTCCTGGCTGAAGGCGATGGCCTGGAACCTCTCGGGGAACCTCCAGGAGGAGATCGACCGCTCGCTGCTCGCCCAGGACTTCAGCCCGGAGAAGATCGCCGAGCTGTACCCGGAGTACCCGTACGCGCGCAACGGCACCATCGTGAAGACCGGCACCGTCTCGGGCGACGCGTACCGCCCGGCGGACGGGGCCGCCCAGTCCGGCCCCACCGCGGGCACCGCGCAGGGCGCGGCCGCGACCAAGGCGATGTTCAAGGACGTCACCGACCGGATCGACGCGATGCCGCAGCTGCTCGGCCGGCAGGGCCAGGGCATCGGGTCCAACTCCTGGGTGGTCGCCGGCTCGCACACCACCACCGGCAAGCCGCTGCTGGCCAACGACCCGCACCTCGGCCCCGGCCTGCCGTCGGTCTGGTACCAGATGGGCCTGCACTGCCGCACCGCCTCGCCCGCCTGCCAGTACGACGTCTCCGGCTTCACCTTCGCCGGTATGCCGGGCGTGGTGATCGGCCACAACAAGGACATCGCCTGGGGCTTCACCAACCTCGGCGCCGACGTCACCGACCTCTTCCTGGAGAAGGTCACCGGCCCGGAGACCTACCTGGTGGACGGCAAGGAGGTGAAGTTCACGCTGCGCAAGGAGACCATCAAGGTGGCCGGCGGCGAGGACCGCACCATCACCGTCCGCACCACCCAGACCGGCGCCCCGCTGATCTCCGACCAGAGCACCGAGCAGCAGAACGTCGGCAAGTACGCGCCGAACGGCGCCTCCGCCCCGGACCGCTCGACCAGCGGCTACGGCGTGGCCCTGCAGTGGACGGCGCTGGAGCCGGGCAAGACCATGGACGCCGTCTTCGCGCTGGACCGCGCCAAGGGCTGGGACGACTTCCGGGCCGCCGCGAAGGACTTCGCCGTCCCCGCGCAGAACCTGATCTACGCCGACGCCGAGAACATCGGCTACCAGGCCCCGGGCAACATCCCGGTCCGCGGCAAGGGCGACGGCGGCTACCCGGCGCCGGGCTGGGACTCCTCGTACCAGTGGAAGGGCGCTGTCCCGTTCACCGCCCTGCCCTACAGCCGCAACCCGGCCGCCGGCTACATCGTCACCGCCAACCAGGCCGTGGTCGACCCCTCGTACAAGTACCTGCTGACCAAGGACTGGGAGTACGGCACCCGGGCCAAGGAGATCACCGACCAGATCGAGGCCAAGCTCAGGAACAACGGCAAGATCTCGCCGGACGACATGCAGGAGATGCAGCTCGACAACACCAGCATCCTGGCCAGGACGCTGGTCCCGATGCTGCTGAAGGTGCAGATCGACGACCCGTACGTGCGCGAGGCGCAGGACCTGCTGAAGGACTGGAACTTCCACCAGGACGCCGACTCGGCCGCCGCCGCCTACTACAACGGCGTCTGGCGCCAGCTGCTCAGCCTCTCCTTCGGCCAGAAGTTCCCGGCCGACCTGCGCGCCGAGGACAACTGCCTGCTGGTCCGCCGGCAGACCGACCCGACCAAGCCCGACAGCCGCACCCAGATCGTCACCGAGTGCGGCACCCGTGACCCGGGCAAGGCCCAGCCGGACGGCGGCGACCGCTGGACCGAGGTGGTGCGCCAGCAGCTGGCGAAGCCCGACAGCAGCTGGTGGACGTACATCGACTCGGACCACCACGAGCAGAAGGGCCTCGACAACCTGCTCGCCGAGGCGATGAAGAATGCCCGTCAGGACCTCACGGCGCTGCTCAGCAAGGACGTCTCCACCTGGAGCTGGGGCCGTCTGCACACCCTGACGCTGCGCGAACAGACTCTGGGCAGCGACGACTCCTCGATCGCCTCCGGCTTCGTCCAGCGACTGCTCAACCGCGGCCCGTACCGCCTCTCCGGCGGCTCCGGCGCGGTCGACGCGGCGGGCTGGAACGCGGCGGCGGGCTACCAGGTGGACTGGATCCCGTCGATGCGGATGGTCGTCGACCTGAGCGACTTCGACGCCTCGCGCTGGGTGAACGTGGGCGGCGCCTCCGGGCACGCCTTCCACGACAACTACAACGACCAGACCGACCTCTGGCTCAAGGGCAAGCTGCTGACCTGGGCCTATTCACCCGACGCGGTCGAGAAGTCGGCCAAGCACAAGTTGGTGCTGACCACCGGCTGAGCCTGCCCGCACGGCACGGCGGCCCCGCCCCTCGGACCCCGAGGCGCGGGGCCGCCGTCGTCACCGCGGGCGTCACCCCAGCCGGTGCGGCCCGGACGGGGTGAGGGCGAGGTCCACCGGCAGGTCGTGCGGCTCGGCCGGCACGCTCGCCAGCAGCTCGTGCTCGTAGAGCAGCACCGCCAGCAGCGGGCGCGCCCCGGCCCGCCCGAGCCGGGCCAGCACCCGGTCGTACGAGCCGCCGCCGCGGCCCAGCCGCAGCCCCCGCCGGTCCACCGCCAGGCCGGGCAGCAGCACCAGCGACGCCGTGGTCACGGCCTCCGGTCCGAGCCGGCCGCCGACCGGCTCCAGCAGCCCGCGCCCGGCCGGCGCCAGCGCCTGCGGCCCCTCGTACTCGGCCCAGTCCAGGTCGTTGTCGGCCAGCAGCACCGGCAGCAGCACCCGGACCCCGCGCGCCAGCAGCGCGTCCAGCAGCCGCCGGGTGCCCGGCTCGCTGCCGACCGACACGTACGCGGCCACCGTGGCGCCCGGCTCGGCCAGCGCGCCGGCGTGCCCGGCCAGGGCGAGCGCCGCCCGCTCCCGCTCCACCGCCACCAGCGCCCGCCGTTCGGCCAGCAGCCGTGTCCTCAGCGCGCTCTTCTCGTTGTGCATGGGATCCTCCACAGCTCTGTGCCCGTGACGTCCAGAGCCTGACACGCGGAAGGCGCCCCGATGTCGACCCCGCTGCTGCTCCAGGCCCTGGCCGCGCTGAGCGCCCCGGCGCTGGCCGGCGCCGCCGTGTTCGGCCTGCGGCTGCGCCGGGCCGACGGCGCCGCCGCCGACCGCGAGGCCCGGCTGCGCGAGCGGGTCGCCGAGCTGGAGGCCCGCTGCGCCGAGCTGGAGCGCACCGCCTCCTGCGACCCGCTCACGGGGGTCTGGAACTACCGCCACCTGCAGCTCACCCTGGACCGGGAGATCGAGCGCGCCCGCCGGGCCGAGCAGGCCGACCAGCAGGACGGCCCGCACCCGCTGGCCGTCCTGCTGCTGGACATCGCGGGCTTCGACCGGGTGATCGCCGAACACGGCCGGGCCCGGGCCGACGCGATACTGCGCGACCTCGCCCAGCGGCTCGGCATGGAGATCCGCCGCTCCGACACCCTCGGCCGGTACAGCGGCGAGGTCTTCCTGATCGTGCTGCCGGACACCGGCGCCGCGGGCGCGGCGCACGTCGCCGAACGGCTGGTCTGGTCGGTCCGCCGCCACCTGCTGCTGGACTGGTCCTCCGGCCCGCGCGAGGGCCGCCGCCAGCAGGGCAACGGGCTCACCGCCGCGGTCGGCGTGGCCGTGCTGCCCGAGGACGGTACGCATGCCGCCGTCCTGCTCCGGGCCGCCGACCGGGCCCTGGCCGAGGCCCGCGACGCCGGCGGGGACTGCTGGCGCGAAGCCGCCTCCTCCCGGCCACTCAGCGGCTCCGCTGCCGAGCGTGACCGTTCGGAAAACCCGGGTAGTCTGTCGCCCTGTGCCGGAGAGGACCCCCTCACCTCACCCGGCGCTTCCCCTTTGCCTGCCACCTTGGCCGGGCCCAGCGACGTGCTGTCATAGCCGGTCAACCGCGCTCGGCCGGGCGTAAACATGCCTTAGTAAGGTAAATGCATGACGACGATCAGCTCCCGAATTCCGGTAACCAAGGCCGTGGTCCCCGCGGCCGGACTGGGTACGCGCTTCCTCCCGGCCACCAAGGCCACTCCGAAGGAGATGCTGCCCGTCGTCGACAAGCCGGCGATCCAGTACGTCGTCGAGGAGGCGGCCTCCGCCGGGCTGTCCGACATACTGATGGTCACCGGCCGTAACAAGCGGGCGCTGGAGGACCACTTCGACCGCGCCTACGAGCTGGAGGAGCTGCTCGCCCGCAAGGGCGACCAGGACCGGCTGCGCCGGGTGCGCGAGTCCGTCGACCTGGCCAACATGCACTACGTCCGCCAGGGCGACCCGAAGGGTCTCGGCCACGCCGTCTCGGTCGCCGAGCAGCACGTCGCCGGCCAGCCCTTCGCCGTTCTGCTCGGCGACGACCTGATCGACCCGCGCGACCCGCTGCTCGCCCGCATGATCGAGGTCCAGCAGGAGCTCGGCGGCTCGGTCGTCGCCCTCATGGAGGTCGACCCCTCGCAGATCCACCTGTACGGCTGCGCGGCCGTCAAGGCCAACGGCTTCGGCGAGGACGTCTTCCAGGTGACCGATCTGGTCGAGAAGCCCGAGACCGCCGACGCGCCGTCGAACTACGCCGTCATCGGCCGCTACGTGCTCGACCCCTCGGTCTTCGACGTGCTGCGCGAGACCCCGCCCGGCCGCGGCGGCGAGATCCAGCTCACCGACGCCCTGCGCGAGCTGACCACCCGCGACGCCGAGAGCGGCGGCCAGGTGCACGGCGTCCTCTTCAAGGGCCGCCGCTACGACACCGGTGACCGCGCGGACTACCTGCGCGCTATCGTCCGTCTGGCCTCCGAGCGCGAGGACCTGGGCCCGGAGTTCCGCTCCTGGCTCCGTGAGTTCGTCGCCTCCGAGCTGCAGGACTGACACGCCGACAGAGAGCGAGAGCGCCGATGACCGGGTCCACGGAGAACAGCCCCACCCCCGCCGCAGCCTGTTGCGACGGATCCGCGGACCCGGCACCGGCCGCCCGGCCGGCCCGGCTCTGGACCGTCGACGAGCACCTCGCCGACGTGCTGGCCGCGGTCGGCCCGCTGCCCGCGATCGAGCTCCAGCTGCTCGACGCCCAGGGCTGCCGGCTCGACGAGGACGTGCTCGCCGGCGGTGACCTGCCGCCCTTCGACAACAGCTCGATGGACGGCTACGCCCTGCGCACCGCCGACACCGCCGGAGCCACCGCCGAGTACCCCTCGGTGCTCTCGGTGGTCGGCGACATCGCCGCCGGCGCCGCCGAACTGCCCAGGGTCGGCCCCGGCCAGGCCGCCCGGATCATGACCGGCGCCCCCGTCCCGCCCGGTGCCCAGGCGGTCGCCCCGGTCGAGTGGACCGACGGCGGCAGCGGCACCGGCCGGGCCGCCGACGCGATGGGCGCCCCGGTCGAGGACGAGGAGGTCCGGGTGCTGCGCCCGGTCTCCGAGGGCGCCCACATCCGCCGCCGCGGCAGCGACGTCACCGCCGGTGACCGGGTCCTGGAAGCCGGTACCCGGCTCGGCCCCACCCAGATCGGCCTGCTCGCCGCGATCGGCCGGGGCACCGTCCGGGTCCGCCCCCGCCCGCGCGTGGTGGTGCTCTCCACCGGCAGCGAGCTGGTCCAGCCCGGCGAGCCGGTCGGCCCCGGGCAGATCGCCGACTCCAACAGCTTCACCCTCACCGCCGCCGCCCTGGACGCCGGCGCCATCGCCTACCGCGTCGGCGGGGTGCCGGACGACGCGGACCGGCTGCGCGCCGTCCTGGAGGACCAGCTCGGCCGGGCCGACCTGATCGTCACCAGCGGCGGCGTCAGCGTCGGTGCGTACGACGTGGTCAAGGAGGTCTTCGAGTCCTACGGCGGGGTCGACTTCCGCCGGTTGCGGATGCAGCCCGGCAAGCCGCAGGGCTTCGGCCGGATCGGCGACGGCGCCGGCGTCCCGCTGCTGGCCCTGCCCGGCAACCCGGTCAGCGCCTACATCTCCTTCGAGCTCTTCGTCCGCCCGGTGATCCGCACCATGCTCGGCGCCGCCGACGTCCACCGCCCGGTGGTCCGGGCGGTCTGCCCGGTCGCGCTGCGCTCGCCCGCCGGGCGGCGGCAGTTCCTGCGCGGCCGGTACGCGGCGGCCGACGGCGTGGTGGAGCCGGTCGGCGGCGCGGGCTCGCACCTGGTCGGCGCGCTGGCCAGGGCGGACTGCCTGATCACGGTGCCCGAGGAGGTCACCGAGCTCGCCGCCGGCAGCGAGGTGGACGTCGTCCTGCTCGGCGGCTGAGCGGTCCCGGCGACCGGGCCGTCCCGTCCGCTGACACGGCCCGTCCCACGCCCCGGCCGGAGCGAGGAGTACGGTAGCGCGGTATTCGATCTGCGCGCCCCCTGGAGCCACCCGTGACCGCCTCACCCCCCGGCGACCGCCTCACCCATGTCGACGACCAGGGCGCGGCCCGGATGGTCGACGTCTCCGAGAAGGCCACCACCGCGCGCACCGCGGTCGCGGCCGGCCGGGTCAGGGTCGCCCCCCGCGTGGTCGAGCTGCTGCGCGGCGAGGGCGTGCCCAAGGGTGACGCCCTCGCGGTCGCCCGGATCGCCGGGATCATGGGCGCCAAGAAGACACCGGAGCTGATCCCGCTCTGCCACCCGATCGCGGTCTCCGGGGTGAAGGTCGAGCTCTCCGTCACCGACGACGCGGTCGAGATCACGGCCACCGTGAAGACCGCCGACCGGACCGGCGTCGAGATGGAGGCGCTCACCGCCGTCGCGGTGGCCGGGCTCACCGTGATCGACATGGTCAAGGCCGTCGACAAGGGCGCCGCCATCGAGTCCGTCCGGGTGCTCAGCAAGACCGGCGGCAAGAGCGGCGACTGGTTCGCCGCGGGGAGCCCGGAATGACCGCGCCGGACGCGGGGGCGCCGGTCACGGGGGCGCCGGCGATGAGGGCGCTGGCCGTCACCGTCTCCAACCGCGCCTCGGCCGGCGTCTACGCGGACCGCGGCGGCCCGCTGCTGGTGGCCGGCCTGGTCGCGATGGGCTTCACCGCCGACGGCCCCCGGGTGGTGCCGGACGGCGAGCCGGTCGAGGCGGCCCTGCGGGAGGCCGTCGCGGCCGGGTACGACGTGGTGCTCACCACCGGCGGCACCGGCATCTCCCCGATGGACCTCACCCCCGAGATGACCGCGCGGGTGATCGACCGGCAGATCCCCGGCATCCCCGAGGCCATCAGGGCGTACGGCCGCGAGAAGGTCCCGACCTCCGCGCTCTCCCGCGGGCTCGCGGGCCTCGCCGGACGTACCCTGATCGTCAACCTGCCGGGCTCGACCGGTGGCGTCAGGGACGGCCTGGCCGTCCTGGAGCCGCTGCTCGCGCACGCCGTCGACCAGCTCGGCGGCGGGGACCACCCCCGGCCCGACGCACCTGCTTCCGGGAGAGCGCACTGAACGCCGGCTGGCCGGTAGAACTCCACGAGGGGGACGTCGCGCTGCGCCCGATCCGGGGCCGGGACCAGCGGGAGTGGCAGGAGGTCAGCCGCCGCAACCGGGACTGGCTGCGGCGCTGGGAGGCCACCGTGCCGCCCGGCCCGGCCGGCCGGGGCACCGGCCCGCGCCCGACCTACCGGCAGATGGTCCGCTTCCTGCGCGGTGAGGCCTCGGCCGGGCGGATGCTGCCCTTCGTGGTGCTCCACCAGGGCCGGCTGGTCGGCCAGCTGACCGTCGGCGGGATCACCTGGGGCTCGATGTGCTCGGCCAACGTCGGCTACTGGATCGACGAGGCGGTGGCCGGCCGGGGCATCATGCCGGCGGCCGTGGCGCTTTCGGTGGACCACTGTTTCACCACCCTGGGCCTGCACCGGATCGAGGTCTGCATCCGGCCGGAGAACGGACCGAGCCGCCGGGTGGTGGAAAAGCTCGGGTTCCGCTCGGAGGGAATGCGGCCGCGCTATCTGCACATCGACGGCGACTGGCGCGACCACCTGGTGTACGCGCTCACCGCCGAGGAGGTTCCCGAGGGGATGCTGGAACGCTGGCGGACGCTCAGTTCGGCGCGGCGCCCGCGTAATTGAATATATGTTCGAACCAAATATCGATATGGCATCGGCGTGGCGACGGACGGGCACAAATACCGGCAAAATAGTCGGAGAATCAGCTTGATCACACGACACGCCGCGCCAAATTGCTGCCGTGCCTTCCCCGGCGCCCGTACGGTGTGAAACGTGAGCAGTAGCGGCCTTATCTACGCCGTCATCGTAGGGGCCTGGGCCGCCTATCTGGTGCCGATGTGGCTCCGCAGGCAGGACGAGCTCAACGAGGCGCGCCCGACGGAACGCTTCAGCACCGCCATCCGCCTGCTGGCCGGGCGTTCGGCGCTGGAGCGGCGGGCGGCCCGGGCCCTGGGCGACGAACCGCGTGACGACGAGCAGAGCGACGACGGCCCTCCCGTACGGGACGAGGCCGCCCCGGGCGACCCCGGCGCCGGTCCCGACGGCGATCCCGGTGCCGACCGCGAGGGCGATCCGGGTGCCGACCGCGACGGCGATCCGGGTGCCGACCGCGACGGCGGGACCGCGCCGGAGCCGGAGCGGCCGGCGGTCCGCGCCCCCGAGCGCCCAACCGGTGCGCGCGGCGGGATCGAGCCCCGGGCGCGGCTGCTGGCCCGGCGCCGCCGGATGGTCACCGTCCTCTTCCTGGCCTTCGCCCTCGGCGCGGTCGTCGCGGCGGTGTCCGGCCTCGCCTTCCTGTGGGTCCCGGCCGTGCCGGCGACCCTGCTGACCCTCTACATCGGCCACCTGCGCAAGCTGGAGCGGCTGCGGTACGAGGTGAAGATCGACCGGGTCCGGGCCGCCCAGGCCGCCGAGCGGCTGCGCAAGCGCGAACAGCAGCGTGCCGAGGCCGGTCCGGCCGAGGAGGCGCCGGAGCGGGCCCCCGAGGCCGCGGAGCCGGCCGGGCGCGGCCGCTCGCACCTGCGACTCGCCACCGACCGCGACCAGGCCCCGGAGCCGGCGGGTCCGGCGTCCGCCTCGGCACTGGCGGAGGCGACCGAGCACGAGGAGTGGGTCGACGGCATGCGCGAGCGCGGCGCGGCCGGTCCGGACTCCTGGGAGCCCGTCCCCGTCCCGCTGCCGACCTACGTCACGGCTCCGGTGGCGCCCCGGGTCAGCCGGGGCCTCGACCTGTCGGCCCCCGGCACCTGGACGGCCGGCCGTCCGGCGGAGGCCCGGACCGGAGAGGTCCGTACCGGGGAGGTCCGGGCGACCGAGGCGCGCAACACCCCGCTCTTCGACCAGTACGCCGAGCCCGCCGCCACCGAACCCCGCCGGCGCGCCGCCAACGAGTGACCGCCCGGGGGTGCTCCGGCACCCCCGGCCGTCCGGTCCTCCGGGGGTGGTCACGAGCCCCCTCCGAAAGGTGCTAAAGTTTCTTCTCGTTGGGGCTGTGGCGCAGTCCGGTAGCGCACCTCGTTCGCATCGAGGGGGTCAGGGGTTCGAATCCCCTCAGCTCCACCCAACAGGAAGTCCCGCCCGATCGAGAGATCGGGCGGGACTTCTGCGTTGTGCCGGAAGGCGCGGCGGACGGGCGGTCAGCGGGTCGTCACGGGCCGGGAGTTGGGCCTGTGACGATGATCACCTGACCACCACGACGGTGCACGGGGCGTGGTGCACGCAGTACTGGGTGACGGTGCCGAGGGCGGCGCCGGGTGGCGCGGCGCGGCCACGGCTGCCGAGGACGAGCACGGCGGCGCCCTCGGCGGCGCCGGTCAGCGCCGGACCGGGCGCGCCGGCCTTGAGGTGGCGCCGGACGGCGGAGGGCCCGGCCGAGGGTCCGGCGGAGGACAGTGCGGCGGCCAGGGTCTCGTCGAGGATCCGCGCGGCGTGCCGCTCGGGGCCGAAGCCGTCCAGGGCGGGCGGAACGAGGCCGTGCTCGCCCAGCAGGCAGGGGAACTCCCAGACGGTCACCGCCTCCAGCGGGCCGCCGGTGACGGCGGCGAGCCGGGCGGCCCAGCGGACGGCGGCGAGGGAGAGCGGGGAGCCGTCCACACCGACCACGATCCTGCCGTCCGGCTGCCGGGTCATCTTTCGAGCGTAGAGCGGTGCCGCCGGACCGGCGAGACGGCCGAGGGCCGGCCGGAGAGACTCCGGCCGGCCCTCGGGAGGGTGTCGGGTGCCGTCAGGGCTGGCCCGAGCCCGCGTACGGGCCCGGCTGCGGGGCACCGGCCTGCGGCGGCACGGAGCCGTAGCGGGCCGGCCGGCGGCCGTGCGGGTGGCGGGTGAGGGTGTAGCCGGCGACCCCGGCGAGGGCCGCCAGCACGCCGCCGGCCAGGGTCCAGAACCACCGGCTGTTCCAGCCGGAGAACCAGCCGGTGTACCAGTGGTCCTCGGCCTCCTCGGGGGCGGCCGCCTTGGCGGTCGCGGCGCCGCCGCCGACCGGCGGGACCAGCGGGGCCTTCAGCTCCCCGCCCTCCGGCTGGGCGTTGTCGGCGTCGCCCTTGGCACCGACGTGCAGCTGGACGGAGGCGGCGAGGCCGAGGTCCGGCTGCGGGGCGTCGGCGAGCGAGAGCCGTACGTAGTAGGTGCCGGGCAGCGGGTCCCCGGACCAGGGCTCGGCCCAGGAGCGGACCTCGCGCAGCGTGCAGCTGAGCGCGAGCGAGGCGGCGGCCGGGTCGGCGGTGGCGTTCTGGGTGCCGGCGGTGCAGGACTGGCGGCGGCGCAGCCCGTCGAACACCTCGACGCTCCAGGTCTGCGGGCCGTGCCGGTCGGCGGAGGGGGCCAGGCCGACGGTCAGGCCGACCGTCGCGGTCTGGCCCTCGGAGGCGCCGAACGCCCAGTACAGGTAGTCGCCGGTGGAGGCGGCGACGTTGGCGTCCTGGCCGGGGGCCAGGTTGATGGCGGTCAGGAAGGACGTTCCGGCCTTGGTGGCCGGGGCGGGCGTCCCGCTCGCGCCGGCGGAGGGGGACGGCGAGGCGGCGGAGGCCGCGGGGGCCGCCAGCACCAGGGCGGGGAGCAGGGCGAGCGCGGCGAGCGCGGCGCGGGTCGTCGAGGTACGCATGGTCAGTTCTCCCGCCAGACAGCGATCCGCCAGCGTGCGATCCAGCCGAACAGCAGGCCGGTCAGCAGGCCGGCCAGGGTGAGCACCAGCAGCAGGATCCAGCCGCGGCCGAGACCCATCGCCGGGCCGTCCGGGGCGGGCGAGGCGGCGGACAGGTCGACCGTCAGCTCCAGCGGCAGGCCGGGGTCGGCCTGGACGCCGGGCAGGGCGGCCAGCGAGTTGCTGACGACCAGGCAGACGGTGGTCTCCGGCTTGCCGCTCGGCGAGGCGGACGGCGTCGCCGAGGCGTAGCCCTTGGAGTCGTCGGTGGACCAGCGCAGACCGGTGGAGATCACGTCGGTCCGGCCGCTGCCGGCGTCGGTGCCGCGGACCAGCTCCTGGCCGGTGGCGCTGGTGGCCTGGAGCAGGACGCCGTAGTCACGGGCGACACCGCGGTCCAGCGCGACGCTGACCGAGGCGCGCAGCTCCTGCCCGGCCTTGACCGGGACGCGGTAGACCCGGTGCTCGGAGAACTTCTCCCGGTCGCTGTAGACACCGGGGGTGAGGACGGGCGCGCTCTCGCACTTGTCGGTGCCCGCCGTCTTGACCGGTGCCACCGTGTAGGTGTCGTTGGAGCGGTCCACCAGCTGCTTCACCTTGTCGGTGAGCTGCTCCTGGGTGCGGACGTCGGTGTAGGTGCCGCCGGTCGCGTTGGCGATGCAGAGCAGCTGCTGGCGGGTCTTGTCGTCGTGCGCCAGGCCGAGGGTGTCGATCACCAGGTGGATGCCCTGGGCGGCGAGTTCACGGGCCACGTCGCACGGGTCCGGCGGGGCGCAGGAGTCCTCGCCGTCGGTGATCAGCACCACCCGGCGGGTGGTCTCGCCCTTGCCCAGGTCCTGCGCGGCACCGCGCAGGGCCAGGCCGATCGGGGTCCAGCCGGTCGGGCGCAGGGTGGCGACCGCGGTCTTGGCCTCGACCTTGTTGGTCTTGCCGACCGGGAAGAGCTGCTTGGTGTCCAGGCAGCCCTGGGCCTTGTCGGCCTCGCCGGGGACGTTGGCGCCCAGCGTGCGGATGCCGAAGTCGGTCTCCGGGGGCAGGGCGTCGATCACCTCGTTCAGGGATTGCTGGGCCACCGCGATGCGGCTCTTGCCCTGGATGTCGGTGGCTCGCATCGAGCCGCTGACGTCCAGGACGAGGTCGACCCGGGGGGCTTCCTTGCCGGCGTTGCCGGCTGATGGTTCGTCGGCATGGGCGGGCAGGCCGCTGAGCAGCGCGCCGCCTGTTATCGCCAGGGCGGCCAGCAGGCTGCCGAGCCTGGCCTTCGGGCGTCGTCCGGTAGTCACCCGCCCGATCCTAGGGATCATCAGTTCGCCATGGCCAACGCGGTCCGGTGCACGGGTCGCCGGACTCCGGCGCGAACTCCCGGGCGCCGGTGGGACATCGGCCGCCGGTTGCCCAGGCGTGCGCCGCCCGGGTCGGGGCGGGCGCCGGTCGGACGGCCGGCGGCGGGTGCGGTGGCGGGGCCGGGCGGCAGTGCGGGTGACGGCGGGCCGGTTCGACGAGGCGGGACACACCGGCCGCAAGAGCCCATATCTGCGGATAGCGCTCGTTAGGGTGACGAACCGGGGCACCGGCGCCCGCGCCCGGCCGGTACGTCCGACGGATTGGAAGGACCAGCGCATGAGCAATCTCTTCGCGATCGCCTACCCGGATCTGGCCACCGCCCAGGCGGTGCGCAACGAGGCGGTCGGACTGCAGACCCAGAAGCTGATCGACCTGGAGGACGCGGTCGTCGTGGAACGCCGCGAGGACGGCAGGATCAAGCTGCACCAGCAGGTCAGCACCACGGGTGCGGGCGCCGCCTCGGGAGCGCTCTGGGGCGGCGTCATCGGTCTGCTGTTCTTCATGCCGCTGCTCGGCGCGGCGGTGGGCGGCGCCGCCGGCGCGGCGGTCGGCGCCTCCACCGACATCGGGGTGGACGACGACTTCATGCGCGAGGTCGCCCAGCACCTCCAGCCGGGCACCGCCGCGGTGTTCCTGCTGGTCCGCCGGGCCACGGCCGACAAGGTCGTGCCGGCGCTGGCCCGCTACGGCGGCCGGATCATCCAGACCTCGCTCTCCGCCGGGGCCGAGGCCGAACTCAGGGCCACCGTCGAGGCGTCCCGGGTGCAGCCCGCCCCGGCCTCCGCCCCGGCCTCCGCCTGAGCCGCACCCGCCGGACCGGCCGGCCGGGCCGGGGCGGACGGGCCCGGCCGGCCGGCCGCCCCGGCCGTCGTTCCGTCAGCAGCACACCCGCGCAGCAGGACACCCAGGACGGTCCGTGGCGACACCCTCCGCCGTGACGAGAACCGCCGGCCGGCCCCGCCGGACGGTGCGGACCCGGCGCAACACCGAGCTCGCGCTGGTCCTGGCCGCCGTGCTGATCGCCGTCCTCGGCTACGCCGAGGTCGGGGTCAACATCGACGGCACGGTCCCCGCCGATGCGGCCGAGTACGGCGCCGCGCTCGGCGTGCTCGCGCTGCTGGCGCACGCCGTGGTGCGCTGGCGGGCGCGGTACGCCGATCCGCTGCCGCTGCCGATCGGCGTGCTGCTCAACGGGATCGGACTGGTCGTCATCTACCGGCTGGACCGGGCCACTCCCGGCGGCGGCGCGGCCCCCACCCAGCTGCTCTGGTCCACGCTCGGGGTGGCGCTGTTCATCGCGGTGGTGGTGCTGCTGCGCGACCACAAGCGGCTGCGGCGCTACGCGTACATCGGCGCCCTGGTGGCGCTGGTGCTGCTGGTGCTGCCGATCTTCTTCCCGCCGGTGTACGGCTCGCGGATCTGGATCACCGTCGGACCGCTCTCGTTCCAGCCGGGCGAGTTCGCCAAGATCCTGCTGGCGGTCTTCTTCGCCGCCTACCTGGCGGTCCACCGGGACGCGCTGGCGCTGACCGGCCGCCGGGTGCTCGGGTTCCAGTTGCCGCGCGGGCGGGTGCTCGGGCCGGTCCTGCTGATCTGGGCGGCCTTCGTGGGCGTCCTCGTCCTGGAGACCGACCTCGGCACCTCGCTGCTCTTCTTCGGCCTCTTCGTGGTCATGCTCTACGTGGCGACCGCGCGCAGCGGCTGGATCGCCATCGGGCTGTTCCTGGCCGCGGTGGCCGCGGTCGGGGTCGGCTGGCTCTCACCGCACGTGCACAGCCGGGTCAACGACTGGCTGGACCCGCTCGGCTCGATCGCCGAGGGCCGGGGCGCCAACCAGATCGCCCAGTCGCTGTTCGCCTTCGCCTGGGGCGGGGAGCTGGGCAGCGGCCTCGGCAACGGGCACTCCGTGCTGATCGGGTTCGCGGCCAAGTCCGACTTCATCCTCGCGACCATCGGCGAGGAGCTGGGGCTGACCGGGCTGATCGCGCTGTTCCTGCTGTACGCGCTGCTGGTCGCCCGGGGCTTTCGCACCGGCATCGCGCTGCGGGACCCGTTCGGCCGGCTGCTCGCGATCGGGCTGGCGTCGATCGTCGGCCTCCAGGTGTTCGTGGTGGCCGGCGGGGTGCTCGACCTCATCCCGCTGACCGGGATGACGCTCCCGTTCGTCGCCCAGGGAGGCTCCTCGGTGGTCACCAACTGGATCATCGTCGCGCTGCTGGTGCGGATGAGCGACATCGCCCGCCGCCCGTCCGCCGGGGAGGTCTGATGGCGCTCGGCCGCTCCCGCGGCGGCGGGCCGCAGGGCCGGCCGGGGATCTCCGTCACCGGCCGCCGCGCGGGCACCTTCTGCCTGCTGCTGACCGTGGCGCTGTGCGTCCAGGCCACCCGGGTCCAGGTGTTCCGGGCCGACGAACTGGACCACAACCCGGCCAACCAGCGGCTCACCATCGAGCGGTACTCCCAGCCGCGCGGCAACCTGCTGGTCGGCGCCGACAGCGTCACCGGCTCCGAACCCACCGGCGGCCGGTACGACTACAAGCGCACCTACACCGACGGCCCGCTGTACGCCGCCGTCACCGGGTACTCCTCGCAGGCCTACGGGAACACCCAGTTGGAGGGGACGGAGGACGACCTGCTCTCCGGGACGGACAGCCGGCTGGCGAGCTGGGCGGTCTGGGACGCCGTCGCCCGCAAGCAGAACCCCGGCGGGGACGTCTACACGACCATCGACCGGGCCGCCCAGCAGGCCGCGATGCGCGGACTCGGCGGGCAGCAGGGCGCGGTCGCCGCGATCGAGCCCGCCACCGGCCGGATCCTGGCACTGGCCAGCACCCCCTCGTACGACCCGGGCAGCTTCGCGGGCTCCTCCGCGGCCGACCAGGAGGCCTGGAACCGGCTGCAGGCCGACGCCGACCAGCCGATGCTCAACCGGGCGCTGCGCCAGACCTACCCGCCCGGCTCGACCTTCAAGGTGGTCACCGCGGCGGCCGCGCTGCAGCACGGCGTCGTCACGGACCCGGACGCGCCGACCGGCGCGCCCTACCCGTACGTCCTGCCGGGGACCACCACGCCGCTGGTCAACGACACCCCGGCGTGCGACGAGCCGGGGCAGTCGCTGGACACCGCGATGGTCCACAGCTGCAACAGCGTGCTGGGCTACCTCGGGGTGCAGGTCGGGCTGGACCGGATGGTGGAGACGGCCGCGAACTTCGGCTTCAACGACCCGAGGCTGGACGTCCCGGTCCGGCCGGCCCGCTCCAACTTCGACACCCGGATGAACGAGTCCCAGCTGGCGCTCTCCTCGATCGGCCAGTTCGACACCGCGGCCACCCCGCTGGTGATGGCGATGGTCGCGGCCGGGGTCGCCAACAACGGCGCCGTGATGCGTCCACAGCTTGTGGACAAGCTGACCAAGCAGGACGGCACCACCGTGCAGCTGATGCGTCCGGCCGCGTACCGGCAGGCGATGAGCCCGGCGGTGGCCGGGCAGGTGCAGCGGCTGATGACCGACGTGGTGGAGAACGGCACCGGGCGCAACGCGCGGATCGGCGGGGCGGTGGTCGGGGGGAAGACCGGCACCGCCCAGCACGGGGTGGACAACTCCGGGACGCCCTACGCCTGGTTCATCGGGTGGGCCGAGCCGGCCGGCTCCGGCGCGGTGGCGCCGGTGGCGGTCGCGGTCGTGATCGCGGACAGCGACGCGACCGATGTCACCGGCGGCGCGCTGGCGGCACCGATCGCCCGGTCGGTGATGCAGGCCGTTCTCGGGCGGTGAGGGGCGGAACGGCCTGTACGCCGAGAGCAGGTCGCTGACCTGCGGCTTAGCGGCTCGGTCCAAGATCCGCCGTTTGCGAAGTGTCCGGTTTGTGCATGCCAGTGCGACGATTCGTACAATGCGCACCGCGCGACTGTTCGTTTGCGACACTGGTGCATTCGCGGGGTACTGTCCCATCTTTGTTCGGTTGGTCCCCGATGGCACCCCACGGCGCGTCGAGTGACCGGCCGCTCGGACACCCTCCCTCGCCCAGCAAGGATCCTCGTTTTGGCCAGCAACGCCCTCGGCGCGCGCCTGTTGCGGCGCAAGCCCGTCTCGACCCTGATCGCCGAGAGCGAGGGCCGCGACGGCCTTCCCGCCGGTGCGCCCGAGGAGGGCGGACGCTCCGGTATCCACCTGCGCCGCACGATCGGCCTCTGGCAGCTGTCCTCGATCGGGATCGGCGCCACCATCGGCACCGGCATCTTCTTCGTGCTCAGCACCGCCGTGCCGGCGGCCGGTCCGGCCGTGATCCTGTCCTTCGTGATCGCCGCGGTCACCGCCGGCCTCACCGCGCTCTGCTACGCCGAGATGGCCTCCGCGATCCCGGTCTCGGGCTCCTCGTACTCGTACGCCTACGCCACCCTCGGCGAGGGCGTCGCGTTCGCGGTCGGCATCTGCCTGCTGATGGAGTACGGCGTCTCGGCCTCCGCGATCGCGGTGAGCTGGGCCGAGTACCTCAACAAGTTCTTCGACCTGGCCTTCGGGTTCAGGATCCCCGAGGCGATCTCCGGGGCGCCCGACAGCACCCACTGGTTCAACCTGCCGGCCCTGCTGCTGGTCGCGATGGTCTGCACCCTGCTGATCCGCGGCGTCAGCGAGTCGGTGAAGGTCAACGCGGCCATGGTGGGCATCAAGATCCTCATCCTGCTGCTCTTCATCGGGGTCGGCCTGACCGGCTTCCACTCCGGCAACCTGACCCCGTTCATGCCGCTGGGCATCGGCGGCGTCCAGGTGGCGGCCTCCAGCATCTTCTTCTCGTTCATCGGCCTGGACGCCGTGTCCACCGCCGGTGAGGAGGTCAAGAACCCGCGTCGCACCCTGCCGATGGCGATCATCATCTCGCTGGTCGTGGTCACCCTGCTGTACATCCTGGTGGCGCTGGCCGGCATCGGCGCGCAGCCCTGGGAGAAGTTCGACGGCCAGGAGGCGGGCCTCGCCCAGATCCTCCAGGACATCACCGGCCAGAGCTGGCCCGCCATCGTCTTCGCGATCGGCGCGATCATCTCGATCTTCAGCATCACCCTCGTGGTGATCTACGGCCAGACCCGCATCCTGTACTCGATGGGCCGCGACGGCATGCTGCCCAAGCGCTTCGCCGAGCTCTCGCCGCGCACCGGCACCCCGGTCTGGAACACCATCGTGGTGGGCCTCGGCGTCGGCGCGCTGGCCGCCTTCATCCCGCTGAACGTCCTGGCCGACATCACCAGCCTGGGCACCCTGATCGCCTTCTCGGTGGTCTCGGTCGGCGTGATCATCCTGCGCCGCACCCAGCCCGACCTGCCGCGCGGCTTCAAGGTGCCCGGCTACCCGGTCGTCCCGCTGGTCAGCGTCGGCTTCTGCATCTACCTGATCACCGGCCTGCACGCCGACACGTTCCGGGCCGGAGCGATCGCCCTGACGCTCGCCGTGGTCGTCTACTTCGGCTACAGCATGAAGCACTCCAAGCTGGAGAAGGCCGCGCGGCCGACCGACGCCACGGCCGACAACCCGGCCGGCTGAGATTCGCGTACCGAGCACCCGCGGACGGGGCCGTCGAAGGGCGAATGCCACTCGACGGCCCCGTCCGTGCCACCGCAGACTCCCGGCCCGGAGATGGCGACACGGCGTGGCCCCCGCCCATAACCTTCCACCATGGTGAGCACCCGCACGCCCGGCTACTCCCGCCCGCGCGGCCGCTTCACCGGCCGTGGGGCCGCGCCGGCCCCGCCCGCAGAGGCCGGGCCGCCGACCCGACGAGACCGTCCGCGCGGTACGGCGGCGCCCCGGCCGTTCCCCCGTCAGCGTGGTGACCGGTCCACCGGCACCCCGCCCGATCGGCTGAACCCGACCCGGCTCGCCGCGCTGCGGCGCGTCCAACTGTTCGGCTGCCTGGTGGCGGCCGGCTGGGCGGCGGCCTTCCCGCTCGTGTCGGACCTGCCCAACCAGCGGCTCTGGGGGACCGTCGCGGCCCCCGCGTACGCCCTCGCCGGGCTGTTCTGCCTGGTCCTGCCGCGCCGGTGGGCGGCCCGTGCGGCCGCCGGGGTCGCCCTCCTGGGCGCCGTCCTGGTGCCGCTGGCGCTGCTGGCGCTGCAGGGGCGCCACCAGTCCGAGGTGATGGTGGTCGAGCGCTCGGCGCACCTGCTGCTCATCACCGGCAGCCCGTACCTGCCGCACCCGGTGGTGGTCACCGACTACAACCCCTACCTGCCGGCGATGACGCTGTTCGGGATGCCGCGTGCCCTGGTGGGCAGCGGCAATCCGGTGGCACAGGTGGTGGGGGACGCCCGGATCTGGTTCGCGCTGACCTTCCTGGCCTGCCTGCTGGCCAGCTGGCGGCTGCTGCGGCCGTCCCGGGACCGGGCCCCGCTGCTGCCGCTGGCGGTGCTCACCGCCTCGCCGCTGATCGCGCTGGCCCTGGCGGTCGGCGGGGTGGACCTGCCGCTGATCGGGGTCTGCTGCCTGGCCATGGCCCTCGCCGAACGGGACCGCACCATCGGCGCCGGGCTGGTCCTCGCGCTGGCCTGCACCCTGAAGTGGACGGCCTGGCCGGCGCTGCCGGTGGCCGTCCTGCTGCTGTGGCGGCTCTACGGGCGGCGCCCGGCGGCCCGGGCCGGACTGACCGCGCTCGGTACCGGCCTGCTGGTGATCCTGCCCTCGGTGCTGGTCCGGGCCGACGAGCTGCGCGAACAGGTGGTGCGGTTCCCCCTGGGGCTGACCGCGATCCAGACGCCGGCCGGCAGCCCGCTGCCCGGCAAGGTGCTGGCCGGGTTCGGCCCGACCGGGCACACCGTGTCGCTGGCGCTGATGACGGTGGGCGGGCTGGGGGTGGCGATCTGGCTGCTGGCCCGGCCGCCGGTCTCCGCGATCGCCGCCGCCGACCTGCTGGCGGCGGGGCTGGCGATCGCGTTCATGCTGGCGCCGGCCGGGCGCTTCGGCTACCTGGCGCTGCCGGCCGTCCTGGTGATCTGGCCCCGGCTGGCCGCCCGGCGGTGGAGCGGGAGCCCGCCGGTGCCGGCCGGCTGCCTGCTGACCAGGCCGGAGCCGGCGCTGCCCCGGGGCTGACCGCGGGGCGGCGCCGGCCGGGCGTCAGCGGTTGCCGGCCGCCTTGATGACGGCGGCGACGGCCGGGCCGGCCGCGTCGGCGCCGTGGCCACCGGCCTGGACCTCGGCGGCGACGGCGATGTTGCCCCGGTAGGCGGTGAACCAGCTGTTGGTGGTGTCCATCCCGGCGACCTCGGCCGAGCCGGTCTTGGCACCGGCGTTGTCCGAGATGCCGGCCATCGCGGCCTTGGCCGTGCCGTCCTTGGCGGTGGCGGCCATCATCGCCTTCAGCTTGGCGTCGGCGTCCGCGGAGAGGTTGCGGGCGGCCTTCTGCTGCGGCAGGTCGGCGACCAGGATCGGCTGCTTGAACTCACCGCTCTGCACCGTGGCGGTGATCGAGGCGATGGCCAGCGGGTTCATCTGGACCTTGCCCTGGCCGATCGACTGCATGGCCTGCTCGTCCTTGTTGGCGCCCGGGTCCGGCACCCGGCCGTCGACGTTGGGCAGGCCGGTCTTCCACTCCAGGCCGATGCCGAAGACGTCCTTCGCGGTGGCACCGAGGGTGGCCGGCTTGAGGCTGGCCAGGCCCTGGTCGATGAAGGCGGTGTTGCAGGAGATCATGAAGTCCTGCTGGAGCGTGTTGTTCGGGTAGGCGTCCGGGAACGAGTTCGGGATCGCCTTCGGGTTGCTGCTCTTCACCGGACAGGCGACCGGGGTGTCCGGGTTGACGCCGGCCTCCAGCAGGGCCGCCGAGGTGACGATCTTCATCGTCGAGCCCGGGGCCAGCAGGCCGACGAAGGCCCGGTTCTGGCCGGTGGCCGGCGCGTTGGCGAAGGCCAGCACCTGGCCGGTGCTCGGCTCGATGGCCACGATCGAGCCCTGCTTGCCGCCGAGGTCCGCCATCGCCTTCTCGGCGGCGGCCTGCACGGCGTTGTCGATGGTGACCTTGAACGGCTTGGCCGGCTTCGGCTCGACGATGGTGAACAGCTTGTCGGTGACGCCCTTGCCGGCCGCGTCGGTGATTACCACGCCGCTTCCGGCGTCGCTCTGGTCCTTGGTCGGGTCGGCCTGGAGGAGCTTGCGGGCGTTGTCCTGGAGGGTCGAGATCAGCGCCGGGGTGATCGAGGCGCCCTGCAGCGCCTTGCCGTTGCGGTCGACCACGTTGCCCGCGGGGGCGAAGACCGGCTGGGTGGCGATCACCTCGCCCGCGGTCAGGTGCGGGTGGATCACCGACGGGGCCCAGTGCACGGCCGGGGTGTTGTCGCTCATCTTCACGACGCCCAGGAAGCCGTTGTAGTCCCAGACCCGGTTGGTGCCCTCGAACTCGGCGCGGGCCTTGAAGCCCATCAGCACGCCGGAGGGGGCGGCGGAGGCGGAGGCCGACGGCGACTCGGTGCCCGCCGCGGTCGGCGCCGCGGAGCCGGTGGCGGCCGGGGGCTTGGCGCCCGGCGAGGGCGTGCCGGTCGCGGAGGCGAAGGCGGCCGGGGTGGCCGGGCCGGACGGCGCGAGGGTCAGCGCGCTGGGCTTGACCTGGTCCTTGAACGCGGTCAGCGCGGCGGTCGCGGCCGCCGGGTCGTCGGTCAGCCCGGCCGCCTTGGCGATGTCACCGGCGGCCCAGGCCTCCAGGAAGTCCTTGGCCCCGGCCGCGGCCTGCTCGGCGCTGGGAGGCTCGGCGACCACCGTGCGGGCCTTCTTGGCCTCGGCGGTGTCGGAGCCGCCCGACCCGACGAGACTGTAGGCCCCGTACCCGCCGCCCGCGAGCACGGCGACGGAAACGCCGGTGATGATGCCGATCTTGGCGCCTCTGCGCATGGTGCTGTTCCCCCAAGGGTCTGGCGACTGGCCGCAGCCGGAGATGGCCGGATACGCGTTCGGTGACCAGCCTAGGCAGCCGAACTCGGTGCGCCGACGAAACGCCCGGGTCTTGTGACGGATCTGGTACGTGTCGCGCACCACGTCGGCACGGTTCCCACCCCGGGACCGTCAGATCCAGGTGTTGAACCACATCCGCTTGCGCCAGTCGTCCATCGGGATCGTCTGCCCGGTGTACAGCGGGTAGAAGAAGAGGAAGTTCCAGACGATCAGCAGCACCAGCAGCCCGGCCGCCGCGGAACCGATGATCCGCCGGTCGCGGGACGCCCCGGCCGGCCCGATCAGGGCGCCGACCAGCATGGTCACGGCGAGCACCAGGAACGGCACGAAGGCCACCGCGTAGAACAGGAAGATGGTCCGCTGCTGGTAGGCGAACCAGGGCAGGTAGCCGGCGGCCAGGCCGCAGAGCACCGCGCCGGCCCGCCAGTCGCGCCGGGCGGCCCAGCGCCACAGGCAGTACACCAGCGCCACCGCGCCGGCCCACCAGAGCAGCGGGGTCCCGATGCCCAGCACCTCGCGGGCGCAGTCGCTCGCGGTGCAGCCGGCCTGGCCCTGCTTCGGGGACTCGTAGAAGAAGGAGACCGGTCGGCCGAGCACCAGCCAGCTCCACGGGTTGGACTGGTAGGTGTGCGGATCGCTCAGGTGGGTGTGGAAGTCGTACACCGTGGAGTGGTAGTGCCAGAGCGCCCGCAGGCCCTCCGGGATCCACGGGAACGCGGTGTCCCGGCCGACCGCCCAGTCCCGGCCGTAGCCGCCCCGGCCGGGCACGGTGCTGCTGGCGAACCAGCCCCACCAGGAGGTCACATAGACCACCGCGGAGACCACCACGATCGAGACGAAGGCCGGCACCACGTCCCGGACCAGCGTCCACAGGTACGGGCGGCCGGCGCCCGCCAGCCGGCGCGAACCGGCGTCCCAGAGCACGGTCAGCACACCGAAGGCGGCGGCCACGTACAGGCCGCTCCACTTGGTCGCGCAGGTCAGGCCGACGCAGGCGCCGGCCGCGATCCGGTACGGGCGCCAGCCGAGGTTCAGCCGCTGGGCCAGGGCGGAGTCCGCCACACCGCCCAGGCGCGCGACGATCCTCGCCCGGGTGCGGTCGCGGTCCAGCAGCAGGAAGCCGAACGCGGCGAGGATCCAGAACATCACCACCAGGTCCAGCAGCGCCGCCCGGCTGAGCACGAAGTGCAGGCCGTCCACGGCGAGCAGCAGACCGGCGACGCAGCCCAGCAGGGTCGAGCGGAACAGCCGGCGGGCGATCCGGGCCACCATCAGGATCGACAGCGTGCCGAGCAGCGCCACCGCGAACCGCCAGCCGAAGGGGTTCATCCCGAACAGCTGCTCGCCCGCGCCGATGATCCACTTGCCGACCGGCGGATGGACCACGTAGCTCGGGTCCGGCCGGTACGGCACCGCCGACCCCGCCATGATCTGCTCGTTGGCGCCGTCCGGCCAGCTGATCTCGTAGCCGCCGTGCCAGAGCGCGTACGCGTCCTTGGCGTAGTACGTCTCGTCGAAGATGATCGCGTTCGGCTCGCCGAGGCCGCTGAACCGGAGCAGTCCGCCGAACAGGGCCACCAGGAGCGGGCCGAGCCAGCCGGCCCAGCGGCAGAGCCAGGACCAGAGCGGCGCCGGCACGGCCACGCCGAGCCGCAGCAGGATCGGGGAGGGGGCGACCCGGGCCGGCGTCACGCCCGGGCCGTCCGGCATCGGCGGCACGAGCCGCTCGGCGAGCGTGGCCTTCGGCGGCGGGGTGTAGCCGTGCCGGGCCAGGCGCCGCAGCCAGGACGGATCCGGGCGCTCCTCCTCCCCGGACGCGCGCGGGGCGGGGACGGCGGGGGACGCCTGGTCCGTCAGGACCGGCACGCCGACGCCACCCTGCGCGGTGTGGTCTGTACCAGTGGGCGTCTGCGCCGCCGTGTCGCCGTTCATCCGCCACATCGTAGGGGCGCTTCCTTCGGGGAGGACGGCTCCCTCCGAAGCTGCCCGAATCGTCACCAAAAACACCCGGGGCCCGGTTCCTGCAAGGATGGGGCCCGTGACAGGAGTACTCGTTCTCGCAGGCACCCCCATCGGCGACGTCTCGGACGCCCCGCCCCGGCTGCTCACCGAGCTGGCCACGGCGGACGTGATCGCGGCCGAGGACACCCGGCGGCTGCGCCGGCTCACCCAGGCGCTCGGGGTGAGCCCGGCCGGGCGGGTGCTCTCCTACTTCGAGGGCAACGAGGTCGGCCGCACCCCCGAGCTGGTCGAGGCGCTGCTGGGCGGCGCCCGGGTGCTGCTGGTGACCGACGCCGGGATGCCGTCCGTCTCCGACCCCGGCTACCGGCTGGTGGCCGCCGCGGTGGCCGCCGACGTCAAGGTCACCGCGGTGCCCGGCCCGTCCGCGGTGCTCACCGCGCTGGCGCTGTCCGGCCTGCCGGTGGACCGCTTCACCTTCGAGGGCTTCCTGCCGCGCAAGACCGGGGACCGGGCGCGCCAGCTGGCCACGGTCGCCGCCGAGCCGCGCACCATGGTCTTCTTCGAGGCCCCGCACCGGATCGCCGAGACGCTGGCAGCGATGGCCCTCGCGTTCGGCGCCGACCGCCCCGCGGCGGTCTGCCGCGAGCTGACCAAGACCTACGAGGAGATCAAGCGGGGCCCGCTCGGCGAGCTGGCGCAGTGGGCCGCCGACGGGGTCCGGGGCGAGATCACCGTGGTGGTCGCGGGCGCCCCGCCGGCCGCCCCGGCCGAGCTGACCCCGGCCGAGCTGGCCCGCCGGGTGGCCGTCCGGGAGGAGGCCGGGGAGCGCCGCAAGGAGGCCATCGCGGCGGTCGCGGCGGAGCTGGCGCTGCCCAAGCGGGAGGTGTTCGACGCGGTGGTGGCGGCCAAGAACACGCCGGCCGGCCCGTCCTGAAAGCCGCAGGTGCCGGGGGTGACGGGGGCGCGTACCTTGGAGTGAAGGCCCCGGTAAACGCCCGCCGAGCTGAAGCTTTGGCCGTGGTTTTCGGTCAGGATCCACCCTTTCGTATAGGGATTCCCAATCCGCGTCCAAGTCTTCACAAGAGGGGCATCGGCCGGGGCGATCCGGGCATTTCCTGGGATGGAAAGACCCAGCCGGGCGAGCGCCCGGCGGGCGCTGGGAGACTGCTATGAGCGAGACGATCGGTAGCCCCCGCGGTGGCAATGCGCTGAGCGACCCCGGCCTGACCGGCCGGCCGCAGACCCCTGTCGAGACCGTCCGGGAGGCCTACTCCTTCGCCTGCCTGAGCTGCGGATACGGCTGGGAGCAGGCGTATGACATCGAGCACCACATGGCCCGGGACGGGCACGTCGTGTTCGAGTACCACGCCAACGGTGTCCGGGTGCCGTCGCCGCTGCTCAAGCCGACCTGCCCGGGCTGCGGCGGCCACACCGTCCGGATCATGCGCGAGGGCCGGGTGGCCAGCGCGGACAAGTCCTGGCAGCACGCCCCGGGCTACTCGGCGCACGCCGAGCCGGCCGGTGCCCAGCCGGTGGCCGCGCCCGCGCCCGCGCCGCGCGGACGCCTGGCCCGGCTCTGGGCGCGCGTGACGGGCTGAGCCCGGGAGGACGGTTCGGCGGCCGGTCGGCGGACCGACGGCCGGACGACCCGGTGGAGCGGGAGCCGACCGGCGCGCGGCGCCGGCCCCCGGTGGGCACGGGTCGAGGGCCGCCCCCGTACCCGATTAAGCTTGCCGACCATGGCGGCCACTGCAGAACACAGCACCACCGGGGACGCGACCCCGGCGTACTACGTCACCACCCCGATCTACTACGTCAACGATCGCCCGCACCTGGGCCACGCCTACACCACCGTGGCGGGCGACGTGCTGACCCGCTGGCACCGCCAGCGCGGCGAGAAGGTCTGGTACCTGACCGGCACCGACGAGCACGGTCAGAAGATCCTGCGCACCGCCGAGGCCAACGGCGTCACCCCGCAGGAGTGGTGCGACAAGCTGGTCGAGGAGGCGTGGAAGCCGCTCTGGCAGCACCTGGAGATCGCCAACGACGACTTCATCCGCACCACCCAGGAGCGGCACACCGACCGGGTGCAGGAGTTCGTCCAGGACCTCTACGACAAGGGCGAGATCTACAAGGGCGGCTACTCCGGCCCGTACTGCGTCGGCTGCGAGGAGTACAAGCTCCCCGCCGAGCTGCTGGACGGCGCGACCGAGGGCGAGAAGCTCTGCGCCGTGCACAAGCGGCCGGTCGAGTGGCTGGAGGAGGAGAACTACTTCTTCCGGCTCTCCGCCTACGGCCCGAAGCTGCTGGAGTTCTACGCCGCGAACCCGGACTTCATCCAGCCCGCCACGGCCCGCAACGAGGTGCTGCGCTTCGTCGAGCAGGACCTCAAGGACCTCTCGATCTCCCGCTCGACCTTCAACTGGGGCGTGCCGCTGCCCTGGGACGAGAAGCACGTCCTCTACGTCTGGGTCGACGCGCTGCAGAACTACATCACCGCGGCCGGCTACGGCACCGACCCCGAGCGCTTCGCCGAACTCTGGCCGGCCTCCGTGCACCTGGTCGGCAAGGACATCCTGCGGTTCCACGCGGTGATCTGGCCGGCCATGCTGATGGCCGCCGGACTGCCGCTGCCCAAGCGGGTCGTCGCCAACGGCTGGCTGATGGTCGGCGGCGAGAAGATGTCCAAGTCCAACCTGACCGGCATCGCCCCGCAGGACCTCACCTCGCACTTCGGCGTGGACGCCTACCGCTACTACTTCCTGCGGGCCATCCCGTTCGGCACCGACGGCTCGTTCTCCTGGGAGGACTTCACCGCCCGGTACACCTCCGAGCTGGCCAACGACTTCGGCAACCTGGCCTCCCGGGTGGCGGCCATGGTCGGCAAGTACTTCGACGGGGCGCTGCCGGCCTCGCCGGCCCACGGCCCGGCCGAGCAGGCCGTCGCGGACGGGCTGACGGCGGCGGTCGCGACCGCCGACCGGAAGATCGGCGAGGAGCTGGACTTCGCCGGCGGCCTCGCGGCGGTCTTCGAGTTCGTCAAGCAGGTCAACGGCTACCTCACCGAGCAGGCGCCCTGGAAGGTCGCCAAGGACGAGTCCGAGGAGGGCCGGGCGCGCCTCGCGACCATCCTCTACACCGCCGCCGAGGCGCTGCGGGCCACCGCCGTGCTCCTCAACCCGGTGATGCCGGCCACCGCCGAGAAGCTCTGGGTCTCGCTCGGGGCCGAGGCCGCCGGTCTCGGCGCGCTGTCCGCGCAGACCGTCGCCACCGCGGCGGACTGGGGCCGGCTGCCCGCCGGCGCCACCGTCACCAAGGGCGAGATCCTGTTCCCGCGCCTCGAAGAGAAGCCCGCCGCCTGATGGCGAAGAAGGACGACGACCGGTCGACGCCACCGCCGCTGCCCGCCCCGCTGGCGGTGGCGGTCGCCGACTCGCACACCCACCTGGACATGCAGTCCGGCACCCCCGCCGAGGGCCTGGCGCGCGCCGCCTCCGTCGGCGTCACCACCGTCGTCCAGGTGGGCTGCGACGTGCCCGGCTCGCGCTGGGCCGCCGATCTGGCGGCCGAGTTCGAGCAGGTGCACGCGGCCGTCGCCCTGCACCCCAACGAGGCGCCGCGGATCTTCCTCGGCGACCCGGACGGCTGGTCCGGGCAGCAGCGCCCGGCCGGCGGCGCCGCCGCGCTCGACGCCGCCCTCGCCGAGATCGACGCGCTCGCCGCGCTGCCGCAGGTCCGCGCCGTGGGCGAGACCGGCCTGGACTACTTCCGGACCGGTCCCGAGGGCGTGGAGATCCAGAAGGAGTCGTTCCGCCGGCACATCGAGATGGCCAAGCGGCACGACAAGGCCCTGGTGATCCACGACCGGGACGCCCACGAGGACGTCATCGCGGTGCTGCTGGCGGAGGGCGCCCCCGAGCGGACCGTCTTCCACTGCTACTCCGGCGACGCCGCGATGGCCAGGACCTGCGCCGAGCACGGCTGGTACCTGTCCTTCGCCGGACCGGTCACCTTCAAGGCCAACCAGCCGCTGCGGGACGCCCTCGCCGCCACCCCGCCGGACCGCGTGCTCGTCGAGACCGACGCGCCCTTCCTCACCCCGCACCCGTACCGCGGCCGCCCCAACGCGCCGTACCTGATCCCGGTCACCGTCCGCTCGATGGCCGCGACGCTGGGGCTGCACGAGGACGAGCTGGCCACCGCCATCGCGGCGAACACGGCCAGGGCCTTCGGGTACTGAGCCGACCGGACCGGGCGCTCCGCCGGGACATGCGCGCCGCCGCACCCGGTGGTGAGCGCCCCCGCCGCGGTGGCCGAACCCCGGGGGCTCCCCGCGCCCGTATCCTTGGCGCGTGAGCACCACCGATCCCACCTCTGACATCCACCTGCTGGGCGCCGCCGACGTGCGGGAGCTGGCCGCCGCGTTCGGTGTGAAGCCGACCAAGCAGCGCGGGCAGAACTTCGTCATCGACGGCAACACCGTCCGGCGGATCGTCCGGGCGGGCGGGGTGACGGCCGAGGACTCCGTGGTGGAGGTCGGGCCCGGGCTCGGGTCGCTGACGCTGGCGCTGCTGGAGGTCGCGCGGCACGTCACCGCGGTCGAGATCGACCCGGTGCTGGCGCGGCACCTGCCGGACACCGTCGCCGCCCGGCTGCCCGGCAAGGCGGACGCCTTCGACCTGGTACTCAGCGACGCCATGGAGGTCACCGAGCTGCCCGGCCCGCCGCCCACCGCGCTGGTCGCCAACCTGCCCTACAACGTGGCCGTCCCCGTGCTGCTGCACATGCTGGCGACCTTCCCCAGCATCGAGCGCACCCTGGTGATGGTGCAGAGCGAGGTCGCCGACCGGCTCGCCGCCAAGCCCGGCAACAAGGTGTACGGCGTCCCCTCGGTCAAGGCCAACTGGTACGCCGAGGTGAAGCGGGCCGGCGCCATCGGGCGCAACGTGTTCTGGCCCGCGCCGAACGTCGACTCCGGGCTCGTCTCGCTGATCCGCCGCGATCCGCCGCGGACCACCGCGAGCCGCACCGAGGTGTTCGCCGTCGTCGACGCCGCGTTCGCCCAGCGCCGCAAGACCCTGCGCGCCGCCCTCGCCGGCTGGGCCGGCTCCCCGGCCGCGGCCGAGCAGGCGCTCGCCGGCGCCGGCATCGACCACAAGCTGCGCGGCGAGATGCTGACGGTGGAGCAGTTCGCCGCCATCGCCGAGCACAAGCCCGTGAAGCCGGAGTCCGAGTGATCACGGTACGCGTCCCCGCCAAGGTCAACGTCCAGCTGGGGGTCGGCGGGCTGCGCGCCGACGGCTTCCACGACCTGGCCAACGTCTTCTTCGCGGTCGCCCTCGGCGACGAGGTGACCGCGAGCGCCGCCGGGCCGGGCGAGGGCGTCACCCTCACCTGCTCCGGCCCCGACGCGGCCGCCGTCCCGCTCGACGACAGCAACCTCGCCGCCCGCGCGGCCCGGCTGCTCGCCGCCCGGCACGGCCTCGGCGAGCCGGACGTGCGGCTGCACATCGCCAAGGCCATCCCGGTGGCCGGCGGGATGGCCGGCGGCAGCGCCGACGGCGCCGCCGCCCTGGTGGCCTGCGACGCGCTGTGGGAGCTCGGCACCCCCGCCGGGACGCTGCTGGAACTGGCCGCCGAACTCGGCTCCGACGTGCCCTTCGCCCTCCTCGGCGGCGTCGCCCTGGGCCGGGGACGCGGCGAGATCCTGGACCCGCTGCCCGTCACCGGGACCTTCCACTGGGTCTTCGCCGTCGCCGACGGCGGACTCTCCACCCCCGCCGTCTTCCGCGAGTGCGACCGCCTCCGGGAGGAGGCCGGCACCGGCTCCGGCGACACCGAGGTGCCCACCCCCGACGCCGACCCCGCCCTGCTCGCCGCCCTCGCCGACGGTGACCCCGTGGCGCTGGCCGGTGCGCTCGCCAACGACCTCCAGTCGGCCGCCCTCTCGCTGCGCCCGTCGCTCGCCGCGACCCTGCGGGCCGGCACCGAGGCCGGCGCCCTCGGCGCCCTGGTCTCCGGCTCCGGCCCCACCTGCGCCTTCCTGGCCAAGGACGCCGAGGCGGCGGCCGCCGTCGCCGAGGCCCTGCGCGCGTCCGGCACCTGCCGCACCGCGCACGCGACGTACGGCCCGGTCCCGGGGGCGGGCGTACTGCCGTAGCGGGCCCCGCCGGCTTCCCCGTTAGGCTGGGGAGATCGGGGCGACCCCGAATGGGGTGCGTACCGGGAGATCGGCGCGGCCCCGACCGCCGAATCCAGGAGCGCAGCACACGTGGCCGTCAACCTCGCCACCATCGAGTCCGTCACGAAGGTCTACGGCACCCGGGCCCTTCTGGACGGGGTCAGCCTCGGCGTCAGTGAAGGGGACCGGATCGGCGTCGTCGGCCGCAACGGGGACGGCAAGACCACCCTGATCCGGATGCTCGCCAAGCTGGAGGAGCCGGACGGCGGGCGGATCACCCACGCCGGCGGGGTGGAGATGGCCGTCCTCACCCAGCACGACTCGCTCGACCCGAAGGCCACCATCCGGCACGAGGTGATCGCCGGCCGGGCCGACCACGAGTGGCTCGGCGACGCGCGGATCCGCGACATCATCGAGGGCCTCTTCGGCGGCCTCGACCTGCCCGGCTTCGCCGAGGGCCTGGACACCGTGATCGGCCCGCTCTCCGGTGGCGAGCGCCGCCGGATCGCCCTCGCCAGGCTGCTGCTCGGCTCGCCGGACCTGATCGTCCTGGACGAGCCCACCAACCACCTCGACGTCGAGGGCATCGCCTGGCTCGCCAAGCACCTCCAGAACCGCCGTTCCGCGCTCGTCTGCGTCACCCACGACCGCTGGTTCCTGGACCAGGTCTGCACCCGGATGTGGGACGTCCAGCACGGTGCGGTGCACGAGTACGAGGGCGGCTACTCCGACTACGTCTTCGCCCGCGCCGAGCGCACCCGGATCGAGGCCACCGAGGAGCAGAAGCGCCAGAACCTCGCCCGCAAGGAGCTGGCCTGGCTGCGCCGCGGCGCCCCCGCCCGGACCTCCAAGCCGCGCTACCGGATCGAGGCCGCCAACGCCCTGATCGCCGACGTGCCGGACCCGCGGGACAAGAGCGAGCTGATGAAGTTCGCCAACGCCCGGCTCGGCCGCACCGTGTTCGAGCTGGAGGGCGTGACCGTCACGGCCGGCCCGAAGCTGCTCCTGGAGAACCTGACCTGGCAGCTCGGCCCCGGCGACCGGATCGGCCTGCTCGGCGTCAACGGCGCCGGCAAGACC
Source organism: Kitasatospora sp. NPDC028961 (assembly GCF_055564815.1). Lineage (NCBI taxonomy): Bacteria > Bacillati > Actinomycetota > Actinomycetes > Kitasatosporales > Streptomycetaceae > Kitasatospora > Kitasatospora sp. NPDC028961. Next base: position 104,904 of record NZ_JBVHVO010000015.1, on the reverse strand, counting down.
TCGCTGCTGCGGGCGATGCGCGACGCGTACGCCTCGGAGGGCGACGTGCAGCCCGCCTCCGGTGTGATCAAGGTCGGCAAGACGGTCCGGCTGGCCTACCTCTCGCAGGAGGTCGCCGAGCTGGAGCCGGAGACCCGGGTGCTGCAGGCGGTCGAGCAGGTGCGCTCCCGGGTGGACCTCGGCAAGGGCCGGGAGATGAGCGCCGGTCAGCTCTGCGAGCAGTTCGGCTTCGGCAAGGACAAGCAGTGGACGCCGGTCGGCGACCTCTCCGGCGGCGAGCGGCGGCGGCTGCAGCTGCTCCGGCTGCTGATGGACGAGCCCAACGTGCTGTTCCTCGACGAGCCCACCAACGACCTCGACATCGAGACGCTGAACCAGCTGGAGGACCTGCTCGACGGCTGGCCCGGCTCGATGGTCGTGATCAGCCACGACCGGTTCTTCATCGAGCGCACCACGGACGTGGTGCACGCGCTGCTCGGTGACAAGAAGCTGCGGATGCTGCCCAACGGCGTCGACGAGTACCTGGAGCGGCGCGCCCGGATGGCGGCCGCCGCGGTGCCGGCGGCCGCGGCCGGCGTCGTGGCGGCGGCGTCGGCCGGCCCGTCCGCCGGGGACACGCGGGCGGCGAAGAAGGAGATGCAGAAGCTGGAGCGGCAGATCGCCAAGCTGGACCAGAAGGAGGCCAAGCTGCACGCCCAACTTGCCGAGCACGCCGCCGACTTCTCCAAGGTCGCGGAGCTGGACACCGAGCTGCGCGGTGTTCGGGAGGAGAAGGAGGAGCTGGAGATGAGCTGGATGGAGCTGGCCGAGCAGGTCTGAGGGCCGGTCGGGTCGGCCGGGCCGGCCTGGCCCGTCGGGCCGGCCCAGCCGGTCGGGGACGGGTGGCCGGTCGGCCTGGTCGGCCCGGTCAGCTTGGTCGGCCTCGGTCGCCGAGGAGCGTTTCGAGTTCGTCCGCCGCACGGCCCAGCGCGCTGCGCGCCGGGTCGTGCGGCCGGGTCGGACGGGCCGCCGGCCGGGTGGGCGGCCGGTGCGCGCGGGCGGCCGCGGTGAGGTCGTCCAGGGCCCGCCGGACCCGCTCCACCTCGCCCGGGTCGGGGACCCGGCCGCCGTACCGGATCTGTGCCGCGTACGCCGCCACGGCGCCGCTGAGGCGCTCCAGCGCGGCGGTCGCGGGCAGCCACCGTTCGGCGAGCCGGCCGGTGGGCGGCGGCTCGGTGAGACCCTGCTGCACCTCCCGGCGGGCGTCGGCGAGGGCGCGGTAGGCGGTGCGGCGGAGCCAGACCTCGGCGACCGGGGTGGCGGGGGCGTGCGCGGTGGCGAGGGCTCGGGTGGCGGCGGCCGGGATCGGCCGGGCCCCTCCGGTGACCGAGGCGAGGTAGGCGTGGAGCGCGGCCGTCGCGTCGACCAGACGGGGCTCGATCCGGTGACGCGGGCGTTCCGGCCAGAGCAGGTAGCCGAACAGCAGCACGATCGCACTCGCGAGCGCGGTGTCCAGGACCCGGGGCCAGAACTCGGCCGCGCCGCTCTGCCCGCCGAGCTGGAGCAGGATCAGCGCCATCGGGGTGATGGCGACGGTGTTCAGGCCGTAGTGCGCCGCCGTCGCGTACGGCAGCAGGGCCACGCAGAGCGCGGCGATCACGGTCAGCGCCCACGCGTCGGTGGTGAGCAGGAGCACCCCCGCCGTCACCGCCACCCCCAGTACGGTGCCGACCGAGCGGCTGACCGCGCGCAGGAACACCGAGCCGAGGTCCGGCTTGAGCACGAACGCGATCGTCATCGGCACCCAGTAGCTCTTGCTGAGCGGCAACGAGGCGGTGGCGGCCGAGCCGACCGCGATGCAGAGCGCCACCCGCAGGCCGTACCGGACCGAGTCCCGGGAGAGCAGCCGCACGCGCAGCCGCCACGGGTCCGGGGGCGGCGGTGGCGCCGTCCCCAGGGCGGCCTCGCGCCCGGCGACGGTCTCGGCGGCCGCCCGCAGGGCCGCGTCCAGCGCCTGCCGGGACGGTGTGTCGGGCTGCCAGTCGGGCACCGCCACCTCGCCGCCGCCGCGCTCCACGGCCCGGGCGAGGAGCCCGGGGACGGCGGCGGCCTCCGGCGGGACGGGCCGCCAGGCCCAGAGCAGTCCGCTCGCCGCCTCGGTGGCCGCCAGCGCCGCCTCATACATCCGGCGGAGCCGGACGGTGCGGGGGGCCTCGGGCACCCCGGGGCGAGGCGGCGGGAGGAGGTCCTGGAGCTGGTTCAGACGGGCCGTCAGGACCTGGCGCGACGCGGCGCCCCGCGGGGTGCCCAGGTCGGCCAGGGTGGCGCCGAGCGCGTCGTACGCGGCGGCGAGCGCCCGGGTGCGCGGGTCGGCGCGCGGGCGGCGGTGGCTGCGGCCCGGCAGGCCGAGCAGGACCACGAAGGCGGCCCCGGCGAGCATCATCGGCGCGGCCGCCCACCACGGCCGGGCGAGCGGCATTCCGCTCCCCAGCGCGGCGGAGACCAGCAGCAGCATCCCCGCCGCGGACCCGCGCGGCCCGGTGGCGCTCAGCGCCCCGGACACGAACGCCGTGGCGGTGAGCGCCGCACCGATGGCCAGGGCGGTCGACAGGAGCCCCTGGGGGTGGAACTCCTGCAGGGCGGTGCCGATCAGCATGCCGAGCGCGGAGGCGGACACCGCCGAGGCGATCCGCGGGGCGCGCAGCCGGGTGGGCTCGACGCGGTCGTTCATGGTGGCGTGCATCGCGCCGAGACCCGCGAAGACGCCGAGGTCCAGGTGGTGGGTGAGCAGCCCGAGCGCGAGCGGCACCGCCATGCCGACCGCCGCGCGCACCGTCGGCGCGAGCGGCAGCGGGGGCCGGGCCGGGCGGGCGGCCCGCGCCCACCACGGGGTGCTCCGCCGTACGGGACCGGACGACCGGGACGGCACGTGATCACATCCATTCCGCTGCGGGCCGCCTCGCACGCGGGTGGGCGGGGCGGAGGGTCGCTGCTGTGCGACATTGCGCGGCAGATGAGGTCGTACCCGGCCGAACCGGACCCGGCCAGTCTAGCGGTCGGCCGGGTGGGGCCGCCGGGGCCTGTACGTGTCAAGTTCGTACCGATCGCACGCCCCTGGGGCACCGGCCCTGCCGACCTGACGGAGCGGGTGGCTACGATGGCTCAGGCGACTGCTGTCCGGACGGCGGGCGGCACGCCGAGTACGACTGTAAGACCGAGAAGTTGACGGTGTGTTGCGGTGCGGCGGCCCACGGGCCGCCCCGCACGCGGGGGAGAGGTGGATTTGCGGTGGCTGACGCACCTGTAGGCGGAGAAGCCGGGACGAACGGCGTGACGGCGCCTCCGGACGACAAGCCGTTCACGCTCGGGACCCATGGCGGCGGCTGGTTCGGCGGCATGTTCGGCGTGGTCGACAACGTCGTCCGGGCCGTGGAGACGAACGTCAGCGCCTCGGCGCTGGTGTCCGCCTTCGGAAGCAAGAACGTCAAGATCGAGCTGGACACGCTGACCGCCTTCGCGAAGAAGATCGAGGCGCTGCTCCAGGCGATGGAGGGCTCGGAGGCCGCGCCCTACAAGCTCCAGGAACAGCGGCTGCACGCGGACAACTTCGGCAAGGGCTTCACGCAGTCCACCGACCTGACGGCCGCGTACGGGAAGACCCACGACGCCCTGGTCAAGCTGCACAAGGACTTCGTCTCCCAGATCGAGGCGATGAAGACGGCGGTCGCGCAGACGGCGGGCAACTACGCCGGCAACGAGGAGAACACCACGGCCGCCCAGCAGGCGGTCGCGAAGAACGCCGGTGTGGTCAACCCGGCGGCGGGGCCGAACGGGCCGGGCCCGACGAGTGCCCAAGGACTCTGACGGTGGTGCAGGTCGAGACTTTGAGTGACACGGGGAGTGAGTGATGGCAGGCGGAACGGACTTCGAGGGCAAGCAGCACGAAGAGCTCAAGGCGATGGTCGCGAGCACCGACCCGGCGAAGGTCCTGAGCCGGGGTACGCAGCTCACAGCAGCCGGAAAGGTGCTGAAGGAGCTCAGCGCAGCTCTCAAGGCTCACGTCGACCAGATTCAGTGGGAAGGACCGGCAGCCGAGAGTTTCAAGACCTGGGCCGGGAACTTCCACAAGTCTGCGGCGCTGCTCGGTGACTACTCCACCGGCGCCGGTGACGCGATGCACCAGGCGGGAGAGGCGCTCAGCACCGCCAAGACCGCGGTGCCCGACGTCCCCAAGACCGAGGTCGAGACGGTCAACAAGCACAACCGCCAGCCGTGCCCCACCATCACTCCGGTGCTGGAGATCAAGTACGGCGGTGTGGGCAGTTCCGCCGACCAGATCATGAAGAAGGTCGACTCCAACTGGGTCACCGCGACCGAGGCCGCGGCGGCGAAGAAGAAGGTCGACCAGGAGCACCAGGAAGCCATCAACCAGATGGTGAAGCTGGCGCAGGCCTACGAGGCGGCGACCACGAAGCTGAACTCGCTCGAAATGCCGAGTCTGCCCGGCGTGCCGGGCGGTGACGGGGTGCACGGGAGCGAGGACGTCCCGGTCGGTGGCGGTGGCGGCGGAACGGGCTCCAGCCACTACGCCCCCAACCCCAACACGGGTGGCGGCGGCGGTGGCGGGAGCTACAGCCCGCCGCCCGGTGGTGGCGGCGGCGGCTCGGTGACCCCCCGTCCGCCCGCGCCGGTCCCGACCGGGCCCGGGCACATCGACCCGGTCCCGCCGCGCCCCGGCCCGACGCCGGTGCCGCTGCCGGGTGACCCGGGCATCCCGGGGCCGACGCCCGACCCGTCGTCTCCGGTGATCCACCGACCGGGGACCGGCATCGACAGCGTGCCCACCCTGCCGACCTCTCCCACCGGTCCGGTGGCGCCGACCGGGCCCGGCGGTTTCCCGCCGAACGGCCCGGGAGGTACGCACGGGCTTCCGGTCGGCCCCGGCGGTCAGCCCGGCGGGCCCCTGCCGTTCAACCCCTTCGGCCCCGGTGGCGGTTCGCTCCCCCCGAAGGGGAGCAGTCCGACCATTCCGACCTCGGGCCGGACGAACCCGTTCGGTGGCGGTGGCGGATCGGTCCCCCCGAAGGGAACCCCGTCCGGGCTGCCCGGCGGCGGACAGCCCTTCGGATCGCGTGAGGCCCAGGGCGGCAGCGGTCGGTCCGCGGCCGGCAACGGCATGGGCGGTTCGGGCGGCGGCATGCACCCGGGCATGGGCGGCGGTCACGGTGGCGGAGCCTCCGGTGGCAGCTCGCGCGGTCGGGGCCTGACCTCGACCACTGGTGGCACGGTCGGCGGGACCAAGGGTCCGGCCGCGGGGGGTGCGTTCACTCCCGGTGGCACGGGCCTGCGGAGCCGGGCGGGTGCCACGGGCGGTGCGGGCGGGGAGAACGGGCCGCGCTCGGGTCAGAACGGCATGGCGGGCGGTCCCGGCATGTCGGGTCACGCGGGCAAGAGCGAGCGCGACCGTCGCAAGCGTGCGGACTACCTGCACGAGGACGAGGAGACCTGGACGAGCGGTACGCCGCAGAGCAATCCGGGCGTGATTGAGTAGGACTGTGACGACTGCCCGGCCACTGGGCTCCCCCGGTGGCCGGGCAGACCTGTCCGGGGCGGCTCCCGGGCGACGGGGAGATCAACGAGGAGTGGTGATGCGGCGGACGGACGTACGGGGACGCGGGCGCGGGTTCGCCGCTGTGTTGCTGGCTGCGGGTGTGATCGCGGGGCCGGCCGCGCTGCCTGCCGCCGCGGTGGATTCGATCCGCGCGCAGCAGTGGCATCTGGACGCCATGAAGGCGCCGGACATGTGGAAGACCACCAAGGGCGAGGGCGTCACCGTTGCCGTGATCGACGGCGGGTTCAAGCTGGACCACCCGGACCTGGTCGGGCAGTTGCTGCCGGGGAAGGACTTCAGCGGCCTGCCCGGCGGGATCGGGGATTTCAAGGACGGCCACGGCACCGGGATCGCCAGTCTCATCGCAGGGACCGGCAAGGGGATGGGCGGCCAGGGTGCCTACGGGCTGGCCCCGGGGGCCAAGGTCCTGCCGCTGAAGATCAAGAACGACTCCAACGCGGGAAGTGTCAGTACCTCCGACTTTCTCGACCGGATCGGCCAGGCCATCACCTACGCGGCGGACCAGGGGGCCAAGGTCATCAACATCTCCCAGGCCGGCCCCGCTCTTCAGGCTTCCTCCGAATCCGTTGCCTCCGTGAACAGCGCGATCGCCCATGCCGTTGCCAAGGGCTCACTGGTGGTGGCGGGCGTGGGCAACTCCGCGCAGGCGGGCAACCCGGTCGAGTACCCGGCCGCACTGCCCAGCGTGGTCGGCGTGGGAGCGATCGATCAGAACATCACGACCACGGCGGAATCGGAGCAGGGGCCGCAGGTCGACCTGGTCGCCCCCGGTATCGACATGTACGACGCCTGCACCGGAGCCTCGGGGTACTGCAAGACTCACGGGACCTCCGATGCCACGGCCATCGTCTCCGCCTCGGCGGCGCTGCTCTGGTCCGTCCACCCCGACTGGAGCGCCAATCAGGTGCTCCGTGTGCTCATCAACACGGCGGGCAAGCCCGCGGACGGTTCCAACCGCAATGACGGCATCGGCTACGGCGCGGTCCGGCCCCGGATCGCGCTGACCACGCCGGGGGACCCGGGGCCGGCGGACGTGTCCCCGATCCCCGAGAAGGCCGTCGAGGCCCCCCCGGCGTCGCCGTCGGCCGTCCCGTCGCCCTCGGCGAGCGCGTCCACCGGTGCTTCGGCGGCGGCGAGCGCGCCGCAGACCGCGAACAGCGCCCCCGTGGCTGCGCCGCCGGCCGCGCAGCCGCCCGCCGCCGAGGCGTCCGACTCCGGCAGTGCGCTGCCGATCGTCGTCGCCGTGGTGGTCGGGCTGGTGCTCGTGGCGGGCGTGGTGTTCCTGGTGCTGCGCCGGCGCGGGGCGGCCACCGCCGCGCCGGCCGTCGAGGCGCCGCCCGCTCCGGTGGGGTACCCGCAGGCTCCGCCGCAGGCCGGGCCCGGGGTGCCGCCGGGGCCGCCGTCGTACGGGCCGCCGGCTCCGCCGAGCGACAATCCGTACGCCCGCTAGGCGAGACGGTCCGACTGCCCGGCCGCTGGGGTGAGCCCCGGTGGCCGGGCAGTCGTCGTCGGTGGTGACCGTGGTGCGGGGCGGGCGTGAGGTGCCGGTTGTGCGCCGTCGTCACCCGGGTGGGCGCTGTCGCGGGGGTGCGGGGGTCGCCAGGGTGGCGGTATGGATACGCAGGAAGCCCGCCGGTCGGCGCAGTTGCGCAGGGCCGCGGCGGCGGCGCTGATCGGTACGGCGATCGAGTTCTACGACTTCTTCATCTACGGGACGGCGGCCGCGCTGGTCTTCGGCGGGGTGTTCTTCCCGGGCCTGGGCACGGTGGGAGCGCTGCTGGCGGCGTTCTCGGTGTACGCGGTGGCGTTCCTGGCCCGGCCGCTGGGCGCGGTGGTGTTCGGGCACTTCGGGGACCGGCTGGGGCGGCGGGCCACCCTGGTGGTGTCGCTGCTGCTGATGGGCCTGTCGACGGCGCTGGTCGGCGTGCTGCCGGGGTACGGGGCGTGGGGGTGGTGGGCGCCGGCCGCGCTGGTGCTGCTGCGGGTCTGCCAGGGCGTCGGGCTCGGCGGGGAGTGGGGCGGGGCCGCGTTGCTGATCGCGGAGAACGCGCCGGCCGGGCGGCGCGGGCGGTACGGGGCGTTCCTGCAACTGGGGCCGACCATCGGCTTCGCGCTCGCCAACGGCATCTTCCTGGTGCTCCAACTGGCGCTGAGCGAGCGGTCGTTCCACGGCTGGGGCTGGCGGGTGCCGTTCCTGGCGTCGCTGGCGCTGGTGGCGATGGGGCTGTTCGTGCGGCTGCGGATCGAGGAGACGCCGCTGTTCCGGGCCGGTGAGGTGCGGACGCGGCCGCCGGTGCTGGAGGTCCTGCGCGGGCACTGGCGGACGGTGTTGATCGGCTGCGGGGTGATCACCGTCGGGTACGCGCTGTTCTACCTGACCACCACGTACGCCCTGGCGTACGCGACGACCGGGCTCGGGGTGCCCAGCACGGTGGTGCTGTCGATGCTGCTGACGGGCGTCGCGGGTCAGGCCGTGTCGGTCTGGGTGAGTGCCCGGCGCAGTGACCGGTGGGGGCGCCGGCGGATGCTGCAGGGGGCGACGGGGCTCGCGGTGTTCTGGTCGCTGCTGCTGTTCCCGCTGCTGGAGACGGTGAGCCGGCCGCTGATGTTCCTGGCCCTGGCCGGGTCGATGGTGGTGCTGGGGTGCCTGCTCGGGCCGCTGGCGGCGTACCTGCCGGAGCTGTTCCCGACCCGGGTGCGGTACACCGGCGCCGCGCTGACGTACAACCTGGGCGGGGTGGTGGGCGGTGCGACGACGCCGCTGATCGCGACCAGGCTGACCGACGCCTACGGGACGGCGGAGCCGGTCGGTTGGTACCTGGCGGCGCTGGGGCTGGTGTCGCTCTGCTGCCTGCGGCTGCTGCCGGAGACCAGCGGGACGGACCTCGCGCTGGCCGGGGCCGACGGCGGACGCCGCCGGGCGCCCGTCCTGGGGGCGGACCCGGCGGCGTAGCGCGCGGTGGTGGTGCCGCGCCTGGTGCCCGGCGGGCGGCTCGGCACCCCGGGGGGCACTGTCAGGCGGCGACGGGGGTCAGGGCGGCTCGGCCGGCCAGCAGGATCGCGGTGTGCTTGGCGACGCGGTCACCGAGGTGCTCGGCGGTGGCGATGTCGGCCAGGTGGACGGCGTCGGTGCCGCCGTCGGACGGGGTGGAGGCGGCGGCGCCGGCGAAGAAGCCGAGGCGGTTGAGGTCGTGCTCGGTGCCGGTCGAGGAGTTCCAGCCGGGCTTGAGGCCCAGGTTGACCCAGTTCATGCCGTGCTGGGCGGCGAGGGTCTGGAAGAAGCCGAGGGTGCCGGACTTGTCGCCGCTCTTGGAGGCGGAGTTGGTGAAGCCGGCGGCGACCTTGTCCAGCCAGGCGTCGCCGAACCAGCGCTTGCTGCTGGCCTCGGCGAAGACGTGGAAGGCGCCGGAGGCGGTGCCCATGTAGGTGGGCGAGCCGAAGACGATCGCGTCCGCGGCGTCCAGCCGGGCCCACTGCTCCTCGGTGATGGTGTCGACGGCGACGGTGACGACCTCGGCTCCGCTCGCGGCGGCGCCGCGGGCCACGGCCTCGGCGATGACGGCGGTGTGGCCGTAGCCGGAGTGGTAGGCGATGGCGACGGTGGGGCGGACGGCGGTCATGGCTGGGTGCTCCTCGGTGGGACGCGCGAAAGGGAACGGCAGGGGAGGCCGGGGACGGCGGCTGGGCGCCGCCCCGTCCAATGGTCTCCAATGTAGACCAGGTCTCCAGAAGTTACCAAGAATGGATTGGAGACCGAAGGGCTACCCTGGAGGGCATGACGACGCAGGAGCGGTCCCCGGCCGGGCCGGAGCAGGCCCAGGACCTCGATGTCTTCGCCCAGCTCTGTCCGAGCCGCGCCATGCTCGCGGACCTGGCGGACAAGTGGACGATGCTGATCCTGATGAGCCTCGGCGAGTTCGGTCCGCAGCGGTTCTCCGAGCTGCAGCGCGCGGTGGACGGGGTCAGCCGCAAGATGCTCACCCAGTCGTTGCGCACCCTGGAGCGCAATGGTCTGGTGCGGCGCACGGTGTACCCCGAGACGCCGCCGCGGGTGGTCTACGACCTGCTGCCGCTCGGCCGGGAGCTGTCCGCGCTGCTGGCGCCGGTCGGTCGCTGGACGGAGGAGCGGACCGCGGAGATGCTCGCCGCGCGCGAGGTGTTCGACGGGGCTCACACCGACGCCTGACCGGCTGTACGACGCCGTCGCGGCGCCCTCGGGCGGGGGGTCGGCGAGGGGGTCGGATGTCCTCGATCGGGTGGTCGGAGCCGATTTCCCTTCCGGGCCGTCGGCCGTGTAATGTCTTCCTTGTTCGACCGGTTCGCCCCTATAGCTCAGTCGGTAGAGCGTCTCCATGGTAAGGAGAAGGTCTGCGGTTCGATTCCGCATGGGGGCTCAAAGTGAAAGACCCTCGCCCAACGGCGAGGGTCTTTTTCGTGTCCGCCCGCCGTCGCCGGGCCGGAGGCGGGCTAGCGGGCCGGGTGCCGAATGCGCTGTGATGGTGCGTCATCGGCCGCCCGCCCCACCGGGTGCGGGCGCGGGCCGGACCCCGACGGGGAGGGTGTCATGGGCGTTCGACTCGTGGTGGTCGACGACCACCGGCTGCTGGCCGAGGCGCTGGCCACCGCGCTCCAGCTGCGCGGTCACCGGGTGCTCGCGGTCGGCTCGCCGGCCGGGTCCGCCGCCGACCTGGTGGCCGGGCGCCGGCCCGAGGTGTGCCTGCTCGGGGTGGCCGGTCCGGCCGATCCCGGGGCCTTCGACGGGCTGCGCCGGATCCGCCGGGAGCGGCCCGAGGTGGCCGTCATCGTGCTCGGTCCGGTCGGTGAACTGCGGGGCGTGGCCGGTGCGTTCGCGGCGGGCGCGGCGGGCTACGTGCCCAGCGACGAGCGGATCGAAGTGGTCGAGCGGGCCATCGGGCGGGCCCGGGCCGGGGAGGCGGCGGTCGCGGTGGACGTGCTCCGGGGCGCCTTCGACCAGTTGCTGCGCCCGGCCGCGGAGCCGGACGACGAAGCGCTCCGCCTGCTGCGGCTGCTGACCCGCCGTGAGGTGCAGGTGCTGGCCCGGATCGCGGACGGCGAGGACACCGCGGCGATCGCCGCCGGGATGCGGATCGCGGCGAGCACCGCCCGGACGCACGTCCAGCGGGTGCTGATGAAGCTCGGCGCGCGGACCCGGCTGGAGGCGGCGGCGGTGGCCGCCCGGACGGGACTGCTGGAGCGGATGGCGCGGGACTGAGCGGGCGGTCCGGCCGGCGGTCCGGAGCACTCCCGCGGCCAGGGACAATAGGCCCCAGTCGTACGTACGTCACCGATGGCCGCCCACCGGCGGACCATCGCCCGCTGGAGGTCTCATCATGAGTAAGTACCTGGTCACGGGTGGCGCCGGCTATGTCGGCAGCGTGGTCGCCGCCCACCTGCTGGAGGCGGGACACCAGGTGACCGTCCTGGACGACCTCTCCACCGGCTTCCGCGAGGGTGTGCCGGCCGGCGCCGAGTTCGTGCGGGGGCGGATCCAGGAGGCGGGCGAGGTCCTCGACGCCTCCTTCGACGGGGTGCTGCACTTCGCGGCCTCCTCGCAGGTCGGCGAGTCGGTCGCGGACCCGGAGAAGTACTGGCGCAACAACGTGGCCGGCTCGCTGGAGCTGATCAGCGCGATGCGCGCGGCGGGCGTGCGCAAGCTGGTGTTCTCCTCCACCGCCGCCACCTACGGTGAGCCGGAGTCGGTGCCGATCGCCGAGACCGCCCGCACCGCGCCCACCAACACCTACGGCGCCACCAAGCTGGCCGTCGACCACCTGATCACCAGCGAGGCCGTCGCGCACGGCCTGGCCGCGGTCTCGCTGCGCTACTTCAACGTGGCCGGCGCGTACGGCGCCTACGGCGAGCGGCACGACCCCGAGTCGCACCTGATCCCGCTGGTCTTCCAGGCCGCGCTCGGGCAGCGCCCCCACATCGCGGTCTACGGCGACGACTACCCGACCGAGGACGGCACCTGCGTCCGCGACTACATCCACGTCGCGGACCTCGCCGACGCCCACCTGCTGGCGCTGGACGCCGCCGAAGCGGGCGAGCACCTGATCTGCAACCTCGGCAACGGCAGCGGCTTCTCGGTCCGCGAGGTCATCGAGTCGGTCAAGCGCGTCACCGGCCGCGAGATCCCGGTGGTCACCGCCGAGCGCCGGGCCGGCGACCCCGCCGTCCTGGTGGCCTCCGCCGAGCGCGCCCACCAGAGGCTCGGCTGGACCCCCAAGCGCCCCAACCTCGACGACATCGTCGCCGACGCCTGGAAGTTCACCCTGGAGAAGAACGGCCTGTAGGCCTCGGCCCGCCCTCGTCGGCCCGCGGTCGTCGGCCCGTGCCGTGAACGAAGCGCCGCTCCCCACCCCAGGGGCGGCGCTTCGCCGTTCCCGTCGCTCGCCGGTGCGCCGGTGGTCAGTGCGCCGGTCTGTCGGTGATTCAGTGCGCCGGGCGCGCGGCATAGGCGCGCAGGAAGGCCCGCACGCCGGTGGTGACGAGCTCCTCGGTTACCGCCGGGGCGAGCGGGAACGCCCCCCAGTAGGAACGCTGGGTGATCTCGCTGCCGACGAGCAGGACGAAGTGCTGGGCGGCGCGCTCCGGATCGGGGGCGTCCAGCAGCCCGTGGTCGGCCAACCCGCCGAACCGGCAGCCGAGTTCGACCACGGCCCGACGCGGCCCGGCGGCCTGCCAGGCCTCCAGCAGGTCCTTCGGGAGGTGTGCCGCCTCGGCGTTGATCTGCCGGACCAGCGCGAAGTGGTCGGAGAACGCCGTCAGCGATCCCACCCAGGCCAGGCCCAGCGCGACGAGGTCCGACTCCAGGTCGGTGACCTTGGCCAGGTGGCGGTCGATGACCTCCAGCTGGGCGTTCCCGACCTGTCCGGTGCTCTCCTGGACGACGGTCCGGAAGAGCAGCTCCTTGCCGGTGAAGTGGTTGTAGATGGTGCGGGTGGACACCCCCGCCTCGGCCGCGATGGCGTCGATGCCGGCGCGGGAGTAGCCGTCCCGGCCGAAGACCGTCCGGGCGGCCCGGGTGATGGCCTGTCGCTTCTCGGCCAGTCCTCGGCGGGGCGCGGTCGGGGTGTCGTTCTCACCGGTCATCGAGGGGCTCCCGAGAAGTTTGCCATAAGCGTTGTACCTATTGCCATGAACGTTGTACTTTACCTGACGGGCCGTCCGATCGGGCGGTGACCGCAGAGACCAACTCCCGGAGACCGTCATGTCCGAGACCCCGTACCGCGTCGCCGTCATCGTCGGCAGCAACCGCCCGGGCCGCGTCGCGCCCACCGTCGCCGAGTGGTTCGTGCGCACCGCCGGGCAGCGGGCCGATCTCGATCTCGATGTCATCGACCTGGCCGACCATCCGCTGCCGCACCTGGGCGAGGAGCCCACGGCCGAGCAGGCCGAGTGCCTCGCCGCGCTCTCGCCCCGGCTGGCCGCCGCCGACGCGTTCGTGGTGGTCACGCCCGAGTACAACCACAGCTTCCCCGCCGTGCTGAAGAACGCCATCGACTGGCACCGCGCCGAGTGGCAGGCCAAGCCGGTCGGCTTCGTCTCGTACGGGGGCCTCGGCGGCGGGCTGCGCGCGGTCGAGCAGCTCCGGCTGATCTTCGCCGAGCTGCACACCGTCACCGTCCGGGACTCCGTCAGCTTCCACAGCGTCTGGGGCGCCTTCGGGGAGGACGGCGAGCCCGTCGACCCGACCGTCCCGACCGGCGCCGCCAAGGGCATGCTCGACCAGCTCACCTGGTGGGCCCACGCGCTGCGGGACGCCCGCGCCGTCCGCCCCTACGGCGCCTGACCGGCCGCCGGTCGCTGGGACACCCGGGCCGTTCCCTCCACGGCGTCGCCCGGGCCGCCACCACCCCGGTCGCCGCCGCCCGCCGGGAGGCGCCGCCGTCGCCGAATCACGCCAAGTCCGCACCTCCTGACGAAACTTCACCAAACCCCCACCGGGCCGCCCCCCACCCCGTACGCTGATTCCGGTACCGGTGGGGGTCGGTGCTTTGGTCCTCCCGGGAGCCGGGGGGTGGGCGGCGGAGCAGGACCCGGGCCACGGCGGTGGTTCGCGCCGGCGCCCCGGGCGCAGCTCGGCCGAACAGGGGGGAGTGACGATGGGGCGGATCCGCGTCCTGGTGGTCGACGACCACCGGATCTTCGCCGAGGCGCTGGCTGCGGCGCTCGCCGCCGAGCCCGATGTGGAGGTCGGCGCGGCCGGCAGCGCGGCCGCCGCCGAGCGCGCCCTGGAGCGTGCCGCCACCGAGGGCCGGGCCTTCGACGTCGTCCTGATCGATGCCGACCTCGGTGCCGACGCCGACGGAGCGCGCACACCGCGCCAGCCCGGTGCCGACCCGCCCGAGGCCCTGCGACGGCGCCCGCCGGTGACGCTGCCCGCGCCCCGCCGCCCGGCCGCCGCACCCGGGCCGCCCGCCGGCCCCGGTGTCCCGGCCCGCGGCGCCCCTGCCGCGGCCTGCCCGACCGCCCCGTACCCGCCCGGGCCGTATCCGCCCGACCGGTACCACGCCGCCCCGGCGCCCGACGGGATCACCCTGCTCGCCCGGGTCCGCCGCCACCATCCCGCGCTGCGGGCGATCGTCCTGGCCGCCGCCGACGACCCGCTGCGCGCCGCCCGCGCCCTGCACGCCGGCGCCACCGGGTGGGTGGCCAAGGAGAGTTCGCTCGCCCGCCTGCTGGCCGTGGTCCGGGGCGTGCTGCGCGACGAGACGCACCTGCCGCCCGCCCTGCTGACCGGTGTCATCCGGGAGCTCACCACCGCCCGGCGGGACCGCACCGAGAGCGAGCGCCTGGTCGACACGCTCACCCCCCGGGAGAAGCAGATCCTGCGCTGCATGGTGGCCGGCCTGGGCCGGCAGGCCGTCGCCGAACGGCTCTACCTCTCCCCGCACACCGTGCGCACCCACATGCAGAACGTCCTCGGCAAGCTCGGGGTGCACTCCACCCTGGCCGCCGTCGCGGTCGCCCGGCGGGCGGGCGTCAGCCCTTCCGAGCCGGCCGCGCCCACTGCCCCGCCGTCCGTCGCCTCGACCACAGCTCCCGGCGCCGGCTGATCCGCCCGTCACACCCAGGTACCGGCTCAGGTCCGTCAGGTCAGGGAAATCCGGAGGACAGATGTCGCCGCACAGCACTTCCGCACGCCCGCACGCAGCCCGGTCCGGCCCGAGCGGGGGCGGGGAGGCCCCTTCGCCGGCCGCGGCCACCGCGGCCGCGACACCGTCGACGGGCCTGCGCACGCTGATCGTCGGAGCCGGTGCGGCCGGGACGGCGCTGGTCCGCGACCTCGGCCGGACACCGGAGTTCGGCCTCGACCCGATCGGCCTGCTCGACGACGACCCGGCCAAGGCGGGCCGGGTCGTGGGCGGCGTCCCCGTCCTCGGGATCCTCGCCGAGCTCACCGAGCTCGCGGTCCGCCACCGCGTCCAGGTGGTCGCGCTCGCCATCCCCGGCCTGGCTCCGCAGCGGGTCCGGGCGCTGGCGACCGCCGCCGCCGCGGCCGGCGCCGCCGTCCGCTACCTGCCGTCCTTCCTGGCCGCGCTGCGCCGCGAGGTGGTCGGGTCGGACATGCGCAGCCTGGACGTCAACCGGCTGATCGGGCGGCACGAGGTGCATGTGGTCTCCGCCGACGTGCGGGACGTGATCGAGGGCCGCCGGGTGCTGGTGACCGGGGCCGGCGGCTCGATCGGCAGCGAACTCTGCCGCCAGGTCCACGCGTTCAACCCGAGCGCGCTCTACATGCTGGACCACGACGAGTCCAACCTGCACCGGCTCCAGCTGGAGATCTGGGGTGAGGCGCTGCTGACCGACGAGTCCCTGGTGATCGCGGACATCCGGGACCGGCCGCGGATCCAGCAGATCTTCCGCGACCTGAAGCCCGAGGTGGTCTTCCACGCCGCCGCGCACAAGCACCTTCCGCTGCTGGAGCGTCACCCCAGCGAGGCGGTCAAGTCCAACGTGCTGGGCACCGACCACCTGGTGGAGGCGGCGCTGGCCACCGGTGTCGAGCGGTTCGTGCTGATCTCCACCGACAAGGCGGCCGATCCGACCTCGGTGCTCGGCGCCAGCAAGCGGCTGGCCGAGCTGATCGTGCAGGCGAACGCCCGGGACGCGCGCAACCTGGGCACCGGGGTGTTCTCGGCGGTCCGGTTCGGCAACGTGCTGGGCTCGCGCGGTTCGCTGCTGTCGGTGCTGGCCGAGCAGCTGCGCAGCGGCGTCCCGGTGACCATCACCCACCCCGATGTGACGCGGTTCTTCATGACCATCGAGGAGGCCGTCGGTCTGGTGCTGGAGTCCGGCCGGATGGCCCGCGGGGGTGAGGTGTTCGTGCTCGACATGGGCGATCCGGTGCGGATCGTCGACCTGGTCCACAACTTCGCCGAGCAGGTGCAACTGGGCCGGGACGAGGTGGAGATCCGCTTCACCGGGCTGCGGGCGGGCGAGAAGCTGAACGAGGCGCTGTTCTCGGAGGGCGAGGAGCGGCTGCCCACCGCGCACGCCCGGATCTACGCGACCGTGGCCGAGTGCGGCGGGGGCCCCGAGGACCTCGCGGGCGGTCTGACCGGTCTGTATGCGGCGGCGGTCGGCAACAGCGACGGGGAGGTGCGCCGGCGGCTGGCCGAGCTGCTGCCCGGCTACCGCACCGCGGAGGCCGAGCCGGCCCCGGTGCCCGCGCTCAGCTCCCCGTACCCGGACGGCTTCTGACGGCGGACCGGGCGGCGGTCAGCTCGGGATGTTGTCGAAGGGGGCGACCAGCTGCCGCAGCAGTCCGGCGAGTTCGCCCTGCTGGGCGCCGGTGAGCTGGGCCAGCAGCTCGCGTTCGTGGGCCAGCAGCCCGGCGAGTGCCTGGTCGGCCCGGTCGCGGCCGTCCTCGGTGAGCCGGACCAGCACGCCACGCCGGTCGTCCGGGTCGGGCAGGCGCTTGACCAGGCCCTTGCCGGTGAGCCGGTCGATCCGGTTGGTCATGGTGCCGGAGGTGACCAGGGTCTGGGTGAGCAGCTGGCCGGGGGAGAGCTGGTAGGGGGAGCCGGCGCGCCGCAGCGCGGTCAGGACGTCGAACTCCCAGGGCTCCAGCCCGTGCTCGGCGAAGGCCGTCCGGCGGGCGCGGTCGAGGTGCCGGGCGAGTCGGCTGACCCGGCTGAGTACCTCAAGTGGTTCCACGTCGAGGTCGGGGCGCTCTCGGCGCCATGCTGCGACCAGGCGGTCGACCTCGTCCTCCATGACGATCAGTGTATCGGGGGATGTGTCGATGTGAAGTCTCTTGACATCGAGAAATGTAACGTGGAACCTGCGACTGGATATCTTGATGTCGAGATACTTGCGAGGTCGACCATGAGCACCCCCGTCTGGGACCCGGAGCAGTACCTGCGCTTCGCCGACGAACGGACCCGCCCGCTGCGCGACCTGCTCGCCCGCGTCCCCGTCCTCCCGCACGAACCGGCCGCCAGGATCCTGGACATCGGCTGCGGCCCCGGCAACTCCACCGCCGTCCTGCGCGAACGCTGGCCCGGAGCCCGGATCACCGGCCTCGACAACTCCGCCGAGATGCTCGCCACCGCCCGCGCCGAGGGCGAGCCCACCGCGGACTACCTGCTCGCCGACGCTCGCGGCTACGACCCGGCCCCGGCCGCACCGGACCTGATCGTCTCCAACGCGGCGCTGCAGTGGATCGGCTTCACCCCGGAGCACGGGGCCGCCACTGCCGCCGGCCCCGCCGGGCACCTTGACCTGCTGCCTCGCTGGGCGGCGGCGCTGCAGCCGGGCGGCGTGATCGCCTTCCAGGTGCCCGGCAACTTCGACTCGCCCAGCCACACCCTGCTCGCCGGGCTCCGCCGCAGCACCCGCTGGCGGGACGCCCTGGGCGAGGGCGCCACCCGGGCCGGCGTCCACGAACCCGGCGCCTACCTGGCGGCCCTGGCCGGGGCCGGCTGCGCCGCCGACGTCTGGGAGACCACCTACAGCACCCTGCTCCCCGGGGCGGACCCGGTCCTGGAGTGGGTCAAGGGCACCGCCCTGCGGCCCGCGCTCACCCGGCTCACCGACCCGGCCGAGCGGGCGGTCTTCCTCGCCGAGTACGGCGCCCTGCTCCGCGAGGCCTACCCCGCCGGGCCGTACGGCACGGTCTTCCCGTTCCGGCGGATCTTCGCCGTCGGGGTGAAGCGGTAGCGGCCGGAGGGTGGCGGCGGCACGGGCCTAGGACTTGCGGTCGCCGACCAGCTTGGGGTGCCGCTCCATCCCCTCCAGACCGTGCCAGGCGAGGTTCACCAGATGGGCGGCGACCTCGGCCTTCTGCGGCTTGCGCACCTCCAGCCACCACTGGCCGGTCAGCGCGACCATGCCCACCAGCATCTGCGAGTACATCGGGGCGAGGCGCGCGTCGAAGCCCCGCGCCTTGAACTCCAGGCCCAGGATGTCCTCGACCTGCGTCGCGATGTCACTGATCAGCGAGGCGAAGGTGCCGGTCGACTGGGCCACCGGGGAGTCCCGGACCAGGATCTTGAAGCCGTCCGTGGACGTGTCGATGTAGTCCATCAGCGCGAACGCCGCCTGCTCCAGCAGCTCCCGCGAGTGCCCGCCGGTCAGCGCCCCCGTCACCATGTCCAGCAGCAGCTGCATCTCGCGGTCCACGACCACCGCGTAGAGCCCCTCCTTGCCGCCGAAGTGCTCGTACACCACCGGCTTGGACACCCCGGCCCGCTCGGCGATCTCCTCGACCGAGGTGCCGTCGTAGCCGCGCTCCGCGAACACCGACCGGCCGATCTCCAGCAGCTGCTCCCGCCGCTGCTTCCCGGTCATCCGCACCCGGCCGCTGCGGCGGCGGCCCGCGGGCGCGGCGGCGCCCGCCGGGGCAGCGGCACGCGGACGGGCCTGCACCGGATCGGGTGCGGCGTCCGTCCGCGGGCTCTCGTGGCCGCCTGTGCTGTCTGCGCTGCTCCCGTTCACCCCTACATCATGCTGCAGGCGAGCCCTCATGCGGCGCGGCGGGCGGCGATCCGCTGCGCGTCCGGCCAGCGGACGTCCCGGGCCCAGCCGGCCAGCTCGAACCAGCGGATCAGCCGGGCCGAGGAGTCGACCTGCCCGCGCAGCACGCCGTGCCGGGCCGAGGTCGGGTCCGCGTGGTGCAGGTTGTGCCAGGACTCGCCGCAGGAGAGCACCGCCAGCCACCAGACGTTCCCGGAGCGGTCGCGGGAGCGGAACGGGCGGTTGCCGAGCGCGTGGCAGATCGAGTTGATCGACCAGGTGACGTGGTGCAGCAGGGCGACCCGGACCAGTGAACCCCAGAAGAAGGCGGAGAGCGCACCCTGCCAGGAGAGCGTGACCAGCCCGCCGACCAGCGGCGGGATCAGCATCGAGAGTGAGGTCCAGAGCCAGAACAGCCGGGAGATCCGCCTTATGGCCGGATCGTCCACGAGGTCCGGCGCGTACTTGAGCTGCGGGGTCTGCTCCTCGTCGAAGAGCCAGCCCATGTGCGCCCACCAGAGGCCCTTGAGCAGGGCCGGGACGGTCTCGCCGTAGCGCCACGGCGAGTGCGGGTCGCCGTCCTTGTCGCTGTACCGGTGGTGCTTGCGGTGGTCGGCCACCCAGCGGACCAGCGGGCCCTCGATGGCCAGCGACCCGGCCACCGCGAGGGCGATCCGCAGGGCCCGGTTGGCCTTGAAGGAGCCGTGGGTGAAGTAGCGGTGGTAGCCGATCGTGATGCCGTGGCAGGTGAGGAAGTACATGACGGTGGCGATCGCGAGATCGGTCCACCCCAGGCCCCAGCCCCAGGCCACCGGCACGGCCGCCAGCAGGGCGGCGAACGGTACGGCGATGAACAGCCCGAGCGCGACCCGCTCGGCGAGGCCCTGGTTCTCCCCGCCGCGGGTGGCGGAGAGCAGGGTCGGGGCGGGATCGATGGAGTGCGCGGTATCGGCGCGCGCCTCGCCGGCCTGGATGGTCATGGGTGTCCCTTGAGGGCGGGGGTCGAGGTTACGTCTGCGTAACCTACGGCATCGTAGGTTGCGTTCGGCCGTCAGGGGAATACGTGGCCGCGGGCGGCTCGGCGTATTTCACCCGACTGGATGGACAACGCCCGGGATCCGCGCGGGCCGGGCCGGCCGCGCCGGGGTGGTGGAGCTATGCGGCCGCAACCCTTAGGCTGTGTCGGAGCGCCTCGGGCGCTGCGAGTTGATGATCGATCCGCCGTGGTGTAATGGCAGCACAGGGCCCTTTGGAGGCCTTTGTCTGGGTTCGAATCCTAGCGGCGGAGCCAGCGGACGCTCTGTTTCGGGCGCATCCCCCGCCCCCCGGTATTGTCGGGGCTGCTCGGCGGACTGTGCGAAGGCGACCGGCCTGGGTCCCGGCCGGGCTGCACTGCCCTCTCTGTGAACCGACTGAGGAGCCTCCCCCCGTGAGTGCCAATTCGCCTGCCGCCGTTGTCGTGCTTGCCGCCGGTGGCGGGACCAGGATGAAGTCGAACAGCCTGCCCAAGGTGCTGCACGAGGTCTGCGGGCGGTCGCTGGTGGGCCATGCGGTCGCGGCAGCACAGGAGTTGACCCCGCAGCAGCTGGTCGTCGTGGTCGGGCACATGCGGGAGAAGGTGCAGGAGCACCTGGGGGCGCACTACCCGGCGGCGCGCGCCGTGGTGCAGGAGGAGCAGAAGGGCACCGGGCACGCCGTCCGCACCGCGCTGGAGGCCCTGGCGGCCGACGGCGTGGAGCTGGACGGCACGGTGATCGTCACCACCGGGGACGCGCCGCTGCTGACCGGCGCGACGCTGGCGGCCCTCGCCGGCGCGCACGCCGAACAGGGCAACGGCGTCACCGTCCTGACGGCCGTCGTCCCGGACCCGTTCGGCTACGGGCGGATCCTGCGGGACGAGGCGGACGGCGCCGTCGCCTCGATCGTCGAGGAGAAGGACGCCTCGGACGCCCAGCGGGCGGTCGACGAGATCAACTCCGGGGTCTTCGCCTTCGACGCCAAGCTGCTGGCCGAGGCGCTGTCCCGGGTCACCACCGACAACGTCCAGGGCGAGGAATACCTCACCGACACCCTGGAGATCCTGCGGACGGCCGGCCACCGGGTCGGCGCCGTGGTGGCCGTGGACTACCGCGACATCCTCGGCATCAACGACCGGGTGCAGCTGGCCCAGGCCCGGCGCCTGCTGAACGACCGCCTGCTGGAGCGGGCGATGCGCGCCGGCGTCACGGTGGTGGACCCGGCGACCACCTGGTTCGACGTCCAGGTGTCCTACGAGCCGGACGCGGTGGTCCTGCCGGGCACCCAGCTGCAGGGCCTCACCCATCTGGGCGAGGGCTGCGAGGTGGGCCCGAACTCGACGCTCAAGGACACCCGGATCGGCGCCGGCGCGCGTGTGAGCAACACCACGGCGGACGGCGCCGAGGTGGGCGACTTCGCCACCGCCGGCCCGTACGCCTACCTGCGGCCGGGGGCGAGGCTCGGGCGCAAGGCGAAGGTCGGCACCTACGTCGAGGTGAAGAACTCGGAGCTGGGCGAGGGTGCCAAGGTGCCGCACCTGTCGTACATCGGTGACGCCACCATCGGCGAGGGCAGCAACATCGGTGCGGCCTCCGTCACGGTGAACTACGACGGGGTGAACAAGCACCGCACGGTGATCGGGGCGCACTGCCGGACCGGCTCGGACAACATGTTCATCGCCCCGGTGACGGTCGGTGACGGCGCCTACACCGGGGCCGGCTCGGTGATCACCGGCGACGTTCCGCCCGGCGCGCTGGGCGTGAGCCGGGCGCAGCAGCGCAACATCGCGGGCTGGGTGGAGCGCAAGCGCCCCGGGACCGCATCGGCGCAGGCCGCGGCTGCCGCGACGGACGGGGCCGCGGAGGTCTGACGGGCCGGGTGGGAGTCCGAGGGGCGGTCCCGGGGCGGACGGTTTCCGCACGGGCGCGTAACCTTGGGGACATACGTGCGCCACTGGGCTTACCGCCCGTGTCCAGGCGTACCGACATTTCCCCGACCCCCATCGCCAGCGGGCTCGTGCCTGCCTGCGGTGCGGACGGGTTCAGCGTCAGCAACGCGAGGAGACGGTGCAGTGAGCGGGATCACGACGTCGGGTGAGAAGAAACTCAAGCTCTTCTCCGGCCGTGCCCACCCTGAGCTGGCGAGGGAGGTGGCCGAGGCGCTCGGGACCGAGCTGGTCCCGACCAAGGCCCTGGACTTCGCCAACGGTGAGATCTACGTCCGCTTCCTGGACTCCGCGCGCGGTGCGGACTGCTTCGTGATGCAGAGCCACACGGCTCCCATCAACCAGTGGATCATGGAACAGCTGATCATGATCGATGCTCTGAAGCGGGCCTCGGCCCGGAGCATCACCGCGATCCTGCCGTTCTACGGGTACGCCCGCCAGGACAAGAAGCACCTGGGCCGCGAGCCCATCTCGGCCCGCCTGATCGCGGACCTGCTGGCCAGCGCCGGTGCGGACCGGATCATGGCGGTGGACCTGCACACCGCGCAGATCCAGGGCTTCTTCTCCGGTCCGGTGGACCACCTGTTCGCGCTGCCGCTGCTGGCGGACTACGTGCGCGACAAGGTCGACCGCGACCGGCTCACCGTGGTGTCCCCGGACGCCGGCCGGGTGAAGGTCGCCGACCAGTGGTCGGACCGTCTGGGCGCGCCGCTGGCGATCATCCACAAGCGCCGCGACATGACCCAGGCCAACACCATCCTGTCCGCCGAGGTGGTCGGTGACGTCAAGGGCCGGGTCTGCGTCCTGGTCGACGACATGATCGACACCGCCGGCACCATCTGCGCCGCGGCCGACGCGCTGTTCGAGAACGGCGCCGCGGACGTGATCGTGGCCGCCACGCACGGTGTGCTCTCCGGTCCGGCCGCGGACCGTCTGAAGAACTCCCGGGTCAGCGAGTTCGTGTTCACGAACACCCTGCCGACCCCGGCCGAGCTCCAGCTGGACAAGATCACCACGCTGTCGATCGCCCCGTCGATCGCCGCCGCGATCCGCGAGGTGTTCGAGGACGGCTCGGTCACCAGCCTGTTCGAGGGCGTGCACTGACGAAGCCCGCGCAGGCGGCCCCGGTCCTCAAAGGGCCGGGGCCGCCGTCGATTTCGTCGGAGGGCACCGGTGCGGTTAGACTCGTGAAAATGCTCGGCGAGGGATGCCGTGTGCCTGCTCGTCGGGTGCCCGTGCTCCGTGATCGACGCGCTGCTGGGGCCGGTTCTTCCGGCCGTTGGCAGAGGTCGTACGCCGCCGAGTGACCCCCGAACGTACTGTGGGTGTGGTCCCGGCGGTTTTTCGCGTTGCCTGCACCCCCGCGCCAGTTTTCACGAGGAGTGCAGTCGTGTCCGAGATCCGCATCGCCGCTGAGACCCGTTCCGAGTTCGGTAAGGGCGCTGCCCGCCGGGCCCGCCGTGCCGGCCTGGTCCCCGGTGTCGTCTACGGCCACGGCCACGCCCCGGTTCACCTGAACCTGCCCGGCCACGACCTGATGATGGCCCTCAAGACCCCGAACGCCCTGCTGGTCGTTCCGATCGAGGGCAAGGACGAGTACGTCCTGCCGAAGGCCATCCAGCGCCAGGCCATCAAGCGCACCATCGAGCACGTCGACCTGCTCCTCGTGAAGCGCGGCGAGAAGGTCACCGTCGAGATCCCCGTCCTCACCGAGGGCGAGCTGGCCCCCGGCGGCAACCTGCTGGAGCACGTTCTCAACGCGCTGCCGATCGAGGCCGAGGCCACCCACCTGCCCGAGTCCGTGACCGTCTCGGTCGAGGGCCTGGAGGCCGGTGCCTCGATCACCGCCGGTGACATCTCGCTGCCCAAGGGCACCACGCTGGCCGTCGAGGCCGACACCGTCGTGCTGCAGGTCATCGGCGCCCAGGCCTCGCAGGCCGACGCCGACGCCGAGGCCGCCGAGGCCGGCGCCGAGGCCTGAGCCTCCCGCACCGTCTGACCGCTGCCCCGGCCGCTCCGTACTGGAGCGGCCGGGGCAGCGGTGTGTCCGGGATGATGTCGACGAGCGAGAGCACGAGGAGCGATGCGATGAGCGAGGACGCGTACGAGGGCCCCTGGCTGGTGGCCGGGCTGGGCAATCCGGGGGAGCAGTACGCCCGGAACCGGCACAACATCGGCTTCATGGTGGTGGACCTGCTGGCGCAGCGGATGGGTGCCAGGTTCAAGGCGCACAAGAGCCGCGCGCAGGTGGCCGAGGGCCGGCTGGCGGGCCGGCGGGTGGTGCTGGCCAAGCCGATGACCTTCATGAACCTCTCGGGCGGCCCGGTGACCGCCCTGCGGGACTTCTACAAGACGCCGGCCTCGGCCCTGGTGGCCGTCCACGACGAGCTGGACATCGACTACGCGACGCTGCGGCTGAAGCTCGGCGGCGGCGACAACGGCCACAACGGGCTGAAGTCGATCACCAAGTCGCTGGGCCCGGAGTACTACCGGGTGCGCTGCGGGATCGGCCGCCCGCCGGGCCGGATGGAGGTCGCGGACTTCGTCCTGAAGGACTTCTCCGCCACCGAGCGCAAGGAGCTGGAGTGGTTCGTGGACCGCTCGGCGGACGCCGTGGAGGCACTGCTCACCGACGGCCTGGAGCGGGCCCAGGGCGTCTACCACTCCTGATCCGGCGTCAGGACGGTTGTTCGGCAAGGGTGCGGATCCCCGCCCGCCCGCCGCGGTGGGCGGGGCGGCTGGGCAACGGTCGTACAACGCTTGGCCGTCCAAACCTGAATGGGTGTGAGAAACCCGTGCCGGATCGGATAGCGTCGGGCCCGTACGCGAACGGGTCCTGGGGAGTTCTCGATGCGGAGTTTGCGGCCGGTCCGGCGCCTGCGGCGGGTTCGGGTGGTACGGCTGAGGAAGCTCGGTCGCAAGGTCGGCACGGCCGGTGCGCTGGGGGCGGCCGGGGTGCTGCTCTCGGGCGGTGGCGTGGCCCACGCGGAGACGGTGGCGGACCCCGATCCCGGTGTGGTGTCCCAGGATCCCGCGGCGGCCCAGTTCGGCCCGGTGCTGGGCGGCTCGGTCGGCGGTGACGCGGGCCTGCTGGCCGTCGGCGGCGGCCTGGTCGTGGCGGCGGGCGGCGCGGCCCTCTGGCTGAAGCGCCGGCGCGCGGGCGATCCGGTGGAGTGACGACGGTACGACCGGTGTGACGCGAAGGGCCCGGTGCCGCCCCCTCGACCGAGGGGGCGGCACCGGGCCCTTGCGGTGCCGGGTGCCGGTCAGCCGGTGTTGCGCAGGCCGGCGGCGATGCCGTTCACGGTCAGCAGCAGGGCGCGGGCCCGCAGCGGGTCCTCCGGGCGGCCGGTGGAGGCCTCCTCGCGCTGGCGGCGCAGCAGCGCGACCTGGAGGTAGGAGATCGGGTCGAGGTAGGCGTCGCGGACGGTGAAGGTCTGCTTCAGCACCGGGTTGTGCTCCAGCAGTTCGCTCTCCCCGGTGAGGCGGAGCACCTCGCGCAGGGTCAGCTCGTGCTCGGCGGTGATCTGGTCGAAGATGTGGTGCAGCTCGGCGGGCACCAGCTGCTCGACGTAGTGGCGGGCGATCCGCAGGTCGGTCTTGGCCAGCGTCATGGCGACGTTGGACAGGAAGTTGCGGAAGAAGTGCCACTGGCCGTACATCTCGTCCAGGACGTCCCCGAGTCCCGCCTCGCGGGCGGCGGCGAGGCCGGCGCCGACGCCGAACCAGCCGGGCACGATCTGGCGGGACTGGGTCCAGCCGAACACCCACGGGATGGCGCGCAGGCCGTCCAGGCCCGCGCCCGAGTCGGGGCGGCGGGACGGCCGGGAGCCCAGGTGCAGCGAGGCGAGCTGGTCGACCGGGGTGGCCGCGAAGAAGTACTTCGGCAGGTCCTCCTGCTCGACCAGGGCGCGGTACGCGGTGTGCGCGGCCGCCGAGACCTGGTCCATCGCGGCGTCCCAGCGGGCCAGCTCCTCGGGGGCCTGGCGCGGGGCGGTGTGCAGCGCCGAGGCGGACAGGGTGGCCGAGATGGTCAGTTCCAGGTTCTCCCGGGCCAGCGAGGGCAGCAGGTACTTGTCGGAGATCACCTCACCCTGCTCGGTGACCTTGATCTCGCCCTCCAGGGTGCCCCAGGGCTGGGCCAGGATGGCCTCGTGCGAGGGGCCGCCGCCGCGGCCGACGGTGCCGCCGCGGCCGTGGAAGAGCCGCAGCCGGATCCCGTAGCGGTGGGCGACGTCGCGCAGCCGGCGCTGGGCGCGGTGGATCTCCCACTGGGAGGTGGTGATGCCGCCGAACTTGGAGGAGTCGGAGTAGCCGAGCATGACCTCCTGGACGTCGCCGCGCAGCGAGACGAGCAGCCGGTAGGAGGGGTCGGAGAGCATCTCGTCCAGGATCCGGTCGGCCTCCTGGAGTTCGTCGGTGGTCTCCAGCAGCGGCACGATGCCGATCTTGGCGATACCGGCGTGCAGGTCGATCAGACCGGCCTCGCGGGCCAGCACGGTGGCGGCGAACACGTCGTCGGCGCCCTGGCACATCGAGATGATGTAGCTCTCGACGATCTCGTCGCCGAACCGCTCGAAGCCCTCGCGGATGGTGTTGAAGACGCCGAGGGTCTTGGTGCCCGCGGCGTCCAGCGGGGCCGGGGTGGGCGCGAGCGGGCGGCGCGAGCGGAGCTCCTTGGCGAGCAGCTTCTGCCGGTACTCGCGGGGCATGTCCGCGTAGCGCCAGGCCTCCTCGCCGAGCCGGTCGAAGAGCTGGCCGAGCGCGTGGTGGTGGGCCTCGGCGTGCTCGCGGACGTCCATGGTGGCGAGCTGGAGGCCGAAGGCCTCGATGGTGCGGATGGCGCGGGCGAGCCGCCCGTCGGCGATCAGCCCGCCGCGGTGCGAGCGGAGCGACTCCTGGATCAACCGGAGGTCGGCGACGAGCTCGCGGGTGCCGAGGTAGTCGCGGCCCGCGATGTGCGGGGTGCCCTGGGCGAGCCGCTCGCGGGTGTTCTCCAGCTTGAGCCGGACGCAGGTGGCCTTGAGGCGGTAGGGCTCCTCGGCGTTCATCCGCTTGTAGCGCGGGCTCAGCTCGGGGAGCACGTCCAGGTCGGCGTGGAGCGAGGCGACCAGCTCGGCCGAGGCGCCGGCCAGGCGCTCGGAGGTGGAGAGCGAGTTGCGCAGGTCGTCGACGGCCGCCAGGGCGTCCTTGATGCCGTACTCGTGCTGGAGGTTCAGGACGTCCCAGGTGACCTGCGGGGTGACGTTGGGGTTGCCGTCCCGGTCGCCGCCGATCCAGGTGCCGAAGGTGAGCGGGCGGACGCCGTCGGGCAGGGTGAGGCCGACCCGGGCGAGCTCCTCGTGCAGCTCCTCCAGGACCTCGGGGACGGCCTCGCGGTAGAGCTCGTCCAGGTAGTAGACGGCGTTGCGGGCCTCGTCGGTCGGCTCCGGGCGGGCGATCCGCAGCTCGTCGGTCTGCCAGAGCAGGTCGATGACCTCGGCGAGGCGGCGGTCGGCCTGCCGCTTGGCGGAGGTGGTGCGGGCCTGGTCGGCGTGCGAGAGGCCGGCGGCGATCTGCTCGCGGTGGATCCGGTCGAGCAGCTCGCCGATCCGGCGGAGCTTGTTGAGGACGCTGCGGCGGGCGGCCTCGGTGGGGTGGGCGGTGAAGACCGGGCGGACGGCCAGGTGGGCCAGGGTGTTCGCGAGGTGCTTCGGGTCCGCCTCGCCGAGCTGGTCCGCGGTCTGGGCGAGCAGCGAGCCCTCGCGGGCGCGGCGGGTGGCCAGCTCCCGGCCGCGGTGCACCT
The DNA here is from genome assembly GCF_055564815.1 of Kitasatospora sp. NPDC028961. Taxonomy (NCBI): domain Bacteria; kingdom Bacillati; phylum Actinomycetota; class Actinomycetes; order Kitasatosporales; family Streptomycetaceae; genus Kitasatospora; species Kitasatospora sp. NPDC028961. The sequence continues at coordinate 77,562 of NZ_JBVHVO010000015.1, read as the reverse complement.
GCTCGGTGACGTTGGCGAGGTGGAAGTAGGTGGAGAACGCGCGGACCAGCTTCGCGGCGGTGTCCAGGTCGATGTCGGAGAGCAGTTCGGCGGTGGCCTCGCCGTCGGTGCGGCTCAGCAGGCGGACCTGTTCGACCAGGCCCAGCAGCTGGGGGCCCTCCTGGCGGACCAGCGTCTCGCCGAGGAGGTCGCCGAGGCGGCGGATGTCCGCGCGCAGGGCTGTGTTGTCGGCGTCGGCGCCGGCGGGGCCGACACGGCTGGGGCTGTCCGCCGGGGTGGGGACCGGAGCGGTCACGGCTGGCTCCCTGTGGTGGTGGGGTTCGGCAACGGCTCATCGTCACAGCTCCGCACACGTGTGGCGGGTGTGACGCGTGCGGACCGCGCTGTCCGACGCGACCCAGCATAGGTGTCGGGGCGGTTGCTGTCCGCGAGGTGGCCGGATGGCGGACAAGATCACAGCCGGTTCAGGTGGTCTGGACCACTTGAGGGCCCCGCACGGGTGTCGGGGCGGAACCGGGTGGGGACGGGTCGGGGTTCACGCTTAGGCTGTGGGGCTATGAGCAAGTCGCCTGGGGAGCGCGAGCGGGACCGGTCGTTCTGGTGGTGGGAGCGGCGGCGCAGCGCTCTCCTGGACATCGGGCTGGCGGCGCTGGCGGCGCTGGAGTGCGCGGCCAGCGCGGTCGCCTTCCTGGCCCCCCGGGTCCACCTGGGCGTGGTGGCCATCGTCGGGGTCGCGCTGTTCGGCGCGGCGGCCGGCGCCACGCTGGTGCTGCGGCGGCGCTGGCCGGCGGTGCCGGTGCTGGTGGCCCTCGTGGCGATGCCCGGGATGCTGGGCGTGGTGCTGCTGACGGTGTCGCTCTACACGCTCGCGGAGACCTGGGAGTGGCCGAGCCGCCGCCGGCGGGTGGTGGCGCTGTCCGCCCTGGCCTTCGCCGAGGCGGTCGGCGTGATGCTGGTGTCCATGCTCACCCCCTCCGACCTGACGGTGGAGCAGCCGCCGCTCTGGGGGCAGGTGCTGCTGTCGGTGCTGGTGGCCGTCGGCCTGACCGTGCCGCCGGTGGTCACCGGTCTGTACGTGGGCGCGCGGCGGCGGCTGATCGAGTCGCTCAAGGACCGCGCGCACGGCCTGGAGACCGAGCTGGACCTGCTGGCCGAGCAGGCCCGCGAGCGTGCCCGCCGGGCCCGGCTGGAGGAGCGGACCAGGATCGCCCGGGAGATGCACGACGTGGTGGCCCACCGGGTGTCGCTGATGGTGGTGCACGCCGGGGCGCTGGAGCGGATCGTGGCGAAGGACCCGGAGAGGGCGGCCCAGAGCGCCAAGCTGATGGGGGAGGTCGGCCGGCAGGCGCTGAACGAACTGCGCGAGATCCTCGGGGTGCTGCGGATGTCGGACGACAGCGCGCCGGAGCCGGACTCGCTGGTCGCGCTGCCCCGGCTGGTCGACCAGTCGAGGGCGGCCGGGATGGCCGTCACCCTGACCGTCAGCGGCAGCCGCCAGGAGTTCACCACCGAGGCCGAGCAGACCGCGTACCGGGTGGTGCAGGAAGGCCTGACCAACGCGCACAAGCACGCCGGTGGCGCGCAGGTCGCCGTGCTGCTCGCCTACGCGCCCAACGGCGTGCGGGTCAGCGTGGTGAACGCCTGTCCGGGCGGCGAGCGGACGGCGGCGGCGCTGCCCAGCGGGGGCAACGGGCTGATCGGGATGCGGGAGCGGGTGGTCGCGCTGGGCGGCACCTTCTCGGCGGGGCCGGAGGCGGACGGGGGCTTCCGGGTCGAGGCGGTGCTGCCGTCCCGGCTGGCCGTCCGGGCCGACCGGCTGGGGTGAGGCCGCCGGCCGGGCGGCGTCCGCCCGGCGCGGCCCGGGCCGGAGCGCTCAGCCCTCGTCGGCGGTGCGGTCAGCCCTCGTCGGCGGTGCGCAGCCGCTCGGGCGCGGTACCGAGGACGAGGGTGCTGATCGCCTGGTCGACGCCGTGGCCGAGGAACCACTCCCCGGTGTGGTCCAGGCTGTAGACCCGGCCCTCCTCGTCCACCGCCAGCAGGGCCTGGCCGTACGCCTCCTCTCCGAGCGGGGCGAGCCGGGTGTCCAGGGCGCGGCCGAGGTCGGCCAGGGTGCGCGGCTGGTGGAGCCCGCAGAGCGGGTCCACCAGGAAGGGCGTCCGGGCCAGCTGGCGCCCCGGGCCGTCGAGGTCGAAGGCGAGGCCGCCGAACTCGGCCCAGGCCTCCACCGCGGCCGGGAACACCGCGTGACCGACGCCGGCCGGGCCGCCGTACGCCGCCAGGGCGTCGGCCCACTCCTCGGCCTGGCGGATCTGCCAGCGGCCGGGGTGCCAGCCGGCCGCCTTGAGTTCGGCGGCGACATCGGCCGGAAAGCGCGGGCGGCTGCGCAGGGCGGACCCACCGGACGTGCTCGGCGGGGGCAGCGGCGGACTGGGCGGACTGGGCGGGTTCAGGGCGGGCTCCGGCGGCTCGGGGACGGGGGGTACGCGGGTGCGCGGTCAGCGGGCGGGCGGCCCGACCGCGACGCTCCGCACGGCGAAGTGCTCCAGCAGCGGTACGCAGGATCGGCAGGGCGGGGCGTGGGTGCCGTGCGCCGGGTCGTGCTCCTCGCGGATCCGTACGGTGGTCAGCCGCGAGCCCTTGAGCGCCTTGCGGGCCTCGGGCAGGCCCAGCGGCTTGCGGGCGGCGCGCTTGGAGCGCTTGGCGTCCACGACGGCCAGGTACTGGGAGAGCAGGACGGCCTCCGGGCAGCGGCCGGTGAAGCGCTCGCGGTGCTCCAGCGGCAGCGCGTCCAGGAAGTCGGCCACCAGGGGGTGCAGGGCCGGGCGCCGGGCGGGCTTGTCGCCCGCCAGGGTGTGCACCTCGCCGCCCTTCAGCGACAGGGCGGCGGCGACGGCGGGCAGCAGGCTGTCGCGGAAGTGGCGCAGCACGGGCGGGCCGGCCGGTTCGCCGGTGGTCATACGTCGTCCTCCTCCTGTTCGTCCGCCGGTGACGGGACCGTGTGGGGTCAGTCCGGGGCAAGCCTGTCAAATGGCACCGACATCCGTACAACCGGGGGGCGACGGCCGGCCACCGGCGGGCCGGTGGGCACGCCGCGTCGGCCGGATCCGCACGCCGTCGTCACGACTCGTCCCCGGGTTTCCCGAATCCGCCTCCGGCCGGGGGCGGCGGCCGGTAGCGTTCCAGCAGCGAGCCAAGGGGGTGGCCGGTCTTGGGGGGTTGATCGGCCGGTGCGGCAACTCCTCTGCTCGGTCTGGCCGTTGAGGCCGTCGGGGCAAGGGCGCCCCGGCGTCGAGCAAGGGGGGTCTTGCGATGACGGGGACGGAAACCGCGAACGAGGCGCCCGGCGAGCACGTGCCCACCCCGGGCGCGCCGCCGCAGCCCGCGCCCGCGCACCCGATCGGGATCGCGGTGGTCGGCGCCGGCTACTGGGGCCCGAACCTGGTCCGCAACGCGCAGCAGACGCCGGCGCTGCGCCTGCACTGGCTCTGCGACCTGGACGAGGCCAGGTCCCGCCGGGTGCTGGGCGAGTACAGCACCGTCCGGTCCACCACCTCGTTCGCCCAGGTGCTCGCGGACGAGCGGGTCGGCGCGGTCGCGGTCGCCACCCCGGCCGCCGCGCACTACCGGCTGGCCCGGGCCGCGCTGGAGGCGGGCAAGCACGTCCTGGTGGAGAAGCCGATCACCACCTCCGCCGCGGAGGCCGCCGAGCTGGTGACGCTCGCCGAGGAGCGCGGCCTGGTGCTGATGTGCGACCACACCTTCTGCTACACGCCCGTGGTGAGCCGGATCCGCGAGCTGGTGCACGGCGGGGAGATCGGCGACGTCCAGTTCTTCGACTCGGTGCGGATCAACCTCGGGCTGGTCCAGCCGGACGTGGACGTGCTCTGGGACCTCGCCCCGCACGACCTGTCCATCCTGGACTTCGTCCTGCCACCGGGCGTCGAACCGATCGGGGTCTCCGCCCAGGGCGCCGACCCGATCGGGGCCGGCCGGGCCTGCGTGGCCTATCTGACGGTCCGGCTGAGCAACGGCGCGCTGGCGCACTGCCACGTCAACTGGCTCTCCCCGACGAAGGTCCGCACGACGCTCATCGGCGGCTCGCGGCGCACCCTGGTCTGGGACGACCTCAACCCGCAGGCCCGGCTCGCGGTGCACGACCGCGGCGTGGACCTCACCCCGCCCGACGAGCTGACCGACGCGATCCGCCACCAGACGCTGATCTCCTACCGGGTGGGCGAGATGGTCGCGCCCGCGCTGGTCGAGCAGGAGGCGCTGCGCAACGTGATGGCCGAGTTCGCCGCCGCCATCACCGAGGGCCGGGCCCCGCTCACCGACGGCCGGGCCGGACTGCGCGTGCTGCAGCTGCTGGAGGCCGCCTCGCTCAGCCTGGAGCTCGGCGGCGCCACCGTCCCGGTGGGCGCCGGTCCCGACGAACTGTCCGACGCGAACGAGAGGGCCGCCGCGCGGTGAACGCTGTACAGATCGAGGGCTCCCGCTGCCTGGTCACGGGCGGGGCCGGCACCATCGGCTCCACCGTGGTCGACCAGCTGACCGCGGCGGGCGCCCGCGAGGTGGTCGTGCTCGACAACTTCGTCCGCGGCCGGGCGGCCAACCTGGCGTACGCCCGCGAGATCGCCGCACCCGGGCAGCTGCGGGTGGTGGACGGCGACATCCGCGACCGCGGCCTGCTGCGCGAGCTGCTGGGCCCCGGCACCGACCTGCTGTTCCACCTGGCCGCGATCCGGATCACCCAGTGCGCCACCGAGCCCAGGCTGGCCCTGGAGATCATGGTGGACGGCACCTTCGACGTGGTCGAGGCCGCCGCGGAGGTCGGCGTCGGCAAGGTGATCGCCTCCTCCACCGCCTCCGTCTACGGCCTCGCCGACGTCTTCCCGACGCCGGAGACCCAGCACCCGTACCACAACGACACCCTGTACGGGGCGGCCAAGGTCTTCAACGAGGGCCTGCTGCGCAGCTTCCACGCGATGGCCGGCCTGGACTACGTGGCGCTCCGGTACTTCAACGTGTACGGGCCCCGGATGGACGTCCACGGCAAGTACACCGAGGTGTTCATCCGCTGGATGGAGCGGATCGCCGCCGGGCAGCCGCCGCTGATCTTCGGCGACGGCGCGCAGACCATGGACTTCGTCTACACCGAGGACATCGCCCGGGCCAACCTGCTGGCCGCCGCGGCGCCCGTCACCGACCGGGTCTACAACATCGCCAGCAGCACCGAGGTCTCGCTGCGCGGGCTGGCCGGCGCCCTGCTCACCGCGATGGACCGCACCGACCTCGACGTCGAGCACGGCCCCGCCCGGGGCACCGCCGGCGGCGTGGTCCGGCGCCTGGCGGACATCACCGCCGCCGAACGCGACCTCGGCTGGAAGCCCGAACTGGGCCTCGACGACGGCCTGCGCAGGCTGGTCGCCTGGTGGCGCGAGCAGTAGTCCCTCGTCTGCACGGCAGTTCGGAGTACACCTGTGTCCACCATCCCCGTCATGATCCCCTGGCTCGGCGAGGAGGAGGCCCTCGCCGCCGCCGAGGCCGTCCGCTCCGGCTGGGTGGCCCAGGGCCCCCGGGTCGCCGAGTTCGAGCGGGCCTTCGCCGAGCACCTCGGGGTACCGCACGCCGTCGCGGTCTCCTCCTGCACCACCGCCCTGCACCTGGCGCTGATCGGCGCCGGGGTCGGGCCGGGGGACGAGGTCGTCGTCCCCTCGTTCTCCTTCGTCGCCACCGCCAACGCCGTCACCTACGTCGGCGCCGTCCCGGTCTTCGCCGACGTGGACGTCACCACCGGCAACCTCACCGCCGCCACCGTCGAACCCCTGCTCACCGAGCGGACCAGGGCCGTGATCGCGGTCGACCAGGGGGGCGTCCCGGTCGACCTGGACGGGCTCCGCGCGCTGGTCGAACCGCGCGGGGCCACCGTGGTCGAGGACGCCGCCTGCGCGGCCGGCTCCGTCCACCGGGGCCGGCCGGTGGGCGGCGCGGCGGCGCTGGCCGCCTACTCCTTCCACCCGCGCAAGCTGCTCACCACCGGTGAGGGCGGCATGGTCACCTGCCAGGACGGCGCGCTCGCCGCCCGGCTGCGCCGGCTGCGCGAGCACGGGATGAGCGTCTCGGCCGCCGACCGGCACGCCGCGAAGGACGGCGCCGGCCGGCTGGAGACGTACGACGAGATCGGCTTCAACTACCGGATGACCGACATCCAGGCGGCGATCGGCCTGGTGCAGCTGCGCAAGCTGCCGGCCATGGTCGCCCGGCGGCGCGAACTCGCCGAGCGGTACCGGGAGCTGCTGGCCGGCACCGGCGGCCGGCTGGTGGCCGACCCGGCGCACGGCAGCACCAACTACCAGTCCTGCTGGCTGCTGCTCCCGGACACCGCCCCCGACCGCGGCGCGGTGCTCGCCGACCTCGCCGCCGCCGGCGTCTCCGCCCGGCGCGGCATCATGGCGGCCCACCTGGAGGCCCCGTACCAGGGCACCGCCCGGGTGCCGCTGCCCGCCACCGAGCTGCTCACCGGCCGCTCGCTGATCCTGCCGCTCTACCACGCGCTCACCGAGCGGCAGCAGGACCGGGTGGTCGGGGCCGTGCGCGCGGCGCTCGGCTGAACCGGCCCGGCCGGCCCCGCCCGTCCACGGCCACGTCCACGGCCACGTCCACGGCCACGTTCACGGCCCGGGGCCGGGCCGTCGCCGCCGTCCGCCCGCTCCGATCCGCCGAGACACCCCAGGGGGAGACCAGGATGAGCACCGATCAGCCCGTCGACGAGCCGGTTCCGCTGGTGGACCTGAAGGCCGCGCACGCCGAGGTGGAGGCCGAGGTCCGGGCCGGCTTCGACCGGGTGCTCGCCACCGGCGGCTACGTCAAGGGCCCCGAGACGGCCGGCTTCGAGGCGGAGTACGCGGCCTTCTCCGGCGCCCGGCACTGCGTCGGCGCCGCCAACGGCACCGACGCGCTCGAACTGGCGCTGCGCGCCCTCGACCTGCCGCCCGGCGGCGGCGTGGTGCTCCCCGCCAACACCTTCGTCGCCACCGCGGAGGCCGTGGTCCGGGCCGGGCTGCGCCCGGTGCTGGTCGACGCCGACCCGGACCACCTGCTGATCGACCCCGAGCGCGTGGCGGACGCGCTGCCCGGCGCCGTCGCGCTGCTGCCCGTCCACCTCAACGGGCAGCTCGCCCCGATGGGCCCGCTGCTGGAGCTGGCCGCCGGCCGGCCGGTGGTGGAGGACGCCGCGCAGTCCCAGGGCGCCCGGCAGCACGGCCGCGCCCTCCACGGGCTGATCTCCGCCACCAGCTTCTACCCCGGCAAGAACCTCGGCGCGTACGGGGACGCGGGCGCCGTCGTCACCGACGACGATGCCCTGGCGGCCGCCGTCCGGCTGATCGGCGACCACGGCTCGGGCCGCAAGTACGAGCACGAGCGGTTCGGCTTCAACTCCCGGATGGACGCGCTGCAGGCCGTCGTGCTGCGGGCCAAGCTGCGCCGGCTGCCCGCCTGGAACGAGGCCCGCCGGGCCGCCGCCGAGCGCTACCACCGGCTGCTGGCCGGGATCGACGGCCTCACCCCGCCGCGGACCGCGCCCGGCAACGAGCACGTCTGGCACCTGTACGCGGTGCGGATCGGGCCCGGCCGGGACCGGGACGCGGTGCTGGCCGCGCTGCAGGCCGCGGGCATCGGCGCCGGCGTCCACTACCCGGTACCCGTCCACCTCCAGCCGGCGTTCCGGCAACTCGCCCACGGCGCGGGCGCGTTCCCGGTCGCCGAGCGGGCCGCCCGGGAGCTGCTCACCCTGCCGCTCCACCCGCACATCACCGCGGCCCAGCAGGAACGCGTCGTGGAGACGCTGGCCAAGGCGCTCGCCGCCTGAGCCCCGGCGGCCCGGCGCGGTCCGGGCCCGCGGCCGCGCTCCCCGCCCGTGGCCCGCGGGCTGTCCGGTGTGCCCGGGCGGGGGGTCGTGGCCCGGGGGGACCCCCTACGCTGGTGTCCAGCAAGCGCACCGAATTTGCAGCAGCCAGTGGGGGCTCCCAGATGACGACAGGTCGGCCCGGCGTCGCCGCCGCGCCCAACGCGGCGTACGCAGGTCAGGTGGTGCAGTTCCCGGACCCGGTCCGCGCGGAGCGGCACCCCGCCGGGGTCAGGGTGGACGAGCACGGTCACCCGGACTTCGGTCCGTACGCGGCGGCCGCGGCCGAGGTGGCCGATCCGCCGGAGGGCTTCGGCGTCGACGAACTGCGGCTGACGGACTACGTCTCGGCCAATGCCGCGCAGTTCACCCAGGGCCATCCGCTCTGGGCCGACCTGGAGACCGCCGTGGCCACCCCTCCCGGCTGGACCTGGCACCACGCGGTCGGCCGGGCCGCGCCCGGCTGGCGGCGGATGGAGCTCGTCCCGGTCGAGGTGAAGGCGCTGCTGCGGCACCACGGCGGCCTGGCCACCTCCACCGCGGACCACACCCGCCGCGGCACCCGCCCCTTGCAGGAGCGCCGGCCGGTGCACTTCTCGCTCGCCCGGGACGGCGGCGACCCGATCGGCGTCCCCGAGGACCTGGTGCAGCGGGCCGAGGAGCGCCTCGGCTACCGGCTGCCCGGCGCGTACCGGACCTTCCTCAAGCTGGCCGGCGGCCGGGCCCCGGTCGGCGTGGCGCTCGACCCCGAGCTGGGGCTGCTGCTCGACCAGCCGTTCCTGACCCTCAGCGAGGAGTACGGGACGGAGGACGTCGTCTACGCCAACAAGTGCCTGCGCGACCACCTCACCAAGGACTACCTGGGCATCGCCTACGCCCAGGGCGGCATCGTGGCGCTCAAGGTGCGCGGCGACCGGGCCGGCTCGGTCTGGTTCTGCCTCTACGACGACGCCCGTGACGGCGGCGCCCCCGAGGCGCCCGAGGAGCGGGTCGCCCGGCTGCTGCTGCCCTGCGGCGAGGACTTCGACGACTTCCTGCTCCGGCTGGCCGGCAGTCCGCCGGAACTGGAGACGGTCGCGGAGCTGATGGTGGACGGCGGGTTCGCCCGCGCCGTGCCGGTGGGCTGACGTGGCCCGTACGGCTGCGGCGACGGTGGTAGCGGAACAAGCGGGGACGAAGGGGACAGGGGTGAACCGGGCGTGGTGACGTACACGCAGGCGCAGGAGCTCGCCGACGAGTGGATCAACGGCGGGGTGCCGCGTCCGCAGCAGCGCGAGGTACGGGTCCGGGAGTTCGACCTGGGCTTCGTCTGCTGGGCGGTGCAGCCCGCGGAGGGCGCGGCCGGTGGCTCCGGCGCCCCGGCGGACGGCTCCGAGGGCTCGGCGGCCCCGGGCGGCTCGGCGGGTGAGGCGCGGCTGGTGATCGCCCGGGACTCCGGCGCCAGCACGCTCTGGCCCGCGCTGCCGGTCAACGAGGTGGTCCGGCAGTACGAGGAGGTCTACGGACGGCCGGTCGCGGCCAATCCGGCCGGGGCGGCCAGGCCCGCGCCCGGGCCGGTGGAGGCGACGTCCTTCCTGCTCAGCCCGCCGCAGTGGCTCCAGGAGGCGGGGGCCGCGGCGATCGCCGCCGAGGCCGACCGGCTCGGCGCCCCGGCGCCCGCGCATCCGGCCCCGCCGACTCCGGCACCCGCCGCCGCTCCGGTCGGTCCGGCCGGCTCCGAGGCGCCGCCGGTGCCGTCGGCGCCCGCCGTGCTGACCACGCCGCCGGTCTCCGAGCGGCCGGCCGGGGACGCGCCGACCATGCTCGCCCCGCCGCCCGGCCAGGGCGGCCCGCCCCCGGCCGCGCCGGCGGTCGCCCCGCCGGTGCCCGCCACGCCGCTCGCTCCGCCCGCGCAGCCCGTCCCGTCCCCGCCGGCCGCCGGTGTCGAGGCGGCGACCGTGCTGCTGCCCGACGGTCTGCGGACCAACGGCGCCGGTCTGGCCGGCGAGCCGCGGCCCGGCGCCGAGGCGGCCACCGTGCTGCTGCCCGAGGGCGGCTACGGGATGGCCCCGGTGCCGCCCGCCGCCGCTCCGGCGGTCGAGCCCGCCCCGACGGTGCTGGCGCCGCCGGACGCGATGTCCGGCCTGATGGGGCTGCCCGGTGCCCCGGGCCCGGGCGCCCCGGCCCCCGGTGCGCCGGCCGCGCCGGTGCCGCCGTCGGCCGAGCAGGCCCCGACCGTGCTGGCCTCGCCGGACGCGATGCCCGGCCTGATGGGCCTGCCCGGCGCCCCCGGTCCGGGCGCGCCGGCTCCCGGCGGCCCGGCGACCCCGCCGGGCGGCCCCGGTGTCGAACACGCCGCGACCATGCTGGCCTCGCCGGACGCGATGCCCGGCCTGATGGGCCTGCCCGGCGCCCCCGGTACCCCCGGCGCGCCCGCTCCGGCGCCCGACGCGTCGCACGGGGCGCGCGGCCGGAGTGCGGCGGCCGCCCCGCCGCCGCCCCCGCCGGCCGCCCTGCGCGGCGGCACGGTCGCTCCGGGCGGAGCACCGGTCTCGCTCGGCCGGAGCGCGGCCGCCGCCCCGCCGCCGCCCCCGCCGGGCGGCCTGCGGCAGTCCTCGGGCACGGGTGCGCCCGCCGCGGCCGCGGGCGGTCGCGGCGCGGCCGCCGCTCCGCCGCCCCCGCCGCCGGCCGGCCTGCGCGGCCCCGCGGCCCCGCCCGCGCCACCCGCCGCCGGCCCGCCCGCCGGCGGGGTCGCGTACGAGCGCACCCAGCTGGCGGGAGCGATCGACCCGGCGCTGCTGGGCGGTGCCCCGGCCGATCCCGGCACCCCGCCGTCCGGCGGCCCGGCCGTGCCGCCCCCGCCCGGCCCCGGCGCGGTCGGCTACGGCTACCCCGGCGCGGCCTCGCCGGCCGCCCCGGCGCCCGCCCCGGCCGCCGCCCCGGCGCCGGTCCCCGGTCCGCCGCAGGGCGCCCCGGTGCCGCCCGGTGTGCCGGCCGTCGGCCCCGGCTACTTCGCCGCGCTCAGCTACCGCGGCCCGGACGGCTCGGAGCAGAAGCTGCTGCACCGCAGCGAGCCCGGCACCCCGCACCCGGAGTGGAAGATCCTCCAGGACCTGCGCCGGCTGAACGTCCCGCCGGAGCAGGTCCTGGAGCTCTACACCGAGCTGGAGTCCTGCGACCTGCCGGGCGGCTACTGCAACCGGATGATCGCCGCCTCCTGGCCGAACGTCCGGCTCACCCACACCGCCGACTACGGCCGGGACCACCACTCCCGGCAGGCCGGCATGGCCCAGCTGCTGGACCACCTGGACGAGCTGCACCAGCTGGCCTCCGGTGCCCAGCGGGTCCGCCCGTTCCGGGTGCCCCCGCCCGCCCCGGGCAGCGTCCCGGTGCTGCCGCCGATCGCCCCGCAGCAGCTCGGCCAGGAGGTGAGCCAGGCCTTCGGCCCGAACGTGTTCCACTTCGAGCAGCGCGCCGTCTCCCGCCAGGGCGTGCCCGAGCCGGTGGCGCAGACCCTGATGTGGGGGGGCCTGCCGCGCGAGTTCGGACCCTTCTTCTGGGCGCAGGCCCAGGAGGGCCGCCCGATCCCGACGCTCGCCGAGCTGGCCGCCGAGCGCGGACTGACCGGCGGCCCGGACTTCGGCGGCTACCTGGTGCTCGGCAACGACTACGGCCGCCAGCTCTGCGTGCAGTACGGCACGGCGCACGTGGTCGCGGTGGACATCGACGGAACCGGCGAGCCGCCCCGGTTCGTCAACAGTGGTGTACCGGAGTTCGTTCGCGCCCTGGCCCTGCTGGGCCGGATGTGGCGGCTGCGGTACGGGCTGACCCCGGACCAGGCCGGTCGCTGGACGACCGACTTCCAGGCTCAGCTCGCCGCGATCGACCCCGCGGCCCTGCAGTCGGCGGACACCTGGTGGGCCGTCCTCCTGGAGCAGTTCTGGGACGGCCTGCTGTAGCGGGCCGACGCGGATCCGCGCAGGTGGAAGGGGTCGTTCCGGTGTCCGGAACGACCCCTTCGGCGTGCCGTCGCGGCTCTGCCTCGTTGGGGTTTCGCCCTGATCTGCGCAAAATAGGTCAAGAGGATGGGTCTATTCGTCCATTCCTCGCCGCGTTCCGATCCGTACGGCGTCCGATTCCGGACCGCCTTCCGGATCCGGTTCCGGATCCGTCCGTTCCGTCCGATCATGGGCTCCGCAGCCCGCGACACGAGGGGAAGAGCCCATGAGCGATGCCGTCCCCCAGCACGGCTTCACCGCTGCCCGGCGCGGTTACGCGCCCGAGCAGGTCGACCGAGCCCTGACCGTTTTCACCGCCCAACGGGACGAGGCGTGGGAACGGCTGAGCGTGCTGGGCGCCGGAATCCGGGAGATGGAGCGGCGGCTGGCCGAGATCCGGCAGGCCGCCGCCGACGCTCCGGACCCGGACTACCAGGTGCTCAGCGAGCAGGCCGCCGGACTGGCCACGATGGCCGCGAACGAGGCCCGGGCGGTCCGGGAGGCCGCCGAGCGGTTCGCCGAGGACCTCCGCGACGAGGTCTACGAGGCCGGTCAGGCGCTCGGCCAGGCCGCCAAGGAGTACGCCGCCACCACCCGCGCCGAGGCCGACCAGGCCGCCCGGCGCACCGAGGAGCGGACCCGCGCCGAGGCCGAGGCGATCCGGGCCGACGCCGACCGCGAGAGCCGGGCCGTGCGGGACGCCGCCACCGGCCATGCCGCCAAGGTGCGGGTCGCCGCGGCCGAGGCCTCCGAGCTGGCCGAGGCCAAGCTCGCCGAGCTGCGCCGGGAGGCCGACGAGACCTTCGCGGCGGCCGAGGCCCGGGCCGACGCCGAGGACGCCCAGATCTCGGCGACCGCGGAGCGCCGGGTCAAGGAGGCCGAGCAGTACCGGGAGACCGTGCTCGGGCAGATCAAGCAGTCCGACGCCGAGGCGCAGGCCCGGGCGGACCAGCTGATCGAGCAGGCCCGGCGCGAGGCCGAGCGGATCAACGCGGAGAGCGAGCGCGAGCAGCGCGAGTTCGCCGCCCGGCAGGAGACGGTGCAGCAGCACCTGGACCACATCAAGGGCACCCTCGCCTCGCTCACCGGCGCGGCGGTGGGCGCGATCGAGCCCGACCTGGCGGCCGAGACCCCGGCCGGGCCCGCGCCGGCGGTCGACTCCGAGGCGGACACCGGCGAGATCGCGGTGGCGAACCTGCGCAAGACCGTCGCGGTGGGCGGCGGGCAGCGGGCCGTCACCGAGGCGGCCACCGCGGTGCTGCCGGTCACTCCCGGCCCGGTGGGTCCCTTCGACGCCGCTCCCGACGACGCCACTCCCGACGATGCTGCCCCGGCCGCGGACTCCGCTCCGGCGGACTCCGCTCCGGCCGTCGCCGGCGCGGTTGCCACCGGGCCGGTCAGCCCCGGACCGGTCGCGCCCGGTCCGGTGGCCCCCGCCGCCCCGGCGGGGGTGCCGCCCCGGCCGAGCACGCCGCCGAGCACGCCGAGCACGCCGCCGAGCGGGTCGGCCGCGACCGCGGCCGACGAGGTGGCCGACGAAGAGGCGGCCGACGCGCCGGGCCGGCCCGCCGAGGACGAGACCCGGATCATTCCGAAGATCGTGATCGTCGACGACGGCAGCGACTACGCCACCCCGCACACGGTGGGCCTCAACCGGCGGCGCTGAGGCACCGCGAGCGCCGGTCCCGGCACCGGGTGGCCCGGCGGCTCGTGACCCCGTGAGGGCCTCACGAGCCGCCGGCCACCAGCCGGGTGAGTTTCGCGTCCTGGGCCCTGACCGCCTCCTGCTGGGCGGTCAGGGCCTGCGCGTTCCGGTCGATCTGCTGCCGCTGGTAGCCGGCCAGCACGGCGAACCAGATCCCCGCCAGATTGCTCCGGGCCGTGCAGTCGGCGTCGGCGCGGGCCGTCGCCAGCTCGCCCGGGGTGATCTCCGCGACCGCCCGGTACCGCTCCGGCAGGGCCGCCGGGTCGTCGACGCGGAAGCCGGCGGCGGCCATGCAGGTGGACCACTCGCTGGTCGCCGCGGCCACCCGGGTGTCGCGGCCGGTCGCCCCGATCGATTCGTCGAAGAGCCGGCCGACCAGCTCGGCCCCGGGCCCCGGCGGCGAGCCGATCCGTTCCGCCGCCTGCCGGTCGCAGTCGACCCGGGCCGCGTCGTAGGCCTCGGCCGGGCCGGCCGCCGGCGCGACGGGCCGGGGCAGCGCCCGCTTCGGGGGGTGGAACCCCTGGACGGCGGCGGCCTCGGCCCCGAGGTACCCCCAGGCGCCGGCCGGCAGGGCCGTCGCGTTGTCCGGGGCCTGCGCCGCCTGGAGGCCGTCACCGCCGAAACCGGTGAATCCGGCCCGCTGCATGCAGGAGACGACCAGCATATTCCTGGCCTGAATCTCTTTCACGGCCACCTGGTCATTGGCCTGATAAGCGGAAAGCGGCAGTCCGGTCATTCCGGCGCGGCCGGATTCCGGGGGTTCAGGGGTGCCGATCGCGGGGGGCGTCGGTGCGGATTTCACCGAGTTCCCCCCGGTATCCTCGGCGCAGCCTGCGGAAATGGCCGACAGCACGGCCGCCAGGGTGATGGCGGCGAATCGTCCGAAATGTGGTGGACGTGCCAATCGTCTGCTCCGATCCTCGGGCACGGCAAGCTTGTTCGGACCCTAGCGCATTCCGCTCGACCCCGGCCCGGCGGCCCGTCCCGGGGGTTTCGGCTTGGCCGGAAATCAGCTGTTCGGCGACCGGACCCCATGTAAATCTCTGGAGTCGCAACCGCTGTCGATGGAGGGGTTTCATGATTCGCCGCACAAATCCCGCAAATCCCCGCAGGGATCGCCGCACCGGAAATGTCCTGGCCCGCCGGATCGGTGCCCTCGCCGTTCTCACCGCCGCTGCCGCCGCACTGCTGCCGACGACCGGCGCGAACGCGGTGAGCCAGGTCGAATGCGGAAACCGCACCGATTTCGCGAAGGTGTACAACTACGGCTACAGCGGCCGGCTCTGCTTCGCGAATGACGGCTGGATGTCCGTCCGGGTCTACAACGTGGACCGGATCGATGCGGGCAACAACCGGGTCATCACCTATCTGGGGGGTGGCCTCGGCTCCTGGACCGTCTTCAACTGGGAGCAGTACGACTTCAACGGCAACCAGGGCCACCAGGTGACGATGTACGACATCAACCTGTCCCGCTGGTAGTCACCGGGAGCCGGGGCGGGCCGGATCCCTTGTGCGCGGTGCCGGGCGGGTGCGGACGCCCGGCACCGCGTTCGCGCGGGCCGGCCGGCCGGCCCTACAGCACCTCGACCGTCGCGCCCGAGAGCCGGCGGCGGCAGTCCAGCACGTACCGGGCGTGCGCGGTGACGGCCTCGTAGTCGAACTCGTCGTGGTCGGCGAGCAGCACCACCGCGTCGGCCCCGGCCAGCTCCTCCGGAGTCGCCTCGACCCGGCGGACGGCGGCGAACGGGTCGCCGTGCGGGTCCAGCTCGGCCGCCCGCTGCCCGGGGATCACCGGCTCGGGGACGTGCACCCCGACGACCACGTGCGGGTCGGCGGCCCGGACCTCGGCGCCCATCCGGGTCAGCAGCTCGGCGACCCGGGCGGCCGGGGTCTCCCGGGCGTCGCCGGTGTTCTTCTTGTAGGCGAGCCCGAGCAGCAGCACCCGGGAGCCCTTGACCGAGCGCTGCCGCTCGTTCAGCGCCTCGGCGAGCCGGCGCACCACGTAGTCGGGCATGTGGCTGTTCACGTCGTTGGCCAGCTCGACGAAGCGGAACGACTGGCCGAGCGCCCGCTCCACCCGCCAGGACAGGTAGGAGGGGTCGATCGGCAGGCAGTGCCCGCCGACCCCCGGCCCGGGGGTGAAGCGCAGATAGCCGAACGGCTTGGTGGAGGCGGCGTCGATCGCCTCCCAGACGTCGATGCCGAGGTCGTGGGCGAACATCGCCAGCTCGTTGACCAGCGCGATGTTCACATGGCGGAAGGTGTTCTCCAGCAGCTTGGTCAGCTCGGCCTCCTTGCAGGAGGAGACCGGGACGGTTCGCTCGACCAGCCGCCCGTAGAAGCCGTCGACCGCCGCCAGCGCCGCCGGGTCGATGCCGGAGACCACTTTCGGGGTGTTCTCCAGTCGCCAGGTCGGATTGCCCGGGTCGATCCGCTCGGGGCTGTAGCCGAGGTGGAAGTCCCGGCCGGCGGCCAGCCCGGACCCCTCCTCCAGCAGGGGCGCGAGCAGCTCCTCGGTGGTGCCCGGGTAGGTGGTGGACTCCAGCACGACCGTGGCGCCCGGGCGCAGGTGCTGGGCGAGCAGCCGGGCCGAGGCCTCGATGTAGGAGAGGTCCGGCACCCCGTCGCGCAGCGGCGTCGGGACCGTGATCACCGCGATGTCGAAGCCGGCCACGTCGGTCGGCTCGGCGGACGGCAGATAGCTGCCGTTCTCCAGCAGCGGCCGCAGCCGGGGGGCCGGGATGTCCTCGACGTAGGACTCGCCGACGGCCAGCCGTTTGATCCGGCGCTCGTCCACGTCGTAGCCGACCACCTGATAGCCGACTTCGGCCGCCCGGACCGCCAGCGGCAGCCCCACATACCCCTGACCTGCGATGACAACGCGCATGACGAAGAACCCCCTCCATCGCGACGCCCCCTGGTCCCCTCCGGGGCATCCCCACACGGCCTTCACCACAGGGTAGGGAGCGGCGCCGGGCCGCGTGGCCTTTCGGTGAAGTGGGCGGAGCCCTGCCGCGCGGGCGGGCGGCGGCCGTTCAGGTGGTGGTGGCCGGGGTGGTGGCCGCGCGGGCGTGGAGGTCCGGTGGGTGGTGGCCGGGGGCGCGGTGCGGCGGGGAGCGTGGCCGGGGTGCGCGGTGCGGCGAGGGCGCGGAAGGGGGGTGCGCGGCGGGGGACGGGCGCGCGGAGCGGGTGCCCGCGCACCACGAAAGAGGCCGAGACCCGTGGCGCCCTCCAGGAAAGGGCGCCACGGTTCCCGGCGCTTGGGCGGGCGCCCCCACCCAGGGTCGCCCGGCCTCGCACCCCCGACCCCCATCGGGTGTGCGACTGTGCCCTCCGCAGCCATCCCCCACGGTTGGGTGCGGCGGGCACAGTCACCATGGTGCGCGATCTCCATGGACGGCCAGTGACAGGAGTATGTCCAGTTCGTGGCGGATCGCGGAGGCGCAGCCGCAGCGTGCGGCCGGTGCTTCGTCCCCGTCCGGGCGCCGGCCCGGTCCGGCCCCGCGCCCGCCGCACCCGTCCAGCGGCCCCGCCGGGCCCGTGCGCCGCGTGCGTGTCGGCCCTGCGGCGTAGGCTGGAGACCCCCGGCCGCTCGGCGCGCCGGGCCGTTCGCGTTGCCCCGGCAGGCTGGTGCCGCCCGGGCGGCACCAGCCACGGCACGAAGAAGAGACTCCTGATGAGCCTGACCGGACTGCTCGATGTCGTCGCGCGGGACGCGGCGCTCGCCGAGGCGATCGAGGCCGCGACCGCGATCGGTACCGCGGCCGGCGCTCGCCACCACCTGGACCTGGTCGGCCCGCCCGCCGCCAGGCCGTTCGCCATCGCCGCGCTGGCCCGCGCGATGGCCGCGCAGTCGGCCGGGGAGCGCGGCCGCCCGGTGCTGGCCGTCACGGCGACCGGCCGGGAGGCCGAGGACCTCGCCGCCTCGCTCCGCTCGCTGCTGCCGCCCGACACGGTCGCCGAGTACCCGGCCTGGGAGACGCTCCCGCACGAGCGGCTCTCGCCGCGCTCGGACACGGTCGGCCGCCGGCTGGCGGTGCTGCGCCGGATCGTGCACCCGCGGGCGGACGACCCGGCGGCCGGACCGGTGCAGGTGATCGTGGCCCCCGTCCGCTCGGTGCTCCAGCCGCAGGTCAAGGGGCTGGCCGAGCTGGAGCCGGTGGCCGTCCTGCGCGGTGAGTCGCACGATCTGGAGGCGGTGGCCCGGCGGTTGTCGGCAGCCGCCTACGCCCGGGTCGAACTGGTCGAGAAGCGCGGCGAGTTCGCCGTCCGCGGCGGCATCCTGGACGTCTTCCCGCCGACCGAGGAGCACCCGCTGCGGGTGGAGTTCTGGGGCGACGAGGTCGAGGAGATCCGGTACTTCAAGGTCGCCGACCAGCGCTCGCTGGAGATCGCCGAGCACGGCCTCTGGGCGCCGCCCTGCCGTGAGCTGCTGCTGACCGACGAGGTGCGGGCGCGGGCCGCCGAGCTGTCCGCCCAGCAGCCGGGGCTGGCCGAGATCCTGGACAAGATCGCCGAAGGCATCGCGGTCGAGGGCATGGAGTCGCTGGCGCCCGTCCTGGTGGACGACATGGAACTGCTGATGGACGTGCTCCCGCTCGGATCGGTGGCCGTGGTCTGCGACCCGGAGCGGGTCCGCACCCGGGCGGCCGACCTGGTGGCGACCAGCCAGGAGTTCCTGCACGCCTCCTGGGTGGCGGCCGCCGCCGGCGGGGACCGGCCGATCGACCTGGAGACGATCGACGTCTCGGCCGCCTCGCTGCGCTCGCTCGCGGAGGTGCGCGAGCACGCCGCCGAGATCGGGCTCCCCTGGTGGTCGGTCAGCCCCTTCGCGACCAGCGAGTCCAGCATCAGCGAGGTGCTGGAGTTCGACGTCAACACCCTGACCCTGGGTATGCACGCGGTGGAGGCGTACCGGGGCGACACCGCCCGGGCCATCGCCGACGCCAAGGAGCGGCTGGCCGCCGACTGGCGGGTGGTCATGGTGACGGAGGGCCACGGCCCGGCCTCCCGGCTCGCGGAGGTGCTCGGCAACGAGGGCATCCCGGCCCGGCTGGTCGCCGACCTCGGCGAGGCGCCGACCAGGGACGTCGTCTACGTCGCCTGCGGCTCGATCGAGCACGGCTTCGTCGACGAGGCGCTCAAGCTCACCGTCATCACCGAGACGGACCTCTCCGGGCAGAAGTCCTCCACCAAGGACATGCGCCGGATGCCCTCCCGGCGCCGCAACGCGATCGACCCGCTGGCACTGGCGGGCGGCGACTACGTCGTCCACGAGGCGCACGGCGTCGGCCGCTACGTCGAGATGGTGCAGCGCACGGTGCAGGGGGCCACCCGCGAGTACCTGGTGCTGGAGTACGCGCCGGCCAAGCGCGGCCACCCCGGCGACCGGCTGTTCGTGCCGACCGACCAGCTGGACCAGGTCACCAAGTACGTCGGCGGCGAGGCCCCCACGCTGCACCGCCTCGGTGGCGCGGACTGGGCGAAGACCAAGCAGCGGGCCAAGAAGGCGGTCAAGGAGATCGCCGCCGACCTGATCAAGCTGTACTCCGCCCGGATGGCCGCGCCCGGTCACACCTTCGGCCCGGACACCCCGTGGCAGCGCGAGCTGGAGGACGCCTTCCCCTACGCGGAGACGCCCGACCAGTTGACCACCATCGCCGAGGTCAAGTCGGACATGGAGAAGTCCGTCCCGATGGACCGGCTGATCTGCGGCGACGTCGGCTACGGCAAGACCGAGATCGCGGTGCGGGCGGCTTTCAAGGCCGTCCAGGACGGCAAGCAGGTGGCGGTGCTGGTGCCGACCACGCTGCTGGTGCAGCAGCACTTCTCCACCTTCGCCGAGCGGTACGCCAACTTCCCCGTGACGGTGAAGGCGCTCTCCCGCTTCCAGACCGACAGCGAGGCGAAGGCCGTGCTGGAGGGCCTGTTCGAGGGCTCGGTGGACGTCGTCATCGGCACCCACCGGCTGTTCTCCTCGGAGACCCGCTTCAAGGACCTCGGCCTGGTCATCGTCGACGAGGAGCAGCGCTTCGGCGTCGAGCACAAGGAGCAGCTGAAGAAGCTGCGGGCCAACGTGGACGTGCTGACGATGTCCGCCACGCCGATCCCGCGCACCCTGGAGATGGCGGTCACCGGCATCCGGGAGATGTCCACCATCACCACCCCGCCGGAGGAGCGGCACCCGGTGCTGACCTTCGTCGGCCCCTACGACGAGAAGCAGATCTCGGCCGCCATCCGGCGTGAACTCCTGCGCGAGGGCCAGGTCTTCTACATCCACAACCGGGTCGAGTCGATCGACAAGGCGGCGGCCCGGCTGAGGGACCTCGTCCCCGAGGCGCGGATCGCCACCGCGCACGGGCAGATGGGGGAGACCGCGCTGGAGAAGGTGGTCGTCGACTTCTGGGAGAAGGAGTTCGACGTCCTGGTGTCGACCACGATCGTCGAGTCGGGCATCGACATCTCCAACGCCAACACCCTGATCGTCGAGCGCGGTGACACCTTCGGGCTCTCCCAGCTGCACCAGCTGCGCGGCCGGGTCGGCCGTGGGCGCGAGCGCGGCTACGCGTACATGCTGTACCCGCCGGAGAAGCCGCTGACCGAGACGGCGCACGAGCGGCTGGCCACCATCGCCCAGCACACCGAGATGGGCGCCGGTATGTACGTGGCGATGAAGGACCTGGAGATCCGCGGCGCCGGCAACCTGCTCGGCGGCGAGCAGTCCGGGCACATCGCGGGCGTCGGCTTCGACCTCTACATGCGGATGGTCGGCGAGGCGGTGGCCGAGTTCCGGGAGTCGCTGTCCGGCGGCGGCGAGCCGGAGGAGGAGCCGCTGGATGTCAAGATCGAGCTGCCGGTGGACGCCCACGTGCCGCACGACTACGCGCCGGGCGAGCGGCTGCGGCTGCAGGCGTACCGCTCGATCGCGGCGGTCAACTCGGAGCAGGACATCCAGCAGGTCCGGGACGAACTGGTCGACCGGTACGGCAAGTTGCCCGAGCCGGTGGAGAACCTGCTGCTGGTGGCCGCGCTGCGGCTGTACGCCCGCCGGTGCGGCATCGCGGACATCACGCTGGCCGGCGCCAACGTCCGGTTCGGGCCGGTGGAGCTGCGCGAGTCGCAGCAGCTGCGGCTGAACCGGCTCTACCCGCGCAGTCAGGTGAAGGCGGCGGCCCAGCAGTTGCTGGTGCCCCGGCCGTCCACCGGGCGGATCGGCGGCAAGCCGCTGGTCGGGCGGGAACTGCTCGGCTGGTGCCGTGAGTTCCTGTCCGCGATGTTCGACGACCTGGCGGGGTCGAAGAAGTAGCGGCCCGCTCCGGCGGATGTGCGGCGGCGGTCCCGGGCGATGCGCCCGGGGCCGCCGCTCTCTGCTGTGCCGCGGATCCTCGTTCCTGACTCCGGGCCCTGGGACCGGGGCCCGGGAAGCCCGCCGGCGGGTCGGTGCTGGACGGTACGGTGTGCGGGGTTCGTCCGTGCCGCGGCTGACCGCCGTCCTCACCCGCTCAGGAGCGCACATGTCAGGGCAGTACCCCGGGCAGTTCGGACCACCGCCCGGCGGCGCGTTCCCCGGTGGCCTGCCCCACGGCGGGGCGCCGGGCACGGTGCCGTACCCCGCTCCGCCGCCGCCCGGTCCGGCCCGGCGGCCCGGGGAGGCGGCCGGGCCCTACGGGGTGCTCGGCCGGGTGCTGTGTGTCCTCACGCCGCTGGTGACGGTCGGCCTGCTCGGCATGATCCCCTCGCTGCTGCTGGCGGTCCGCCGCCGCCGGGCGTACGACATCCTCGGTGCGGCGGTGTTCGCCGCACTGTTCCTCACCTACCTGGTCTGCGCGGGTGTGGCCGGCGGCACCGGCGACGCGCCCACCGCGGACACCGTCGGCATGGTGGCCATGGTGCTGATGTGGCTCGGCGCACCGCTGCACTTCCTGGCGATGGACCTGCGCGCGGTCTGGGAGGCGGGCCGGCCGAAGGCGCCCGCCGCGGCGGCGTACTACCCGTCGCCCGCCGCACCGTACGGACCGCCCGTGCCCGGCCCGGCCTACCCGCAGGCACCGGTCTCCGGGTACGGCCCGTCCTTCGGGGCCCCGGCCCCGCCGCCCGCGCCCGGCTACGGGTACCCGGCCCCGTAGTCGACCCCCGGTCCGGCCCGGGACCGCGCCCGGGACCGCGCCCGTGACCGGCGAGGAGCCACGCGAGCTGGGTGAACTGCTGCGCCGTCAGGCCCCCTCCCAACCGCACCGCACCGCACCGCCAACACCCCACACTCCCCGGCCCGCGCGCCGCTCCCTGGCCGCCGGCCCGTTGAGCTGGAGTGGGAAGTCGGCGGGGCCGACTTCCTGCGCGCGTGCAGCGTGAGTCGGGCGAGCAGCGTGGCCCGCTGGGTCGGCTCGCCTGGGCCGGGTATGACTTTCGGCAGATTCGGTGCTGCTGCCCGCCTCCTACTGTCGTAGCCGTGAGGGCGAACGGTGAGTGGTGGAGCGGGTGGAGCAGGTGGCTCGACGGGGCGCTGCTGGTGGGTACGGCGGTGGCCACGGGGGCGTGCGCGGTGAGCATCTGGTGGGCGCTGCCCGCGATCGCCACGGCGTTCCTGGCCGGGTGGCGGACGGATCGCGTGCGGTGGGCCGTGACCGTGCTGGCCGTGGTCGTGGCGGGCGGGGTGACGGTGGCGTTGGCGGTACCGGCCTGGATGGTCCCGGGGACGTCCTTCCTCTCGCTGGTGGTCTGCGCGGGCATGGCGCCCTGGATGGCGGGCCGGTTCTGGCGGCAGTCCCAGGAACTGGTCCGGGCCGGCTGGGAGCGGGCGGAGCGGCTGGAGCGCGAGCAGCAACTGGTGGCGGAGCAGGCCCGGCTGCGGGAGCGGGCCCGGATCGCCCAGGACATGCACGACGCCCTCGGTCATGACCTGAGCCTGATCGCCCTGCGGGCCGGCGCCCTGAAGCTGGCACCCGACCTCGCCCCGGCGCACCGGGAGGCGGCCCAGGAGATCCGCAAGGGCGCCGGAGCGGCCGTGGACCGCCTTGCCGAGGTGATCGGCATCCTCCGGGAGGAGACGGACGCGGCGGGCGAGGCCGCCCGGGGCCCCGCCGACGCGGGGGTCGCCCACCTGGTGGAGGAGGCGGCCGCCGCCGGGCTGCAGGTCCGCCTGACGATGACGGGCCCGGCGGACGCTCTGCCGCGCGCGGTGGAGCACGCCGTGTACCGGGTCACCCAGGAGGCGCTGACCAACGCGGCCAAGCACGCCCCTCAGGCGAGGGTCGGCGTGCGGGTCGCCCACACGCGGGAGGGCGTCCGCGTCCAGGTGGTGAACGGGCCGCCACCGGTGGGTCCGGCGGCAGCACCGGCAGCACCGGCTGCTCCGAACGCGGGCGGCCGTGGGCTGATCGGCCTGGCCGAGCGGGTCAGACTGGCCGGCGGCACCTTCCGGTACGGGTCGCGCGCCGAGGGCGGCGGGTTCGAGGTGCTCGCCCACCTGCCGCGCGCCGGCGCCGCAGTCACTCCGCCGCCCGGGCCCGCCCCGGTCTCCCCCATCCGTGAACTCAGCCGCGCCCGCCGCCGGGTGGGCCGGATGATGGCGGCGACCGTACTGGTGCCACTGGTCACGGTGCTGGCGCTGACCGCCGTCCTGCGGGGGTGGACGATCTACACGGCCGGCCGTGCCGTGCTGGAGCCGGCGGACTACGCGTCGCTGCGGATCGGTCAGGACCGGGCGACGGTCCAGCGGTTTCTGCCTGCCCATCAGTTTCCGTACCATCCGTCCGTGGGGAACCCGCCACCCCGGGGAGAAGGAGTGACGTGCGAGTACTACGCGATCACCGCCGAGCCGTTCGACGACGACCGTTCCGGCGATGCGTACCGGCTCTGCTTCCAACGGGACGTACTGATCTCCTTGGAAGCGCTGATCGCGTGAGCGCCGGATGAGCGGCGGCGAGCGGGCCGCCGCCGGTACACCGATCCGGGTGGTGATCGCCGACGACGAGCCGATGGTCCGGGCCGGCGTCCGCGCCGTGCTCACCACCGATCCGGGGATCGAGATCGTCGCCGAGACCGGGGACGGCCGGGAGGCCGTCGAGCTGGTCCGCCGCCACCGCCCCGATGTCGCGGTGCTGGACATCCGGATGCCCGGCACGGACGGCATCACCGCCGCCGCCGAGATCCGCCGCTCCGGCGCGGCCACCGGGATCGTCATGCTGACGACCTTCGGCGAGGACGACTTCATCCTGCGGGCCCTCGGCGGTGGCGCCAACGGGTTCCTGATCAAGTCGGGTGAGCCGGAGGAACTGATCGCCGGGGTGCGGGCGGTGGCGGACGGCGCCGCCTACCTCTCACCCAAGGTGGCCGCGCGCGTGGTCGCCCACCTCGCCGCCACCGGAGCCGGCGGGCCGGCCGACCGCCGTTCCGCCGCGCTTGAACAGGTGGCCGCGTTGACCACCCGGGAGCGGGAGGTGCTGACGCTGATCGCCGCCGGGCTGTCCAACGGGCAGATCGCCCGCAGGATCGGGGTGGTGGAGGGAACCGTGAAAGCCCATGTGAGCTCCGTCCTGGCGCGGCTCGGGGTGGCCAACCGGGCGGCCGCCGCCGTCCTCGCCCACGAGGCCGGCCTGACCACCGGTGGAGCGTGCGCGGGTGGTCCGCGCGCCTGACGGCCGCGCCGCCGCCAGCGGGCCCAGCACCCGTGTCCCGACCGGCGACGTCACCGCCGCCGTGGCGAGCGGCAGGAGCGCGACGATCACCGCCGCCGTGATCGCCCCGCCGAGAACGGCCCCGGCGACCACGTCGTGCGGATAGTGCACCCCGGCGGCCACCCGCAGCCCGGCCGTCGCGACCCCGACCGGGACGACCAGCAGGGCCCAGCGCGGCCGCAGCAGGACCAGACCGGTCGCCAGGGCGGCGGCCAGGGTCGCGTGGTTGCTGGGGAAGGACCAGTCGCCCGGCGGCGGGCAGTGCGCGACGACGGGGTGTGCCGACAGGGCGTCGGGCAGGGCGCGGCAGGGCCGTTCCTCGTCGACCACGACCTTCAGCACCTCGCTCGCCCCGTAGGCGAGGACGGTGCCGAGCCCGGTGAGCGCGACCCCCGCGACCGCGTCGGCGTCGCGTCGGCCGCGGGCCGTCCACCAGCAGAGCACCAGCAGCAGCCCGAGCACCAGCAACCCCGCCTCGCTGGCGGGCTCCAGCAGCGAGGCGAGCCGGTGCGGCGCGTCGACGACGACATCGGCCACCCGCCGGTAGCCGTCGGCGGACGCGCCGCCGGTCACCCGTACCGGCCCGCCGTGCCCGGCCCGCCCACCGCCCGTCGGTGCCAGCCACCCGACCACGGCGGTGCCCGCGCCCAGCACCGCCACCGCTACCGCCACCCGGGTGCCGGTCGCCCTCCTCGCCCCGACCCTTCCGGCCCCGACCGCTTCCGTCTCGACCGTCCTCGTCCTGACCGCTCTCTTCCTGGACCTGTTCGTCATGGTCAGGACGGTAGGGGTGGCCGGGGGACCGAGGCCCGGGTCGAAAGGCAGGGGGAGACCTGGACGATCGTCGGGGTTGACGCCGCACGCCGGGTGAGCCGTTCGGGGCACGGTCCGCGCCGAGGGGGCCGGGCCGCCCTACCCTCGGGACACCGTCCGGCCGCTCGCGGGAAGGCGCCTCCGAACGCCTGCCGCCCCCCACCCCGGAGACCAGCCATGCACCGTGGGACCGCCCTCGTCGTCGGCGCCCTGCTCGCCGTCCCGACGCTGGCCGCCTGCGGGGCCGACGGGCTGACGCCGGGCACGGCGGCCGTGCTGGACGGCCGGCGGATCCCGGTGGCGGCCGTCGAGGCCCGGGTCGCGGAGCTGCGCGAGGTGGCCGGCGGCGCCTCCGCGGACGCCCGCCGGCCGCCGGACGGACTGGTACGACGGGCCGTCGCGGACCTGGTGCTCGACGCGGTCGTCGCCCGCGCATTGGCCGACCGCAGGCTCGCGGTGGGCGGTGCGGAGGTGGCGGCGGCCCGGACGGCGGCGCAGGACCGGTACGGCGGTGCCGGCCCGCTCGCCCGCGTCCTGGCCGCCCGGGGTGTCGCCGGTCCCGGCGTCGACGACTACTTCCGTCGCGAGCTGAGCATCCGCCGCCTCGCCGCCGCCACGGGCCAGGACGCCGCCACCCCGGCGGGCGACCACACCGTCCGCCTCGCCCTGGGTGAAGCCGCCCTCCACCTGCGCGTCAACCCCCGCTACGGCACCTGGAACGCCGACCGGGTCGCCCTCCTCCCCGACACCCCGCCCTGGCTGGCCGGCTGACCCTCAGGCCCGACGAGCACAGGAAGTCGGACCGGCCGACTTCCCACTCCACGCCCCGCGCCCGGTACGCGCCCCTGCCGCCGCACGGGACGGGTGGCGGCCACCGGCCTGCCGCCGTCCTTCGAGCGTGGGGGCGGGGCCGGACCGGCACCCGGTTCTGCCGCTGCCCCTCTGTATCGGGCGGATCGGGGGGATCGGGGGGATCAGGCGGAGCGGGGCGGTGGGCCGGCACACACCCCGACGTCGTCTTCCGGGTCAGGCGGCGGGTGGTGGGGCGCGGCCGGTGCACGGGCCAGCCGTCGCCTCGGGGTCGGGCGGAGTGCGGTGCCGGACCCTGACCGGCACCCGCCCCCGGGCCGGGCGATACCCGGTACGCGGCCTGACCGGCACCTGCCCCGCCGTCCCCCTGGCCGGGCGGAACGTGGAGGCGGGGGCTCACCGGGGCCGGGTAGGTTCGGGGTGTGACGAATCTTCCGGGCGCCAAGCTGATCCTGCTCACCACCACCCACCGGGTGGCTCCCGGCCTGCTGGCCTGGCCCGCCTGGGAGGCGCTGCGGTCGGCCGGGCGGGTGCTCGCCGGGGACGCCGCGCACCCGCAGCTGCCGGCGGTGCGGCAGGCGGGGGTCGAGGTGGAGGTGGTGGCGCCCGGTTCGGCGCCCACGCTCGCCCGGCTGCTGACCGGACAGCCGGCCGCCTCGGGGCCGACGGTCTGGCTGGGCAGCCCGGACGGCGACCCGGGGCTCACCGACGCGCTGGCGCGCCTCGCGGTCGAGCACGCGGGCGAGGTGCCCGAGATCGAGGTGCTGCCCGGTTCGTACGACCTGCCGGGCGCGCGGCTGCTGGACCTGGTCTCGGTGATGGACCGCCTTCGCTCGCCCGGCGGCTGCCCCTGGGACGCCGAGCAGACCCACGCCAGCCTGGTGAAGTACCTGGTGGAGGAGTCCTTCGAGCTGGTCGAGGCGATCGAGGAGGGGGACCGCGACACGCTCCGGGAGGAGCTGGGCGACGTCCTGCTCCAGGTCTTCTTCCACTCCCGGATCGCCGAGGAGCACCCCACCGACGCGTTCTCCATCGACGACGTGGCCGGTGACATCGTCGAGAAGCTGATGTACCGCCACCCGCACGTCTTCGGGGACGTCGAGGCCGAGGGCGCCGCTGAGGTGGAGGCGAACTGGGAGGCGCTGAAGGCCGCCGAGAAGTCGGAGCGCGAGTCGGTGCTGGACGGCGTGCCGGCCGGTCTTCCCGCGCTGGCGTACGCGGCGAAGCTGGTGTCCCGGGTGCGCCGGGCGGGCTTCACCGGTGTGCCGGACGCGGCCTACGAGCTGCCCGCGGAGCTCACGGCGGAGTCGGCGGGCCGGCTGCTGCTCGCGGTGGCGCAGCGGGCGTTCGACGCGGGGGTGGACGTGGACGCCGCGCTCCGGGCGGCCGCCCGCGGCTACCGGGACGCCGTGCGCGCCGCCGAAGGGCTCAAGCCCGAGTAGCCCCGAGCGGCCCCGCCCGGGCACGCCCGCACCGCGACCGCCGCCCGGGCACGCCCGCACCGCGACCGCCGCCCGGGCACGGCGCCCGCACCGCGACCCGCCGCGCCCCCGTCAGACCGCCGCCACGTCCTCCACCGCCCGGCGCTGCACCGGGACCACCTCGTCGACGACCTCGGCGATCGCCTCGCCGACCAGGGCGAGCAGTTCGGCCAGCCGCTCCAGGTCGAGGTGGTCCGGCAGCTCGGCGAGGGAGACGACGCGCTCGCCGCCCGGCCCGGCGACGCAGAACAGGTCGATCGGGCCGAGGTGCTTCTCGGTGGTGTCGACCAGGGCGGCGATGTCGCTCGGGCGGCGGATGTCGCCGCAGACGCCGACGACCGGGCAGCCCGGCCGGTCGAGTTCGGTGGCGAGGTCCTCGGCGATGCCGACCTGCTGGTCGGCGATGAGGACGCCGGAGGCGCCCGCAGCGGTGAACCGGCGGGCGAGGCCGGCTCCCGACCCGCCGGCGAGTACGGCGATGACCACGACTGCCCCGGTGACCCGCATGGTGCGCTCCTCCCTGTGGGCGGCTCCGCACCGGCGCCCACGCATTTTGCTTGCGGAGGATCGTAGGCAGGTCCTGACCCTCCGCAACAGGGATTACCCCTCAGGTGACCAGGCTCACGCCTGCCGCGCCGGGGTTCCCCACCGGATACGGTCGACACATGCCAGTTCAGCCCGATTCAGCCCGCCCGCCGCTCTTCACCTGGGAGTTCGCCGCCGACCCGTACCCGGCGTACGCGTGGCTGCGGGAGCACGAACCGGTGCATCGCACCACCCTGCCGAGCGGGGTCGAGGCCTGGCTGGTGACCAGGTACGCGGACGCCCGGCAGGCGCTCGCCGACAGCCGGCTCTCGAAGAACCCGGCCCATCACAGCGGGCACGCCCACCGCAGCGGCCGGGTCGGCATCCCCGGCGAGCGCCAGGCCAATCTGATGACCCACCTGCTGAACATCGACCCGCCGGACCACACCCGGCTGCGCCGGCTGGTCTCGAAGGCGTTCACACCGCGCCGGGTGGCGGAGTTCGAGCCCCGGGTGCAGCAGCTCACCGACCGGCTGATCGACGGCTTCGCGGAGCGCGGCTCCGCGGACCTGATCCACGAGTTCGCCTTCCCGCTGCCGATCTACGCGATCTGCGACCTGCTCGGCGTGCCGGCCGAGGACCAGGACGACTTCCGGGACTGGGCGGGCATGATGATCCGCCACGGCAGCGGGCAGCGCGGCGGGGTGGGACGCGCCGTCAAGCGGATGCGCGCCTACCTGGCGGAGCTGATCCACCGCAAGCGGGCCGATCCCGGCGACGACCTCATCTCGGGGCTGATCCGGGCCAGCGACCACGGTGAGCACCTGACCGAGAACGAGGCCGCGGCGATGGCCTTCATCCTCCTTTTCGCCGGGTTCGAGACGACCGTGAACCTGATCGGCAACGGCACCTACGCCCTGCTGCGCAACCCCGGGCAGCGGGCGCTGCTCCAGGACTCGATCGCCCGCGGCGAGACCGCGCTGCTGGAGACCGGTATCGAGGAACTCCTGCGCTACGACGGTCCGGTGGAGCTCGCCACCTGGCGGTTCGCGACCAGCCCGCTGACCATCGGCGGCGTGGACATCCCGGTCGGCGATCCGGTGCTGGTGGTGCTCGCGGCGGCGGACCGGGACCCGGCGCGGTTCGCCGACGAGAACACCCTCGACCTGGCCCGGACGGACAACCCGCACCTCGGCTTCGGGCACGGCATCCACTACTGCATCGGTGCTCCGCTGGCCCGGTTGGAGGGGCGCGCGGCGCTCACCACCCTGCTCACCCGGTTGCCCGATCTGCGACTCGCCGCCAACCCGGAGGAGCTCCGCTGGCGCGGTGGCCTGATCATGCGTGGACTGCGCGATCTCCCGGTGGAATTCACCCCCGAGAAGCCCTCCGCGGTACCGGTGGACGGGCTCTGAGCAAATCCGTCCGGCGACCCCCGGCGGTGTCTCGATCTCGTCGCGCCGAGACCTCGACACGCTGACGGGGTGTCGCCGACACGCCTTCGCAGCGGGTATGAATCAGCATCAAACCGGACATAGCCCTGTCGTTGGTAGGCGATCGGCCACGCGCCGTAATTTATGTGTGATACCTGCGATATGAGCTTGTTATTGATGTGAGGATCTGTCTACCCTCCCTGGAGTTCGCAGCTGCGGACCTCGTGCGCGGAACGCCGAATCCTGCCCGCCGCGTTACGGGAAACCGACCAGAACCCTTGGGCAGGGGCGGGGGAACCAGGTTTGTTGCCGTCCCCCACGGCTTGGGGTGAAGCCGCCCGCGCGGGCAGAAGGCGTCCGCGTCGTGCGGCCGGGCCACCTCCCGGTCCGAACCCGACAGCTCACCTCGCAGGCGTGCGGAGAGGGACTTCCCCATGCTCTTCGTCGGAACCGGCCGTCACCGTCGTCGCACCCAGACCGAGAAGGCCATCGCCGTTGCCGGCGTGGCCGGCGTCGGACTCGCCCTGCCGCTCCTCACCGCCACCGGCGCCTCGGCCGCCCCGGCCTCGACCTGGGACGCGGTCGCCCAGTGCGAGAGCGGCGGCAACTGGGGCATCAACACCGGCAACGGCTTCTACGGCGGCCTCCAGTTCACCTCCAGCACCTGGAAGGCGTTCGGCGGCACCTCGTACGCGCCGCAGGCCCACCAGGCCAGCCGGGCGCAGCAGATCTCGGTCGCCGAGAAGGTCCTCGCCTCGCAGGGGCCGGGCGCCTGGCCGGTCTGCTCCCAGAAGGCGGGCCTGGCCAAGGGCGGGGCCGCGGCCTCGGTCGACACCTCCTCGGACGCCGAGCCGACGGCCGCCGCCAAGCCGGCCCAGTCGAAGCCCGCGCCGAAGCCGGCGCAGAAGCCCGCCCAGAAGCCGGCCCAGCAGCAGGCCCCGAAGCCCGCCGCCCAGCAGCCCGCCCAGCAGGACGACCGGGCTCCGGGCTTCGCCGGCCAGCCCGGCTGGGACGCCGACGCGAAGGTCTTCTGGTACCAGAGCGACGGCGCCTGGTACTGGACCAGCCACCAGAGCGTCTACCAGCAGTACGCCGGTCAGCAGGCCGCCCAGCAGACGAGCGGGTACGCGGGCCAGGACAGCCGCCCCGCCGCCGCCCACGGCGCCCCGGCCGCGGCCGCTCCCGCCGCCCAGCAGCGCACCGGGCACGGCTACACCGTCCAGTCCGGTGACACCCTGTCGACGATCGCCGCCGCCCAGGGCGTCGAGGGCGGCTGGCAGACGCTGTACGACGGCAACCGCGGCACCGTCGGCACCGACCCCAACCTGATCCTCCCGGGCCAGCAGCTCGACCTCGGCTGACCGCCCGTGTGGTGACTCCCCGTGCGGTGACGCCACGAAGGGGGCCGGTTCGGCCCCCTTCGTCCGCATCCGGCCGCATTTCGTGGGACAACCAGGTGAACTACCGGTGGGTAGCCCGGCCACACGCTGAGACGGGACCGAGGTCGACGTGGTCCCGGGAGCCCGTGCGGTTAGGCTCTGGTCGTAACGACTCCGCAACCATCCGGCCGACAGCACCCATCGTCAGCCGAACCTGCTTCCGCTAGGAGATGCCTCGTGCCGTCCATCGATGTCGTCGTAGCCCGTGAGATTCTCGACTCGCGTGGCAACCCCACGGTCGAGGTCGAGGTCGGCCTCGACGACGGCAGCACCGGCCGTGCCGCTGTCCCGTCGGGTGCCTCCACCGGTGCCTTCGAGGCGCTGGAGCTTCGCGACGGTGACAAGAACCGCTACTTCGGCAAGGGCGTGGAGAAGGCCGTCCTGGCCGTCATCGAGCAGATCGGCCCCGAGCTGGTCGGCTACGACGCCACCGAGCAGCGCCTGATCGACCAGGCCATGCTCGACCTGGACGCCACGCCGGACAAGTCCTCGCTCGGCGCCAACGCGATCCTGGGCGTCTCCCTCGCCGTGGCGCACGCCGCCTCCGAGGCCAGCGACCTGCCGCTGTTCCGCTACCTGGGCGGCCCGAACGCCCACGTCCTGCCCGTCCCGATGATGAACATCCTCAACGGTGGCTCGCACGCGGACTCCAACGTCGACATCCAGGAGTTCATGATCGCTCCGATCGGCGCGGAGTCCTTCTCCGAGGCCGTCCGCTGGGGCGTCGAGGTCTACCACACCCTCAAGGGCGTGCTGAAGGAGCGCGGCCTGTCCACCGGCCTCGGCGACGAGGGCGGCTTCGCGCCGAACCTGGACAGCAACCGCGAGGCCCTGGACCTCATCACCGAGGCCATCCAGAAGGCCGGTTACGTGCCCGGCCGGGACATCGCGCTCGCCCTGGACGTCGCCGCCTCCGAGTTCTACCAGGACGGTGCCTACCAGTTCGAGGGCAAGGCGCTCTCCGCTGCCGAGCTCATCGAGTACTACGCCGAGCTCGTCGCCGCGTACCCGCTGGTCTCCATCGAGGACCCGCTGGACGAGTCGGACTGGGACGGCTGGAAGGCCATGACCGTCAAGCTGGGCGACAAGGTCCAGCTGGTCGGCGACGACCTGTTCGTCACCAACCCGGCCCGCCTGGCCAAGGGCATCGAGACCGGCACCGCCAACGCGCTGCTGGTCAAGGTGAACCAGATCGGCTCGCTGACCGAGACCCTGGACGCCGTCGAGCTGGCCCAGCGCAACGGCTACCGCTGCATGATGTCGCACCGCTCCGGTGAGACCGAGGACGTCACCATCGCCGACCTCGCCGTCGCCACCAACTGCGGCCAGATCAAGACCGGCGCCCCGGCCCGCTCCGAGCGCGTCGCCAAGTACAACCAGCTGCTGCGCATCGAGGAGATCCTCGACGACGCGGCCGAGTACGCCGGCCGCGGCGCGTTCCCGCGCTTCCGCTCCGCCGAGTAGTAGCCGCGCGGCCGAGCAGTCGTCGGCCCGGGCCCGTCACGAGGGCCGATCGCGCCCAGTAGCGCAAGCCTGACCGGTGCCCCGCCGTTCACCCCGTAGGGTGGACGGCGGGGCACCGTCGCGATCAGGAGGGGACACGGGAGATGGCAGGCTGGAGGATCCCGGGCTTTGCCGCCCGGCCTCGCTTCACGAGCCGGGCGACCGTCCTCGTCCTGGTGCTCTGCTCCCTGGTCGCGATCCTGGCCTACCCGACCAGGCAGTTCATCTCCCAGCGTTCCGAGATCTCCGCCCAGCGGGCGAAGGCCGAGCACGCCCGGCAACAGGTCGAGCAGCTGCGCCGGGAGAAGACCCGCTGGCAGGACCCGGAGTACGTCAAGGCGCAGGCCCGCAGCCGGCTGCACTACGCGATGCCGGGGGAGACCCCGTACATCGCGGTGGATCCGGCGGGCCGGGGCGCCACCCAGTCCTCCGCCGTCCCGCCCGCCCCCTCCGACGGCGCGGCCAAGGCCGCCAAGCCCTGGTACGCGAGCGTCTGGGACTCGGTGGACGCCGCCGACACCGCCGCTCTCGCCCCGCCCTCTTCACCCGCCCCTGCCCCTGCTGGAGCCAGCTCCCCCCATGACCACTGAGAACCACCCCTCTGTCTCCGACACCGACGTCGCGGCCATCGCCGCCCAGCTCGGCCGGGTCCCGCGCGGCCTGCGCTCGGTGGCGCACCGCTGCCCCTGCGGCAACCCGGACGTCGTGGAGACGGCCCCCCGGCTCGCGGACGGCACGCCGTTCCCGACGCTCTACTACCTGACCTGCCCCAAGGCCGCCTCGCTGATCGGCACGCTGGAGGCGGACGGCGTGATGAAGGAGCAGACCGCCCGGCTCGCCGAGGACCCGGAGCTGGCCGCCGCCTACCAGAAGGCGCACGAGGACTACATCGCGCGCCGCGACGCCATCGAGGTGCTGGAGGGCTTCCCCAGCGCCGGCGGCATGCCGGACCGGGTGAAGTGCCTGCACGTGCTGGTCGGCCACTCGCTGGCGGCCGGTGAGGGCGTCAACCCGCTCGGCGACGAGGCGATCGGCATGCTGGAGGACTGGTGGGCCAAGGGCCCCTGCGTCTCCCCCGACGAGGTCGAGGCCGCCGGCGAGCGGGTCGCGAGGAACCGTGCCAAGCAGCAGGACCACGAGGCCGTGATCGCCGCCAAGCAGCAGAAGGCCGCCGAACGCGCCGCCAAGCGGGCCGCGCAGGAGAATGCCGAGGAGCCCGACGCAT
Organism: Kitasatospora sp. NPDC028961; assembly: GCF_055564815.1. Lineage (NCBI taxonomy): Bacteria > Bacillati > Actinomycetota > Actinomycetes > Kitasatosporales > Streptomycetaceae > Kitasatospora > Kitasatospora sp. NPDC028961. The sequence continues at coordinate 44,069 of NZ_JBVHVO010000015.1, read as the reverse complement.
GAGTGTCACCCGGGTCGCCGCGATCGACTGCGGTACCAACTCGATCCGCCTGCTGGTCGCCGACCTCGATCCGGAGACCGGGGCGATCACCGACCTCGACCGCCGGATGGTGATCAACCGGCTGGGTCAGGGCGTGGACCGGACCGGCCGGCTGCACCCGGACGCGCTGGCCCGCACCTTCGCGGCCTGCCGCGAGTACGCCGAGGTGATCGCCGGCTTCGGGGTGGCCCCGGAGCGGATCCGCTTCGTGGCCACCAGCGCCTCGCGGGACGCCGAGAACAGTGACGAGTACGCCAAGGGCGTGCGCGACATCCTGGGCGTCGGGCCCGAGGTGGTGAGCGGCGAGGAGGAGGCGCACCTCTCCTTCGTCGGCGCCACCAAGGAGCTCACCGGCGGCCAGTTCCCGGCGCCGTACCTGGTCTTCGACCTCGGCGGCGGCTCCACCGAGTTCGTGCTCGGCGCCGAGGACGTCCGGGCCGCCCGCTCGGTCGACATCGGCTGCGTCCGGCTGACCGAGCGGCACTTCGGCGGCGCCGAGCTGCCCTCGGCGGAGCAGGTCGCCGAGGCGCGGGCGCACGTCCGGGCCGAGCTGGACAAGGCCGAGGAGGTCGTCCCGCTGACCGGTGCGGCGACGCTGGTCGGTCTGGCCGGGACGGTCACCACGGTGTCGGCGATCGTCCAGGACCTTCCCGGCTACGACTCCGAGCGGATCCACCACGCGCGGATCACCCGCGAGGACGTGGCCCGGGTCGCTTCCGAGCTGCTCGCCGCCACCCACGCCGAGCGTGCGGCCATCCCGTCGATGCACCCGGGCCGGGTGGACGTCATCGCGGCCGGCGCGCTGGAGCTGCTGGAGATCATGGAGCGGACCGGCGCCGCCGAGCTCGTCGTGAGCGAACACGACATCCTGGACGGCATCGCCTGGAGTATCGCCTCCTAGCCCGGTGCGAGGCTTACCGACCCGGCCCCGGAGCCCCTTCGTGGGGTCCGGGGCCGGGGCGCGCCCGGGGCCCTGCGGGAAAGTTCGTGAATTTCTTCACATGGCGATCCAGCCATTCGTCGCGCTGACCGGTCCGCTACGTCCGAAATGTGGGACCGAAGGCCTGTCCGTCGTGTCGCCCGCTGGATCGCAGGTGACGCCCCCGTGCGGGTTTGAAAATCGAAATCACGCGCGGGAACCCAGGCGTGCCATGGATCGTTGCTGCTCAGCAGGGCCGTTCGGGTCCATGGCCTCACGGGGAGGCGGGGAGGGCTGTGAGACAGCTCCCCGGGGCCGAGAAAGTGGCCGCGAAGTGTAGCACAGGGTGTCCAGGAGCTTGTGACCGGCCTCACGAAGGCTGCTCCGGACGGTGCTGGATACTTTCGGATATGAGCACCACGGAGCGTCCTCGCATCCTCATTGTCGGCGGTGGTTACGTCGGCCTGTATGCCGCGATGCGCATCCTCAAGAAGATGCGCTATGGCGAAGCGACCGTCACGGTCGTCGACCCGCGGTCGTACATGACGTACCTGCCCTTCCTCCCCGAGGCGGCCGGCGGCAACGTCGCGCCCCGCAACCTCGTCGCGCCGCTGCGCAGCGCCCTCAAGAAGGCGGAGGTGCTCACCGGTGCTGTCACCGGTGTGGACCACGCCCGCAAGGTCGCCACCATCCAGCCGGCGGCCGGCGACTCGTACGAGCTGCCCTTCGAGTACCTGGTCGTCGCGACCGGCTCGGTCTCCCGGACCTTCCCGATCCCGGGTCTGGCGGAGCACGGCATCGGCATGAAGACGGTCGAGGAGGCCATCAGCCTCCGGAACCACGTCATGGCGCAGCTGGACAAGGCCGAGTCCACCACGGACGAGGCGATCCGCCGCAAGGCGCTGACCTTCGTCGTCGTCGGCGGTGGCTTCGCCGGCGTCGAGACGATCGCCGAGATCGAGGACATGGCGCGCGACGCCGCCAAGATCTACAAGACCGTCAGCCGTGACGACATGCGCTTCATCCTGGTGGAGGCGGCCAACCGCATCCTCCCGGAGATGGGCCCGGACCTCGGTCTGTGGACCAAGGAGAAGCTCGAAGAGCGCAACATCGAGATCTACATCGAGACCTCGATGGACTCCTGCGTCGACCAGCACGTCGTGCTGAAGAACGGCGTCGAGGCGGACGCCTCCACCATCGTGTGGACGGCGGGCGTCAAGCCCAACCCGGTGCTGGCCAACTTCGGCCTCCCGCTGGGCCCGCGCGGCCACGTGGACACCGCCCCGACCCTGCAGGTCAAGGGCTTCGACTACGTCTGGTCCGCCGGCGACAACGCCCAGGTGCCGGACCTCGCCGCGGGTGAGGGCGCCTGGTGCCCGCCGAACGCGCAGCACGCCGTCCGGCAGGCCGCCGTCCTCGGCGACAACGTGATCTCGGGCATGCGCGGCTTCCCGCAGGCCGAGTACAAGCACAAGAACCTCGGTGCGGTGGCCGGTCTCGGCCTGCACAAGGGTGTGGCGATCCTCTTCGGCAAGTACAAGCTGAAGGGCCGTCCGGCCTGGTGGTTCCACCGCCTGTACCACGGCGCCATGGTCCCGACCATGAACCGCAAGGTCCGCGTCTTCACCGACTGGACGCTGGCGGTCTTCCTGAAGCGCGAGGCCGTCGGCCTGGCCCAGATGGAGAAGCCGTTCGAGGCGTTCCAGGAGGCCGCGGCGCCCGCGCCGAAGCCGGTCGAGGCCGCCAAGCCGGCCGCCGACAAGGAACTCGCCAGCAGCAAGTAAGCGACTGAGATCCCGGTGTGGGAGCACCGGGAAATGAGTCGGAGGCCCTCCGCCCGGCAGCGTCGCCGGACCACGACCTCCGTGGTGCTCAGCCGGCCGTGCGACCGGGCGGAGTACAGAAGTAGCGAAAGACCCCCACCGAACCCTCCGGTGGGGGTCTTTCCGTGTCCGGCGCCGGTGCGGTGCCCGGCGCCGGTGGGTCAGTCGGTCTTGATGCTCTCCAGGATGTCCAGCTTGGACGCCCGGCGGGCCGGCCAGATCGCGGCCACCAGGCCGACCAGGCCGGCGAGCACGAGGAAGAGCAGCAGCTGGCCGTAGGGGAGCGCCGTGGTCAGGCCCGCCATGCTGGACTTCAGGGTGCCGAGGATCCCCCAGGCCGTGTAGCAGCCGAGCAGCACGCCGATGCCGGCACCGAAGACCGAGATCACCACCGACTCCAGGCGGACCATCCGCTTGATGCCGCTGCGGTCCAGGCCGATCGCCCGCAGCATCCCGATCTCGCGCTTGCGCTCGAAGACCGACATGGCCAGCGTGTTGACCACACCGAGGACCGCGACCAGCACGGACATCGCCAGCAGGCCGTACATCATGTTCAGCGCGATGGTGATGATCTGGCTGAAGTCGTCGCGGACGTCCTGCTTGGACTTGACCTCGATCACCGGGTTGGCGCCGGTGGCGTCCTTGAGCGCCTTCTTGAGCGAGTCGGTGGCACCGTCGGCGCCCTTGACCAGGACGTCGCTGATGTACGGCGTGGGCTCGTGCTTGACGATCTCGCTGTTGGCCAGCACCACCGGGCCGAGCATGCCGCCCGACTCGTAGACACCGCCGACGGTCAGCCGGCCCGTGGACTGGTCCGGGTAGGTGACGGTCAGGGTCGAGCCGGTGGTGACGTTGTTCTTCTTGGCGACGTCCGTGTCGATCAGGGCCTGGCCCTGGGCGAAGCCTGCGGTGGATCCGCTGGTCAGCTTGACGGAGACGAGCTGGTCGAAGCTGGCCGCGTCCAGGCCGCTGATCGACTTGGTCGTGCCGTTCAGGTCCCAGTACACGGTGGTGAGCGGCGAGGAGGCCGTCACTCCGGCGGTCTTGGCGACCTCGGCGGGGACCTTCGGCGACAGGCTCATGTCGTTCGCGGTCGAGATCAGGTAGTCGGCCTTCATCGAGCTGGTGACGGCCTTGTCGAGGGCTCCGCCGACCGAGGCGCCGATCACCGTCAGGCCGGTGACCAGGGTCAGACCGATGGTGAGGGCGGCGGCGGTGGCCGCGGTGCGGCGCGGGTTGCGCACCGCGTTCTGCCGGGCGAGCTTGCCGGGCGTACCGGCCAGCTTGCCGAGCACCGGGCCGACCAGGGCGATCACCGGGCGGGAGAGCAGCGGCAGCAGGATGAAGACGCCGACCAGGGCGACCCCGGCGCCGAGGGCGACCGGTGCGCGGCCGTCGCCGTTGCCGGTGGAGGCGCCGTAGGCGACCAGCGCGCCACCGCCCGCGGCGAGGATCGATCCGATGATGTTGCGGACCAGCAGGCTCTTCTGACTGGTCGGCTGGTCGCCGCTGCTCATCGCGGCCACCGGGGCGATTCGCGAGGCGCGAAGCCCGGGCAGCAGCGCGGAGAGGACGGTGACCAGGACGCCGACCACCAGGGTGACCACCACGGTCAGCGGCTTGACCACGAGCGCGCCGGTGGGCAGGCCGTCGTTCAGCGAGTGGACGGCGGACTGCAGCCCGGCGCCGATCGCGATGCCGACCACCAGGCCGGCCGCGGCCGAGAGGGCGCCGATCACCAGGGCCTCGATCAGCACGGACAGGGTGACCTGCTTGCGGCTGGCGCCGATCGCCCGCAGCAGGGCGAGCTCCTTGGTGCGCTGGGCGACCAGCATGGTGAAGGTGTTGGCGATGATGAAGATGCCGACGAAGAGTGAGATCCCGGCGAAGGCGAGCAGCATGGTCCGCATGCCGTCGGTGCTGCTGGTGATCATCTTCTGCTCGTCGTCCTTGAGCTGCTGACCGGTCTCGGCGTCGAACTGCCGGCCGGCCGGGAGCTTCTGCTGGGCCTCGGCGAGCAGCGCGGCCTCCGTGGTGCCGGGCTTGGCGGCGAGCACGACGCTGCTGTAGCGGCCCGGCTCCAGCAGCAGCTGCTGGGCGGTGGCGCGGTCGAACAGGGTGAGCGTGCCGCCGGTGTTCACCACCGGGTCGTCGGTGGTGAAGACGCCGGTGAGCTTCGCCTCGGCGACCGGGCCGTTGGAGGCGATCCGGACGGTGTCGCCGACCTTGTAGCCGCCCTTCTCGGCGGTCCTGCGGTCGAGGGCGATCTCCTGGGCGTTCTTCGGGCCCTGACCCTCCGCCATCGGGTAGCGGACGTCCTTGCCGTCCGCGCCGGGCGCGAAGTTGGCGCCCCTGGCGGTCCAGGCCTGGCCGATCAGATTGCCGCTCCGGTCGGCGACGCCGGTGAAGCCGCTGACCACGCCGCGGGCCGAGGCGGCGCCGGGGAGCGCGCCGAGTTGCTGGACGGTGGCGTCGGTCAGGGTGGCCGCGCTCGTCTCGCTCTTCTCCCGGGCGGAGGCGGAGGAGCCGGCCGACCGGTCGACGATCTGGACCGACACGTCGGAGTAGCTCTTGGAGTTGCTGTCCTGCATGGCCTTGCCGAAGGTGTCGGAGAAGACCATGGTGCCGGCGACGAAGGCGGTGCCGAGCATGACGGCGAGGGCCGTCATCAGGAGTCGGCCCTTGTGGGCCAGCACGTTGCGCAGTGCGGTGCGGTACATGGGGTGTCCTGAACTCTGCGGAGGGGCGGGCTGCTGTCGGCGGGGGGTCAGCTGGTGCGGCCCTTGGCGTCGAAGCGGCGCATGCGGTCCAGGACGGTGTCGGCGGTGGGGCCGGCGAGTTCGTCGACGATGCGGCCGTCGGCGAGGAAGACGACGCGGTCGGCGTAGGCGGCGGCGACGGGGTCGTGGGTGACCATGACGACGGTCTGGCCGAGTTCGCGCACGGAGTTGCGGAGGAAGGAGAGGATTTCGGCGCCGGAGCGGGAGTCGAGGTTGCCGGTCGGTTCGTCGGCGAAGATGATGTCGGGCTTTCCGGCGAGGGCGCGGGCGCAGGCGACGCGCTGCTGCTGGCCGCCGGAGAGCTGGCTGGGGCGGTGGCCGAGGCGGCCGGAGAGGCCGACGGTGTCGACGACGCGGTCGAGCCAGGCCTTGTCGGCCTTGCGGCCGGCGATGTCCATGGGGAGGGTGATGTTCTCCAGGGCGGTCAGGGTGGGGAGCAGGTTGAAGGCCTGGAAGATGAAGCCGATGTGGTCGCGGCGCAGCTGGGTGAGCTGCTTGTCCTTGAGTCCGACGAGTTCGGTGTCCCCGATGGTGGAGGAGCCGGAGGAGACGGTGTCCAGGCCGGCCATGCAGTGCATGAGGGTGGACTTGCCGGAGCCGGAGGGGCCCATGATGGCGGTGAACTCGCCCTGCGGGAACGTCACGCTGACGTTGTCGAGCGCGACGACGCGGGTCTCCCCGTCCCCGTAGACCTTGTTGAGGCCGGTGGCGCGGGCGGCCGCCCGGCCGGTACGGACGGCGGTTGCGGTCGACGTGGTCACGGGGTGCTCCTTGGGGTCGGGCTGCGGACGGCGCCGGGGGTGCGGGACGGCTCCGGAGGGCCGGTCTGCGCAGGGGTTCGGCGGTATCTCCATGCTCGGCCACGTGGTCACGGCTTCTCGTCGCTCCGCCGGACGGTTGGCCTGACCACCGCTGGGCGTACGTCCGGAGAAAGCCCTCATCCTCGGGTATGACGTCAACCCTTACCGGATCCTGCTGGCCGGATAGCACGCTCGGATTGGCCAAATCACGAACTGTTCGTCAGATGGCAAGGAAACATGACAACTTCCCTGGCTGGGAACATGCGAAAGGGGGAGGCGGGCGACTAGGCTCGGGGATGGCCCGCACGGGGACGGAGCACCACCTCCGACTGTCGGCAGGGCAGGTCCTTGAAGGCCCGGATGGTGGAACGCAGACACGGGCAGCTTAAAACTGCTTGGCCGTGAGGCCGTGCCGGTTCGAGTCCGGCTCCGGGCACCGCTCGACCCGCGGGGACGCCACCGGGCGTCCCCGCCGGGCGCCGCTCCCCGGATCCTCCTTGCGGCGTATCCCTATTCTTTTGCCAACCCATTACCCTTGTGGTGCGGGCGGTGCAGTGCCGCCACGGAGGGAATGAGCAATGAGAAGCAGCAACCCGGTCTTCTCGCGGGAGGGGTCCTTCACCCGCGAGCCCGGCTACGCGGGTTTCGGTACCACGCAGGCCCCGCCGGCCGGGAGCCCGTACGCCGCAGGCCCCCCCGGCCAGAGCAGCCCGTACGGTGACAACCCGTACGGCAACAACCCCTACGCCCAGCAGCCGCAGGGCCAGGGTCCGCTGACCGACGAGCAGCTGGTCGAGATGTACGGCGCGCCGTCCGCCGGCCCGCTGGACACCGGGCGGATGACGCTCGACGACGTCGTCGCACGCACCGCCATGACGTTGCTCACCCTGGTCGCCTTCGGCGGGCTGGCCTGGTTCGCGCTGCCGGACCGGAACTTCGGCCTGGCCATCGGCGCCTCGCTGATCGCCTTCGTGGTCGGCCTGGTGATCTCGTTCAAGCGGAGTGTCAGCCCGCCGCTGATCCTGCTCTACGCGGGCCTGGAGGGCTTCGCGCTCGGTGCCGTCACCAAGGTGTTCAACACCATCTGGCCGGGCATCGCGATCCAGGCGGTACTGGGCACGGCGGCGGTCTTCGCGGCGATGCTGATCGCCTACAAGACCGGCCGGATCCGGGTCACCCCGCGGTACACGCGGATCGGCATCGCGATCGCCATGGGCTTCGTGCTCCTGCTGCTGGTCAACGCGGTCGCGTCGATGTTCGGTGCGGAGATGGGGCTGCGCTCCGGCCCGCTGGGCATCGTGGTGGGCCTGGTCGGCATCGGCCTCGGCGCGTTCTTCCTCTCGCTGGACTTCGCGGCCATCGAGCAGGCCATCGCCCAGGGCGCCCCGCAGAAGGAGTCCTGGCGGGCCGCCTTCGGGCTCACCCTGTCGCTGGTCTGGATCTACATCGAGATGCTGCGGCTGATCGCGATCCTGCGCGGCGACGACTGATCACCGCGCCCCCGCGCACTGCCGCCGGGCCCCGGAGCCTTCCGCTCCGGGGCCCGGCGGCTTTCGTCTAGGCTCGCGCCATGCCTGAAGCAGCCTCCCTCGCCGAAGCCGTCGACGCCCTGGCGGACCGTTTCCGCTCGATGCCGCAGAGCCGGCTGCTGGGAGCCGTCCCCGGCCACCCCTCCCGGGCCGCCGCCGCGCTGGCGCTGGCCGGCCGGCTGGCGACGGCGGCGCAGGCCGCCGAGGGGGCGGCGGACGGCGCCGGCAGGCCGGCCGTGCCGCCGCGCGAGTTCCCGGACGCCGGTGCCTTCGCGGCCGGCGACCAACTGGCCGTCGCCGGGCACGACCTGGCGGCCGCCCTGACGGCCCTGCCGTCCCAGGCGCTGGTGCCGCTCCCGGAGCCGCTGGGCGGGCCCGCGGCGGCCCCGGCGGTGCTCGCCCGGGCCCTGGCCGAGGTGGCCGCCACAGCCGCGCTCTGCGGCTGAGCCCTGGCCCGGCGGCAGCGGCCCGGCGGACGGCCGGAGCGGAACGGCCCGGCTCGTGGGCCCGGTACGTGGGCCCGGTACGAGGGCCCGGTGGGCGGCCGGTGCGGGCCGCCGGCGGGAAACGGTGGACGGGAACGCCGAGGGCCGACCGGATCGGTAACCCCTTGATCCGGTCGGCCCTCGGGTGAACGTCGGCCGCGGCTGTCGCGGCCGCGTCCGCGCGCGTGGTGTCAGATGCTGGCGACCACCCGGTCGGCGAGCACGTAGACGGCGTCGTCGTCGGTGGAGAAGGTCAGCGAGTACGAGCCGGAGAACCGCGAGCCGCCGAGCAGCCGGACGTCCTCGCCGGCCCGGACGGCGTCGATCAGCCGGTACGCGGCCTCCCGGTCGCCGGGGGCGACGCAGAGCGTGGTGCCGTCGGCGAAGGCGTACACGTCCAGCGTGCCGAGCGGGCCCGGGCGGACGTCCGTCAGCGCCACGCCCTCCTCGGCGAGGGTGGCCAGCCGGGTGTCGGTCCACTCGCGGGACGGCGCCTGGCTGGGCACGAAGTCCGGGTGCGAGGGGTGGCGGCGCGGGTCGGGGGCGGGCGCGGGCGCGTCCTCGACCATCGGCTCGGCGTCCAGCAGTCCGGCCTCCAGGCCGGTGGCCAGCAGGTCGGCCTCGCGGCGGGCCCGGGCGTCGCCGCCGCCCTCGGCGACCGGGACCCCCGCGGGGTGCCCCGGGCGCAGCGGGGCGCCGCCGTCGGTCCCGGGCGCGTCGGGCTCGGCGCCGCCCTCGTTGATCAGGTCCTCCAGCGCCGACCGCAGCGCCTCACCGAACTCCGGGTCCATGGTGCCCGCGTTGTCGGCGGCCTCCTGCGGACCGGTCGGCCGGGGGAAGAAGAGCGGCCACTCGTCGGTGGAGCCGAGCACGCCGGCGAAGGGGGAGTCGAACAGTGGCGCGTCCTCGGCCGCGCGGGCCTCCTGCTCGGCCCAGAAGGCGCGGGCCTCGGTGATCTCCCGCTCGCGGTCGGCGGCGAGTGCCTCGGCGACGGCCCGGCGGATCGCGGCCTCGTCGACCGGTGCGGGCGTGGCGGGGGCCGCGGCCCGGGCGTCCAGCCGGCGGGAGAGCCCGCGGAGGTGGACCAGCACGGCGGTCGTCACGGCGATCAGTATCAGCAGGAGGAGGGTGTAGACGGCGCTCACGGAACGTACTCCTAGGGAGGAGTGGAACGGGGTTACCTCTCCACATTGCCCCATACGGGGCTGTTACCGCAGTGGCGAATGTCTAATTTGCCCGGGACTTTCGCTCTTGTCCCCAAATTGTTAGGTAACACCGTTCTACGCAGCGGAGTTGATCCGCTCCGCACTGTCGATTTCCGGGCCCGATTCGAAAGAAAAGAGGGCCGGATCGACCTCGCGGTGTGATCCGGCCCTCAATTACTGTGCGTCACTCCAAATGGGTGGTCTGGACCCTTCGGGGTTGACGCCGGGAGGTTCAGCTGAGCCGCTCGACGACCATCGCCATGCCCTGGCCGCCACCGACGCACATGGTCTCCAGGCCGAACTGCTTGTCGTGCCACTGGAGGGAGTTGATCAGGGTGGTGGTGATGCGGGCGCCGGTCATGCCGAAGGGGTGGCCGACGGCGATGGCGCCGCCGTTGACGTTCAGGCGGTCGAGGTCGACGCCCAGGTCCCGGTAGGAGGGGATGACCTGGGCGGCGAAGGCCTCGTTGATCTCGACGAGGTCGATGTCGCCGATGGTGAGGCCGGCCCGGCGCAGCGCCTGCTTGGAGGCCTCGACGGGGCCGTAGCCCATGATCTCGGGGGAGAGGGCGCTGACGCCGGTGGAGACGACGCGGGCGAGGGGGGTGATGCCGAGTTCGCGGGCCTTGGTGTCGGACATGATGACGAGGGCGGCGGCGCCGTCGTTGAGGGGGCAGCAGTTACCGGCGGTCACGGTGCCGTCGGGGCGGAAGACGGGCTTGAGGCCGGAGACGGCTTCGAGGGTGACGCCGGCGCGGGGGCCGTCGTCCGTGGAGACGATGGTGCCGTCGGGGAGGGTGACGGGGGTGATCTCGCGCTCCCAGAAGCCGGACTTGATGGCGGCCTCGGCGAGGTTCTGGGAGCGGACGCCGAAGGCGTCCTGGTCGGCGCGGGTGATGCCCTTGAGGGCGGCGAGGTTCTCGGCGGTCTGGCCCATCGCGATGTAGGCGTCGGGGACGAGGCCGTCCTCCCGGGGGTCGTGCCACTCCCCACCGCCCTGCTCGGCGCGCTGGGCGGTACGGGCCTGGGCGTCGTCGAAGAGCGGGTTCATGGTGCCGGGCATGCCGTCGGAGGTGCCGTTGACGCTGCGGGAGACGGTCTCGACGCCGGCGGAGATGAAGACGTCGCCCTCGCCGGCCTTGATGGCGTGCAGTGCCATCCGGGTGGTCTGCAGCGAGGAGGAGCAGTACCGGGTGACGGTGGTGCCGGGGAGGTAGTCCATGCCCATCTGGACGGCGACGATCCGGGCGAGGTTGTGGCCCTGCTCGCCGCCGGGCAGGCCGCAGCCGAGCATCAGGTCGTCGATGTCGCGGGGGTCGAGCTGGGGGACCTTGGCGAGGGCGGTGGCGATGATGTGGGCGGTCAGGTCGTCGGGGCGGATGTCCTTGAGGGAGCCCTTGAAAGCCCGGCCGATCGGCGAACGGGTGGCGCTGACGATGACGGCTTCGGGCATGACGGGCTCCTCGCTGAGTGACCTTCGGGCGGTGGGGTGTCCGGGTGGCGGTCCGACGGGAACGACCGGGTGCGCGGGGGACGCCCGGGAGGAAAGTTACCGTCTGGTAGATCAGGCGTCACCCGCCCCGGCGTGTGAGCTGGCCGACGTGTTCCCGCGGTCGGGCCCGGCGGCCGGGGCCGACCGCCCGGCGGGCCCCTCGGCGGCCCAGGTGCCCGGCAGGCCGACTCGCAGCCGGTGGCGCAGCAGGGCCCAGCGCCGGCCCGCGCCCTCCGCGCCGACGGCGGCCACCTCGGTGCCGGAGCGGCCCGCCGCGGCGGCCGCGGCCACCGCCACCGGCAGCACCGTCTCGCCCGGCACGGCTCCGGCCGGCCGCTCGTCCTCGGGCCAGAGGCCCAGCACCGCGCAGAGCGAGGGCAGCACGGCCATCGCGGCCGTCGCGTACCCCTGGGCCGACGGGTGGTAGCGGTCGGCGGCGAACATCTCCGGCCGGGCCGCGAACTCCGGCCCGAGCAGTGAGCCCAGCGAGACCGTCCGGCCGCCGGCCTCCACCACGGCGATGGTCTGCGCCGCCGCCAGCTGCCGGCTGACCCGCCGGGCCACCCAGCGCAGCGGCGGCCGGACCGGCTTGATGGTGCCGAGGTCCGGGCAGGTGCCGACCACCACCTCGCAGCCGTTGGCGCGCAGCGCGGCGACCGCCTCGCCGAGGTGGCGCACCGCGAGCTGGGCCGGGCTGTGCCGGGTCACGTCGTTGGCGCCCACCATGATCACGGCGATGTCGGGGCGGTGCGGCAGGGCGAGCTCCAGCTGGCCGGAGAGGTCGGCGGAGCGTCCGCCGGAGCGGGCCACGTTGACCAGCCGGACCGGCCGCTCGGCCACCGACGCCAGGCCGGCGGCCAGCAGCGCGCCCGGGGTGTCGCGGGCGCGCAGCACCCCGAGGCCGGCGGCGGTGGAGTCGCCGAGGAAGGCGAGCACCAGGGGCGGCTGGCCGGTGCTGCCGGCGTCGGCGAAGGCCTCGCCGTAGACGCCGTCGGCCCGGGGCGGGTCGCCCTCCAGGATGCCGATGGCCTGCACGGCCAGCTTGCTCTCGGTCAGCAGCACGCCGACCAGGCCGACGCCCAGCAGGCCGAGCCCGCCGCCGCCGTACGCCGCCGCGGTGGCGATGCGGCGGGCCACCCGGGCCCGCGACTCCTGTGCCCCTGGCATCCGGTGCCCCCTTCGCGTCCTCGTGCCGCCCCCAGTCGGAGCCGCCACTCGCGTTGCCTGTACACCTCCTACCCGTCCTCGGCCGTGCGCTATCGACGGGACTGGGCCATCCGTGGGCGCACCGCGCGGGCGGCGGTCGGGCGGCGGTCCGGAAGGGGGCCGCGTGGGGGCGGGGCGCAGGTGCGACGCAGGGGAGGGCCGGGGCCGGTGGCACGGCCTAGGCTTTGCAGTACCGAAAGCACTCGCATGCCCACAGACCGGGAGGACCCCCGTGCGGTACCACAACTCGATCATCGACCTGGTCGGCAATACGCCCTTGGTCAAGCTCAACAAGGTCACCGACGGCATCAGCGCGACAGTGCTGGCGAAGGTCGAGTACTTCAACCCCGGCGGTTCCGTGAAGGACCGGATCGCGATGCGCATGATCGAGGCCGCCGAGGCCTCGGGCGCGCTGAAGCCCGGCGGCACGATCGTGGAGCCGACCTCCGGCAACACCGGTGTCGGCCTGGCGATCGTGGCCCAGCAGAAGGGCTACAAGTGCATCTTCGTCTGTCCGGACAAGGTGTCCACCGACAAGATCAACACGCTGCGCGCGTACGGCGCCGAGGTGGTCGTCTGTCCGACCGCCGTCGCCCCGGAGCACCCGGACTCCTACTACAACGTCTCGGACCGGCTGGTCCGTGAGACGCCGAACGCCTGGAAGCCGGACCAGTACTCCAACCCGGACAACCCGGCCTCGCACTACCACTCCACCGGTCCGGAGCTGTGGGAGCAGACCGAGGGGCGGATCACCCACTTCGTGGCCGGCGTCGGCACCGGCGGCACCATCTCCGGCACCGGCAACTATCTGAAGGAGGTCTCCGGCGGCAAGGTCAAGGTCGTCGGCGCCGACCCGGAGGGTTCGGTCTACTCGGGCGGCACCGGCCGGCCGTACCTGGTCGAGGGGGTCGGTGAGGACTTCTGGCCGACCGCCTACGACCGTGGCGTCGCGGACGAGATCGTCGCCGTGTCCGACAAGGACTCGTTCCAGATGACCCGCCGGCTGGCCAAGGAGGAGGGCCTGCTGGTCGGCGGCTCCTGCGGGATGGCCGTGGTGGCCGCGTTGGAGGTGGCCGAGCGGCTGGGCCCGGACGACGTCGTGGTGGTGCTGCTGCCGGACGGCGGCCGCGGCTACCTGTCGAAGATCTTCAACGACGACTGGATGGCCGACTACGGCTTCCTGCCCTCGGCCACCGACGAGGCGCACATCGCCGAGGTGCTGGCCCGCAAGGACGCCATCGAGCACGAGGGCATCCCGCAGTTCGTCCACATGCACCCCAACGAGACCGTCGCCGAGGCGGTCCGGGTGCTGCGCGAGTACGGCGTCTCGCAGATGCCGGTGGTCTCCCCGGGGGCCGGCCACCCCGACATCATGGCCGGTGAGGTGATCGGCTCGGTCGCCGAGAAGCTGCTCCTGGAGGGCGTCTTCGCCAACGAGATCCAGCTGGACGACACACTGGACAAGGTGATGTCCAAGCCGCTGCCCGTGGTCGGTTCGGGCGAGACCGTCACCAACCTGATGACGGTGCTGGAGAAGGCCGACGCGGCCGTGGTGCTGGTGGAGGGCAAGCCGCAGGGCATCGTCACCCGCCAGGACCTGCTGGGCTTCCTGGCCGCCCGCAGCTCGCACTGACGGCGGCTCATCGAGGCCGCCCGCCCAAGCGGCTGAGGGCTCGTCCGGGGGCGAAGTGGTACACCGGCGTCACCTGCGCGCAGCACGCGCTTAACACGCGTCGGGCATCGTTGAGGTCAACGGCAAGACGCCGAACGAGGCGACGACAACCGTCCGGGAGCGGCTCCCCGGTGGTCGTGGTCGTCTCCGGACACGTCGGACGGCCCTGACCCGGCCGGCCGTGTCCTGCCCTTCGTGCCCGGTTGCGGGCGCGGAGGGGCCCACCGCGGGGGGCGTCGTCGTCCCGCCCCTGTCCGGCTCCGGCCGGTCATCAGGGTGCGGCGGCTCCCGCGGTCGTCACCGCGCCGTTTCGGCGCGTCTCCGCGGCTCCCGGGTGGGGGAGCCCCGGCGGAGACGGCAGGGCCGGTCCCTCCTCGGAGGGGCCGGCCCTTCCCGTGCGTCCGCCCGTCCCGTGGGCCGCTCGTCGGCCGTGCCCGCGGGCGCCCCGGCCGGGAACCGCCGCCTCCCGCCCCTCGGACCCGGCGTGCCTTCGGGCCGGAGCGGTTTCCCGTACGCTCGCACGCATGACCAGCACTGACACGACCGGCCAGGACGAACCGCGCTACGTCCGGCTCAGCATCGAGCTCATCGCCGAGATCACCGACGAGGGGGCGCTCAAGGCGGCGGCCCTGCAGCAGGTGACGGACGACGAGTACCTCGACGACGAGGAGCGCGCCCAGTCCGTCGAGGCCATCGAGGTGGACCCGTCGGGTTCGCTCGCGCACTTCATCGACCCGGTCGCCCTGCTCGGCGACGTCCCGGGCGTCGAGCTCGCCTCGGCGACCTGGGAGTCCGCGCAGACCGAGTTCGACGCCGAGGGGGAGGGCTGGGACGAGTACACGGTGGACGAGGCCGCCGAGTAGTCCTCACCGACTTTCGTCACGGCCCGCGAGTGCCCGGTCTGCTTTCGCAGACCGGGCATTTTGTCCATATTTGGCAGGAAGTTGAGTAGTCTCATACGATCGCCACTCGTCGGTGATGGAACCGTGAAAGGGCGGATTGCGTTTCTCTATCCGTAATGCCCGGGATGATCAGCAGGGAGAAGGCGACGTGACGGCACGGGACGGGCAGGGTCGGGCGGCCGGCGGGAACTGGAGCCGGCGCGGTGTGCTGGCGGGCCTGATCGGCGCGCCGGTCCTGCTGCTGGCGGCGTGCAACGACAGCAAGGGCGACGGCGGGAGCGCCGCCGGCCCGGGCAGCGGATCCTCGGGCGGCGGCGCCACGGGCAGCGGCCCCGCGAGCGCGAGCAGCGCGCCGAAGACCTCGGTGGCCGTCATCACCGTCACCCCCGCCGACGGCTCCACCGCCGCCAGCTTCAGCGAGCCGGTCCGGGTCACCGTCACGGGCGGCACCCTCGGCTCGGTCAAGGTCACCGACTCGACCGGCAAGGCGCTGGCCGGGGAGCTCTCCTCGGACGGCACCGGCTGGACGTCCGCCGCCGCGCCCGCCAGCGGGACCAAGTACACCGTCACCGCCTCGGCCACCGACAAGGACAAGCTGGAGGCGGACGCCAACGCCGTCTTCACCACGGCGACCCCGGCCAACACCTTCGTCGGCTACTTCACCCCCGAGGACGGCTCGGTCGTCGGCGTCGGCATGCCGGTCTCGATCAACTTCAGCAAGCCGGTGACCGACCGCAAGGCCGTCCAGCAGGCGATCACCGTGACAGCCGAGCCCGGCGTCGAGATCGTCGGGCACTGGTTCTCCAGCACCCGCCTGGACTTCCGGCCGCAGGAGTACTGGGCCAAGGGCACCAAGGTCACCGTGCAGCTCCGGCTCAAGGACGTCCAGGCCGCCAAGGGCGTCTACGGCACCCAGTCCAAGGACGTCCGCTTCACCATCGGCCGCGCGCAGACCAGCGTCGCCGACCTCGCCGCCAAGAAGCTCACCGTCACCACCGACGGCCAGGTCAGCGCCGTCTACCCGATCTCCGGCGGCTCGCCGGAGTACCGCACCTGGGGCGGCAAGATGGTCATCTCGGAGCAGTACCAGCAGACCCGGATGAACTCGCAGACCGTCGGCCTCGGCAGCGAGTACGACATCGCCGACGTGCCGCACGCCCAGCGCCTGACCACCTCCGGCACCTTCATCCACGGCAACTACTGGTCCCCGGCGTCGATCTTCGGCAGCCAGAACACCAGCCACGGCTGCGTCGGCCTGAAGGACGCCAAGGGCGGCCAGGACCAGGGCCTGGACGGCTACAAGTTCTACAAGAGCTCGATGGTCGGCGACGTCGTCGAGGTCGTGAACTCCGGCGACAAGACCGTCGAGCCCTCCAACGGCCTGAACGGCTGGAACCTGGGCTGGGCCGCCTGGAAGGCCGGCAGCGCGGTCTGAGGCCCCGGGCGGGCCGCCGCGGGCGCCGGCGGGGCGGTCCGGGGCCGTCGAACGCGACGGCCGAAACCCGCCGGACACCGGGCGGTCCGGGCGGCAGGCTGGGCGGCATGAGCGATCCCACCGCACCCGCCCCGGCCGTCCGCCCGATCGAGCCGGCCGTCCACCTCGCCCTGCTGGAACGCGACGACGCGGGGCGCCCGCCGGTCCGGTCGGTGGACCGGACCGGCGGTGCCCCGCTGCGCTGCTGCCTCACCCGGGCGCTGCCCGGCGACCGGATCGCGCTGGTCGGCTACGCGCCGCTGCGCCGCTGGGCCGCCGAGACCGGCGCCGACCCGGGCCCGTACGACGAGGTCGGCCCGGTCTTCCTGCACGACCACGCCTGCGCCGGAGCGGGCCCGGCCTGGCCGGCCGGGTACCACCTGGGCGCGCGGGTGCTGCGGGCCTACGACCGGCACGGCCACATCCTGGGCGGGGTGCCCGTCACCCCCGACACCGCCGAGGCGGCCGCCGCGGAGCTGCTCGCCGACCCGGAGGTGGCCGTGGTGCACGTCCGCGCCGTGGAGTTCGGCTGCTTCCAGCACGAAGTCCGCCGGGCCTGAGGCCCGGCGCCGGGCGGGTCAGTCGCCGGTGCGGGCCACGCCGATCGGGCAGCTGGCGCCGGTGCCGCCGAGGCCGCAGTAGCCGTTCGGGTTCTTGGCCTCGGACAGGTACTGCTGGTGGTACGGCTCGGCCGGGTAGAACGGGCCCGCCGGGGCGATCTCGGTGGTGATCGGCCCCAGGCCGATCGCCGTCAGCGCCGGCTGGAACGCCTCGCGGCTGGCGGCCACCGTCGCGGCCTGGGCCGGGGAGTGGGTGTAGACGGCGGACCGGTACTGGGTGCCGACGTCATTGCCCTGCCGGTTGCCCTGGGTCGGGTCGTGCGCCTCCCAGAAGGTCTTCAGCAGCCGCTCGTACGAGACGACCGCCGGGTCGAAGACCACCCGGACCGCCTCGGTGTGCCCCGTCCGGCCGCTGCACACCTCCTCGTACGTGGGGTTGGGGGTGTGCCCGCCCTGGTAGCCGACCAGGGTCGTCCAGACGCCGGGCAGCCGCCAGAACGTGCGCTCGGCGCCCCAGAAGCAGCCCAGCCCGAAGTCGGCCACCTCCAGCCCGGCCGGGTACGGGCCGGTGAGCGGGTTGCCGAGCACGGTGTGCGGCTCGCGCAGGGTGAAGCCCGGCGTCTCCCGGCCGGGCAGCGCCTGGTCGGCGGGGACGAGCGAGGTCTTGTCGCGGTTGAACAGCACGGCCTGCTCCAGCTGGGTCGGGAACCGTTGTGCAGCTTTCAACGCTCACGGCCGCCGCCGGATTCCGGGCAGCCCCGGCGCTTTCCGGACGGCGGCGACCCTTCCGGGAGGCGCCCCGGCATTCGCCCACTACGCTCGTTGTCATGACCGAGCACCAGCTTCCCCAGGGCTTCGAGACCCTCGCCATCCACGCGGGTCAGGAAGCAGACCCCCAGACCGGGGCCGTCGTCACGCCGATCTACCAGGTGTCCACCTACAAGCAGGACGGGGTGGGCGGCCTCCGGGGCGGCTACGAGTACAGCCGTAGCGCCAACCCGACCCGGACCGCGCTGGAGGAGTGCCTCGCGGCACTGGAGGGCGGCTCCCGCGGCCTGGCCTTCGCCTCCGGCCTGGCCGCCGAGGACACCCTGCTGCGCACCATCCTCAAGCCGGGCGACCACATCGTGATCCCCAACGACGCCTACGGCGGCACCTTCCGGCTCTTCGCCAAGGTCCTGACCCGCTGGGGCGTCGAGTTCTCCGTCGCGAACTTCCAGGACCTGGCGACCGTCCGCGAGGCGCTGCGCCCCAACACCCGCGCGGTCTGGGTGGAGACCCCGTCCAACCCGCTGCTGGGCATCACCGACCTGACCGCGCTCGCCGAGGTCGCGCACGGCGCCGGCGCGCTGCTGGTGGTCGACAACACCTTCGCCAGCCCGTACCTGCAGCAGCCGATCGCGCTCGGCGCGGACGCCGTCGTGCACTCCACCACCAAGTACATGGGCGGCCACTCGGACGTCGTGGGCGGTGCGCTGGTGCTGGCCGAGGCGGGCCTCGGCGAGGAGGTCGCCTACCACCAGAACGCGATGGGCGCCGTCTCCGGCCCGTTCGACGCCTGGCTGGTGCTGCGCGGCATCAAGACGCTCGGCGTCCGGATGGACCGGCACAGCTCGAACGCGGAGAAGGTCGCCGAGCTGCTGGCGGGCCACCCCAAGGTGAGCCAGGTGCTCTACCCGGGCCTGCCCGAGCACCCCGGCCACGACATCGCCGCCAAGCAGATGAAGGCGTTCGGCGGCATGGTCTCGTTCCGCGTCAACGGCGGCGAGGAGGCGGCGGTCGAGGTCTGCAACCGCACGCAGCTCTTCACCCTCGGCGAGTCGCTGGGCGGCGTCGAGTCGCTGATCGAGCACCCGGGCCGGATGACCCACGCCTCGGTGGCCGGTTCGGCCCTGGAGGTGCCCGCCGACCTGGTGCGCGTCTCGGTCGGCATCGAGTCGATCGACGACCTGCTGGCCGACCTCCAGCAGGCCCTCGGCTGACGGTGCCTAGCCGCCCTGCCGGCCCGCCGTGTACGACTCCATGGAGTGGTTGAAGCGGGCCAGCAGGGCGCAGAACGCGCGCTGTTCCTCGGGCGGCCAGTCGGCCACCAGCCGGCGGGCCAACTCGGCCCGCCCGGCACGGACTTCGGCCAGCCGGCGGGCACCGATCGGGGAGAGTGCGAGCCGTACGGCACGGCGGTCGGCCGGGTCCTGGACCCGGCCGACCAGCCCGGCCGCGACCAGCGGGGCGACCTGCCGGGTGACGGTGGAGGAGTCGACGCCCAGGGCGTCGGCCAGGGCCTTGACGTTGGCGGGTCCGTGCCGCTCCAGCCGGTCGAGCAGCAGATAGGCGGCCCGGTCCAGTACGCCCACCCCGTCGGAGCTGCGGACCTGTTCCATGCGCCGGGCGAACACCGCCAGCTGGTACTGGAGTTGGGCGTGCAGGGGGTCGGTGCGGTCGGTGGCCTGGGGCGAGGTCGTCGTCATCGCGGCTCACGATCGTCGTGCGGTGAGGGAGGCTCAGGACCAGCAGCGTACGCGGGCCGGGCGGGCCCGGGAACAGTGCCGACATCCCGGGTTGGCACTCCCGCCCGCCGTAGGCTGGCGCCATGCACAGCTGGCCGATCACCATCGACGATGTCCGCGGCGCCCAGAAGATGCTCGCCGGGGTCGCCCGGGTGACACCGATGGAGGGCAGCCGGCACCTGTCCGCGCTGATCGGCGCGCCGGTCCACCTGAAGTGCGAGAACCTCCAGCGCACCGGTTCGTTCAAGCTGCGCGGGGCGTACGTGCGGATCGCGGGGCTCTCGCCGGTGCAGCGGGCCGGCGGGGTGGTCGCGGCGAGCGCCGGGAACCACGCCCAGGGCGTGGCGCTGGCCGCCGCGCTGCTCGGGGTCCGCTCGACGGTCTTCATGCCGGTGGCCGCGCCGCTGCCCAAGGTCGCGGCGACCCGCGAGTACGGCGCCGAGGTCCGGCTCTCCGGTGCCACGGTGGACGAGGCGCTGCGGGCCGCGCAGCGCTACTCGGAGGCGACCGGCGCGGTCTTCATCCACCCCTTCGACCACTGGGACGTGGTCACCGGCCAGGCCACCGTCGGCCTGGAGATCCTGGAGCAGTGCCCGGAAGTGCGCACCATCCTGGTCGGGGTGGGCGGCGGCGGGCTGCTGGCCGGGATCGCGGCGGCGGTGAAGCCGATCCGCCCGGACGTGCGGGTGATCGGGGTGCAGGCGGCCGCCGCGGCCGCGTACCCGCCCTCGCTGGCGGCGGGCCGGCCGGTGACGCTGGAGCGCTACGCGACCATGGCGGACGGGATCATGGTCGGCCGGCCCGGGGACATCCCGTTCGAGGTGATCAACGCCCTGGCGGACGGTGTGCGGACGGTCTCCGAGGACTCCCTCTCGCGGGCGCTGCTGCTCGGCCTGGAGCGGCTGAAGCTGGTGGTGGAGCCGGCCGGGGCGAGCCCGGTGGCGGCCCTGCTGGAGCAGCCGGAGTCCTTCGAGGGCCCAGTGGTGGCGGTGCTCTCGGGCGGCAACATCGACCCGCAGCTGATGCAGCGGGTGCTGCGGCACGGCCTGGCGGCGGCCGGGCGCTACCTGTCGCTGCGGGTGCGGCTGGCGGACCGGCCGGGCGCGCTGGCGGACCTGCTCGGGGTGCTCACCCGGGTGGACGCGAACGTGCTGGACGTGGCGCACGTGCGGATCGACCCGCAGCTCGGGCTGACCGAGGTCGAGGTGGACCTCCATCTGGAGACCAAGGGGCCCGAGCACTGCGCGGCGGTGCTCGGGGAGCTGCGCGAAGCCGGGTACGTCGTCTCGCACTGAGCGCGCGCGCCCGGCGCCGGGCGCTTCCGGCCCCTCGGAGCGACGGCCGGGTCGCCCGCCCGGCGAGGACCGAGTCGCCCGCCCGCCCGCATTCGGGGCAGAGTGGGACAGACCACTGGAATTCGCCCAAGCGACAGCCCCCCTGTCGTCCGAGGAGATGAGGCAGGCCATGGCGCCAGCCATCCAAGCCGAGAACCTGGTGAAGACCTTCGGTGACGTACGAGCCCTGGACGGCGTCAGCCTCGACGTCCCCGAGGGCACGGTGCTGGGGCTGCTCGGTCCGAACGGAGCCGGCAAGACCACCACCGTGCGCGTCCTCACCACCCTGCTCCGGCCCGATTCCGGCCGTGCGGTGGTCGCCGGGGTCGACGTCCTCAAACACCCCAACCAGGTGCGCAGCCTGATCGGCCTCTCCGGCCAGTACGCCGCCGTCGACGAGTACCTCACCGGGTTCGAGAACCTGCAGATGGTCGGCGAGCTGTACCAGATGACCGGCCGGGCGGCGAAGGCCCGGGCGCTGGAGCTGCTGGAGTGGTTCAACCTCTCCGAGGCCAGGGACCGCACCGCCAAGACCTACTCCGGCGGCATGCGGCGCCGGCTTGACCTGGCCGCCGCGCTGGTCGTCCGGCCGCCGGTGATGTTCCTGGACGAGCCGACCACCGGACTCGACCCGCGCAACCGGCTCGCCCTCTGGGAGGTCATCGAGACCCTGGTGGAGCAGGGCACCACCCTGCTGCTCACCACCCAGTACCTGGAGGAGGCGGACCGCCTCGCCCACGACATCGCCGTGGTCGACCACGGCCGGGTGATCGCCCGCGGCACCGCCGACCAGCTCAAGGCGCAGATCGGCGGCGAGCGGATCGAGGTCGTGGTGCACCGCGCCGACCTCGTCGCCGAGGCCGTCGAGGCGCTGTCCGAGTACGCCAAGGGTGATCCGGCGGTGGAGAAGAACACCCGCCGGATCACCGTGCCGGTCAGCGGCGGCGCGCGAGTGCTCGCCGACGCCATCCGCGAGCTGGACGCCCGCTCCATCGAGATCGACGACATCGGCCTGCGCCGCCCGACCCTGGACGACGTCTTCCTCTCGCTCACCGGCCACGTCACGGCGGCCGAGGACGAGGAGGGCGGCGCCGCCGGCAAGGGCCGGGGCAAGGGGCACGGCGGGCACGGCGGGGGACGGGCCGGCGAGGACGGCCAGGACCCGGACCAGCAGGCCGTCCCCGCCGGAAAGGAACGGTGAGATGACCACTGCCACCGAGCACGCCATCGGCGGGGCGGTACCGAAGCAGCGCCGGGGCGCGGCGGCCACCCTGCACGACTCCTGGGTGGTCGCCCGGCGCAACCTGCGCCGGATGACCCGGATCCCCGAGATCGTGGTCTTCGGACTGATGCAGCCCGTGATGTTCGTGCTGCTGTTCTCCTACGTCATGGGCGGGGCGATCCAGATCCCCGGGACGCAGGCCAGCTCCGACTCGTACATCCAGTTCCTGATGGCCGGCATCTTCGCCCAGACGGTCACCTTCGCGACGGCCGGTGCCTCCGCCGGCATCGCGGAGGACATGACCAAGGGGCTGGTCGACCGCTTCCGCTCGCTGCCGATGGCCCGCTCGGCGGTGCTGGTCGGCCGCACCCTGGCCGACCTCTGCCAGACCGCCTTCACCCTGGTGGTGCTGGCCGTGGTGGCGCTGCTGGTCGGCTGGCGGATCCACGAGGGGGTGCCGAAGGCGCTCGCCGCGTTCGGGCTGCTGCTCCTGCTCGGCTACGCGTTCTCCTGGATCGGCGCGCTGATCGGCCTCTCGGTCCGCAGTCCCGAGGCGGCCACCTCGGCCGGGCTGATCTGGCTCTTCCCGCTGACCTTCATCTCCAACGCCTTCGTGCCGATCAGCTCGATGCCGGGCTGGTTGCAGGGGATCGCCTACTGGAACCCGTTCAGCGCCACCGTGCAGGCCTGCCGCAACCTGTTCGGCAACCAGGTCGGGCCGGTGGACAGCGCCTGGCCGATGCAGCACGCGGAGCTGATGTCGGTGCTCTGGTCGGTGCTGATCACCGCCGTCTTCTCCTGGCTGTCGGTGCGCAAGTACCGCTCGGCCTCGGGCTGAGCCCGGCCGCCGGGATGCCGCGAGGGCGGCCGTGGACCTCGTCCACGGCCGCCCTCGGCGTCAGGTGCGGGGGATCAGCCGTTGTGCGGCTTGGCGTCGGTGACGGTGACCGAGGCGGCCTTGCCGTTCGGCAGCTCGTACGTCGCCTCGTCGCCGACCTTCTTGCCGTCGATGGCGCGGCCCAGCGGCGACTGCGGGGAGTACACGTCGAGGTCGTCGCTGCCGGCCATCTCGCGCGAGCCGAGCAGGAAGGTCATGGTGTCGTCCTCGTCGCCGTCGAAGGCGACCGTGACGACCATGCCGGGGGCCACCACGCCGGAGTCCGCGGGGGCCTCGCCGACCTTGGCGCGCTCCAGGAGCTGGGTGAGCTGGCGGATCCGCAGCTCGTACTTGCCCTGCTCCTCCTTGGCCGCGTGGTAACCGGCGTTCTCCTTGAGGTCACCCTCCTCGCGCGCCGCCTCGATCTTCTGGGCGATCTCGATGCGCCAGGGGCCGCTCAGATGCTCCAGCTCGGCCTTGAGCTGGTCGTAGCCGGACTGAGTGAGCCAGGTCACGTTCTCGCTGGTCTGGGTCACGGGTGCTCCTCGTAGGTGCTGGGGCTGTGCTGAGGGTGTGAGTCGTCAGCAGGGTGGCGGTGGAGATATCGGTCGTAACTACAAAGCAACGCCCGCTCCCGTACCTCTCGGTGCGGAAGGGGCGAAACCACGAGCCTAACAACTCCGGCCGACAAGCGGGAGAGTCGTCGGCGCGTCATTGACGACAGCATTGCGCCGAGATGTACAGGACCGGTGTGCGGGACATCCTGACGGATTCCCGCTCTTCCGATCGAATATGCGCCCGGGCGGGTCGCGATCGACGGCCGCTACTTCGCCGGCGTGCATCCCAGCAGCTCGGCGGTGGTGCCGCGGGCGGTGGTCCGCAGGCTGACCACGGCGTCGTAGTCGCCGCCGGCGGCCGGTACGGGGAAGTCGGCCACCCCGACCACCGCGCCGTTCTCGCCCTGCGAGCGGACGGTGCAGCTGCCCGCCGTGCCGTCGCTCTTGCGCACCGCCAGGTGCAACTGCACCTCGGTGTCCGAGACGGCCTGGAAGGAGGGGACGCTGCCGTTGATGGTGGTCTCGCGGATCAGGTACGAGCCGCCCAGCCAGGCCACCAGGCCCAGCCCCAGCACGCCGCAGACCGCACCCGCCACCTTGAGACGACGGTCGGACTCGCGGTCGCCGCGCCGGCCGTAGCGCCCCTCGGGCAGCTGCGGGGTGGTGGTGCCTGCGCTCATCGGGCTCAGTCCTCTCCGGGAGGTACCCCCCGCGGTGGTGCCGGGGGAATGCGACGCTCCTCCAGTCCGTCACTATAGGAGGGGCACGCCCGCGGCCGGTCCGGCGGGGGCGCTGCTCGGCCGTGTCGGCGTCGTGCCGGCGGCGTGGTGAGGTCCTGCCGCGGCGCTCCCGGCGGCGGGCCCGCGGTGACGCGGCCCGAACCGAGCGGCTCGGACGGTGGGCAGACCGGACTTCGCGGAAGGCCCAGACATTGTGGAAGGAACGCACGCGTTGACTGAGCAGTTGCGACTGATGGCGGTGCACGCCCACCCGGACGACGAGTCCAGCAAGGGCGCTGCCACCATGGCCATGTACGTCGACCAGGGGGTGGATGTGCTGGTGGCCACCTGCACCGGGGGGGAACGCGGGTCGGTCCTCAATCCGAAGCTGCAGGGCAAGCCGGAGATCGAGGAGAACATCCACGAGGTCCGGCGCAAGGAGATGGACGAGGCGCGCCGGATCCTCGGGGTCCGGCAGGCCTGGCTGGGCTTCGTCGACTCGGGCCTGCCCGAGGGCGACCCGCTGCCCCCGCTGCCCGAGGGGTGCTTCGCCCTGAAGGACGTCGCGGAGGCGGCCGAGCCGCTGGTCCGGCTGATCCGCGAGTTCAAGCCGCAGGTCATCACGACCTACGACGAGAACGGCGGCTACCCGCACCCGGACCACATCATGACCCACAAGATCACCATGCTGGCCTTCGACGCCGCCGGTGACCCGGACGCCTACCCGGAGTCCGGTGAGCCCTGGCAGCCGCTGAAGGTCTACTACAACCACGGCTTCCCGATGGGCCGGATCCGCGAGCTGCACGCGTACCTCACCGAGCACGGCCACGAGTCGCCGTACGGCGAGTGGATCGAGGGCTGGGAGAAGAGCGGCCGCAAGGAGCGCGAGATCACCACCCGGGTCCGCTGCGACGACTGGTTCGAGACCAGGGACCGCGCGCTGATCGCGCACGCCACCCAGATCGACCCGGACGGGCCGTGGTTCCGCGTCCCGCTGGAGGTCCAGCGCGAGGTCTGGCCGACCGAGGACTACGAGCTGGCCCGGACCCTGATCGACGTCGACCTGCCGGAGGACGACCTGTTCGCCGGCCTGCGCACCCCCACCCTGGCCGCCGAGGCCACCGACACGCGCGACTGAACCACCCCCCGATGGCCCGGCTCCCCGTGAGCCGGGCCACCATAGAGATATGAGTGCCCCCGTGAACCTCACCCACCTCGCCGCCGAGCTCGCCCTCGACGAGACCAAGGTGACCCCCGGACTGCTGGGCTTCGTCGTCTTCGCCGCCCTCGGCGTCGCCACCTGGTTCCTGGTCAAGTCGATGAACAAGCAGTTCAAGCGCGTCGACTTCGTCGAGGAGCCGGAGGCTCCGAAGGAGTGAGGGCCGCCCCCTCCACGCGCGCGATGCGCGAGGATGGGGGCATGCCGAACCGTCTCGCGGACGCGACCTCGCCCTATCTGCTGCAGCACGCCGACAACCCGGTCGACTGGTGGCCCTGGGGCCCCGAGGCGTTCGCGGAGGCGGAGCGGCGCGGCGTGCCGGTGCTGCTGTCGGTCGGGTACGCGGCCTGCCACTGGTGCCACGTGATGGCCCACGAATCCTTCGAGGACGAGGCGCTGGCCGCGTACGCCAACGAGCGGTTCGTCGCGGTGAAGGTCGACCGCGAGGAGCGGCCGGACGTCGACGCGGTCTACATGGAGGCGGTGCAGGCGGCCACCGGGCAGGGCGGCTGGCCGATGACGGTCTTCCTCACGCCCGACAAGGACCCGTTCTACTTCGGGACGTACTTCCCGCCGGAGCCCCGGCACGGGATGCCGTCCTTCCGGCAGGTCCTGGAGGGCGTCGACGCGGCCTGGCGGGACCGGCGCGAGGAGGTGGGCGAGGTCGCCGCCCGGATCCGGGCCGACCTGGCCGAGCGGGCCTCGGTGTACGGGGTCGGCAGCGGGGTCCACCGGCCGCCGGGGGAGGCCGAGCTGCACGAGGCGCTGGTCGCGCTCGGCCGGGACTTCGACGCCCGGCGCGGCGGCTTCGGCGGGGCGCCCAAGTTCCCGCCGGCCATGGTGATCGAGTTCCTGCTGCGCCACCACGCCCGGACCGGCTCGGCGGCCGCGCTGGAGATGGCCGTCCGGACCGCCGCGGCGATGGCCCGCGGCGGCATTCACGACCAGCTCGGCGGCGGCTTCGCCCGGTACGCGGTGGACGCCGACTGGGTCGTCCCGCACTTCGAGAAGATGCTCTACGACAACGCGCTGCTGCTCCGCGCGTACCTGCACCTGTGGCGGGCCACCGGCTCCCCGCTCGCCCGCCGGGTGGCGCTCTCCACGGCCGACTTCCTGCTGCGTGAACTGCGCACCCCCGAAGGGGCGTTCGCCTCGGCACTGGACGCCGACAGCCTGGACGGGAGCGGCGCCTCGGTCGAGGGCGCGTACTACGCCTGGACGCCGGGGCAGCTCGCCGAGGTGCTGGGGGAGGCGGACGCGGCCCTCGCGGCGGAGCTCTACGAGGTGACCGCGACGGGGACGTTCGAGCACGGCTCCTCGGTGCTGCAGCTGCCGGCCGACCCGCCGGACGCCGAGGCGGCCGAGCGGATCCGGGCGAGGCTCTTCGCGGCGCGGGCCGAGCGGCCGGCGCCCGCCCGGGACGACAAGGTGGTGGCCGCCTGGAACGGGCTGGCCGTCGCCGCGCTCGCCGAGACCGGCGCGCTGCTGGAGCGGCCCGACCTGGTCGAGGCCGCCGAACGCGCCGCCGACCTGCTGCTGGCGGTCCACCTCACGCCGGACGGCCGGCTGCTGCGCACCTCCCGGGACGGCCGGGCCGGTGCCCACGCGGGCGTCCTGGAGGACTACGCGGACACCGCCGAGGGGTTCCTCGCGCTGTACGCCGTCACCGGTGAGGCCGAGTGGCTGGAGCTGGCCGGCGGGCTGCTGGACACCGTGCTCAAGCACTTCGCCGACGAGGCGTCCGGCGCGCTGTACGACACCGCCGACGACGCCGAGGAGCTGATCCGGCGGCCCCAGGACCCGACGGACAACGCCACCCCGTCCGGCTGGACGGCCGCGGCCGGCGCGCTGCTGACCTACGCCGCCTACACCGGGTCGGCGCGCCACCGCACGGCCGCCGAGCGGGCGCTCGGCATCGTCGGGGCACTGGCCGGCCGGGCGCCCCGGTTCATCGGCTGGGGCCTGGCGGTGGCCGAGGCGCTGGTGGACGGCCCGCGCGAGGTGGCCGTGGTCGGAGCGGCCGGGGATCCGGCGACGGCCGCGCTGCACCGGGCGGCGCTGCTGGGCACCGCGCCCGGCGCGGTGGTCGCGGTCGGTGCGCCGGACGCCGACGAGGTGCCGCTGCTGGCGGACCGGCCGCTGGTGGGCGGCGCACCCGCCGCGTACATCTGCCGGCACTTCGCCTGCGACGCACCGACCACCGACCCGGCGGTGCTGGCCGAACGACTGGGCGTCCTGGTGGAGTTGGACGACCCGGCGAGCTGAATCCGGTTGTGCCCGGCCGGGCGGCCGGGCGAGAATCGCCCATGACCTGGACCCTGACCACGTCCCTGGGCGACTTCCTCGCGCGGGCGGGCGGCTTCCTCCGCGCCCGCCCGGCCGAGAACACCGTCCTGCTCACCGTGAGCGACCGGCTGGTCGGACGCGGGCCGCACGCCTTCGGCCCGCAGACGCCGGTCTTCGGGTGGTGGAGCCGTGGGCCGCGCGGCCCGGTCGAGGGCGCGTTCCTGCGGACCCCGCCGTTCGAGCCGCGCCTCGGCGTGATGCCGGACCGGGCGGCGGCCGAGCTCGCCGTCGAACTTGCCGCGGCGGGGCCCGTCCACGGCGCGGGGGCGGGCTACTCCCAGTCCCACCGGACGCCGAGCAGGCAGGGCTGGAGGGCCGTCGCCACCAGGTGCACGCAGTGGTGGCCGTCGAGGGTCAACTCCTCCGTCTCGTAGGGCTTCTCACCGGGGGAGCGGAGGGCGAAGCGGTGGCAGCGGACGGGCAGGGCGGCGGGGTGGAAGGTGACCTGGAGGACGTACTGGCCGGCGCCGGAGTTGAAGCCTCGGACGTACTCGCAGCCGGGCGTGGGTGACGGGCTGGCGTCGAAGCCGTAGCCCAGCAGGTGGGTGTCGCCGGCCCGGAGGCGGCGGTCGAGGAGGAGCTCGGCGACCAGCAGGTGATGGGCCTGGTCGCGGCGGATCCGGCCGGGGCGGCAGTTCTCCTCGGCGCGTACGCCGACCCGGGCGATGTCGCAGCCCGGGTCCCCCTGGTAGATGGCCAGGTAGCGGTCGATGCCTTCGCGGTGGGCGCGCAGCGCGTGCTGGGAGTCGCGGCGCAGCAGTTGGCGGTCGGCGCCGATCCGGATCCGCTCGATGTGGGTGATGGTGTGCAGCCCGGTGTCGCGCGGGCCGGAGAGCTCGGCGAGCAGGTCGTCGACGGCGGCGGCCGGGGAGATGAGGTCCCGGTAGGGGCGCACGGGCGGGCCGGCCTGCTCGGCGGGGGTGGCCCGGCGGGGGCCGAGCAGCCGGGTGAGGGAGTGCTCGGGGAGTTCCAGCACCTCCTCCAGGGCCCGGACCGCGCGCAGCGATTCGGGCCGGTCGGGCCGGCGGCGGCCCTGCTGCCAGTAGCTGAGGCTGGTGACCCCGATGTCGATGCCGCGCAGGGCGAGGTGCCGGCGGATCCGGTGCAGGGCGAGGCCCCGGGCGGCGATGGCGGTGCGCAGGGCCACGTGGAACGGGCCGGTGCGCAGCGCGGTGGCGAGGTCGGCCTGGTCGCTCCGCTGCATGGCGGCCTCCTCGGTGGGCGGGCAGGGCGGACACCGGCTGGTCGTGAATATTCACATGTGGAAGGCCGTTTGTCACCGGTCCGGGCCTGCCGCGCGGGCGTTTCCGGGGCGGCGTTCACACCTGGGCCGGGCCGTTCACACCGCGGTCCGCGTGCTGTGAAGGCCGTTGACCTGCTTCTGTCAACGGGGCGATGCTCGGTGGCGCGATCCGGACCGCACCCAGACGGAACCCCCACTCCTCTGTCGTGCAAGGAGAAACTCCCCCATGCCAGTTCCACGGATACGTCCGCGCCGCGCCGTCGCGGCGCTCGCGCTGGGCGTGCTCGGCCCGGCGCTCAGCGTCGCGGCGACCAGCCCCGCCTCGGCCGCGCCGGCCCCCACCGGTGCGTCCGCCCAGGTTCGTCCGGCCGCGGCGCCGGGCAGTACGGCCGATCTGGCCGGCACGTTCAAGAAGCTCAACATCACCATGCAGCAGCAACAGCAGACCAACTGGTGCTGGGCGGCGAGCGGCAACACCATCGCCACCTGGTTCGGGTACGACTACAGCCAGAACCAGTTCTGCAACGCCGCGTTCGGCCGCTCGTCCAACTCCAGCTGCCCCAACAGCCAGGCCACGCTGGGCGACGTGCAGAACGGTCTCAGCCGGGTCGGCATCAACCCCGGCTCGTACGTCACCGGGTACCTGCGCTACAGCACGGTGCAGACCGAGGTGAACGCCAACCGGCCGATCGAGACCCGGATCCAGTGGAGCTCCGGCGGTGGCCACATGCACGTGGTCTACGGCTACGACACCGGCAGCAACTGGGTGTACTGGGGCGACCCGTGGCCCTCCAACACCCGCTACAACTGGGCGGACTTCACCTACTACGTGTCCAACGGCACGTTCTCCTGGACCCACTCCCTGTACCGGATCGGCGCGTGAGGGCGGCCATGACCAGCATCCGTAACGCGGCCGTCGCCGTCCTGCTCGCCGCCGGTCTCGGTCTGGCCGTCACCCCGGCCGCCCAGGCGGACACCGCCGCGGACAGCCCCGCGGGCACCCCCGCCCCGGTCACCGCCGCCGACCTCGCGCAGGCCCGGGGCGCGGTCCAGGACCCGGCCGTCCTGGACCGGTTGGGCCACTTCTTCGCCCGCAAGGGCGTCCCGCCGACCCAGCAGCTCACCATCGGCGCGGCCGAGGAGGCGCGGGCGGCGAGCGCGACCGCGCCGAGCCTCTCGGGCGACACCGTGCCGGTCTACACCCTGGACGCCGGCTTCGTGGCCGGCGCCGCGGGCGCACCGGTCGCGACGGCCGAGTACACCGCCAGCAAGGCCGTCTCGGCGGACGGCCAGGTGGCCTCGGTCTGGACGGTCAAACAGGGTGACGGCTGGCGGGTGGTCAACATCGCCTCGGGCGGCGACGAGACCGACTACGCGGCGCGGGCGGCGGCCGGCGGTGGCGGGACGGCGTTCCGCGAACCGCAGCTCAACGCCTGGTACGTGCTGCGGGACGGCCGGGTGCTGCCGCTGGACGACGAGGCGCGGCGTTCGGTGGGCGGGTCCGGGGTGAGCCTGGCGGCCTACCAGCGGCTGGTCCACCAGCGGTACGGGGACAAGCTGCCCGGCTCGGCGTACGACCGGGCCGGCAAGGGCGGCGGCTACCAGCCGGACGCCACCGGGCAGGGGGCGGCCGCGGCGGACGGCGGCACGCTGCCGGCCGTCACGGCGGCGGCGGCCTTGGGCGCCACGGCGCTGGTGGGCGCGGGCCTCGCCCTACGGCGACGGGCGGGCGCCCGGCGCGGGTAGCGCGTCCATCGGATAGCGGGTCCACCGGATGGCGGGTCCGTCGGATAGCGGGTCCGCCGGACGACGAGTCCGTCGGACAGCGCGTCCATCGGGTGAGCGGCGGGGCCCGGCTCGGCGGCCGGGCCCCGCCGCGGCTTCGCCGGTGCGGCCCTAGAGGTCGGTGAAGCCGCGCTCCAGCACGGCGAAGGTGCGGTCGACCAGGTCGGCGATGTCCAGCTCGCCGTTGCTCTCGGCCCACCGCAGGACGGTCTCGCCGGTCGCCGCCCCCAGGGCGGCCGCGGTGACCCGCATCTCGAAGGTCGGCTCCTCGACGCCCCGGCGCCGGGTCAGGACGGCGAGGTAGAGGCGCTGCGGGTCGTTGGCGTTCTCGCGCATCCTGGCGCGCAGCGCGGGGACGTCGTGGATCAGCCGCAGGCGGGTGAGCAGCTCGTCGCGTTCGTCCTGGATCAGTGCGCGGATCAGGCCGACGATGGCCTCGCGGCAGGAGCGGAGAAACGGTTCGTCAGCGGGGCGGGCGAGCAGCGCGCTGACGATCGCCGGGTCGTACTCGTCGGTGAGGACGAGGTCCTCCTTGGTGGCGAAGTACCGGAAGAAGGTGGACTGCGAGACCTCGGCCGCCGCCGCGATCTGCTCCACGGTGGTGTTCTCGTAGCCCTGCGCGGCCATCAGCCGGTACGCCTCGCGGCGGATCGTCCGGCGGGTCCTCAGCTTCTTCCGTTCGCGCAGCGACAGCGGCGCCTCCAGCATCGCCCGGACCGCGTGGGCCGGGTCTGCCGGGGGCGCCGTGGTCGGCTGCGTTGCGCTCATACCTTCGATTATCCGTGATCGGCGACGGGGACGGCGGTGGTCTCCGGGGCGGGGCCGGCGCCGGTGCCCGGGCGCGGCTCGGCGCTCGGCATCCGCAGGGCGACCAGCACCGCCGAGAGCAGGGCGATCACCCCGGCGACGAGCAGGACGAGCGTCATCCCGTGCACGTAGGCGGCGTGGGCGGAGACCGTCAGGGCGCCGTCCCCGGAGGCGGCGGCCACCGCGTCGGCGGCGACCACCGACTGCCCGGCCCGGTGCGCGGCCTCGGCCGGGAGCGCGGCGGTGTCCAGCGCACCGCGGTAGGAGCCGGCCAGCATGCTGCCGAAGACGGCGACCCCGATCGCGCCGCCGACCTGGCGCAGCGTCTGCATCAGGCCGGAGCCGACCCCGGCCCGGGCCGGCGGCAGGGTGAGCAGGGCGGAGGCCTGGGCGGTGATCAGTGAGAGGCCCATGCCCAGGCCGAGCAGGGTGAGCCAGACGGCCGCCAGGCCGTAGCCGTCCAAGACGGAGGTGCGGCTGCCGAGCAGCAGGGCGGCGGCCAGCGAGGTGAGCCCGAGGGCGATCACCGCCCGGGGGCCGATCCGGGCGACCAGCCCCTCGCTGAGCTTGGCGGCCACCATCAGCCCGACCATCATCGGCATCAGCCGCAGACCGGTGCCGAAGGCGTCCGCGCCCAGCACGCTCTGGAAGTACAGCGGCAGGACGAAGAAGGCGCCGAAGAGCACCAGGGAGACCAGCGTCGCGGCCCCCGCGGCCCAGCGGAAGGTCGGGTCCGCGAGCAGGGTGAGGTCGAGCATCGGGGCGTGCTGGTGGCGGCTGCGCAGCACCAGGACGGTGAGGGCGACCAGCGAGCCGCCGATCATGCCGATCACCAGCGGGTCGGCCCAGCCGCGTTCGGGGCCCTCGATGATGCCGTAGGTCAGTGCGGCCAGACCGCCCGCGCCGAGGACGGTGGCGAGCACGTCGATCCGGGGTGCGGCGGGGTTGCGGGTCTCCGGCAGCAGCAGGACGCAGGCGACGATGCCGATCACCGTCAGCGGGACGTTGATCACGAAGATCGCACCCCACCAGAAGTGCTGCAGCAGGAAGCCGCCGATCAGCGGGCCGAGCGGGGTCCCGGCGGCGAGCGCGGCGGAGAGGATCGCGGTGGCGCGGCGCTGCTCGCCGGCCGGGAACAGACCGGGGATCACCGCCAGGGACATCGGCATCACCAGGGCGCCGGCCAGACCCATCGCCGCACGGGCGGCGACCAGGGTGCCGGGGCTGTCGGCGAGCATGCCGACCGCGGAGGCGAGGCCGAACAGGGCGAGGCCGGTGGTGAGGGTGCGGCGGCGGCCGAAGCGGTCCCCGAGCAGGCCGGCCGGGAGCATCGCGGCGGCGAAGACCACCGTGTAGGAGTCGACGATCCACTGCTGCTGTCCGGTGGTGGCCCGCAGCTGGGAGGCCAGGGTCGGCAGGGCCACGTTGAGGATCGTCATGTCGAAGCTGATGACCAGGACGCTCAGCGCGACGGCGACCAGCGCCAGCCAGCGCCGCGGATCGGGGCCGGGCGGAGCGGGCGGGGCGGGTACGGCGGGGGTGGTCACGGCGGCCTCCGGAGCCTTCGGGGGAGTGACTGTCAAATGACAGTAACTTCCAAAAGAGGGCGGCCGTCAATGTCGCGCGCCACCGCGAGTAGTCGTGACCCACCGTGACGTGTCCTGGAAGTGTGCTTTCCGCACAAGGAATTGACGCAACGTTGATCTGGCGTTCGCCGCCTCGGGAAGCCTTCGGGTGACGGACGGTAGATAGGATGTGGCAATCGGTCAGTGCTGGCCGAAGCGTGCCGAGAGCGAGAAGGGGTGGGGCGGCAGGAGCCGACCACGTGCCCGGCGCAGGAAGGGGAGTCGAATGGCCGGCAGGGAGTCGAGCGCCCAGATCTGGGGTGCGGCGGTGGTGGTGGTGTCCGCGCTGGCCGTGGTCGCGGCCTACCTGATCAACGGTGCCGTCCTGGTGCTGGGGGTCGCCGGGGTCGAGGTGCTGCTGCTGATGGTGTACGTCGGCCGGCGCTGGCAGCAGCTGCACCAGCAGGCCGGGTCGCGCGAGCGCCGTCCGGCGCGCCGGCACCGCCCGGGGCGCGGCCGGCCGGACCCGGCGCACTGCGAGCGCTGCCGCCGGGCGCGCGAGGCGCTGGACGCGCGGCAGGCCGGCTCCCGTCCGTACGGGGTGCGTGAGCAGCTGATCCGCGAGTACCCCGGCCGCGAGTACCCGGTGCGCGGGTTCCCGGCGCCGGAACGTCGGGCCCCCGGGCTCGCGGGCCACGACCACTCCGCCCCCGGGCTCGCGGGTCACGGCCACTCCGCCACGGGGTTCGCGGGTCATGACCACTCCGCCACGGGGTTCGCGGGTCATGACCACTCGGCCGCCGAGCTTCCGGGTCACGACCGTGCGGCCCGCGAGCGCGCCGCACGGGAGCGTCCGGGGGGCGAGCGCCCGGGGCACGAGCGCCCGGGGCACGACGGCGCGGCGCACGAGCGCGGGGACCGCCGGCCGGGCCGGCCGGGTCCGGAGTGGACAGCGGAACGGGCGGCCGCCCGGTCACTGGACCGGCCGACCGCCCGTCGTGGGGCGCCGGGTTCAGCGGGTCGCGCTGTACGCCACCAGTGAGACCCCGACGTACTGCACGATGAAGGCTCCGAGGGTGAACGCGTGGAACACCTCGTGGAAGCCGAACCAGCGCGGTGAGGGGTTGGGCCGCTTGAGCCCGTACACCACGCCGCCGACGCTGTAGAGCACCCCGCCGACGATCATCAGCACCAGCACCGCGACCCCGCCGGTGCGCAGGAAGTCCGGCAGGAAGAAGGCGGCGGCCCAGCCCAGCGCGATGTACACCGGCGTGTACAGCCAGCGCGGCGCGCCGACCCAGAAGACCCGGAACGCTATCCCCGCCAGCGCACCGCCCCAGACCGCCCAGAGCAGCACCTGCTGCGCGGCGCCGTCCAGCAGCAGGATGGTGAACGGGGTGTAGGTGCCCGCGATGATCAAGAAGATGTTCGCGTGGTCGAGGCGGCGCAGCACGGCGTCGCCTCGCGGCCCCCAGGTGAAGCGGTGGTAGACCGCGCTGACCCCGAACAGCAGCCAGGCGCTGACCGAGTAGATCGCGCAGGCGATCTTGGCGGGCGTGGAGTCGGCCAGGCAGATCAGCACGATCCCGGCGGCCACCGTGGCGGGGAACATCCCGGCGTGCAGCCAGCCGCGCCAACTCGGCTTGATCTCCACGCGCTCCGTGCTCTCCAGGAGCTCAGCAGTCATGGGCAGCATGCTACCTGCTACCTACGGCTCCGTAGGTTACTGACGCGTAGGAAGTGGTCCTCATCACTACTTGGACGTTTTGGAGTGTTCGGGGGTCGGTCGGGTCGGGCTCGGGTCGGCCGAAGGAGCCGGATTACCAACAAGTAACCAGACTGAATGTAGTAAAAGATGAGTCAATTTCACCGTTGCGCCGTGTTCTGGGCTTGAGGCCGGAGCTACGCTGCAAGCACCCTCAAACCCCCGCTACGCCGTCTCCGTGCCGAGATGGCGTGAAACGGAGCGATCGTGTCGTACGAGAACCTCGCTCTCAGCGCATCCGCGCCCACCCGTCACAAGCGCCTGCTGGCCTGGGTGAGCGAGATCGCCGAGCTCACCCAGCCGGCCCGCATCGAGTGGTGTGACGGGTCCGAGGAGGAGTACCAGCGCCTCGCGGACCTGCTGGTCGCTCAGGGCACCTTCAGGAAGCTCGACGAGAAGAAGCGCCCCAACTCCTACTACGCCGCCTCGGACCCCACGGACGTGGCGCGCGTCGAGGACCGCACCTACATCTGCTCCGAGCAGGAGAAGGACGCCGGTCCGACCAACAACTGGAAGGCCCCCGCCGAGATGCGGGAGGTCTTCCAGGGCGAGAACGGTCTCTTCCGCGGCTCGATGAAGGGGCGCACGATGTACGTCGTGCCCTTCTCGATGGGCCCGGTCGGCTCCCCGCTGGCCGCGTACGGCGTCGAGATCACCGACTCCGCCTACGTCGCCGTGTCGATGCGCGTGATGACCCGCATGGGCCGGGCCGTGATCGACCAGCTGGGCGAGGACGGCGAGTTCGTCAAGGCCGTGCACACCGTCGGCGCGCCGCTCGCCGAGGGCGAGGCGGACGTCGCCTGGCCGTGCAACAGCACCAAGTACATCTCGCACTTCCCGGAGACCCGCGAGATCTGGTCCTTCGGCTCCGGCTACGGCGGCAACGCCCTGCTCGGCAAGAAGTGCTACGCGCTGCGGATCGCCTCCACGATGGCACGTGACGAGGGCTGGCTGGCCGAGCACATGCTCGTCCTCAAGCTCACCCCGCCGACCGGCGAGGCCACGTACGTCGCGGCGGCCTTCCCCTCCGCCTGCGGCAAGACCAACCTCGCCATGCTCCAGCCCACCATCCCGGGCTGGAAGGTCGAGACGATCGGCGACGACATCGCCTGGATGCGCTTCGGCGCCGACGGCCGGCTCTACGCCATCAACCCCGAGGCCGGCTTCTTCGGCGTCGCGCCCGGCACCGGCGTCGACACCAACGCCAACGCCATCGAGACCCTCTGGGGCAACACCGTCTACACCAACGTCGCGCTGACCGACGACGGTGACGTCTGGTGGGAGGGCCTGACCGAGGAGCCCCCGGCGCACCTCACCGACTGGCGCGGCAACGACTGGACGCCGGAGTCCGGCACCCCGGCGGCCCACCCCAACGCCCGGTTCGCCGTCCCGGCCGCGCAGTGCCCGACCATCGCCCCCGAGTGGGAGGACCCGGCGGGCGTGCCGATCTCGGCGATCCTGTTCGGCGGCCGCCGCGCCACCGCCGTCCCGCTGGTGACGGAGTCCTTCGACTGGCAGCACGGCGTCTTCCTGGGCGCGAACATCGCCTCCGAGAAGACCGCCGCCGCCGAGGGCACCGTCGGCGAGCTGCGCCGCGACCCGTTCGCGATGCTGCCGTTCTGCGGCTACAACATGGGCGACTACTTCGCCCACTGGCTGAAGGTCGGCGCCCAGGCGGACGCCGCCAAGCTGCCGAAGATCTACTACGTGAACTGGTTCCGCAAGAACAGCGAGGGCTCGTTCGTCTGGCCCGGCTACGGCGAGAACAGCCGCGTGCTGAAGTGGATCGTCGAGCGCCTGCAGGGCACCGGCGAGGGCGTCGAGACCCCGATCGGCGTGCTGCCGACCGTCGAGGGCTTCGACCTGGACGGCCTGGACCTCTCCGAGGCCGACCGGGAGCTGCTGTTCACCGTGGACGCCGACATCTGGCGTCAGGAGGCCGCGCTCGTCCCGGCCCACCTGGAGCTCTTCGGCTCCCACACGCCCACCGAGCTGTGGGACGAGTACCGAGACCTGGTCGCCCGCCTCGGCTGAGCCTGAGCCTCAGCCCGGCGAGTAGTGGTGGGTGCGTGGCACGAATCGCGCACCCACCGAGCGACAGGACGGCCGGAGTTCCGCGGACGATCTTTCCCCGACCAAGGAGATCGTCCGGACCGGGACTCCGGCCGTAGCTTTTCCCGGACCGGACCGGACCGGACCGGACCGCACCGCGACGGCCAGCCGGACCGGACCGACCGCGACGGCCTGACCGTCCGGGCCCGCTACGGCTGGGTGTAGCCGCCGAGGAAGTCGCCGATCCGGGTGACGGCGTCGGTGATCTCCTCGGCCCGGGGCAGCGTGACCAGGCGGAAGTGGTCCGGCTCGGGCCAGTTGAAGCCGGTGCCCTGGACCAGCAGGATGCGTTCGGCGCGCAGCAGGTCCAGCACCATCTGGGCGTCGTCCTTGATCTTGTAGACCTTCGGGTCCAGCCGGGGGAACGCGTAGAGCGCGCCCTTCGGCTTGACGCAGCTGACCCCCGGGATGTCGTTGAGCAGCCGGTACGCGGCGTCGCGGGACTCCAGCAGCCGGCCGCCGGGCAGCACCAGGTCCTTGATCGACTGTCGGCCGCCGAGCGCCGCGGCCACCGCGTGCTGGGCCGGCATGTTGGCGCACAGGCGCATCGAGGCGAGCACGGTCAGGCCCTCGATGTAGCTGCGGGCGCGTTGCCGGTCGCCGGAGAGCACCATCCAGCCGGAGCGGAAGCCCGCCACCCGGTACGCCTTGGAGAGCCCGTTGAAGGTGACGCAGAACAGGTCGGGGGCGAGCGTGGCCAGCGGGACGTGCTCGGCGTCGTCGTAGAGGATCTTGTCGTAGATCTCGTCCGCGTAGACCACCAGCTTGTGCCGGCGGGCGATCTCGACCAGGCCCTCCAGGACCTCGCGCGGGTAGACCGCGCCGGTCGGGTTGTTCGGGTTGATCACCACGATCGCCCTGGTCCGGTCGGTGACCTTGGCCTCGATGTCGGCGAGGTCCGGGTACCACTCGGACTGCTCGTCGCAGCGGTAGTGCACGGCGGTGCCGCCGGCCAGCGAGACGGAGGCCGTCCAGAGCGGGTAGTCCGGCGCCGGGACGAGCACCTCGTCGCCGTCGTCGAGCAGGGCGGTCATCGCCAGCTGGATCAGCTCGGAGACGCCGTTGCCGAGGAAGACGTCCTCGACGGTGAGGCCGTGCAGCCCGCGCTCCTCGTAGTGCATCACCACGGCCCGGCGGGCGGCGAGCAGGCCCTTGGAGTCGCCGTACCCGTGCGCGGAGGAGAGGTTGCGCAGGATGTCCTGGAGGATCTCCGGGGGCGCGTCGAAGCCGAAGACGGCGGGGTTGCCGGTGTTGAGCTTCAGGATGCGGTGGCCCTGCTCCTCCAGCCGCATCGCCTCGTCGAGCACCGGGCCGCGGATGTCGTAGCAGACGTTGGCGAGCTTGCTGGACTGGATGACCTGCATGCCTGCCTACTTTAGGGGTATCCCGGGCCGGTCCGGCGCGTGTGCGGGGACACGCGCCGGACCGCCCTCAGGGCCCCCTTCGAACGGCAGGCGGAGCTGTCAGCCGGCCTTCCAGATCAGGGGCTCGGTGTCCAGAACGCTGCCGAAGACGAGGAACTTCGGCGGGGTGTTGGTCGGAACGAGATAGACCGCACACTGCTGCTGGGTCTGGCCGTCCGCCAGGGTGCCGGGCTTCTTGCCGGAGTCGCACTGCGGGATCGACTTCAGGACGGTCGGCGCGGGCAGCACCCCGCCGGTGGGGGCGGTGTCCGACTTCACCTTGAACCGCATCATGAAGTACTCGTCGGTGAGCGGGCCACCGGTGCGGTTGGTGAACGAGACGGTCACGTAGTACGGCGTCTTGCCGTCGAGCTCGGCCGGCTTGAAGTTGTACGGCGCGACCTCGGCCGCGGTGCCCTTGACCACCGAGACCGGGGTGACGTCGGCCTTGGTCTTGCCCAGGTAGCTGCCGGTGGCGGTGGTCGCCAGCGGGTTGTCGTAGCCGATCTTCCCGCTGCCGGCGCCGCCGCCGGCGCCCCCGATCGGGTTCCCGCTGGTGGCGGCGGACGGGACGGCGTTCGGCGTGTTGCCCCCGGCGCCCGCCGTGCCGGCCGTACCGCCGGCGCCCGCGGTGCCGGCGGAGCCGCCGGTGGCCGAGGGTGCCCCGGCGGCGCCCGGCGCGGTGGTGGCGGCGCTCGCGCCCGCGGCGCCCGCCGCGCCCGCGGCCGGGTCGTCGTTCTCCGGCCCGCAGGCGGTCAGCAGCAGCGTCAGCGCGGCGAGCGGGACGGCGGCGCGCAGCGCGTTCTGAGTGTTGGTCACAGTGGTTCCCCGTGGATGATGTGGTCGGTGCGGCGCCGGAATGCGGATGTGGCGCCGCGAGGTCGGACGCCGGCGAGTGCCGGGCGGTTCCCGGGGAACCGTACCGGTGCCCGGGGACAGTGACCGACGGTGGACGAGAGGGGGAGCCGTGATCGCGGCCGTGCTCGGGGCGGTGCTGGGCGGCCTGCTGGTGGCGCCCGCGCTGCGGGGTCTGGTGGTGCGTTACGCCGTGCCGGAGGGCGGGCCGTGGTGCACCCGGTGCCCGGCGTGCGAGCGGCAGTTGCGCGGTCTGCCGCCCGGCGGGCGCTGCCCGGGCTGCCGGGAGCGGCTGGGGCCGGGGGCCTGGCAGGTGGAGGCGGTGACCGTCGCGGTGGCGGCGGCCGCGCTGTCGGCGGCGCACCCGGCTGACGCGGTGCTGCTGCTCTGGGCGGCCGGCCCGGGCGTGGTGCTCGGCTTCACCGACGCCCGGGTGCGGCGGCTGCCGTACCCGCTGAGCTGGGCGCTGGCGGCCGGCCTGGCCGCGCTGCTGGTGGTGGTGGAGCTGGCGGCCGGCAGTCCGGGTGTGCTGCTGCGCTGTCTGCTGGTGGCGCTCGCGGCCGCCGCGCTGTTCGAACTGCCCGGCTGGATCGGTCTGATGGGCCCGGGGGACACCGTGCTGGCGCTCGGCCTGGGCGCGCTGCTCGGCCGGTACGGCTGGTCGGCCGCGTTCACCGGGCTCTTCGCGGCCTCGGTGCTGGCCGGGCTCTGGGCGGTGGTCCGGGCGGTGGCGGCCCTGGCGCGGCGGCGGCCGGTGCGCGGGCTGGAGCTGCCGATGGGCCCGTTCCTGCTGCTCGGCACCCTGGCCGCGGTCCTGCTGCGGTAGGAGGAGGGGGACGAGCGGGGCCCGCCGTACCGGTCCGGTACGACGGGCCCCGCCGTCGGCGCGCGAGCCCCACCCTCAAGGAGCGGCGCGCCGGGGGGAGTTACGGCATCTGGTGGACGAACGGGCCGACCGCGTTGGAGAAGGCGTTCCCGTTGTTGGCGTCCCAGTTGGTGGACCAGGTCATCGCGCCGCGGATGGTGGGCCACTTGGCCGGCGGGACGAAGCTGCCGCAGTTCCTGCCGGTGGCCAGGCAGTCCAGCGCGTTGTTCACCACGGTCGGCGAGACGTAGCCGCCGCCGGCCGCCTTGCTGGAGGCCGGGACGCCGATGCCGACCTGGTCGGGCCGCAGGCCGCCCTGGATCTGGGTGCAGACCTGCGCGGTGATGAAGTCGATGGTGCCCTGGTTGTAGACCTTGCCGTCGCAGCCGTTCATGCCGCCCGAGTTGTAGAACTGGGTGTTGACGACGGTCAGGATGTCCTTGGTGTTCAGCGCCAGCTGGAAGTAGGCACCGGCGGTGCTGTACATCCCGATGGTCTCCGGGGCCATCGTCAGGATGAAGCTCGAGCCGACCTTGGCCTGCAGGCTGTGCAGCGCGTTCCCGAGGTAGGTCGGGTTGACGCCGTTCTCCAGGTCGACGTCGATGCCGTCGAAGCCGTAGTCCTTGATGATCGCGTAGGCGCTGTCGGTGAACGCGGCCGCCGCGGCGGCGTCACCCACGCTGATCGCGCCGTTCTGGCCGCCGATCGAGAGGACGACCTTCTTGCCGGCCGCCTGCTTGGCCTTCAGGTCGGCGCGGAACTGCGCGTCGGTGTAGCCGCCGAGGGCCTTGGCGAGCCCCGGGTCGAGGGTGAAGCTGATCGCCCCGCCCCTGGTCGGCACGGCGTCGGCGAAGGAGACCGCGATGATGTCGTAGGCGCTCTGGACGTCGCTCAGCTTCTGGACGGTCGCGCCGTTGTCGAAGTTGTGCCAGTAGCCGGTGACCACGTGCTTCGGCAGGCCGGTGACCGGCGGGGCGGTGGTGGTCGCGGTCGCCGTGGGCGTCGGCGTGGCGGTCTGGGTCGGGGTGGCGGTCGCCGTGGGGGTGGCGGTCGCGGTCGGCGTCGCGGTGGCCGTGGGCGACGCGGTGGCGGTCGGCGTGGCGGTGGGCGTCGCGGTCGGGCTCGGCGTGGAGGTGCCGCCGGGGCCGCTCAGCGTGATGTCGTCCGCGAGGTAGGCGCTCTGGCCGTACCAGCCGTGCACGAACAGCGTGACGTTCTTGACGTTCGCGCCGGTGGTGAAGGTGGAGGAGAGCTGGTTCCAGCTGTTCTGGTTGGACCAGCTGCTCGGGTCGGTGCCGCCGGTGCCGCGCGCGCCGAGGTAGACGTACGGGCCCTGGACCCAGGCACTCAGGGTGTAGCTGGTGTTGGGCAGCACGCTGATGGTCTGGGTGCACTCGGCGGTGTCCCCGGCGCCCGGCGTGGCCTGCAGCGCGCCGGTGCCGGAGTGGACCGGAGTGGAGACGGTGCCCGCGGCGCCGGTACAGACCCAGCCGGCGGTCGAACCGGAGTCGAAGCCGCCGTTGGAGACCAGGTTGCCGGCGGCCGCGCTGGCGCCGCCGGCGAAGAGGGCGAGGCCGCTGCCGGCGAGGGCGAGGGCGGTGGCACCGGCGGCGAGGGCCGGAAGGGTGCTGCGCCGGCGCTTGTGCGCGGGCTGGTTCAGCGTACGGGCCATGGAGGTGCGCTCCTGGGGGAGGAGCGGCCGCCGCGGTGGGGGGCGCGGCGGCCGCGTGTGGGGGAGGGCTCCCGCCGGGCCGACGGGCGTGCCCGGGCCGAGGACGACGGACGGTCGGCGGTGTGGGAGCACCGGAGCGAGGAGCGTCGTGTTCGGTTCGGGAACGCCCGGGGGCGAGGAGGGAATTGCGTCCGCAGTACTGCCTCGGATGGGGCGGCGGTGGTGCGTGTTCCGCCCTGGGTCACAAGCTGGACTAGACCATTGGTGGTCGTCAAGCATTGAACCGTCGGCTTACGGATTCTTTAAGGAACCGGATACCGTTCCGTATCCGGAGCCCCGGGAGCCACCGGGCGCTCGCGCGGGTGTGTTCCGGCCACTCCCGCCACGCGGCCCCCGACGCGCTCCGCACAGGACTGTGACCGGACTGCTACCTGCGGCTTTACCCACTGCCTCCGGGCCGGAGTAGGCTGCGCCGGGGGTTGTGACGTCCCCCGGTGAATGAGTACGGAGGGGCCGAAAACCATGGGTCTGCGCGATGTCGTCGAACGCACGCCGGGTCTGCGCACCCTGCTGGACGGTATGTACGGCCTCTACGGTCGCCGGGTCGAGGTGCACCTCGCCCGGACCCCCCATCACATCGGCGTGATCCTCGACGGCAACCGCCGCTGGGCCAAGGCGACCGGCGGCTCCACCGCCTACGGCCACCAGCGCGGCGCCGACAAGATCAGCGAGTTCCTCGGCTGGTGCGACGAGACCCACGTCAAGGTCGTCACGCTCTGGATGCTCTCCACCGACAACCTCTCCCGGCCGGCCGACGAGCTCGTCCCGCTGCTCGGGATCATCGAGGACGCCGTCACCGGCCTGGCCGCCGCCCGCCGCTGGCGGGTCAACCCGGTCGGCGCGCTGGACCTGCTCCCGCAGCACACCGCGGACGTGCTCAAGCGGGCCGCCGACGAGACCGCCGGGATCGACGGGATCACCGTGAACGTCGCCGTGGGGTACGGCGGTCGGCACGAGATCGCCGACGCCGTCCGCTCGCTGCTCCAGGAGCACGCCGGGCGCGGCACCTCGATCGAGGAACTGGCCGAAATCCTCGACGTCGAGCACATCGCCGAGCACCTCTACACCAAGGGCCAGCCCGACCCGGACCTGGTCATCCGCACCTCGGGCGAGCAGCGGCTCTCCGGCTTCCTGCTCTGGCAGAGCGCGCACAGCGAGTTCTACTTCTGCGAGGCCTACTGGCCCGCCTTCCGGAAGGTCGACTTCCTCCGGGCACTGCGCGCGTACGAGGAGCGCCACCGGCGGATGGGGCTCTGACGCCCACCGGCCCCCACCCGCCCCCGCCGACCCCCCAGTAGGGCTGGAGTACCCGGCGGCGGCGCGAGGCCAAACGTTCACCGGCAATGATCCGTCAGTTCGCCGAGTGCGTGAATGCACCGCCCCTCGCCTGGGAATACTCCGAGCAGACCGGCCCCGAGGCCACCGGGGCAGCGGGGGCCGGCTTGCCGCGGATGACGCAGGGTCATCCGCTCTGGAGGCCTAGTGGTCAGTTCCAAGAGCCGCCGGACACCAGACCGGCGGACCTACGTTCTCGACACCAGCGTGCTTCTGGCGGACCCGCTCGCCATGACCCGCTTCGAGGAGCACGAGGTCGTCCTGCCGGTGGTCGTGGTCACCGAGCTGGAAGCCAAGCGGCACCACCCGGAGCTGGGCTACTTCGCCCGCCAGGCGCTGCGGCTGCTCGACGACTACCGCATCCGTTTCGGCCGGCTCGACGAGCCGATCCCGGTCGGGGAGCTCGGCGGCACCATCCGGGTCGAGCTGAACCACTCCGACCTGTCGATACTGCCGGTCGGCTACCGGTCCGCGGGCGGTGAGGCGGACAGCCGGATCCTGGCGGTGGCCCGCAACCTGCAGGCCGAGGGGTACGACGTCACCGTCGTCTCCAAGGACCTGCCGCTGCGGATCAAGG
Source organism: Kitasatospora sp. NPDC028961 (assembly GCF_055564815.1). Taxonomy (NCBI): domain Bacteria; kingdom Bacillati; phylum Actinomycetota; class Actinomycetes; order Kitasatosporales; family Streptomycetaceae; genus Kitasatospora; species Kitasatospora sp. NPDC028961. The sequence continues at coordinate 358 of NZ_JBVHVO010000015.1, read as the reverse complement.
CCAGTTCGGTCGGCCTGCTCGCCGAGGAGTACCGGGCCGAGCTGGCGATCACCTCCGGGTGGACCGGCATGGCCGAGCTGCACGTCCCCGCCGACCAGGTGGACGCGCTGTTCGCGGCCGGCCACGACGCCGCGGTGGACGTCGAGGGCGCGGCGGAGCTGCCCGTCCACACCGGACTGGTGCTCGGCTCCGAGCGAGGCCGGGCGCTGGGCCGGGTCACCGGCGACGGCCGGGTGCGGCTGGTGCGCGGCGAGCGCGAGGCGTTCGGGCTGCGCGGGCGCAGTGCCGAGCAGCGGGTGGCGCTGGACCTGCTGCTCGATCCGGAGGTGGGCATCGTCTCGATGGGCGGGCGGGCCGG
>NZ_JBVHVO010000014.1:67700-186048 GCF_055564815.1 Kitasatospora sp. NPDC028961 | reverse complement strand
CGCCCGCCGCGCCCCCCCCCCACCCCGCCCCCCCCCACCCCCACCCCCCCCCCCCCTCACCACCCCCCCCCCCCCCCCCCCCCCCCCCCCCTCCCCCCCTCTCCCCCCCCCCCCCCCCCCCCCCCCCCCCCCCCCCCCTTTCCCCCTCTCCCCCCCCCCCCCCCCCCCCCCCCCCCCCGCCCATGGCCGGCCCTGGTGTCACTGGTCGGAGTAGCTGAGGTCTCCCACCGTCCAACTGCTGATGTCGGCGATGGCGATGCGGTACATGCCGCCGGTGTGCGGCAGCCCGTAGCTGCCCTGCAGGATGCGGGCGACGTGCAGGTGCAGATGCGTCGGCCGCGCCGCCGGCACCGCCGCGCCTTCGCCGGCCGCGTCACCAGCGCCGGCCGCGGGCGCCGCGAAGAGTGCGGCGAACGGCTTGAGGTGCTCCGAGCCGGCGAGGACTTCCGCCACTCGCTCGTTCCACAGGCTCTGCGGCGCGAGCCGGCCGGTGATGACCGCCCCGGGCACGACGACGGTCAGGGGCATTTGGTTGCTGTGCTCGGACTCCACCATCGCGGCGATGTCGACGAGCAGCCCATCAGGGTTCGACATGCCACCAGAGGATAGTGCCCGCCGCAGCGCAACCGTGCGGGCACCCCCGGCCCGCCGTCCGTCGGCACCTCCACCGGGCGCGCCGGGTGCAGGGAGATTCCACTGCCTGTGATCGAAGCGTGGAAAAATGTGGTGCAGCCAGGGCAGATATCGGCGGCGGCCTGGCGCCTCCGCCGGACTACGGAGGGAGAAGCATGATCCTCAACTTGTCGGCCGTCGTGTTCTTCGGCGCGGTCCTCGCCGTGCTGATCCGTCAGCGCCGCGCGACCCCGGCCGCGGCGTGCGTCGCCGTCGCCTTCGGGTTCCTGCTCGCCTCCAGCTCGGCCGCGCCCGCCGTTCACGGCGCCCTGGCCGCCGCACTCACCGCACTCGCGCCCGCCGGCTGAACAAGCCGCCCAACCCGGTACCCCGCAGCTCCGGGCCGCCGTGCGGCCGGTAGCCTCCCGCCCTGTCCGAGATGTCCCAGGCCCCGGAGAGGGCCTACGCCCCTGAGGGGCGCGAAGGAGGGTGGAAATGCAGCAGCCCGCACCGACCGTGGACGGTTCCGTCCTGAGCGGAATCGTGGAGGCGGTCCGCGACGGCGACGACCGGGTCCTGCGCCGACTGCTGGCGCGCCTGGCCGAGCAGGCGACCGCCGCCGACCTCTACGCCCTGCGAGACGCCCTCGACCCGTGCTCCGACGACCCCGTCCCCGGCCGGACGCGGCCGCAATAAGGTCCGACCTCCAGACACGGAAACCTGTGCTGGTGAGAGTAGACATTGAACGGCAGTCTGTGTAATGTTCCTGGCGTTGGGAGAGCAGGACAGCAGAACGGGCAGACACGAACTGCCCGGGCAGTACCGCAGTTCGCAGTACCAGCAGTACCAGCGGTGATGCAGGAGGCGTGCAGGTCGTCAGTACGCGGGACCCGGTCATGACAGAAGGGGTTCGCGGCGGAAGGCGGGTGACCTGCCAGGCGTCACGGGCCCGGTTGTGCGTGGGGCCCGCGGCGGTGGCGGTCGCGCACGCGCAGGACGCAACATCCAGCAGTTCGCAGTACCGGCAGTACGCACGATGCACACCAGAGGAGAAGGGAAGGGTTCACCCCGTCGGATCGCCCGCCACGGCACGCAATCGGAGCCAGGCGGTCACCGCAGTAGCCATCGTCATGGAACGTCATGGAAGAGGTGGTCTTCGGTCACGCATACGCGATCCCCGCGCAATGCCCCTCCCCCGGGCAACGCGGACACCGCAAGCCGGCCCGACAGCCGGTAGCAGTAGTGCAGTAGATGGAGCAGTGAATCCTCATATCCCTGGGCCCCGGCGCACACAGCGCCGGGGCCCTCGACCCGTTTACGGGACGGCAGGTGCCGGCGGAACAGGCCACCCTCGCCGCCGGCCGGAGCACGGCGGACCACCTGAGCGCCGAGACCAGGGCCGACGACGACTACCCCACCCCCGGGCCGCGAAGATCCTGGGCACCCCGCCGGGCTTCCCGATCAGCCTCGACGACACCGCACTCATCCCGCGGCCCGAGCCGAAACCGGTTCGGAGGGAGCGCACCGCTGCCCACCCCCTCCGCTCGCTATACCCCGGGGGGTAAGCTGGCAGGAACGACACTCTGGAGGTGCAGTGATGCAGGTCGACGACGACGCGGTCGGTGCGGTCCTCAACCGCCTTCGCCGAGCGCAGGGACAGCTCGCCGGCGTCATTGCGATGATCGAGGCCGGACGGGACTGCAAGGACGTTGTGACCCAGTTGGCCGCCGTCTCCCGGGCGCTGGACCGTGCCGGATTCAAGATCGTGGCCAGCGGCATGCGCCAGTGCATGGCCACCGTCGACGGTGACACCCCGCCGATGAGCGAGGCCGAACTCGAGAAGCTCTTCCTCACGCTCGCCTGACGGCGGGCGGGCGGCGGGCGTCAGGAGCGCACCCGCGCGTGCGTCGGCCTGCTGTGTACCGGGCGACCGACCGGCCGTCCATCATGACGCCTGACGGCGACACCCCCGGGGGCCCGCGGGGGAATCCAGCTCCTGTCGGAGGTGTTGGCACCTGTATCGATACCCCTGGGGGTATCGAAGGCGAGTCGTGGTTCGAGCGATCGCCCTCGCGGCATTCGTCGCCGAGCGGAAGCCGTCGCCGCCCGTCGCTCTCCGGCCGCGATCTGCCGTCCGAACCGCACGACCCGAAACCCACGAACGGAGCACAGCATGGACTACGGCATTCCCCTCACGCTCGACCTGCCCTTCGCCGACGCCGTCGAGCGCGTGCGCGCGGCACTTGCCGAGCAGGGCTTCGGCATCCTCACTGAGATCGACGTCCGGGCGACCCTGCGGGCCAAGGTCGGCGCGGAGACCGAGGACTACCTGATCCTCGGCGCCTGCAACCCGTCGCTCGCCCACCGCGCCCTCCAGATCGACCGCCGCATCGGATTGCTGCTGCCGTGCAACGTCGTGGTCCGTGCGGTCGGCGGGCGCACCGCGGTGGAGGCGATGAACCCGGAACTCATGGTGCGGGTCGCCGAGCAGCCCGCGCTGAAGGCCGTCGCCGACGAGGCAGCCGCCCGCCTGCGCGCCGCACTGGACACCCTCGTGGACTGACCGGCGCCCTCCGGGCCCGCTGCGGCGGGCCCCTTTCTTCGCCCTTCCATATACCCCCACCCGTATTTTGTGCCCAGCCGGGCACCACAGGAACGGAGCACGACGTGAAGCACCCGGACACCGCCATCGGCCGGCCGTCAACCGCGCCCCCCTCGGGCCCGCCCGGCCCTCCGGGCCTGCTCGGCCGGCTCGGGGCCTGGTCGGTGCGGCACTTCAAGGCCGTCCTGGCGGCCTGGCTGCTGGTCGTGATCGGCCTCGGCGCGTTCGCGCCCCAGGTGACCACCGCACTGTCCGGTGCCGGATGGCAGGCCGACGGCTCCGAGTCCGTCAAGGTCCGGCAGGTCGCCGAAGAGCACTTCGCGGGCAACGCCTCGACCGCACTGCAGATCGTGATCGCCGCCGACCGGCCGGTCAGCGAGCCAGCCGTCCAGCGGGTGGTCGCCAAGGCCGCCGAGCTCGCCGCAGCCGACCCGCGGATCTCCACCGTCGTGGCGCCCCAGCCGGGCGCGACGATCAGTCAGGACGGCCGCACCGCAATCCTGCTGGCCGGTGCCAACGCCTCGCCCGACGACATGGTCCGCGCCGCCGACGACCTCAAGGGACCGCTGAACGAGCTGTCCGCCGAGGGAATCAGCATCCACGCCACCGGAGCCTCGGTGCTGTGGAGCGACTTCAACGCCGCCAACCACGACGCCATGATGAAGTCCGAGATCATGTCCTGGCCGGTCACCCTGGCCATCCTGGTCCTCGCCTTCGGGTCGCTGGTCGCCGCCGGACTGCCCCTGTTGCTCACCATGGCCGGACTTGCCGCCTCGGCCGGCTCGCTGGTGCTGATCAGCCATCTGTTCCCGGTCTCCATCTGGGCGATGAACTTCGCCATGATGTTCGCCCTCGCCCTCGGCATCGACTACGCCCTCTTCCTGGTGGTCCGCTTCCGCAGCGCCCGCACGGGACGCTCGCGGAGCAGCGCCGAGGCGGTCGCGGAGACGATGGACACCGCCGGCAAGGCGGTCCTGCTGTCCGGTGCGACCGTGCTGGTCAGTCTCTCCGCCGTGATGCTGGTGCCGTCCCCGGCGTTCCGCTCGATGGCCGGCGGCATCATGCTCGCCGTCCTGTTCGTCCTCGCCGCCACCCTCACCCTGCTGCCCGCCGTCCTCGGCAGGCTCGGCCACCGCGTCGACGCCGTCGCCCTGCCCTGGGTGAAGACCGGCGAGCACCGTTCCCCGCGCTTCGCCGCCTGGGGCGAGCGACTGTGGAGGCACCCGCTCCGTTACGGCGCCCTGGCGCTGGCCGCCCTGATCGCCCTGGCCGCGCCGGTCATCGGCCTGCGCACGGCCATGCCGTCCATCACCGTCATCCCCGCCCACGACAGCGCCCGCGCCGGCTACACCGCTGTCCAGCAGGCCTTCGGTCCCGGTGCGCCCGGCACCCTGCAGATCATCACGCCCGCCGGCCAGGCCGCCTCGGTCGGCGCCCAGATCAGCCACACGCCCGGCATCGCCGGCGTGATGCCCGCCGAGAGCGCCGCCAACGGCTCCGGCTGGGCGATGATCCAGGCCGTCCCCACCGTCGACCCCTCCAGCCCTCAGCTCGGCTCCACCGTGGACACGCTGCGGGCCGAACTTCCGCACGACACCCTGGTGGGCGGCGCGGCGGTGGAGAACCTCGACCTGCAGAAGCTGCTCACCGAGAAGACTCCGCTGGTCATCGGCGTGGTGATGGCACTCGGCTTCCTGCTGCTGCTCATCGCCCTGCGGGCACCACTCATCTCCGCGCTCGGCACCGCCGCGAGCCTGCTGTCCACCGGCGCCGCGTTCGGCGTAGCCCGGCTGGTCTTCCAGGACGGCCACGGCGCGGGACTTCTCGGCTTCACGTCCCAGGGGTTCCTGGATGGCTGGGCGCCGGTGTTCTTCTTCGCGATGATCTTCGCCATCGCGATGGACTACACCGTCTTCCTGCTCGCCTCCGCCAAGGAGCACTACGAGCGCACCGGCGACCCCAAGGAGGCGATGGTCGGCGCACTCGCCCACTCCGGCCGGGTGATCTTCGCGGCCGCCGGCGTCATGGTCGCGGTGTTCTTCACCTTCGCCCTGTCCGGCCCGCTCCCGCCCAAGGAGATGGGCATCGTCCTCGGCGTCGCCGTGCTCCTCGACGCGGCGCTGGTCCGGCTGGTGCTGCTGCCGGTGATCCTGCGACTGACCGGCCGCGCTGCCTGGCACACCCCGGCCTGGCTCGACCGCGTGCTGCCGAAGATCTCCTTCTCCCACGGCTGACCCGTTCCGAGCACCGGTGGCGGGAGCGCGGTTCACCGCTCCCGCCACCGGTGCACATCACCGCGTCGGGCGGGCTCGCTCACACCGCCGGCGCGCCGCCTCCGGGGCGCCACGGCGCGGACGGAGTCGCTGGACCGCACCGCACGTCCAACCGAAGAGCCGGCGCCGGCCTTCCGCCGTGCTCACCCACCTCGGCCGAACACGTCGTTCTCCGGAGGGAACGGCGCCCCCGGAGTCCACAGGCCGCGGTCGGCCGGAGTGACCGCTCCGGCCGACCGCGGCCGGGGGGCCATGTGCGGGGCTGGCTCAGTGGGCGGAGGCCGGGAAGCGTTCCCAGACCCGGTGCGTTTCGAGTTGCTCCGCCAGGGCCGAGATCGCCTGCCCGCCGTCGGTCTCGCTGAACACGCCCGGCGCCTGCGGGTCGATGCCCGCCGCCGCCCACAGGGCGCGCGCGTCCGCGAGGCCGGCGATCGGCTTGGCGTGCCGGTAGGCCTCGTTGACCAGCAGGACGATGCGGGAGTCGATCGCCGGCTGCCCGCCCGCCACGGCGCCGGACTTGGCGTCACGTGCCCCGCGGTCGTCGGCGCCGGGCGGGGGTGCGTCCGCGACCAGGAGCGCGTCGAACTCGACGGACCGGGCGGCGCCGAAGGTCCGCTGCACGGGGAGGTCGTCGGCCAGCGGCGCTCCGGTCGGGGCGATGACCAGCGGCAGCAGTCCCGCGGCGAACGCGTCGTCCCGGAGCCGCCGCACCACGCCGGGGTCACTGCCGGAGCCGGTGACGATCCCGAGCACGCGGCCGGTCGCCGGCCAGCGCCGCCCCAGCTGGGACAGGGCCGGACTGGGGGCGATCTCGGCGTTGGGCGTGTCAGTGGTCGGCGGCACGGGCAGGCCGAGGCCGTCGGCCACCTCCCGGCAGAGCTGCTCGTCGATCCGCGCCAGGACGGTCAGGACCCGTTCCTTGATCGCCTGCTCGTACACCTTCGACAGTTCGAAGGTGTAGGCCGCGATCACGTGCTCGCGCTCCACCGGGCTGAGGCTGAGCCAGAACAGCCGGGGCTGGCTGAAGTGGTCGGCGAACGACGCGGGTGCCTCACGCACCTTGGCCGCGGCGGCGATCGGGGTCGGGTACTCGACGAACGCGTGCTCGCCCGCGCCGGCGAAGAACGGGCAGCCGCCGTCGAGCGAGTTCGGCTTGTACGGTGCGACGCCGCTGTGCACCGCGTCCTGGTGGAAGCCGTCGCGCAGCATGTCGTTGACCGGGGCGTGGGTGCGGTTGACCGGGATCTGCGCGAAGTTCGGTCCGCCGAGGCGGGTGATCTGCGTGTCGAGGTAGGAGAAGAGGCGGCCGGCGAGCAGCGCGTCGTCGGTGAGGTCGATGCCGGGCACCAGGTGCCCGGGGTGGAAGGCGACCTGCTCGGTCTCGGCGAAGAAGTTCGTCGGGTTCGCGTTGAGGGTGAGCAGCCCGATCGCCTGCACCGGGGCGAGTTCCTCCGGGACGATCTTGGTGGGGTCGAGCAGGTCGATGCCGGCGAACGTCTGCTCGGGGGTGTCGGGGAAGGTCTGGATGCCGAGCTCCCACTGCGGGTGGTTGCCGGACTCGATGGCGTCGGCGAGGTCGCGGCGGTGGAAGTCCGGGTCCATGCCGCTGATCAGCTGGGCCTCCTCCCAGACCAGGGAGTGCACGCCGGCCATGGGCTTCCAGTGGAACTTCACCAGGGTGCTGGCGCCCTCGGCGTTGACGAGGCGGAAGGTGTGGACTCCGAAGCCCTCCATCGTCCGGTAGGAGCGCGGGATGCCGCGGTCGGACATGTTCCAGATGGTGTGGTGGGTGGCCTCGGTGTGCAGCGAGACGAAGTCCCAGAACGTGTCGTGGGCGCTCTGTGCCTGCGGGATCTCCCGGTCCGGGTGCGGCTTGGCGGCGTGCACCACGTCCGGGAACTTGATGGCGTCCTGGATGAAGAAGACGGGGATGTTGTTGCCGACCAGGTCGAAGACGCCCTGGCCGGTGTAGAACTTGGTCGCGAAGCCGCGGGTGTCGCGCACGGTGTCCGCCGACCCGCGCGAGCCCAGCACGGTGGAGAACCGTACGAACACCGGCGTCTCCACGCCTTCCGCCAGGAACGCGGCCCTGGTGACCGCGGCCGCTGTCCCGTAGCCCCGGAAGATGCCGTGGGCTGCGGCGCCGCGGGCGTGCACCACCCGCTCGGGGATCCGCTCGTGGTCGAAGTGCATGATCTTCTCGCGCAGGTGATGGTCCTGCAGCAGCACCGGGCCGCGCGGCCCGGCCTTCAGCGAATGGTCGCCGTCCGGCAGTCGCACCCCCTGCGCGGTCGTCAGGTACCCGCCGTTCTGCGACAGGGCGTCTGCCGGCAGGCCGGTGTCGCGGCCGGTGGGCGACACCGGCAGGGGCCCCTGCTGGTCCCGCTTCGCGGGCAGCGGAGCCCTCGGTTCGAGCGGCTCCGCCACCTGAGGCGGTGTGCTGCCCGGCGCTCCGGGCACACCGCCCGGCGGCCGGCCGTCCTCGCGCACGGCCTCGGCTACGGCGTCGACGATCCTCTTCACGGGTCCCGGCTTGTCGTCCATCATGTCCTCCGGCATCGGGTCAGGTCCGGCACCCGCGGGCACGATCGCCGGAACGGCGCCACGCCCACGAGTGCTGTACGAACGACTATCCCGATCGGCGGCGACCCGCCCGGCACGACACACCCGCTCCCCCGAGGAACGGCCACCCCGCCGCCTCCTCTGTCGCTCCTCCTCACCGGTCGGCGGTCTCCCGGGTGGTGGCGGGCTGTGCGGCCGGCGCTCGTTCCCTCCCGTCGACCTCGTCCTGGAGGTGCGCAGGGCCCTCGGCCTTGCGGTAGCCGCCCGTCACCCTGACTTCCCGGATCCCCGGGGGCGTTCGGGGTGCGGGGTCAGCGGTGGTGTTCGGAGCGGGCCAGGCGGGCGGTGGCCGTCTTGAAGACCGGCTGCTTCGACGAGGGGTCGAGGCGGGTGGCGATGAGCTCGTTCGCGGCGCGGTCGCGGCGCGGCGGACTGTCGGCGTGGTCGGGGCCGTGGTCCCAGTAGCCGTAGTGGAACGGCAGGAAGAGCAGCCCCTCGCGGATCCCGGTGATCCGGACCCGGGCGGTGACGGAGCCACGGGCGGTGGTCAGGACGGCCCTGTCCCCGTCGGTGAGGCCGTGTCGGCAGGCGTCGGCCCGGGAGCATTCGACCCATACCTCGGGCGCGGCGCGCTGGAGTTCGGGAACACGGCCGGTCTTGGTGCGGGTGTGGAAGTGGTAGATGGTGCGGCCGGTGGTCAGCCACAGCGGATAGGCGTCGTCGGGCGGTTCCGGGGGCGGCTCGTAGTCGGCAGCCCGGAGGAGTGCTTTGCCGTGCGGGTTCAGGGCCCGGTACTGGGCCTCGGTCGCGGGCTCGCCGGTGTCGAGGTCGCGGCCGTAGGTCTCACAGGTCTCCGGATGGGCCCAGAAGCGGCCCTCGGCGTAGAGCCTCGGCGTGCCGAAGGGGAGAGCGGGTGTCGCGGGCCACTGGGTGCCGCCGTGTTCGCGCAGCAGTTGGTAGCTGAGCCCGGTGTAGTCGCAGGGGCGGCCCTTGCTGCACTGCTGCCATGCGGCGAACGCCGACGGGGCGTCCTGCCAGGTGATCAGTGGACGGCCGGTGCGGGCGCGCAGGTCCATTCGGTGGGCGAAGCCGAGGAAGATGTCGAGGTCGGACCTGGCGAGGCCGGGTGGGTCGACGGCCTTCTCCGAGAGGTGGACGGTGCGGTCGGCGTTGGTGAAGGTGCCGGTCTTCTCGCCCCAGGTCGCGGCCGGCAGGACCACGTCGGCGAACTCGCCGGTCTCGGTGGGGAAGATGTCCTGCACGACGACGAACAGGTCGGGCCGGGCGAGGATCCGGCGGATCCTGGCGAGGTCGGGCAAGGACACCGCGGGGTTGGTGGCGCTGATCCACAGGAACTTCAGGGCGCCGGTCTCGGCGAGGCGGAACATCTCCAGCGCATGGGTGGGCGGGCCGCCGTGGTCCAGCACCGCGGGGTCGATGCTCCACAGCTCGGCGAGTTCGGCGACGTGGCGCGGATTCGCCCAGTTGCGGAAACCCGGCAGGTCGCCGTTGGCGCCGCACTCGCGGGTGTTCTGGGCGGTGGGCTGGCCGTTCATCTGAAGGACGCCGGCGCCGGGGCGTCCGAGCTGTCCGCGCAGCAGGTGCAGGTTGTTGACCTGGACGGCGCTTGCCGTGGCCTGGTGCGATTGGTAGACGCCCTGGAGCACGGTGGAGACGAGCCGGTCGGTGCCCGCGATCAGCTCGGCGGCGCGGCGGATCTCGCCCGCGGGCAGTCCGCAGATGCCGGCCGCCCATTCGGGGGTGCAGCGAGCCACCCGGGCGGCGAGTTGCGGGTAACCGACCGTGTGCTCCCGCACGTAGGCGTGGTCGACGCGGCCGGTGGCGATGACCTCGTTCAGCAGGGCGTTGAGGAGGGCGAGGTTGGTGCCGGGGCGCGGCGCCAGGTGGATCGTGGCTTCCCGGGCGGTCGGTGTGGGGCGGGGGTCGAGAACGAGCAGTGCCGGCGGGTCCGCTCCGTGGAGCCGGTCGAGGACGCGCATCCACAGCACGGGCTGGCACTCGGCGACGTTGTGGCCCCACAGGGCGATCACCTCGGCGTGGTCGATGTCCTGGTAGGAACCGGGTTGGCCGTCGCAGCCGAAGGACTCCTTGAGGGCCTCGCCCGCGGTGGCGGTGCACAGGCGGGTGTTGCCGTCCAGGTGGTTGGTACCGATCCCGGCGCGGGCGAGGACGGTCAGCGTGTAGTACTCCTCCAGGAACAGCTGCCCCGAGGTGTAGAAGCCGACCGCGTCCGGCCCGTGGTCCTCCAGCACGGACCGGCAGCGCCCCGCGACGGTGTCCAGGGCGGTGTCCCAGTCCGTGGCGACGAGTCGGCCGCCGCGGCGGACCTGCGGCGCGGTGAGTCGGTCGGGCGAGGCGTTGGCCTGCCACCCGAACAGGTCCTTGATGTCGAGGCGGCCGTGGTTGACCCGGTCCCCGGCCCGGCCGCGGACACCGACGATCCTCCCGTCACGGACCGCGATGTCCATGGCGTCGCCGTTGGAGTGCAGAAGCGACGCGGAAGGCACCCAGCGCTGCACGTCGGCCTCGCTCAGCCCGGGGGCCAGTTGGAGGTCGACCCGGGCGGGCCACGGCGTGCCGGGGGCGTACGGGGTGCGGGGCCCCCAGGGATCGGCGGTCCGGTCCACGGTCGTGCTCCTTCCATCGCCGACCCCGGCGGTCGGGAGGCAACTTCTGCGCGGTGGCGCTGGGGACCCTCAGGGGGCGCGGGCGGCGGTCGGTCAGTGGCCGAGAGCGCTGGCGAGTTCCTTCTTGGTCATCTTCGAGCGGCCGTGGATGTTGCGCTGCTTGGCCTCGTTGTACAGCTGTTCCTTCGTCGGCCCCTGGGAGCCGGAGTGCGAACGCTGGCCGCCGCGCCGGGAGGAGGAGGTGTCGTGGGTGGAGGAGCGACTGGCCGTCTTCGACTCGCCGTGCCGGGCCCGTTCCTTGTTCACGGTCCGGGCCGCGATCTCCTCGGCCCGCTTCTTGCTCTCCCCGCGGTCCAGGGCACTGTCCTTGATGTGCTCGTACTGGCGTTCACGCTTCTTGCTCGATCCGGCAGGCATGACTCCTCCTTCTGACGGTGCTCCGCAGCGGCGTCTACCCCGAACGTAAGGGCCGACTCGCGGGCCCGCCCGTGCCCGTCCCGACGGTGCGCCGTGCCGCGCTGCCCCCCGCGCCGGGCCCGGCCACGTGCCGCGGCCCTCTCCGGCCTCGGGGCCCGGGACCGGGGACCTGGCCGCGGTCGGCCCCCGTTCGAGTGAGGTGGCGTCGCCGTCGCCCACCGCACGCACCCGCCGGGGAACGACTGCCAGGTGGCCGGGACCAGCCCGGCCCGGACGGAACGAACGAGAGGCAGGCGTTTCATGGGACACGGCGGAAACGTGATCGACGAACTGATGGCCGACCACCGGGAGGTGGAGGAGATGTTCGCCCGGATCCAGGCGATGACGGGCGGCGGCCAGCAGCTGCGGGACGTGGTCGACGAGGTCACCATCGAGCTGGTGCGGCACTCCGTCGCCGAGGAGCAGTACCTCTACCCGGCGGTGCGCGAGCACGTCCAGGGCGGCGACCGGCTCGCGGACAAGGAGATCGCCGACCACGGCCGGGTCGAGGAACTCCTCAAGAAGCTGGAGAACACGAAGACGGACGACCCGCAGATGAGCCCCCTGCTCCGGCGGCTCATGGACGAGGTCGCGGCACACGTCCAGGACGAGGAGCACAACCTCTTCCCCATGCTGCGCCAAGCGTGTACGCCGGAGCAGCTGAACGACCTCGGTGACAAGATCCGCCGGGCCAAGTCCATGGCGCCGACCCGCCCCCACCCCGCCGCACCCGACAGCCCCGCGGCCAGCAAGCTGCTCGCTCCCGGTGTCGGCCTGGTCGACCGGGCCCGCGACTTCGTCACCGGCCGCGGCAAGTCCTGATCCACCCCCGCCACCGGCCGGCGATCCTGGCGTCGGGGCGGGGCCGTCGCACGGCCCCACCCTGCCCCGACGCCAGGATCGGGCCGGCGTGATGCCCGTCATGCCGCCCCCTCAAGGAAGCGGCCTACACTGGGCGGCCACGAGCGGGGCAGCGCGGCTCCGCACCGGACGGCTCGCACCACCGGCACCGGACCAGGCGAGCACCTCCCCGAGGGACCGATCCCCGTGCCCGACCTGTCACCCGTCATAGCCTCCTGCACCCGCTGGCTCCTGAACGCCTACCCTCCCCCGGCCGGCGCCTTCAGCCGCGCACTCGCCGAGAGCCAGGCCCGGCAGGCGACCGCCCTGGCAGCCGCCCTGTGCTACCCCACCCCGATGGACGTCCAGCTCCTGGACCTGCTCGGCCCCGGCGGCGCCGACCGCCTCGACCGGCTCACCGGCCACGACCCCCGTCCGGACGACGCCGCGTGGCGGACCTGGGTGGACGAGACCGTGGTCAGCTGGGCCGCCTGCTTCCTCGCCGACCCCGCACTCGCCTCGCACGCCCACCAGACCCTCGCCACGACCGAGCACCACACCGGGGCGGGAGCCCTGCGACGCCTCACCGAGCCCGGCATCCGCGACACCGAGGCGGCCGTCCTGCTGCGCCACCCCGACCTCCTGGAGCCCGTCGCCGCCCTGCACCGGAGCCGGCTCGGGGAGCGGCTGAACGTCAAGGGCGCCCCGACGGCGTGATGCCGCCGGCCGGCCGAGCGTCCGACATCGGGGCCACCTGGAGCGGTAGACCGCTGGAGGCCGCTGGAGGCCGCTGGAGGCCACTGGCGCTGACCGCCGCCGGGGCGCGCCGGTGGGACACGGACGCGGACCGTACGGCGGTCGCGGGCCGCGGGCGCCTCCCGGCCGGGTCAGGCCTGCTGGCTGGCCGGGTCAGGCCTGCTGGTTGCTCGCCGGCGTGGCCCGGGGGCTGGCTGGACCGGGGGCGGGCAGTGGCCAGTCGGGTCGGGCGAGCTGGTGGCGCAGGGCGTCGAGCCGGGCCAGGTGGGAGTCGAGGGCGGTGGTGACGGCGACCGTGGTAGCGGCCACTCGTGCTTCGAGGTCGTGAATCCGGTCCAGGAGCTCCTGCCAGCGCTCCTCGGCGGCGACGGGATCAGGCGCGGCGTTGGTCGCTGTCATCGCGGAGCTGGGTGGTGTGGTGGGTGAGGGCGTCGAGGCGGGTGGCGAGGTCGTCCTGGCCGGCGCCGAGGTGGGGGCGGACGGCGGCGAGGGGCTCGATGAGGTCGGCTGGGTCGGTGGCGCCGAGGGCGGCGGTCAGGGCGGCCTGGGCGGGGCGAGCGCCGGGGGCGAGCGCGGTCGTGGTGATCTGGGCGGCGAGGACCCGTAGCTCGGCGGCGTGGTCACGGGCCCAGGCGGTGACGGTGCGGTCGGCGGCTCGGCGGTCACGGACGGCCTTGACGCGTTCCGCGCCGGTACCGGCCTGCGTCGTGCGGCCTGCGGCGGGCTTGAGGCGCAGGTAGCGGTTCTCGGCCGCCTGGCGGCTGGCGACGCCCATGGGGTGGGCGAGGTCGGCCCAGGTGGCACCGGCCTCCCGGGCGGTCCGCACCAGTCCGGCCTCCCAGCCGGCGAGCTCGGTACGCAGCTCCCGCAGCAGGACGAGTGCGGCCAGAGCGGGCTCGGGGCCGTCCTGCGCGTCAAGGGCGCCCGGGGGCTGCGTACCGGGGTCGCGGGCGGTGCGGACGGCGTCGTCGATGGCGGCCAGCGCCGCCGCGGCCGCCAGGAACGAGGCGGGTTCGACCGGCCGGGGGCCGTCGGGGGCGGGTCTGCGGGGCTTCTCATTCATGACAGTCACTCTATAGGCGACGCGAAGACTTGTCATCGGATGGATGACGCGCTACAACGGTCTCAGACGAAGCGCACTGGCACCCGTTCGATCAGTGGAGGTGTTTCGCGATGCTGCTGCGCACTGATCCGTTCCGCGAGCTGGACCGGCTGACCCAGCAGTTCCTGGGCAACACGGGAACCTGGTCGCGGCCGGCACCGATGCCGTTGGACGCCTACCGGGCCGGGGACGAGTACGTGATCTGCTTCGACCTGCCCGGGGTGGACCCGGAAGCCATCGACATCGACGTCGAACGGAACATGGTGACCGTCAAGGCCGAGCGTCGCCCCCGCCGCGAGAGCGAGGGCGTGAAGTGGGAGCTGTCCGAGCGCCCGCTCGGGGTGTTCTCCCGCCAGGTCATGCTGTCCGACACCCTCGACCCCGCCGGGATCACCGCCGACTACGACGCCGGCGTGCTGACCCTGAAGATCCCGGTCGCCGAGAGGGCCAAGCCCCGCAAGGTCGCGATCAGCCACAGCGGAAGCCGGACGCAGATCCAGGCCTGACCCGCCCCGATGCCGTTCCGCGCCGCCCCCGATCTCTCCCCCCTCGATCGAAGGGGCGGCCGGAACACCCCCGCCCGCGGGCCGGCCCCGCCCGGACCGGCCCGCCCGCAGCGACGCGGAAACGCCATGAACAGCCGGAGCAGCGAACCCTTCATCGTGCGGGCGAACGGCGAGATCGACCTCGACACCGCCCCGGCCCTGCGCCATGCCCTGGCCACCGCGCTCGAGTCGCACCGGGAGGTCGTCCTCGACCTGTCGGAGGTGACCTTCATGGACTGCGCGGGCCTGGGCGCCCTCGTCCAGGCCTGCAACCAGGCCGACCGCAACGGCAGGCGCCTGATCGTGCGCGGAGCCGGGCGCTGCGTCATCCGCCTGCTGAAGCTCACCGGTCTGCACCGGCGCCTGGCCGTGCTGCCCTGACCGGACACCGGCTCTGGGGGTGGAGGGAGAATCGCGGTGACTCTTCCCTGGGAGGCGTTCCTGGCGGAATCCGGGAACGCGGTGGTTACGACACCCCCCAGGAGGCCGAGGGGGCCGCCCGGGCCGTCCTGACCCTGCTCGGCGCCCGCTGGCCGGTCAGGTGGTACGGCTGCCGCGGGTGAGCATGGCGGCGAGGAGGCGGGTGGCGGCCTCGGCGTCGGCGAGTTCGTCGCCGGTGGGGAGGACGGCGCCGAAGGTGCGGTTGCCGGGGGCGTCCAGGGCGCGCCAGTGAAGGACCGGTGCGAGGTGGCTGCTGGCGTCGGCGAGGAACCAGGCGAGGTGGCCATGGGTGCGGGCGATGGTCAGTGCCAGGGCCGCGAGAGCTTCGCGCAGTGCGGCGAGCCGCTCGATCCTCGACAGCGCCTGGTGGGTGTCGGCGGGGCCGACCGCGGCATCGAGGGCTGCGGCGGTCTTGCGGGCCAGAGCGGAGTCGGTCGCGGTGAGTTCCCAGGTCCCGTCGGTGAGCTGGAGTTCCGCCTCGTGGATGACGCGCTCGACCGCCGTGACCATGCTCATGACGGGAAGTGTATCGGCTGGGCCCAGCGCGCCGGTCGGCGGTGTCTGCGGAGGCGGCCTGGGCGTGCGGGCAGGCGGGCCGGCCTGGTCCGACCGGTCCTTCGAGCGGCCGGGCGGCCTCCCCGACGACCTCCCGCCGGAAGGTGTCGGTTCTGTCCGTGTCCACCGGCGCCTCCCCCGGACCAGGTCACGCCCGTCAGATCGACGATCGGCCCGGGAGGGCGGTCCGCGAGCGCCTTGGCGAGGGCGTCGTCGAGCATGCCCCGACCGTCCTGTGCCCGGCGGAGCCTCGGCGTGGCCGAGCCGACCAGGTTTCAGAACGCCTCACGCAGGGCCGGCAGCAGGGTGCCCTCCGCCCAGTCGAGGAACGCGGGCTGGCTGTCGCCGCCGACCTGTATGAGGGCCACCTCGTCGAACCCGGCGTCGACGAACGGCCGCACCGCCTCGACGAAGTCGTCGACCCGGTCACCGCACGGAACGGATTCGGCGACGTCCTCGGGGCGGACGAAGCGGCTCGCGGCGGCGAACCCCGCCGTCCCGGGCAGCTCGGCGTTGACCTTCCAACCGCCGCCGAACCAGCGGAACTGCTCGTGGGCCCGCCGGACAGCGGTGTCCCGGTCGGTGTCCCAGCACACCGGAAGCTGACCCACGGCCGGCTTTCCGGCCCCGCCGTGCTCGGCGAACCCGGTGATCAGCGCCTGGTCCGGCTCCACGGCGATCACCAGATCGGCCAGCCGGCCGGCAAGCTCGCAGGAGTCCGGCCCTGATACGGCCACCCCGATCGGCGGCGGCCGGTCGGGCAGATCCCACAGCCTGGCGCCCTCGACGTCGAAGTACCGGCCTCGCCGGGTGACGTACCCGCCGTCGAACAGTGCCCGGATGATCTGTACCGCCTCGTCGAGCATCGCCTGGCGCACCGGTACCGCCGGCCAGCCCCGGCCGATGACGTGCTCGTTGAGGTTCTCGCCGCTGCCCAGCCCGAGCCGGAAGCGGCCCTCGGACAGCAACTGCAACGTGGCGGCCTTCTGCGCCACCACCACGGGGTGGTAGCGGAACGTCGGGCACGTCACGTAGGTCATGAGCGGGATCCGGGAGGTGGCCTGCGCGGCGGCACCGAGCACCGCCCACGCGTACGGAGCGTGACCCTGCTCGTCCAGCCAGGGGAAGGAGTGGTCCGAGATCACCGAAAAGTCGAACCCGGACTGCTCGGCACGCACCACGTCCGCGACCAGGTCACGCGGGCCGCGCTGCTCGGTCATCATCGTGTATCCGATTCTCACCATGACCCCGCGCCTGCCCGATCACCGTCACCCTCACACCGAGCCGCCCCATCCCATCCGGGGCCCCCGGATGCCGACAGCGGCAGCGGCCACCTGGCGGCGCCCGCCCGACCCGGGCCGTGGCTGCGCCGCTTCCGGCCGCGCGCGAGGGAAGCACTCAAGGCGAAAGCCAACCCGAACACGGGGCGCAGCACGCGCCACGCCCAGGGCTCGGACGGCCGGGCTCCCCATCTCGACGAGCGTGAGGGGCCCGGCCGTCGTGGGGGCGGTGCCGATCCCGGATTCAGGGTCCGCACAGCGGTACGCGCTCACTGGTGAGGAGTCGATGCCGACTGTTCGCTCTGCCGAGACCCACTCCCGGCTTCGCGGGTGGCGGCCCAGGAGGCGAGCAGACGCAGGCCCTCGTCGGAGACGGAGCCGGGTTCGGCGGAGTAGACGGTGAGGGTGAGGCCGGGTTCGGCGGCCAGCTCCAGGCCTTCGTACGCGAGGGTGAGGTCGCCGACCGCGTGGTGGTGGAAGCGTTTGGTGCCGGTGCCGTGGTGGCGGACGTCGTGGGCGCCCCAGCGGGTCCGGAACTCGTCACTACGGGTGGAGAGCTCACCGACGAGGTCATGGAGGTCCTTGTCGTGGGGGTCCCGGCCGGCCTCGGTGCGCAGGATGGCGACGGCGATGTCGGCGGCCTGGTCCCAGTCGGGGTAGAAACGGCGGGAAGCGGGGTCGAGGAAGTTGAACCGGGCCAGGTTGTTCCGGTTGCCGGGTGTGTCGTAGACCTCGGCATAGAACGCACGGGCCAGCTGGTTGGCGGCGAGCAGATCCATGCGGCTGTTGCGGACGAACGCCGGCCCGGCGGTGACGGCGTCGAGCATCCACTGCAGGCTGGGGCGCGGCGTCCACGGGCGGCCGCCGGTGCGACGGCGGGGGCGGGCGAGAGCGTCGGAGCCGTCGGCGGCCTGGGCGAGGCGCAGCAGGTGGGCGCGCTCGGCGTCGTCGAGCTGCAGGGCGCGGGCGACCGCCTCCAGGACGGCGGGCGAGGCACCGGCGAGGCTGCCGCGTTCCAGCTTGGCGTAGTACTCGACGCTCAGGTCGGCGAGGGCGGCGACCTCGCTGCGCCGCAGGCCGGGCACCCGGCGGCGGGAGCCCGCCGGCATGCCCGCCCGTTCGGGGGTGATCTTCGCGCGCCGCGAGGTGAGGAACTCGCGGACCTCCTGGCTGTTGTCCACGCCTTCGACGGTACGGCGATCCGGGCGGTCGAGGGGTGTACTGCCGGTACACCCCTCGACGGTGACTCGCTGCGCCCGCCGGCACCGGGTTTCCTGGAGCACGTGGCGCTCTCCGCCTCGGAGCCGACAGGACCGAGCGGAGTGTGCGCCCGACCCGTACTCGGCGGCGGCCGGCTCGCCCGGCCTCCGCGCCCCGGAACGCGAAGGAAGATCCCCATGCGCGGCGCAGTGATCCACGCCCCCGGTGACGTCCGCTTCGAGACGCTGGACGACCCGAAGATCCTCCACCCCACCGACGCGGTCATCCGCACGGCCGTCACCTGCGTGTGCGGCTCCGACCTGTGGCCCTACCGGGGCGCGGAGCCGATCGGCGATCCGCACCCGATGGGCCACGAGTACGTCGGCTTCGTGGAGGAGGTCGGCTCCGAGGTGACCGGTCTGCGGCCGGGCCAGTTCGTGGTCGGCTCGTTCGCGACCTCCGACAACACCTGCCCGAACTGCCGCAACGGCTTCCAGTCGAACTGCCTGCACCGGGAGTTCATGTCCACCTGCCAGGCCGAGTACATACGCATTCCGAACGCCGCCGGGACCCTGGTCGCCCTGGACGAGGTCCCCGGCGAGGAGTTCTGGCCGGGCCTGCTGGCGAACTCGGACGTGATGGGCACCGGCTGGTGGGCCGCCGACGCCGCCCACGTCCGCCCCGGCTCCACGGCGGTGGTGGTCGGTGACGGCGCGGTCGGCCTGTGCGCGGTGATCGCCGCGAAGGAGCTCGGCGCGGAACGGATCATCGCCATGTCCCGCCACGCCTCCCGGCAGAACCTCGCCCGCGCCTTCGGCGCCACCGACATCGTCACCGAACGCGGTGAGGACGGCATCGCCCGGATCAGGGAACTGACCGGCGGCATCGGCGCCGACAGCGTCCTGGAGTGCGTCGGCACCGCCCAGTCCATGCAGCAGGCCCTGCACTCCGCCCGCCCCGGCGGCAACGTCGGCTTCGTCGGCGTCCCGCACGAGGTCGCCCTCGACGGGCAGGAACTGTTCTTCTCCCACGTCGGCCTGCGCGGCGGCCCCGCCCCGGTGCGCCGCTACCTGCCCGACCTGATCGAACGCGTCCTGTCTCGCCGCATCGACCCCGGCAAGGTCTTCGACCTCACCCTGCCCCTCGACCAGGTCGCCGAGGGCTACAAGGCGATGGACGAGCGCCGCGCGATCAAGACCCTCCTCACGCCCTGACAGCCCCCGCCCCCACACCCGCCCCACCCCTGTACAAGGAGCACTCGTGCAGATCACCCGAAGCTCGATCGACACCGCCAAGGGCCCGGCGGACTGGTTCACCGGCGACGTCTACATCGACGCCGTCGCCGCCGCGCCCACGCCCTCCCGGGTCACCGCCAACCTGGTGCACTTCATGCCCGGCGCCCGCACCCACTGGCACCGCCACCCGCTGGGCCAGACCGTCTTCGTCACGGAGGGCATCGGCCTGTGCCAGCGCCGCGGCGGACCCGTCGAGGTCATCCGGCCCGGCGACCGCGTCCTGTTCGAAGCCGACGAGGAGCACTGGCACGGCGCGGCGCCGAACCGGCTCATGGTCCACCTCGCGATCAACGAGGGCGACGACGACCACAACGTCGTGCAGTGGCTGAGCCCCGTCACCGACGAGGAGTACACCGCAGCTCCGACCACCCACTGACCCGCCCCCGTACGGAAAGAAGCCCCCATGTCCCGCCCCGCCGGACCCGTCACCGGCAAGCTCCCCTCCGTCGTGTGGGTGCTGGCCGCCGGCACCTTCCTGATGGGCACCACCGAGTTCGTCGTCGCCGGACTCCTTCCACAGATCGCCGGCGACCTGCACGTCGGTGTTCCCCGCGCCGGGCTGCTGATCACCGTCTTCGCCGTCGGCATGATCGTCGGCGGGCCGGCTATGGCCCTGGCCACTCTGCGCCTGCCCCGGCGGCTGACCCTGGTCCTCGCCCTGGCCGTCTTCGCGCTCGGACACCTCGTAGCCGCCGCCGGCACCTCCTTCGCCGTCGTGCTCGCCGCACGCTTCACCACCGCACTGGCCACCGGCGCGTTCTGGGCCGTCGGCTTCGTCATCGCCACGGCCGCCGCCGGGCCCGGCCGCTCCACCCGTGCGGTGGGCGTCATGATGGGCGGCCTGACCCTGGCCAACGTCGTCGGTGTCCCGCTCGGATCCGTCGTCGGGCAGGCCACCGGCTGGCGGGGCCCCTTCTGGGCGCTGGCCGCCCTGGCGGCCCTGGCCGCCGTGGTCGTCGGCTGCCTCGTCCCCGCCACCGAGCAACGGGCCGGGGTGTCGGTGCGGGCGGAGGTTCGGGCCCTGCGGCAGGGCCCGCTGTGGCTGGCGCTGGCCGCCGCCGTCCTGATCATGGGCGGCGTCCTGGCCGCCTACACCTACCTCACACCGCTGCTGACCGGCCGTACCGGCATCCCGCAGGCCGCCGTGCCGCTGGTGCTGATCGCCTTCGGCGCGGGCGCGCTCGGCGGCAACACCATCGGCGGGCGGCTCGGCGACCGCCGCCCCATGGCCACCACGATCACCGCCGCCGCGGCCACCGCTGCCACCCTGCTGCTGCTCGCCCCGCTCTCCACCCGTCCGGTCGCCGCGGTCGCCCTGGTCTTCCTGATGGCGCTGACCGGCTTCGCCGTCAACCCCGTCGTCACCTCGCTGGCCGTCCGCTTCGCCGGCGACGCCCCCACCCTGGCCTCCGCCCTGACCACATCCGCCTACAACACGGGCATCGCCGCCGGCTCCGCTCTCGCCGGCCACGCCCTGGACACCGGCCTGGGCCTGACCGGGCCCCCTCTCGTCGGCGGCGTCCTCGCCGCGCTCACCCTGCTGCCGCTGGCCGCCCTCGCGCTGCGCGGCACGCCACGGCGGGCTCTGGCTGCGGTACCGGGCCCGGGCCGCGACGGGGCGCCGGCGCCGGTGCGGCACTGACCCGCCCCCGGCCTCCGCCCTTCGCACCGATGGGAGAACGCCGTGACCACCACCTACGACTTCACCGGCAGGAGCGCCCGCGCCGGCGCGCAGGTCACCCTCCTCGACCGGTCACAGGGCAGCCTGCGCGGGACCGCGAGCCTCATCGACGCAGACGGCGGGACGGCGGCTGACCACCGTGCGGGGCGAGGGAGCGTGCTGGTCGTCGCTGTCGACCCGGCGTCCGTGGAGGCGTGGGGCCGTGGCGCCGTGGCGGGTTGCTGGCCGGGGTGTGTCAGCGGTACCAGGTGCGGATGGCGGTGGCGGTCTCGCGGACATCGGCCTGCCCGTCGCGGATGCGGCCGGCCAGTTCGACGGCCTGTTTCGGTTCGGCGGTGACGATCACCCCGGAGCCGGCGAGGTAGGACGCCGCGACGACGGCCGCGAACTGCTCGTTCGCGAACTCGAGGGCGGGGACGCGGATCAGCTGGTGCATGAGTGCCGCCGCCCGCTGGTTCACGCCGCCGTAGACGGCGACGTCCATCACCTCGTCGACGTGGCGGGCCACCGCTGCGGCCAGGGTCCCGTAGTCGGTGATGTCCGGATCCGAGGGCAGGAACTGGTGGGCGATGTCGAGCAACCAGGCCCGGTCGACGCGAAGGATCACGCGGCTTCCGCCGCCCCGCCACGCCCGGCGTCCGGATAGGGGCCGAACTCGGCCTCGAACGCGGGCGCCCACGCCTGGGAGAAGTGCGCGGCCGCGGTCAGGAACCGCTCACGCCGCTCGTCCGCCTCCTCCGCGAGAACCTTGCGCGCGTAGTCCGGCAGCGTCATCCCCGCCGCCTCCGCGCGCTGCTCCAGCGCCTCGTGCGCCTCGTCGTCCAACCGCACATTCAGCTGCTTCATGGCCGAAGCGTAGCCATGTCTACACGCCACTACAAGGACGGCTGGTGCTACCTGCGGACAGCGCCACAAGTCTGGCCTCCGCGGACCTCCGGCCACACGGCCCCGATTCCGGAGAACATGCCAAAGATCCTCCCCGCGTGGGGCTCGCCGCGACGTCCGGCCCCTACGGGGTGGACGAGCGGGCCGGTGGCTGCGGGTGGCAGCGCAGCGGGGATCGAACTCGGTGCTGGACGGTGGGAATGTGGCGGGACCGGTGCCCGAGCTCCTCGGGCCGCTGGACGCTCGGCCCGGGGCGTGCCCGGGCTGCCCGCCGTGGCGACCCCGGGCAGTGGCGGGGCCGACCGGACCGTGGAACTGGTTCGCGAGGCCCGCGCCGAGCATCCGGCGCGGGCCTGCGTGGTGGGCGCCGCCGACCGCGGTCTGCGCACCCGGGCGGGGCGGGTTGGGTACGGCCGCCACCGGCCGGTCCGCGAAGCGTGCGGGGCGGAGTCCGGGGACCGGGATCCGGGTCAGTCGGCCAAGCGGATCTGGAGGGCGTTGATGCCCCAGTGGATCGACGGTTGCGAGGTGTGCACGGTGAACTGGAAGTCCCTCCCGGGACGGGCGGGGATGTCCACCGAGCCGACGCCGACGGAGTCCACCGGGCACTGCACCGTGAAGTCGGCCGGAGCCAGGCCGCCGACGTGCACCTGCACCGAACCGCCGCCCTGACAGCCGACGGTGACGGCGATCGGCAGCGTCTCGACCACCGAGGCCGTCACCGCGCCGCCGTTCCCGATCCAGTCGGGGATCGAGAACATGGTGTCCTCGTCCGACGCCGGCGGCAGGATCCGCCCTGTCCCTGGCTGACCGAAGAGCTCGTCCGAGGCCGCTGCCGGGTCGGCGGGCTGCGCCGACGCCGTCCCGGCGAATGCCAGTGTCACCCCCAGCGCCCCGGCCGCTGCGGTGAGCGTGCCTGTCTTCGTCCGCTTCATCGTGGTCCCCCTGCCATGTTCACGTGTCGCACCGGTGTTCGGCATACGAAGTTGATCGTAGAGCGGCGGCACCGACAGAGCGCGAGCACATGCCGGAAGGTCCAGTTGCACCGCCGATCCCGCCCCTGTGGGGGTCGCCGGCTCGGGCCGACCGAGAAGGGGCCGGAGGAGCGGTGGTGGCTGCCGGTTGTGGCGCTGCTCGGCAGTCCCGGTGCGGGCCTACCGATGGTGCCGGCCGGCGGCACCTCGGCTGACCCCGCGCAGGCGAGGGCAGCCGGCGTTCCTTGCGGCACACTCGCGGGCAGTGAGGTCCTCCCCGCGTCAGCAGGGGTCAGCCGCCGCCCTCACCGCGATGCCGTTGCATTCAGCCGTCCTGCCTCATAGCGGTTCGTGGGACTTGATGCCTGCAGGGATACTGCCGTAGTGCTGCTGACATGGATCGCCGAGGTGGCGGACGAACCTCTGGTATTGGAGCCGGCCGACCGACGGGTGGAATGGGAGACCAACACCTGGTGGCTGAATGCGGAGGTCGGGGACAGACGTTCGCTGTCCGTCCCCAAGGTGGTGGCTGCTTTCGAGCGGACTGCAGCGGCCCTTCGGATCCGCATCCGTGGCATGGGGTACTCAGGCGTGGCGACGTTCTACGTATGGCACGACGAGGTGGCCGGGCAGCTGAGGTGTTCAACCGGATCGGTACCGCCGAGCGAGTTGCCGTTCGGTGGTACCTATGTGCCTTCCGGCGACCTTGAGCGGATCGTGGTGGGGTTCTTGGCAGACGACAGCCCGGGTGTCATCACCTTGGCGGCCCTGGATGAGGCGCAGGAGCCCTCGGAACAGACAGTGGCCGATCCGGAGATCGCGCCCTTCCCCATCTGGGTCACCAGCGTCGGCACCGTCACTTAGTCAGGCTCGGCCGCCGGGACGCACCTGTTGTCGGCGCCGAACCAGCGGCCGACCTCGGCCTTGGCGGAGAATACACGCCAGGATCCCCGAGACCGAATGCCGAATTTCGAGAGGGCCGTTGAAGCCACTCCAGCGCCCTCAGCACCCCCGCTCGTACATCCCCACCCACCCGGGTTCGGTCCATATTTGCCACGGCGGGGCCGGATCCACCCCAATTCCCGCCGTGACGGCCACACAACCAAGCCCATCCAGCGAACTCAAGGCTCCATCGAACACTTCGAGACTGACGGATCTGCTCAACCGTTCCCATGCTGATTTCCCCGCGTGCAGCCAGAGTGCTCCGCGCGACAGCCTGGACGGGGCATCCGGCTCAGCAGCTCTTCGCGATCACCGGGCTACTGCCGCACGAACGGCTCATTCGTCACACTCACACCCGTCAGCTGCAGTCTCTCCTCACCGTTGTAGGTGAAGTACTGGAAGTACCTCTCACACTTCAGATCCCCGGCGACAGAGACCAACTGAACGACCGCGCCATGCCCGGCATCGTCCAACTTCCCGTGACGCCAGGTGCCGGTGAATTTCACCGCTGCCTGCGACGGCTCCCCCCGACACGTCGCGGGAAGCAAATTCACCACCCCGAGATCGCCGCCGTCCAGGAACTGGATCGTGCCGACGCTCGACGTCCATGACCCTACAATCGGCGCGTCACCCTTCTCCTCCACCGCCGTACATGAGACCGCTAGCGACAGAGAGAACGCCAGAGGGACGGCCAAAAGTCCCAACCGTACCCAGCCACGAACCCAACCTGGGGCTCTTTCGGACCCAATCACCCGCACCTCCATCTGAGCAATTTCACTCGAAAGCCCTGGGGCGCGCGAAGTCATTGTTGGCAATGTATTTCCTCGCTTCGTCGAGAACTACGCCCTCCGACGCCAGCCTCCCAGACCTGTCCGAAGCCGCCCTCGCCGATCCGCTTGACGAGCTCGCCGCGTCTGCCCAGCGCGGTCCCCGCCTGCATGAACTCCCCTTCCGGTAGCGGCCGGTGTGTCGGTCCATCGGTCACGTTACGTGGAACTCCCCGCGTGGGGCAGGGTGATGCTTCTGCGCAGGGTCCGCGAGGCCGTCGCCCTCTCGCTGGTCGGCCGGGCCGGTGCCCGGCCGACCGAGCACCTGGCAGCCGGGAGCGGCCGGTCACCCTGATGCGCCTGATCCGCGCACGGCCTGGCCCGCCCACCTGGCGAGTCCGCGTGCTCGGCGTCATCGACTTCGCCCTGCGTAAGGGCCGCCCCTAACCGCACCGCCCTGATCGACATCGAGATCCGCCCCCGTCGAGGTCCTGTCCGAGCGGTCCGCCGGCGCCAACTGCGGCGCGGGCACAGCGAGGCAGGTCGCCGGCAGGTTCAGCTTGTCCGAGCGAGTCGGAATGTCCTTTGACCAGGAATTCTTTGTCCGCCACCATGCTCCGGTGACAGTTGAGACCACCCTCGTCAAGGTTGACGCCGACCTTCGCGCCGGCCGGATACCCGTTGCTCGTCAACGCCTGCGCGGCCTGGCGTCCTCATACCCGGCGGACCTCACGGTCAGGAGGAGGCTGGCCGAGGTCTACCGGCTGTACGACGAGCCGGCCGAAGCGGGACGCTGGGCCTACCTCGACACCGACCGGTCCTCGGCTGAGACAGCGGCTTTCGAGGCCCGCCACCCTGACCCGCTCGACCGGATGGCAGCCATCGCCTGGCGTGGGTCCGAGCATTCGGCGCAGACCGAGACCGCTCGCACCCGGCTGGCCGAGCTTCGTGAGGCCGCCTCCGTACACGCGGGTCGCCCGGTCCACTGGAGCCACGAGCGAGACCGCGCCCCGCACGCCGCCGAGGACGACTCGGCCGGACCGCTGGCCTGCGTCGGTCTTGCCGTCGTCGGTTTGGCCCTTCTGGGTTTCGCGGCCCTCGGCGCCGTCACCTTCGTTCGCTGGTGGCTCTGACCCTTCGCCGCAGGCGTCGCCCGCCCAGCTGACGGCCTGGAGGTGGTGGACCGTTCCCGTGCGGCCTTCTTCAAGCCCCTTCGTCCGCGGGAGTCAGACGGGCCACTGGCCGGTGTGCAGCCGCACGTACAGGTCCTCCCGCCGCTCGGGACTTCGCCACACTGCTCGGAGCTGCCGCCGTGGCCAGGGCGGTAGCTCCGAGCAGGGTCGGGCCCGGCGCAGGCTAGGAGGTCGGGGTGACCTTGACCATGACGGTGGTGTGCGGGGGGACGCTGTAGGTGAACGTGGAGTCGGTCCTGGTGGTGACCGACTTAGTCCAGAGGTCCTTGACGGTGTAACCGGCCGCATCGCGAAGGCCGACGGCCCCCGCGGTGGTGGATAGGACCGTCTCCTGGTCGCTCTCGTTGGTGAAGGTGACGGAGCGGCTGCCGTCGGACAGGGGCTTGGTCATCACCAGTGCCAGCCTGTCCTCCAGGGGCTTGCGTCCGGGCTGGAGAACGGTCTGCGAGACGACGGTTGCCTGCTTGCCCAGGGGGTCCTGGTCCACGGCGATGACGTCCTTGTTGGTCAGGATGTCGAACGACCCCTTCCCCTGGCCCGCCTGCTCCTCCTTGTCCCGGTCGGGCAGGTTCGTGCTGATCATCAGCGGCGCCGCCATCTGGGCCCAGAGGCTGACCTGGGTGCGCTCCTCGGCCGGGGTGAACCCCGGCTTGGCGTCGCTCTTGGAGATCCCCCGATTCCCGACGTTGAGCAGGTCGGGGTCGTTCCACCGGCCCGGCTTCGCGTAGTCGGAGAGGATCATGTTCCTGTGGAGGTTGTTGAGGAGGGACGTGTAGAAGTTCCCGATGTCGCCGGTGGTGCGCCACGTGCTGCCCAACTGCCCGGCCCAGGTCCAGGGGTCGTCCAGACCCCAGTCGCAGATGGCCAACAGGATCTCCCGGCCGTGCTTCTGGCCGGCCCGTCGCAGCGCGTCACTCATCGCCTTGAAGCGCTTCTGGGTGTCCGCCTGACCGTGGGGGCAGTTGTCGTACTTGAGGTAGTCGACCCCCCAGCCGTACCAGGTCTCGGCGTCGGTCCGCTCGTGGCCGAGGCCGCCCGGAAAGCCCTTCTTCTGGCGGCCCTCGGGGTCGTTCGGGTCCACCGGGCCCACTCCGGCGCAGGTCGTCTCTCCCGCGCTGGAGTACAGGCCGAACTTGAGCCCCTTGGAGTGGACGTACTCGGCCAGTGCCTTGATCCCGCTGGGGAATCGGGTCGGGTTGGCCTGCAGCCTGCCCTGGGCGTCGCGTTGAGGCGCGGCCCAGCAGTCGTCCAGGACGATGTACTGGTAGCCCGCGTCCTTCAGCCCCCTGGAGACGAAGAGATCCGCGGTCCTCCTGACGGTCTCCTCGTTGAGTGAGCCCGAACACCGGGTGGCGTTCCAGGAGTTCCAGCCCATCGGCGGAGTCGCCGCGAGTGGGATCTCGGCGGCCGCGGCGGGCGGCGCCGAGAGCTGGACGGTGGCCGCGGCGCCGGCCAGCAGCGCAAGCGCGGCGGTGGCCGAGACGGATCTACGGCCCGGACGGTTCCTTCGGTGAGCCATGAACACTCCTTGCAAATGGGTGGGGTAAGGCGCAGGAACTGGAGGCACGCCGGAGAACCAGAGCAAGCAGGTTCTCAGTGCAGCCCTAGGCAAGTCCCGTTGCCAGGACATGCCGAGCATTTCTCCGGGTTGGTTCTTTTTGACCTCTGCCAAGGGCGTCGAGATGCGACCCGAGGGGCTCGCGTCAGTTTCGATCTTGGCAGGGCTGACTTGGAGACGATTGCCGCTCTGATGCGTATCCGGCGCATCGGCTGAGGTGGTGTCCGTGGCACAGGTCGCGACAGCACCTTGGCGAATGAATGGGACCGGACGCGCAACAGCAGGCCGGGAGGCCAAGGGAAGTGATACTTCGCTGGATCTATTGCCCTGTTCCTGATCCGTCACTTTGCACGGAATCGGCACGTGATGCAACGGCCTGGACCGGATCAGATTCCTGTCGAACAAGCTCGGGATCCAGCCGTAACACCGGGGCGAACGAATGGTCACAGTTCAGCCAATGCCCGGGACGGCAAGGCCTGGTGACACTCGCGGAACAACGGTTCGGCGTTCACCACAAGGGCGCGGTCATACCGTTCCACAGCTCAATTCGACACTCGTTGACTTCCCAGAGGAACGGCCGTTTGCGGGTCAGGCGGGCGTCGGCAAAGGGAGTTGAATCTCGGCGTGATTCCCGGGGACCTCCGGAAGGCTGAGAGCTGGAATGACGTTCGCCCCGGGTACCGGCACCGATTTCCCCGGGGTGGTCGTACGCGGCGCCGCGTGAGGACCGGACGTGACGGTGGTCAATGGCCGGTGGCACGCTGGACCGCCGCAGCCGGCCGGCGGGCCCGTTCAGGTGCCCGCCACCTCGTTCGCGTATCGTGCGCCGACATCGGAATCCGCGAAGGGCAGTCCATGAACACGTCGGCGTCACCAGCCGCTCCGGGGGCGTTGGGACGGCATCTGGGCCTGTTCGACGCCGTGGTGATCGGGCTCGGGTCGATGATCGGCGCGGGAGTCTTCGCGGCGCTCGCGCCCGCCGCTTCGGCGGCCGGCTCCGGGCTGCTGGTCGGCCTGGCCCTGGCGGCCGTGGTGGCGTACTGCAACGCCACCTCGTCGGCCCGGCTGGCCGCGCGCTACCCGCAGTCCGGGG
This sequence comes from Kitasatospora sp. NPDC028961, assembly GCF_055564815.1. Taxonomy (NCBI): domain Bacteria; kingdom Bacillati; phylum Actinomycetota; class Actinomycetes; order Kitasatosporales; family Streptomycetaceae; genus Kitasatospora; species Kitasatospora sp. NPDC028961. Next base: position 157,788 of record NZ_JBVHVO010000014.1, on the reverse strand, counting down.
GCACCTACGTCTACGGCCGCGAGCGCCTCGGCGACTTCTGGGGCTACCTGGCCGGATGGGGCTTCGTGGTCGGCAAAACGGCCTCGTGCGCGGCGATGGCACTCACCGTGGGCTCCTACGTGTGGCCCGCCCAGGCGCACGCCGTCGCGGTCGCGGCAGTGGTGGCGCTGACCGCCGTCAACTACGCCGGGGTCCAGAAAGCCGCCTGGCTGACGCGCGGAATCGTCGCCGCCGTCCTGGCCGTGCTGGCCGCGGTGGTCACCGCCTGCCTGACCGGCTCGACGGCCGACGCCGGGCACTGGGCGGTCGGCGCGGACGCCGGCTTCCACGGCGTCCTGCAGGCGGGCGGCCTGCTGTTCTTCGCGTTCGCCGGGTACGCGAGGATCGCCACGCTCGGGGAGGAGGTGCGCGATCCGCGACGGACCATCCCCCGGGCGGTCTCGCTCGCCCTCGGCATCACCCTGGTGGTGTACGGCCTCGTCGCGCTCGCCGTACTCGCCGTACTCAGCCCGGCCGGTCTGGCCCACGCGGCGGCGCCGCTGGTCGACGCCGTCCGGGCCGCCGGCGCCCCGGGCCTGGCCCCGGTGGTGCGCGCGGGTGCGGCCGTAGCGGCGCTCGGCTCGCTGCTCGCACTGATCCTCGGGGTCTCGCGCACCACCCTGGCGATGGCCCGCGACCACCACCTGCCGCACCGGCTGTCCGCCGTCCACCCGCGTTTCGGCGTGCCGCACCGCGCGGAGCTGGCCGTCGGCGCGGTGGTCGCCGTCCTGGCGGCCACCGCGGACGTGCGCGGCGCGATCGGCTTCTCCTCCTTCGGCGTGCTCGCCTACTACGCCGTCGCCAACGCCTGCGCCTGGACCCTCACGCCCGCGGAGGGACGCCCACCCCGGGCCGTGCCGGTGGTCGGCGCGGCGGGCTGCCTCGTCCTGGCCGCCGCCCTGCCGGCCGCCTCGGTGCTGTGGGGCGCCGCCGTGATCGCGCTGGGCGCCACCGTCTACGGCGCGCGCAGGCTGCTTCGCCGGGGCTGAGCACGCCTCGGTGGCCGACCGCTGCACCGACGGCGCCGTGAGGCGCGGGCCGGCCGGGCGCCGGCCGGCCGGGCGCCGGCCGGCCGGGAGTCATGGTGACGAAGATGCCGCCGCCCGGGCATCGGGGCAGCCGAGAGTCACCGTGACGACGGTACCGCCGCCCGGGCGCCGGGACAGGGTCACCGTGCCGCCGTGGGCGGTGGCGACCGCCTCGACGATGGCGAGGCCGAGTCCGGTGCCGCCGCTCGTGCGCGAGCGCGAGCTGTCGCCCCGGACGAACCGTTCGAAGACGTGCGGGGCGAGCTCGGGAGGGATCCCCGGCCCGTCGTCGGAGACCGTGACGCGGCGGGCTTCGACCCGCAGGACGACGGTCGTGCCGTCGGGGGTGTGGCGGTGGGCGTTCGAGAGCAGGTTCGTGACGACCTGGCGCAGCCGGTGCTCGTCCCCCGTCACGACGACCGGCTCGGGCGGCAGTTCGAGCCGCCAGTGGTGGCCGGGCGCCGCGACCCGCGCGTCCTGGGTGCAGTCGAGGGCGATGCGGGTGAGGTCGACCTCCTCGCGGGCGAGCGGCCGCCCCGCGTCGAGCCGGGCGAGCAGCAGCAGGTCCTCGACGATGGCTCCCATCCGGACGGACTCGGCATCGATGCGGCGCAGCGAGTGCGTCACCTCGGCCGGAGCGCCTCCCGGGTGGCCGAGGGCGAGTTCGGCGTGGCCCCGGATGGTGGCGAGCGGCGTCCGCAGCTCGTGGCCCGCGTCGGCGGCGAAGGCCCGCAGCCGGTTCTCGGACGCGTGGCGCTGGGCGAGGGAGTTTTCGACGTGGCCCAGCATCCGGTTGAAGGCGAGGGCGACCCGGCCGGTCTCGGTCCTCGGGTCCGCCCCCGGTACCCGGTCGTCGAGGACGACCTCGCCCGCCGCGAGCGGGAGGGCGCTGATCCGCTCCGCCGTGTCGGCGATGCGGTTCATCGGGCGCAGCGAGAGCCTTACCCAGAGGGCGCCGGCCACGCCGGTGATGCCGAGGGCGATCGCGAAGGAGGCCAGCTCCAGTGCGACGACGCGGTTCTCGGTCTCGTGCACCTGGTGCAGGGGGAGGCCGGTGATCAGGACGTCGCCGTCGCGCCCGGCGACGGCTCGGAGGCGGTAGGGGCCCAGGCCGGAGAGGCGCACCGAGCCGGGTGTTCCGCCAACCGGGAGCCGGGCGAGGTTCTGCCGGTCCCGCTGGGTGAGGGCGACCGTGTCGTCGGTGTCGGCCGGGAGGGTGCCCTCGGCGACCCCGTCGTCGTCGGCGTCGCCGTCGACCACGCCCGCGTTGGTGACCTGGCCGTTCACCAGGCGGGCGCCGAAGGTGCCGGGGCTCTGGGCGCGGGTGTCACCGCGTGGTCCCGGGCCGGCGCCGCCGTGTTCCAGGCTCGCGGCGTACCGTCCGCCCGCGTCGGCGAGGCGCTGGTCGAGCTGGTTCACCAGGTAGTGGTCGAGCGCGGTGGTGACGGCGAGGCCGACACCGGCGAAGGTGACGGCCAGCAGGGCCAGCAGGCCTGCGACCAGCCTGCTGCGGATGGTGCGCGGCACGAGGCGGCTCTCCACCAGCCGGCCTTTCACCAGCCGGCCCTTCACCGAGCGATCGTTCAGGGGGCGGCCCTTCACCGAGCGGCCCTTCACGCGACCGATGCTTTGATCAGGTAGCCGGCGCCCCGGACGGTGTGGATCATCGCCGGCCGGCCCGCGTCGACCTTCTTGCGCAGGTAGCTGATGTAGAGCTCCACGACGTGGGCCTGCCCGCCGAAGTCGTAGGACCAGACGGCATCCAGGATCTGGGCCTTGCTCAGCACCTGGCGCGGATGCTGCATCAGGTAGCGGAGCAACTGGAACTCGGTCGGGGACAGCTCGACCGGGGTGCCGCCCCGGAGCACCTCCCTGGACTGCTCCACCAGGACGAGGTCACCCAGCACGAGGGCGCCCGCCGGCACTGCGGCCGCGGAGGTGTCCGCCGCCCGGGCCCGCCGCAGCAGCCGCCGCAGCCTGACCACGACCTCCTGCAGGCTGAAGGGCTTGGTGACGTAGTCGTCGCCGCCGGCTTCGATCCCCGCGATCCGGTCCTCGACGGCGTCGCGGGCGGTCAGGAACAGCACCCGTACCTGGGGCTGCTCGGCGTGGATGCGTGCCAGCACCGCCATGCCGTCCAGGCCGGGGAGCATCATGTCCAGCACGACGGCGTCGGGCTCCCAGCGGCGGCACTCCAGCACCGCCTCCTCCCCCGAGGCCGCCCCGCGCGACTCCCAGCCCTCGTGGCGCAGCGCGGCGCACAACACCTCGACCAGGTCGGGTTCGTCGTCGACGACCAGGACACGCGGGGTGGGCACGGGCATGGCATCCAATCCGGTCGGCGCTCCCGGTCGCCGGGGGCGTGCGGTCGCTCTCCGCGCCATTGTGCCGTGCCAGGGTGAGAATCCGCTGAGACCGCGAACCGTCGATCATGGCCCTGAGCTGGCACAACTCCCTGCGGGAGGGTCGGTGGCGGCGGAACTCAGAGGGAACTGAGAGGTACGGCTGACACGGTGGGCCGGTCTCCGGATCACGGTCGTCCGCGCACCCTCCCGGGCCGCGCGCAGGACGTCGGAGCCGCGCAGAGAGGAACAGGACCATGGGTACCGCAGTCCAGCGACCGCGTCGCGCCGCGCCTGCCGTCCACCGTCGGCACCAGCACACCTCACAGCGGCCGGTGCTCCCGCCGTGGCTGCTCGCCCGGCTCGTCCCGCCGGCCGTGGCCCTCGGAGCGGGCGCCGTGCTCGCCCTGTGGTGGCAGGACACCTACGCGGTGACCGGTGCCGACCAGTGGCTCACCGGTGCGGGCCGGATCACCGGTCTGCTCGCCGGGTACGCCGCGCCGGTGCTGCTCCTGCTGATGGCCCGGATACCCGCCCTGGAGCGGGACGTGGGTGCGGACCGGCTGGCGCGCTGGCACGCGATCGGCGGGCGCTACCTGGTCGGTCTGGTCACCGTCCACGTCCTCACCGTCGTCTGGGGGTCCGCGCTCACCGCGCACCGGGCCGTCGTCGGCGAAACCGTGCGGATGGTGCTCCACGACCCGGACATGCTCAAGGCCACCGCGGCCACCCTGCTCCTCCTCGGCACCGGCGCCGTCTCGGCCCGGGCGGCCCGCCGCAGGCTGGGCTACGAGACCTGGTACTACCTGCACCTGGCGACCTATCTCGCGGTCGCCCTCGGCTTCGCCCACCAGCTCACCAACGGCGCCGATCTCGGCCGGGGGCCCGCCCGCGCCGGCTGGTACGTGCTCTACGTCGCCACCTTCGCCGTGCTGGGCTGGTACCGGCTCGCCGTCCCGTTCCTCCGCGACCGCCGCCACCGGCTGCACGTCGCGGAGGTTCGCCCCGAGGGTCCCGGGGTGGTGTCCGTCTTCCTGACCGGTGAGCGGCTGGCCGAACTGCGCGCCGAACCGGGCCAGTTCTTCCGGCTCCAGTTCCTCGCCCCGGGGCTGCGGTGGGCCGCGAACCCGTACTCGCTCTCCGCGCCGCCCACCGACCGGTTCCTGCGCTTCACCGTCAAGGGACTCGGCGGCCACAGCGCCGCCCTCGCCGGCCTGCGCCCGGGGACCCGGGTGCGCGCCGAGGGCCCGTACGGGGCCTTCACCGCCCGGCGGCGCACCCAGCGGCGTGTCCTGCTGATCGCCGGCGGCGTCGGCATCACCCCGCTGCGGACCCTGTTCGAGACCCTGCCGGCCGGGCCCGGTGAGCTGACCCTGCTCTACCGGGCCCGGGACGGCGAGGACCTGCTGTTCCGGCAGGAACTGGAGCGGATCGCCGGGACGCGCTCGGCCCGCCTGTCCTACCTCGTCGGCCGTCGTGACGAGACGGGCGACCCGCTCTCCGCGGCCGCGCTCGGCCGGCTGGTGCCGGGCCTGGCGCAGCACGACGTGTTCCTGTGCGGGCCGGCGGCCATGACCGGGGCGGTCACGCGCGAGCTGCGTGCCGCCGGTGTCCCCGCCCACCGCATCCACCACGAGTCGTTCGACCTCTGAAGGAGCCCGCCATGCGCCGCGCCGTTCTGGCCAGCACCGTCACCGCAGCCGGCGTCGTCCTGCTGCTCTCCCTCAAGCCGCACGGCTCCGCCTCCCCCGGGGCCGCCCCCGTCATCGGTTCCGATCCGGGCGGTACCGCGTCCGCCGCCCCGGCGACGCCCGGGGCGTCGTCGTCCGGAGGGTCGTCCTCCGGAGGGTCGTCGCCCTCGGCCGCCGCAGGAGCGGGTACCGCTTCCGGCGCCCGGGTCGTCACCGGCAACGCCGTCGACACCCGCTACGGACCGGTCCAGGTGCGGATCACCCTCAGCGGCGGCCGGATCACCAAGGCCGAGGTGGTGCAGTACCCGTCGGAGAGCAGGCGCGACCTGGAGATCAACCAGTTCGCGCTGCCCCGGCTCAATCAGGAGGCCGTCTCCGCGCAGAGCGCACGCGTCGACGCCGTCGCCGGCGCCACCTACACCAGCGAGGGCTACCAGCGGTCGTTGCAGAGCGCCCTCGACCAGGCGGGCGTCTGATGCTCCGACACGCCGAGCACGCCATGGGGACGGTCTTCTCCTTCGCCGTCCGCGACGCCGCGCCCGCCGACCTCGCCCCGGCCCTCGCCGAACTCCACCGGCTCGACCGGCTCTTCTCCACCTACCGCCCGCTGAGCCAGATCAGCCGACTCGCCCGCGGCGAGCTGACCCTCGCCCAGTGCGATCCGCTGGTGGCCGAGGCCCTCGACCACTGCGCCGCCGTGGCGCGGGAGACCGCCGGCTACTTCTCGGCGCGGGCCGGCGGCTCCCTGGACCCGTCGGGCTGGGTCAAGGGCTGGGCGATCGAACGCGCCTCCCACCTGCTCACAGCCGCCGGGTTCCCGCACCACAGCCTGACCGGTGGCGGAGACGTCCAGACGGCCGGAGCCCCGGCGCCCGGCCGCTCGTGGCGCGTCGGCATCGCCGACCCGGCGGCCCCCGGCCGGCTGGCCGCCGTCGTCGAGGCGCGCGACCGCCTCGCGGTCGCCGGATCCGGTACGGCCGAGCGCGGCCAGCACATCCTGGATCCGCACACCGGGCGCCCGCCGCACGGCGCGCTCTCGGTCACCCTGATCGGCCAGGACATCGCGCTCACCGACGCATTGGCGACGGCCGCCTTCGCCATGGGGCCGGCCGCCGCCCTGCACTGGGCCGAGCGACGCAGCGGCATCGAGGCCCTCGTGATCCTGTCCGACGGCACCCGCCTGGGCACCTCCGGCCTGACCACCCTGCTCGCACCGGCCTGACCCGGGACGAGGCTTCGGCACGCCGCGTCGAACCGGGTGGCGGTGGCGCGGCGTTCCAGGGCTTCGGGCTCGACGGGTTCGACCCCCGGTGCGTCGTCCGCGCCGTCGAGCCGGCCGAACAGCAGTCGCATCGCCAGGCTCGACACCGCGCGCGGCCGAGGCGGGACGTCGGTGACCGGCCGTGCGAACGACACAGCGGCCCGGACCACCGACGGACCGGCGGACCGGCGGATACGGAAACCGGGTTCCGGCGCGGCGATGAGTTTTCCGGCCCCGGCAGGTCTATATCTCGACCGGGATCACCGACTCATCGGGAGTACAGACATGGGACTCATCCACATCGAGCTGTTCGCGACCCTCGACCTCGTCGCGCAGGCGCCAGGCGGACCCGACGAGGACCCGGCGGGGTTCCCGTTCGGCGGCTGGCAGGCGCCCCTGCTGAACGAGGCCACCGGCGCGCAGATCGTCGCCGCCTACGAGGGCACCGACGCCCTGCTGCTCGGCCGGCGCACGTACGACATCTTCGCCGCCTACTGGCCGCACCAGAAGGACGGCGAGATCGCCGAGCTCTTCAACCGCGTCCCGAAGTACGTGGCCTCCCGGGGCACGCCCGACCTCCCGTGGGCCGGGTCCACCCGGCTCGGCCCGGACCTGGCCGGCGCGGTGCGCGAGATCCGCGAGCGGCACGACCACGTGAAGGTCGTCGGGAGCCTGGACCTGGTGCAGACCCTCCTGCGGGAGAAGCTCTTCGACCGTCTCGACCTCTGGGTGCACCCGATCACGCTCGGCGTCGGGAAGAAGGTGTTCGACGGCGGCGCGGTGCCCACGAACCTCACCCTCCTCGAACCGCCGGTCGCCGGTCCGGAAGGCACCGTCTACCTGCGCTACGGGCTCGCCGACGGCACGCCCGCGACGGGCGACATGAGCGCGCCCGACCGCGGTCTCGGCCGCGACGAGTCCCGGTGACCCGATGACCACCGTCCATACCAACGGGATCGCCCTGGGCATCGAGTCGTTCGGCCGCGAGGACGCGCCACTCGTCCTGCTCGCGGGCGGAACGACGATGCTCTCCTGGCCCGACGTGCTGTGCGAACGCCTCGCCGCCGGCGGACGCCGCGTGGTGCGCTACGACCTGCGCGACAGCGGGGAGTCGACGACTGCGGATCCGCAGGCGCCCGGCTACACCCTGCGCGACCTCGCCGCCGACGCGGCGGCCCTCGCCGAGACGCTCGGCGGGGGCCCCGCCCATCTCGCGGGCATCGGCGTCGGCGGCATGGTCGCCCAGGTCGCCGCGCTCGACCACCCGGACAGCTTCTCGGCGCTCACGCTCGTCGGCACCCGTCCCGTCGCCCCCGGCCCGCCCGACGACGACCTCCCCGACCACGACCCCGCGACCATGAGCCGGCTGTTCGCACGCCCGATGCCCGACTGGACCGACCGCCGGGCCGTCGCCGAGTTCGCCGCCGCCGGCGCCGAGATCCTCGGCGACGACCCCGCCGCCGCCCGCGCGACCTCCGCGCGCATCTGGGACCGCACCCCCGGGACCGCGCCCCCGGTCCAGACGGCCAACCAGCTGCGCATGACGTTCTCCAAGCTCGACTGCCGGCCCCGTTGGCGCGAGCGCCTGCCAGAGATCAGGATCCCCACCCTCGTCGTCCACGGCCGCCGCGACCCGTTCTTCCCCGTCGGCAACGGCGAGGCGATCGCGCGCGCGATCCCCCGGGCACGACTGCTCGTTCTCGAAGACGCCGCCACCGCGATGCCGGACGCGGCCCTCGGCGAGGTCAGCGAGGCGATGCTCGCGCTCGGACCGTGGACGGCCGGTGCTGCGCGGCTCCCACCTCCGGACGGGTCCGCGTGGCGTGGCGGCCGTCCAGGGTGAACGCCCCAGCCACACACCCGCCGGCCAGGGGTACTTGACGCCAAAGGACAAGGAAACGGCTCCGGGAACGGTCGTCGAGTTCCAGCGGATCGTCGCCCACCAGATCGCCGGGATCCAGGACTTCGCCAGCCGATGACCAGACTCGCCCTTGCGGGGGCCGTCCTCGCTGGCCGGATCAACCGGGAGGCAGGAGCTGCTGAGCCCGCCGACGACGTCCTTCCGTTCCCACCATCGGAACCTGAAGGGTTGCGGCAGCGCAGGGGCCGACCCCGCGATGTGACTCGGTCGAGCTTCAGATGGTGCTCACGGCCGGTCAGTCGCAGGCGGCGAGCAGCTCGTCGACCGCGGCGCGGATGGCTTCGTCCTGGGCAAAGCTCCGCCAGCCGCCGTCGCTGCGGAACCGCTGATCACGTTCCGGCGCGTCGCGTAGCAGCCGCGCGGCGGGTCGAGCGGCGCGACCGACCTGGACCAGATGGCGAACGGCGGGGAGCATGACCGGGAGGTAGATGCCCCTGGTCAGCGCCTGCACAGCACTCGTCATGGCCGGAACGCTGGTCTCGGTATCGCCGGTCGTGGCCCAGAGCGCATGCGCCGCCTCGACACGGGTCCAGGGGTCGTTGTCGGCGGCCATGGCCCGGAGCCGGTCCGCAAAGCGGGCGGCGTGCGGGCCGAGGTCGGCGAGCATGCGCAGGGAGGGGAGCGGAATGCTTCGCTCGACGGCGGCGCGTCCGAGCGCTTCCAGGGCCGGGCCGGGCTCGCCGCCGACCTTCCAGTAGGCCCAGGCCGCGACCTCTGCGCGTGCTTCGCTGCCGCTCGATCGGGCCAACAGCAGGTCTCGTGCCCCGTTCCCCGCCATCCCGATCCCTGCCAGCGCTCTCGCTGCCGCTGCCCAGGACCGGTCGTCCTCCAAGAGACTGAGCAGTGGGGGAACCGCTGCCTTCGCAGCGGGCCCCCAGCCCGCGAGCACCTGGCAGAGGCTGGTGCGCACGTGGTCGTCCGTGGCGGCATCGAGCTGCTCGCAGATCGCCGGCAGGAGCTGCTCGGCGTGGTCGGGAAGGCAGCTCAGGACCTCGTGGAGCGAGGGGAGCACGACATGGTGCAGGCCCGCGGTGACGGGATAGTGGGCGGAGGCCCCGGCGAAGCCGGATCGAGTGCCAGTCATCGGCCCGATCAGGCCCGGTAGGCAGCGCGGATCGTTCATCCGGGCCAGCGCCCACACGGCGGCCTCGGCGACGGTCTCCCGTTCCCGGGTGTCCCGCGCGGCGGTGTCGCCGAACAGGACGGCGACCTTGTCGGCGTGGGCCGCGGCAGCCGGGCCGAGGCAGGCCAGCAGCTCGGCCGCCCGGAACCGGACCTCAGGGGCGGGATCGTCCAGCCGCGCGGCGACAGCGGGAAGAAGGTCGGCGCTCACCGAACGCCACTGCGCCAGCAACCCGCCCGCCTGGGCCAGTGCTCCGACCCGCTGGTCGACGTCGGGATGGTCCTCCAGCAGACCGAGAGTGAAGGCGGCGGACGGCCCGGTGAACAATGCTGCCGTCCAGTGGTGAACACCCTGGACACCGGCACCGACCGAGCCGGTGTGCCGCCACAGCTCGACGCTCGGGTCCCGGACCGCTTCCAGCAGGAGGTCAGCCCGTTGTGCGGGAAGGTTCGGGTCAGCCGAGGCGAGCGCATGCACCGCCGCCAGACGGGTCTGCGCCTGCGGGGCGGCGAGCAGCCCGCGGAGTAGCTCCAGTACCTCTGAGGCCCACGGTCCGGCCGGCTGTCGTTCCATCGCCCTGCCGAGCGCGAGGACCACATCGAGGCGGGTCGCCGGATCGGCCTCCGCCTGCCAGCACTGCACGAGCGCCGACAGGACGAGTTCACCGGCGCTGTCGCAGACACCGACCAGGTGAGCCGAGTCCCGCCGAATCTCCGGGGCGGGATCGGTGAGCAGGACGAGCACCTTCGGCAGCGCCTGTGCCCATGCCGACTGCCAGCCGGGGTCAAGGAACCTCTCCGCCACCTGCCCGGCCTCGGCCGCCAGCTGCCAGACCAGCTCCAGGACGACGCGGCGACTCGGGAGCGGTACATCCGGGCCCGCGGCCAGGCGCAACAGAAAGGGCAGCGCGGCCGGGGCCGCTGAGCAGATCCAGCCGCCCTGGTGGAAGAGCTGGTTGAGTAGATCGAACGCCGCATCGACGGCGTCGTCCGGATCCGGTCCCGCGCATCGGCGCATGAGGTCGGGCACGTCGTCGGCGGACCCGTAGTGATGCCGAAGCGCCGCCCAGTCGACCGCGTCCAGTCCCTCCCACATGCCCACGACCCTATCCCCCGGCCCGGCACACCGGCGACGAGAGGTCGGTGCCATGGGTGACGGCGACGCGACCGCGCCACCCCGGGAATCCGAGGCCCAACGGTTGCACCGGGGAAGGTGACAGACATCCCATGAGCTTGAGAGTCAACCGGCGAGTACCAGAGCCCGTGAGACCAGTCAGTCCTCTTCCCATCGGCAGCCCGTCGTTCGGCCCGAACGGATGGCCCAGTCTCTGCGGATGACGCTCTACTTCGACCCGGTGGCCGTCCTCGGCAGCGACCGCGATGCCTTTCGGGGCCGGTGGGAGGACCGGCTCTGGCTCAACGTCCCTGGCCCCTTCTACGGGGGGGAGACCGACACCTGCTGGACGGGGCGGCTTTCGGCACCCGCCCACGTCCTCTACGGGGGCGAGTACCTCAGCGCGTACGTCTATCGCCGGCCCAGAACGCCTGCGGACACGGCCCTGCTGGTCGAGGCGGCAGACAACGACCCGCTCCTCGGGTACGGCTGTGATGGCGACTCGCGATGGACACCGCAATCGGTCCGGGAGTGGTGGCGCAATCGCAGCAAGGTTGTGCAGTACCTGTCCGAGCAGCGGAGCACGTGGGATGAGGGCGATGCCAGGGCAGACCAGGGCATAGCCGCTGCCGTCCGCGGCTTCGAGCTCTACATCGCCGGCGGCCTGGCGACCGACCTGCGGATCTACCTCTACTGGCTGGAGGAGCGGCGGTCCCCCACACCCGTTGACCGGTTGCCCGAGCTGTAGCGTCACGCGGCGAGTCATCCAACCGCTGCCCGACCACGCTGCCGCTCGTGAGAACGCCGGGGTAGACGAAACTCGCGTTGCTGGTCCGGATGCCGGCAGCGGCCTGGTCCGAGGGCAGGACCACGCCCAAGCCGGAGCTGTCCGCGGACATGCCCACCGGAGGCAAGGGCCAGAGTGAGCACCTGGCGCCGTCCTGGTCCAGTACTGGCCCCGACGGACCGCTCCGCTACCTCGGCGGCCCCGTCGCCACCGGGGGCGGAGGCTGCCGGGAACGCCTCGGACGGCCCCGGGCTCCTCGGGCGCCGCACCCCCGGCCGCCTCACTCGGCCGGCGGGGTGCGGGGGCGGGCGCGGAACGGGCCGGCGGCGGCGAAGGCGTGGGCGGCGAAGCGTTCGCCCATGCGGCGGTAGGCGGCGGCGGACGGGTGCAGCCCGTCGGGGAGGTCGTCCACGTCGGCCGGGCCGAGGAGGTCGCGTCCGTCGAGGTGGTGCAGGTGAGGGTCGTGGGCCTGCCGGGCCGCGACGATCCTCGCCAACTCGTCACGGACCACCCGCAGCGACAACGCTCCCCGGGCCAGGTCGGCCGGGTCCCCGAGCGCGGTGATCCTTCCGTCCGGGCCCACCGTGGTCGGGCCGGGACGATCCTCCAGCGCGGGGCAGCTCACCGGGGAGATCACCAGCAGCGGGGTGTCGGGATGGCCGTCCCGGATGGTGTCCAGGAATCCGTGCACCGCCGGGCCGAAGGTCCGCAGGCGGAAGGTGGCCAGGCCCACGATGTTGACGCCGGTCTTGAGGCTGATCAGGTCGGCGGGCAGGTCGCGGATCGTCCGGGCGACGTAGGGGTCCAGCATGGCGTTGCCCGGCTCGCTGAGGTTGGTCACCTCCACGCCCCCGATGGACGCCGCGACCACGGGCCAGGTGCCGGTGGGACCGTCGGCTTCGAGGCAGTGGCTGATGGAACTCCCGTGGTGCACCCACCGGGGCCGGCCGTCGGGAAGCGGTGCCAGGACCTCACCGTCGGCGCGGAGCGCCACCAGTTCCGTGGGGGTCTGCTGCGGCAGCCACAGCTCGACGTCCTTCATCCCGGCCGGCAGACCGGCGAAGCGCGCCGTCCCCGGCTTCCCCGGTATCAGCCGCTGCTCGGCCCCGGGGCCCGCCATCCGCATGACGTTGCCCAAGGGCGCCCGCTGCCGCCCGACCAGGACGCCGTCCACCGTCAGGTCCAGCATCCCGGTCGGTTGGGGCTCCGGGTCGCCGTCGAGCTGTCCCGTGGACGTGAGCACCTCGAACTCGAGCACCCGAGCCTCGGTGCGGAACACCAGCCGCACGCCCGAGGGCATCACCGTTCCCCCGTAGACCGTCGGGTTCTGGTACTGCTCCTTGGTCCACGCCGGCAGCCGGCGCGGCATCACCCCGGCCGGCGTCCGTTCCAGATCCAGCGCCCCCCGTACCTCGACCGGACCGCCCACCAGCGGATACTCCCGCATCGTCACTGTCACCGCTCCTCGACTCCGGCCCGTCCGGCCGGGCGGGTGCCCGGCCGGAGGCATCGGGCCCCACCACGAACCTAGTCACCGCGACGGTGATGTGGTGTCGGCCGGGTGCGGGTCGTGCCGGGCGGCCGGTCGGATCCCGAGGGGGTACGTACCTGGATCGGCGCCGAGGACGGGGCGGGGCTGCGACGGGGGGATCAGCCCGGCGGCGTCCCGCGCCACGCCGAGGGCGGGCGGGAGACGCTCGCCGCGAAGGGCAGCCCGGAGTGGTCCAGCACCGGGAAGGCGTTCGGCGTACCGGTGCTGTCCTGGGCCGCCCAAGGCGTGCCGTTCGACCGGCGCGGGTACCGCCGGACCGGAAACTCCGCGGCGAAGAAAGGAAGTTGACCTCGTCCGGATCCGGTTGCGGATCGTACCCGCCGGAATTGACCAGCCGGCCGCCTGGCGATTCGATCCGGGGGCGTCGAGGAATGCCGTTCGTTTCTCCGCCGCCGTAGCGGGCGGGATATTCGGCGGGTCAATCCGGATGTCGTAGTCACGATGATTCCGGAGCATGACCCGACCGCTCCCGGCCGACCCGTGGAAACCGGGCGCGGGTTTCCCGGCGAATCGTGCGCCGCCGAGGTGGTCCACGGTGTCGGCCGGATCGAACGGACGCGCGGGCGAGGGGACGAGGGGATGTCGCCACCCGGCACGCGACCCGCTGCGCGACGACCTGCGGGAAGGGCGTCCCGCCAACCGCGGCCTGCCCGCCTTCGGCGCAGGTGGCCGACGCCGGGAGGACCGCGGTGCCGCCGAAGGCGCTATCCCCACGGCCTTCGGACATCGCCTCCCGCCCCCGTGCTCGTCGCGTCCGAGCGGGATTCGGCATCGCCCCCGGTCGGCCCGGAAATGACTATCCACAACATGATCGTCTGCCGTCAAATCATGATCGCCGACCCCCGCCGATCTGCGGGGGTGCGGGTCGGGCGTCGACGAGCAAAGCGTCTCCTTTCCCGGCCAACTGACATGCAGTCAGCATTTCACGTAATATCGGGGCAAAGCGGGCATCGGTCGACCAATCTTTGCCGATTCGATATCCGGATCCGGGGATTCCCGGTCAGCCGCTCTGCGATCTTGGTGTGGCACGACTTCTTTGCCATCACTATTCGTGGAGAAAACTCTCTTGCCATCGAGGAAGCAGGCCCCGCCCGTTTTTGGGGGCGGGGCCTTCACTACGCGCCGAATGCGGCGGACAGCCGTTCTGGCGGCGCTCGCGCTCCTGGTGGAGACGGGGGTCGCGCTCGATGCGCTGACCGCCGACTCCGCCTACGCCGCACCCGCGACCGACCCCAAGGCCACGGCCACCGCACCCGTCAACGAGGCCCCCGACGCGGCCTCCGCCCTGCTCGCCGCCCGGCTGAACGGTCACCGGGTCGAGGTGACCGGCGCCCGGACCGCCACCACCACGCTCTGGGCCGACCCCGCGGGGACGCTGACCCAGGACACCGCGACCGGACCGGTCCGGGTCAAGGTCGGCGACGCCTGGGTCCCGGTCGACACCACGCTGGTGGAGACCCCGGACGGCAAGGTCGCGCCGAAGGTCCACCCGGAGGGCCTGACCTTCACCGGTGGCGACCCCGGCGTGCGCACCGGTGACGCCGTCGCCCCGCCCGCCGGCACGACCGGGACCGGTGCACCCGCCGCCGGCACCCCCGCCGCCGGCGCCCCCGCGCACGCGGCCGCGGCCGACGCCCGGGCCGGCCGCGACGAGACCCGTCCGCAGCTGCCCACCGCACCCGGCTCCGGCCCCGCGCCCGGCCCCGGCTCCGCCTTCGCCAAGCCTGCCGACTCGGCCCCCGCCGCTGCCGCCGCACCCAACCCGGCCACCGGGGAACCCGCCGAGCGCGAGCTGGTCAAGATCGGCGCGGGCGAGCAGCAGGTGCAGCTCGGCTGGCTCGGCCGCCTGCCCAAGCCCAGGCTGGACGGCAGCCGGGCCACCTACGTCGACGCCCGCCCCGGAGTGGACCTCGTCCTGGAGGCCACCCGGACCGGCTTCGAGCAGTACCTGATCGTCAAGGACCGCTCGGCCGTCTCCCAGGCCGGCACCGTCGTGCTGCCGATCGACACCAGCGGACTGGACGTCGACCGCAAGGACGACGGCTCGATCGAGCTGACCGAGCGTCCGTCCGGCAAGGTGCAGGCGAAGATCCCCGCCCCCGTGATGTGGGACGCGGCGGTCGACCCGCAGTCGCTGGAGCACAACCGCCGCGCGCCCGTCGCGATGGAGCTGCGCGGTGCCGGCGCGGAGGCCGAGCTGGTCTTCACCCCGGACGCCGGCTTCCTCGGCGACCCGGCGACCAGCTACCCGGTGACGATCGACCCGGCGCTCACCGTCGGCGCCTCCTTCGACACCTTCGTCCAGCAGGGCTGGACCACCGACCAGTCGTCCGCCACCGAGCTGAAGCTCGGCAACAACGGCAGCGGCCAGGTCGCCCGTTCCTTCCTGCACTTCCCCGAGGGTCCGTACCACGGCAAGCACATCCTCTCGGCGAAGCTGAACCTGTACAACACCCACTCGTGGTCCTGCGAGCCCTGGTCCTGGGAGGTCTGGGACACCGGCCTCGCCTCCACCGGCTCCCGGTGGACCAACCAGCCCAACTGGAACAAGCAGTGGGCGGTCAGCAACGCCACCAAGGGCAACGAGAACGCCGGCTGCGGCGACGCCTGGGTCGCCCAGGACGTCACCTCGCTGGTCACTGCCTGGTCCGACAACGGCTACACCAACAACGCCCTCGGCCTGCGCGCCTCCACCGAGACCAGCCCGTACTCGTGGAAGCGCTTCGACTCCTCCCAGGGCGGCCACCCGCCGTTCCTGTCGGTGACCTACAACACCGTCCCCGCGGCGCCGCCGGCGGTCGACGTGTTCCCGGCCCGCCAGGGCAACCCCCGCTTCACCTCCTCGGCCACCCCGACCTTCCAGGTCCTGGCCAGTGACCCGGACAGCGGCGGCAAGGTCGGCGCCGACTTCGACCTCTACCGCGCCGGCGTCCTCGTCAAGCGCGTGTACAAGGAGGTCCCGAACGGCAGCTACGCCCAGGTGAAGCCGGCCGACTTCGGCCTCGCCAAGCTCGACGAGGGCGTGCAGTACTCGATGGGCGCCCGGCTCTGGGACGGCACCGACAACTCGCCGTGGGCCCCGCAGGACGTGGTCGTCGTGGCCGACACCACCCGGCCGGGCGCGCCGTTCGTCACCTCCGCCGACTATCCCGCCGACGATGTGTGGCACGGCGCCGCCGGCCAGACCGGACGGTTCACCCTCACCCCGCCGGCCGGCACCGACGACGTGGTCGGCTACGTCTACACCCTGGACGGCAAGGCACCGGTGACGGTCGACGCGACCGGTGCGACCACCGCGTCGATCACCCCGCCCACCGACGGCACGCACACCCTCAAGGTGCAGACCAAGGACCGGGCGGACAACCTCTCCGACCCGGCCGTCCACACCTTCCGGGTCGGCCGGGCCGGCGTCAGCTCCCCGGTCGACGGCTCCGAGACCGCCAAGCGCGTCAAGCTCGCGGTCGACGCCCAGACCCAGTACACCCGGGTCACCTGGCAGTACCGCCGCGGCCCCGGCGCCACCGAGTACGACATCCCGGCGGCCCACCTCACCAAGGCCGACAACACCCCGACCTCCGGCACCCGGCCGCGGCTCGCCGAACTCGGCGGTCACGCCAACTGGTCGGTGCTGGAGTCGCTGGGGCAGATCGGCGGCGTCGTACAGGTCCGCGCGCTGCTCTACACGGACAAGGACAGCGACCCGGCCTACCCGACGGCCTGGTCCACCTTCACCGCCGACGCCAACGCCGACGGCGCCACCGGCGTCGAGGTCGGCCCCGGCTCGGTCAACCTGCTCACCGGTGACTACTCGGTGGACGTCACCGACACCGACGAGTTCGGTATGACCACCACGCGTTCCTCCTCCTCCCGCGGCGCGACCCGCGGCTGGCAGGAACAGGGCGAGCGGCTGACCGCCAACCAGCAGCAGGTCTCCACCGACACCACCGGCTTCCTGGCCACCCCGGGCACCGCCCTGCGGGTCACCGACCGGGGCCAGGGCGGCTCGACCGACTCGCTGAAGGTCCTGCCGGACGCCAACCGCAGCGGTGACACCTACGCGCTGCTCGGCGGCTCGGGCGGCCTCCAGCTGGGCATGAAGCCCGGCCACACCTACCGGGTCAAGGCCTGGGTGTACGTCCCCTCCTCGACCGGGCTGACCGCGGGCCTCGACGACCGCGGCATGCGGATCGTGGCCGTCCACGGCAAGGCCGGCGCGCTGACCACGACCGTCTCCCGCAAGGCGCCGTACACCGACGCCTGGGCCGAGCTGACCACCGACGTCACGCTCGCCGCGGACGCCACCGAGGCGCAGATCCGGCTCTACAACGGGCACTCGGACAACGCCGACAAGCCGGTCTACTTCGACGGCATGTCGGTGCGCGAACTGGTCGCGCCGTTCGGCCCGCAGTGGGCCGGCGGGGCGCACGGGGAGTCCGCCGACTACGTGTCGCTGGCGTTCCCGAGCGCGGACGCCGCCGTCCTCAAGGGCGTCGACGACACCTCGCTCACCTTCGCGCGGGCGCAGGACGGCACGCTCTTCCCCGAGCCGGGCGCCGAGCACCTCGTCCTGAAGGCGACCGGCGACACCTACACGCTGTCCGAACTGGACGGGTCCGCCACGGTGTTCGCCCGCCAGGCCGGCTCGGACGTGTACAGCGTCCAGTCCTCCAGCGGGCCGGACGCCGGGTCCACCGCCCGCTACGTCTACGACTCCACCGACCGGCGCTCGCTCGTCAAGCGGGTGATCGCCCCGGTCGAGCCCGGCGTCGACGACGCGAACGGCTGCACCGTCGACCCGCTGCCGCGCGGCTGCGAGGTCACCGACTACGACTACGCGTCCGCCACCACCGCCACGGCCGCGGCCCCGGGCGACTTCACCGACCGGATCCGGTCCGTGAAGGTCTGGTCCTGGAACCCGGTGACCGCCAAGCAGGAAGCGGTCGAGGTCGCGCACTACGTCTACGACGAGCGCGGCCGCCTGGCCCAGGTCTGGGACCCGCGCCTGGCCCAGCCGCTGAAGACCGCCTACGACTACGACGACGCGGGGCGGGTCACCCGGATCACCCCCGCGGGCGAGCTGCCGTGGAACCTCGACTACGGCAGGGCCGCCGCGGACCAGGACCCGGGACGCCTGCTGAAGGTCCGTCGCGCGGCCCTGGCCAGGGGCAGCAAGGACCAGGTCAGCGGTGAGACCGCGAGCAAGGTCGTCTACGACGTGCCGCTGACGCGCGCCACGGGCGGTCCGTACGACCTGGGCGGCCCGGACGTGGCCGCCTGGGCGCAGACCGACGCGCCGACCGACGCCACCGCCGTCTACGGCCCCGAGGACGACCCGGGCACCGGCACCGCCACCGCGGCCAGGCCCGGACCGGACGGCTACCGGCCGGCCGTCGTCCACTACCTGAACGCCTCCGGCAACGAGGTCAACACGGCGACGCCGTCGACCACCCCCGGCGGCGACATCGACACCACCGAGTACGACCGCTACGGCCACGCCGTCCGCACTCTGGAGGCCACCAACCGCGCCATCGCGCTCGGCACCCACCCGGACACCGAACGCCTCGCGGCGGAACTGAACCTGCCCGCCGACTCCGCGTCCCGGGCCCGTCTGCTGGACTCCCGGACCCTCTACACGCCGGACGGCCTCGACGTCACCGAGACGCTCGGACCGGTCTACCGCGCCTCGCTCGCCGAGCAGGTCGACGGCCAGACCGTACCCGTCACCGTCACGGCCGAGGGCGAGAGCCTGGTCCAGCTGGGCGCCACCGACCCGGTGCGCGTCCAGACCCTGGCCACCTGCTGCGCCGGGGCCGGCTGGTCCGGCGGCGGCCAGGTGTTCCTGGCCGCCGACGCGGTCGGGGACAACGCCTCCTTCCGGATCTCGGTCCCCGAGGAGGGCACGTACCAGCTCGGCGCGCTGCTGACCAAGGCGGCCGACTACGGCATCGTCCAGCTGTCGATCGACGGCCAGAACGTCGGTGCCCCCTTCGACGGCTACAGCGCGGCGGTCACCACCACCCCGTTCGCCGCCGGTCCGACCGGCCGGCTCGCCCGCGGCGACCACGAGCTGCGGCTCACCGTCACCGGGAAGAACCCGGCGGCCGTCGCGCCCTCCTACCAGGCGGGTCTGGACCGGGTCACCCTGACCAAGACCACGCTCAACCCCACGCTCGCCGCCGGCACGCCGGTCGTGGCGCGGGACCACAACACCAACACCTACGACGAGGGCAAGCCCGACGGCAAGGCCTACCACCTGGTCACCACCAGCACCGACGGCGCCCGGATCGACGGCTACGCCGACGACGTCGAGCTGCGGGTCACCAGGACGGGCTACGACGCCCCGATCGGCGGCACCGCCGGCTGGACGCTGAAGGCGGCCACCTCGGTGACCACCGACGCGCTCGGCGCCAAGCTGACGGCGACCATCCGGTACGACGCCGCCGGCCGCGCCGTGGAGTCGCGCAAGCCGGGTTCGACGGGCGGCGACGCCGGGACGGTCAGGTCGGTGTTCTACACCGCCGGTGCCAACCCGGAGGACCCCGCCTGCGCCAACCGCCCCGAGTGGGCGGGCAGCCCGTGCGCCACACTGCCCGGCGGCGCGGTCACCGATGCCGACGGCACCCGGATGCCGACCACGCTGCCCGTCAAGCGGGTCACCCGGTACTCGCCGTTCGGCGAGCCCGAGGAGACCACCGAGACCAACGCGGGCAAGTCGCGCAGGACGGTCGTCGGTTACGACGGCGCCGACCGGATCACCTCGACCGAGATCACCTCGGACGAGGGCGTGGCGATGCCGAAGGTCACCACCGAGTACGACCCGGCCACGGGTGACGCGGTGCGGACCACGGCCGACGGCAAGTCGCTGACCCGGGTCATGGACCAGCTGGGCCGGCTGGTCTCCTACACGGACGCCGACGGCGGCACCACCACCACGGAGTTCGACGCCTTCGGCAAGCCGGTGAAGGTCGCCGACCCGACCGGGTCCACCACCTACACCTACGACCGCGCGAAGGAGCCGCGCGGCCTGGTCACCTCGGTCAACGACAGCACGGCCGGCGAGTTCACCGCCGCCTACGGTCCGGACGGCCAGCTGGTCGAACAGACCTACCCCGGCGGGATCGTCCGCAGGGACACCTTCAACGCGGTCGGCGAGGCCACCGGCCGCACCTACACCCGCTCCTCCGACAACGCCGTGGTCTGGGCCCAGACCAGCGACGTCTCCACCCAGGGCCAGGTGGCCAGGGACACCAGCTCCACCGCCACCCGCACCTACCGCTACGACCGGCTCGGCCGACTGGTGAAGGCCCAGCAGTCGACCACCACGACCGGCTGCGTGACCCGGCAGTACGCCTTCGACGCCCACTCCAACCGGCTGTCGAAGACCACCCTGCCCTCGGCCCTCGACGGCACCTGCGGCACGACCGGGGCCACCGTCGAGAACCACGGCTACGACTCCGCCGACCGGCTCACCGACCCCGGCTTCGGGTACGACGCCTTCGGGCGGACGGTGCGGACCGCGACCGGCGCGACCAACACCTACTGGGCCAACGACAAGGTCGCCGCCCAGGAGAAGGGGGACACCAGGCAGCAGTGGGCCCAGGACGCCGCCCACCGCCTCACCGCGTTCACCACGGCCAAGAAGCAGACCGACGGCTCGTGGGCCAACGCCACGTCGAAGCTCAACCACTACGGCGACGACTCCGACGAGGTCCGCTGGGTCGTCGAGGACACCACCCAGGGCACCGTGACCCGCAACGTCTCGGGCCCGGACACCGACCTGGTGGCCACCACGAGCCGGACCGGTGACGTCCAGCTCCAGCTGACCGACCTGTTCGGCTCCGTCGTGCTGACGACCGACCCGGCGCTCACCAAGCCGGTCGTGCTGGACTTCGACGAGTTCGGCATCCCGCAGGACGGCCAGGCCGCCGCGCGGTACGGCTGGCTGGGCGGCAAGCAGCGCTCCGCCGAGGCCCAGGACGGCGACATCCTCATGGGTGCCCGCCTCTACAGCCCGGCGCTCGGCCGCTTCCTCCAGGTCGACCCGGAGCCCGGCGGCAACGCCGGCGCGTACGACTACTGCACCGGCGACCCGGTCAACTGCACGGACCTCGACGGCCACTGGGGCATGCCCAAGTGGCTGAAGAAGACCGTGCACGTGGTGGCCAAGGTCGCCGAGGTCGCGTCGTACATCCCGGGCCCGATCGGCTCCGCCGCGGCCGCCGTCTCCGCCGTCTCGTACGCGGCGACCGGCAACTGGCGCAAGGCCGCCGAGATGAGCATCACCGCGGCGGCCGGCCTGGTCGGCGGCAACACGGCGGTCCGGGCCGGCTTCGCGGCCGCCCGCTACTCGCGGGGCGCGGCGCGCGTGCGGCGCGTCTCCTCCCGGGTCCGCTCGGTGTTCCGGCGGACCGGCTGCAACTCCTTCGACCCGGGCACCCCGGTGCTGATGGGCGACGGCGGGCAGCTGCCGATCGGTGAGGTCCAGGTCGGCGACCTGGTGCTCTCCACCGACCCGGCGACCGGTCAGACCCGGCCGGAGCCGGTGCTGTCGGTGATCTACGGGTACGGCACCAAGCACCTGGTCGACATCGAGACCGCGACGGCGGATCCGGCGAGCGCGACCGGGGACCCGGACACCGCGGCCGCGCTGCGGGTCACCGCCGAGCACCCGGTCTGGGTGAGCGGCAAGGGCTGGACCGACGCCGCGCAGGTGCGGGTCGGCGACTCCCTGGTGACGCCGGCCGGCACCCCGGTCCCGGTCACCCGGGTCACCGACCGGGGCGAGATCGCCGACCAGCTGGTCGTCAACCTCACCATCGGCGACCAGCACACCTACAGCGTGCGGGTCGGTGACGACTGGGTCGTCGCGCACAACAAGAACGCGTGCCACATCGACCTGCCGCACATCCTCGGCGGGCACGGCGCGAAGTCCCGCGTGGCGGGCAAGAGCCGGTTCCGCTCGCGCAACGTCCGCGAGGTCAAGTACCTGATCCACACCACGATCAAGAAGGGCAAGAGCCGGGCCAACACCGGTGGCCGCGACGGCCGGATCTACGAGCACGACTTCGGCCGGATCATCGGCCGGGACGGCAACGGCCGGCACACCACGCGGCTGCGCGTCGTCGTGAAGCAGCACAAGGGACGGAGGACGGCCAGGACGGCGCACCCGTACTGACCGGGGTCGCACCGACCGAACGGTCCCGACCGTGAGACCCGGATCGCCGGGGGCTGGAGCATCAGCCCCCGGCGATCCGCCGTCCCGCCCACCTGCGAGAATGCGAGCATCATGATCGAACTGTCCTTCTCCGCCGCCGACACCGGCGGCGCCGACCGCGGACCCCGCGGCACCATGGACTTCGCCGCGGCGGACCTCTACGACCTCACCTGCGAGGCGTTTTGGGGCCCCTACACGTTCCGGGTCGAGGGCGCCGACTTCAGCGGCACCGGGCCGGTCCTGGACCTCGCGCTAGGCCTCTTCACGGCGGCCCGGGAGCTGGCGGGCGCCGGGCGCGCCCGCTACTCGGCCGCCGGGGGCGCCGGCGAGTACCGCTTCGAACGCCGGGGCGGCAAGGAGACCGTCCGGATCCACCGGGAGCGGGACGGCAAGGGCAGCGCGGAGTACGCCGAGTTCGAGGCCGCCACCCGGGCCTTCCTCGGCGAGGTGGTGCGCGGCCTCTGCGACCGCTTCCCCGACCTGCGCCGCAACCCCGAGATCCGCCGCCTCCGGGAGGCCGCCACCGGCGGGTGACGGGACGCCGGCCGGGCGCCCTACTGACGGCGTACGTCCGGATGCACGTCACGGGGGTCGCATCCGAGGGAGCCGCCTCGGCCGGGGGTCCGTCCGGAGTGGATCAACGACCTCGGGGCCTCGGACTCGGGCGGCGGGTGAGCAGGCCGGCGGGGCCGGGCCCCCTCCTGGGCCGGCCCCTGCCGCCTCGCCGGGGCGGTAGGCGTCCGGCGGCGGGTCAGACGGCTTCGAGGCGCCGGTCCAGGTGCCGTTCGAGGGCGGTGACGACCAGGCGGTGGTCCTCGGCCTGGGGGAGGCCGGAGACGGCCACCGTGCCGACCACCCCGACGCCCTGCACGTGGATCGGGAAGGCGCCGCCGTGGGCGGCGTAGGTGTCGGGGTCGAGCCGGGAGTCCTCCTCGAAGGTCCGGCCCTTGGCCGCGAAGCGCAGGCCGACCAGGTAGGAGGAGCAGCCGTAGCGGTCCACCGTGCGGGCCTTGCGCAGGATCCAGGCGTCGTTGTCGGCCGAACTGCCCGGCAGCGCGTAGTGGAAGAGCTGCTGGCCGTTGCGCCGGATGTCCACCACCACGGGCGCCTCCTCGGCGCGCGCCAGGCCGACCAGCAGGGTGCCGAGCAGCCAGGCGTCGTCGTTGTCGAAGCGCGGCAGGCGCAGCCGGCGCTCCTCGTCCTCGACCCGCTGGATCAGGGCGGTGGCCTCGTCGGGGGTCATCGGGCGACCCTCCCGGTCAGGGTGACGGTGCGGCCCTCGGCGGCCGAGCGGCGGGCGGCCTCCAGGACGGTCAGCGCCGCCACGGCGTCGCGCGGGTCGACCGGCGCGGGCGCGCCCTCGCGCAGCGAGCGGACCACCCCGGCGTAGAAGGCGGGGTAGTCGCCGGGGAGCGAGGGGTACCCGACGGCGCCGTCGGTGGTGCCGAGCAGGCCGTACCCCGACGCGGGGACCTCGCCCCAGCCCGGGCCCGGGCGCTGTCCGGCGCGCAGCGCGTCCTCCTGCGGGTCCATGCCGTCCACGGTGTACGCGGAGCGGTCGCCCAGGACGCGCAGGCGCGGTCCGAGCCGGCCGGCCAGCGCGCTCATCCACAGGTGGGAGCGGACCCCGCCGGCGTGGGTCAGCGCCACGAAGGCGTCGTCGTCCACGGCGGCGCCGGCGCGGCGGACGTCCACCTCGGCGTACACCTGGACGGCCGGGCCGAAGAGGGTGAGCGCCTGGTCGATCAGGTGGCTGCCCAGGTCGTAGAGGATGCCGCCGGCGTCGACCGGGTCGGCGGACTCGCGCCAGCCCTCCTTCAGCTCCGGCCGCCAGCGCTCGAAGCGGGACTCGTAGCGGTGCACGGTGCCGAGCGCGCCGGTGTCGACCAGCTGCCGGACGGTGCGGAAGTCGGTGTCCCAGCGGCGGTTCTGGAAGACGGTGAGCAGCAGGCCGCGGGCCTCGGCGAGCTCGACCAGGCCGGCCGCCTCGGCCGCGGTGGCGGCGAGCGGCTTGTCCACCACGACGGGCAGCCCGGCCTCCAGGGCGGCCCGGGCGAGCGGCACGTGGCTGCGGTTGGGGGAGGCGACGACCAGCAGGTCGAGGGCGCCGGGAGCGGCCAGCAGCTGCTCGGCGCTGTCCACCACGCGGGCCTGCGGGTGGTCCTGGCGCAGTTGCTCGCGCCGCTCGGGCGCGGACGTGACCACGGCGTCCAGGCGGAGCCCGGGCGTGGCGGCGATCAGCGGGGCGTGGAAGGCCGCTCCGGCCAGGCCGTAGCCGACCAGTCCGACGCGGAGGGCGGGGTGCCCGGGACCGGGGGTGCTCTCGAAGGTCATGCCAACCAGTTAAACAACGGTGTTTCCTAAGTGCAAGCCCCACCCGCCCGGCCCCAGGCAGAATGAGCCCATGACGACGCCGCCCCCCGGCCCGGCCGGCCACCACCGACCGGCCGGCACCAACCTGGCCGGACTGCGCGACCACAACGCCGCCCTGGTCCTCGGCCTGCTCCGGGCCGCCCCGCAGGGCGGCAGCCGCGTCGAACTCGCCGCCCGGACCGGCCTCACCCCGCAGGCCATCGGCAAGATCACCGCCCGGCTGCTCGCCGAAGGCATGATCGTCGAAGCCGGCCAGGCGGCCTCCACCGGCGGCAAGCCCCGCACCCTGCTCCGGCTGCGCGCCGAAGCCGTCTGCGCCGTCGGCGTCCACCTGGAACGCGACGAGCTCACCGTCCTGCTGGTCGACCTCGCGGGCCGCCACCACCACGTCCGCACCGAACCCGTCGAGCGGGGCCTCACCCCCGCCGCCGCCGTCCGCCTCGTCACCGCGCGGATCCACCGGGCCGCCGCCGACCTGCCGCCGGGCGCCCGCCTGCTCGGGGCCGGCATCGGCTGCCGCGGACCGCTCGACCACGCCGCCGGCGTCCTGCACTGGTTCACCCCGCTCGACGCCCGGGACTCCCCGGGCTGGGACCGCTACCCGCTGCGCGACGAACTCGCCGCCCGGCTGGACGGCCTGCCCGTCGTCGTCGACAAGGACACCAACACCGCCGCCCTGGCCGAGGCCCCGACCACCCCGCGACCCGGTGGCGGTCTCGCCTACGTCCACCTCTCCGCCGGCCTCGGCGCGGGCCTGCTCCTCGACGGGACCCTGCACCGCGGCACCCGCACCAACGCCGGCGAGTTCGGCCACCAGACCGTCCAGCTCGACGGACCGCCCTGCGACTGCGGCAACCGCGGCTGCCTGGAGGTGCTCTGCCTCGCCGAGCTGCGCCGCGGCGACCACGCCGCCGCGGCGCGGCTGCTCGGCGTCGGCGTCGCCAACCTCGTCCGACTGCTCGACATCGACCGGGTGGTGCTCGGCGGGCGGGCCGTCCTGTCCGCCCCCGACGTCTACCTCACCGGTGTCGCCGCACAGCTCGAGTCCCGGATCCCGGACCCCGACTGGCAGCCCGTCCCGGTCTCCGTCAGCACCGCCGGCCGCCTGGCCGTCGCCGCCGGCGCCGCCGAACTCGTCCTCGGCCCACTCTTCGGCCGCCGGACCTGACGGCCGCGTTCTGCGGCAGGAGGGATCGGGCGACGGGACGACGACCGGGCCCGGGCAGGCGCCGGCGGTGAACACACCGACCTCACCTCCAGCCGGAGTTCGAGAACCTCACGTCGTAGCAGGGGCTTCAATCCGGCCGACCGGATCCGGGACCAGCCGGTTCCCGACCCGTACTACTGTCCCTCCCGGGGTCCAGCCTGGAGTGGCGAAACCCGACCGCACCTGACCCTGACCCGACCCACCGGCAAGGACACCACCATGACCGTCCCGCCCCCGCCCCCCGGACCGCCCGCACCGCCGATCACCGAGGCCATGCGCTCCCGCGCCCGCGCCAACCCCGGCCAGTGGATGTACGAGATCGCCCCCGCGTTCGACCCCGCCGGTGCCGTGCCCCCGTGGGGAATCAAGGGCGGCTGGGAGGTCGACCAGCGGGGCGACCTCGTCCGCTGGAACACTGGCGCCATCTGATGTTGACGCAAACATCGCGCCGCGCCCGGCCTGGGCGAGGACCGCGCACACCTCCCGGACCGCTGGACAGGTCAACGGCTCGGCCGACGAACCCTGATCCCCAACCCCGACCCCGACACCGGCCGCGCTGCCGCACGAGATCCAGCTCGACACCGGAGGCCCGCACACGGTAGCCGCACTGCGGCACCTGGTGCAGCAGAGCCGGCGGGGCGAACGGGCGCGCCTGGAGCTACGAGGTGTGCGTCGGCGCCGACGCCGTGTCCCGGGGCACCCCAGTCGCCACCGGCACCTTCGTGAACGACGCCCCGGCCCAAGGTCGTGTCCTTCCCCCCGCTGAACGGCGGTACGTCCGGCTGCGGGCCCTGATGGAGGCGGGCGGCGGCGGACCGTGGAGCTCCGCTGCCGAGATCGTCGTCATCGGGAGCTGAACCGGCTCCCCAGCCGGCTGAACCCGCTTCCCCGGCCGCCCGCAGCGTGGCGTCGAGACCTGTGGACGACCTCGACGCCACCGAGACCGTCCCCGGAACGCAGGGCCTGTGCGTCCGGCCGGACGCGGGCCCCGAGCACAGGCCCCGTACACAGGGCGCCGCACACAAGGCGCCGGAGGCGCAACACCGTACGTGCAACACCGGACGCACGGCCCCGGCGGAGGAACCACCCAGGCCGGCGGCCTCGCCGTGCCCGCCGGCAGCCCGGGCACGGCAACCGGCGAAGTCCTTGACAAGCCCGGGACCGCGCTCCCAGAATCTGACCCAGCCGCTTGTTTGCGCCAACATGGCTCATCGCCGAAGGTGCGCAAGAACCACCGGGCCTGCCGACTCCACGGGAAGGAGAAGGCGGCCCCGGGCGGACAGACCCCACCGCCGCGCCCTCACGCCCTCGCCACCCGAGTGCGTGACCGCCGCCCCAGCCCCAGCCGGGCGAGGCCGGTGTGCCGCCCAGGTGAGCAGGCCCCCACCCCCCACCCCCACGTGCACGTGAACGACCGGTCGACCCCCGGCCCGGCGGCCACCCACCGCCGACCGCCGGCGATGTCGATCGGGACACACTCGGTCCGAGGGTCCGCCTCCCCGCCTGGCGCGGTGACGCCGCCAGGTCGCTCAGCCCTCCGACCGGCACGAAGAAGCGAAGGTAGCCGACCATGTCGCGCAAGAGATCGTCCGTCCTCCTCGCCGCCGTTGCCACCCTCCCCCTCAGCCTCTTCGCGGCCGCCGGTACCGCCTACGCGGTGCCGGTGACCGTCACCAGCGGGACGCAGTTCGCCGACACCGCCGGCAACCCCGTGCAGGCCCACGGCGGTGGCGTCATCAAGGTCGGCCAGTACTACTACTGGTTCGGCGAGGACCGTAACCCGGACAACACCTTCCACTACGTCTCCGCGTACCGCTCGACCGACCTCAAGACCTGGGAGTTCCGCAACCACGTCCTGACCCAGGCCAGCGGGACCGAACTCGCCAACGGCGCCAGCATCGAGCGGCCCAAGGTGATCTTCAACAGCAGCACGAACCAGTTCGTGATGTGGATGCACAAGGAGGGGAGCAGCACCGACTACAGCCAGGGCGAGGTGGCGGTCGCGACGTCCGGCACCGTGGACGGCGACTACAGCTACCAGGGCAGCTTCCGCCCGCTCGGCTACGACTCGCGCGACATGACGCTGTACAAGGACGACGACGGCACGGCCTACCTGATCTCGTCCTCCAGCGGCAACGCCGACCTGCACATCTACCGCCTGAGCGCCGACTACCTCACGGCGGAGGCCCTGGTCGCCAACCCCTCCCCCGGGCAGTGGCGCGAGGCCCCCGCCCTGTTCAAGCGCGACGGCGTGTACTTCCTGCTCACCTCCAGCGCCACCGGCTGGTCCCCCAACCAGCAGAGGTACCAGACGGCGACCGGCCTCACGGGCTCGTGGAGCGGCCTCCAGGACGTCGGCGACCCGACCACGTACCGCAGCCAGACCGCGTTCGTGCTGCCGGTGCAGGGCACCCAGGGGACCAACTACCTGTACATGGGCGACCGGTGGGGCAACTCCATGGGCGGGATGGTGAACGACTCGCAGTACGTGTGGGCGTCCCTCCGGTTCCCGACCACGACCACCATGGCCATGGACTACTCCCCGCAGGTCTCGATCGACGCCGCCGCCGGCACGGTCGCGAGCGTGGGGGGCCCGTGGGAGAAGCTCGCCGCCCGCAACAGCGGCAAGTGCGCCGATGTCGCGAACTACGACTTCTCCCAGTCTTCGCCGGTCGTCCAGTGGTCGTGCGGCGCCGGAGCCAACCAGAACTTCTGGTTCAAGGACCTCGGCACCGGCTACTCCCAGATCATCGCGCGGCACAGCGGCAAGTGCCTCGACGTCGCCGGCGCGTCGACCGCCGACGGTGCGGCCATCGTCCAGAACACCTGCAGCACCGCGACCTCGCAGCAGTGGAAGACCCAGAAGGTCACCGGCACCACGGCGGTGAAGCTGGTCGCACGGCACAGCGGCAAGTGCCTCGACGTGACCAACCAGTCGACGGCGGACGGTACTTCGCTGGAGCAGTGGACCTGCAACACCGGTTACAACCAGCAGTGGCAGCGCACCACCGTCTGACCGCCTGCCCCGGTCGGCGCCGCCCACCGGACACACCGTGACCGGCGGACGCGACAACGCGATCCGGCGGGCCGCACGTCCTCCTGGTTCGGCGGCGCCGACATTCGACGGGTTCGGCGGTATCCGGGTGCCAGTCGTCCTCCGGCGCTCCGGGGCCCGGTCCCGGCGATCGCCGGGACCGGGCCCGAACCCACGCAGGGTCAGGCCCGGTCCTCCGACTCCGGCTCCGCCTCGGCGACCCAGGCGGGCAGCGGCTCGCGGCAGGCCAGCCAGGCCCGCGGCACGTCCGCCAGGCCGGTGCGGGCGGCAACGACGCCGCCGGTGATGGCGCAGGTGGTGTCCACGTCGCCCAGGCCCTCCGCCGTGGTCCAGAGGGCGTCGGCCAGGCTGTCCAGGTGATGCGCGGCGGACCACAGGGCGAACGGGACGGTGTCGCTCGCCCGGACCCGCTGCCCGTTGCCGAGCAGGTCGGCAGCGCGCCAGGGCTCGGTGGCGGCGGGCAGCCCGGCGGCCCGGCGCAGCCCGTCGCGAACGGCGCCCGCCGGGGTGCGGTCCGCGACCTCGGCCAGCAGGTCCGCGCCGGCGGGCGCCGTCCCGGAGCGGCCACGCGCGGCGAGGGCCGCTCCCAGGGCCACGGCCACCGCGCCGGCCACGCCCTCCGGATGTGCGTGGGTGACCTCGGCGGACAGCGCCGCCTGCTCGGCCGCCTCGTCCAGGTCGGCGCAGAACCAGGCGCCCAGCGGAGCCACCCGCATCGCCGCGCCGTTGCCGAGGCTGCCCTGGCCGTCGAACAGCGCCCGTGCGGCGGTACGCCAACTCGCCGGGTCCGCACCGAGTTCGGGCAGCAGCACGTGCATGCCGTACCCGTAACCGCGCCCCTGGTCCGCCCGGTAGCTGGCCGCGAAGGCCTCGGCGAGCCGCTCCTGGTGGACCGCGTCGAAGGCGGTCAGGATCCCGTAGACCGACAGCGCCATCGCGGTGTCGTCGGTCCAGTGCCAGGGCCCCTCCTCCGGGGTGCGCCGGGCCCGGATCTGTTCGACCGCCTCCTCGGGCGAGCGGAAGAGGGGGAACCAGCGCTCCCCGAATCCGTCCCCCAGAGCCAAACCTTCCAACGAGTCGCGAGCAGCGGAGATGGTCGTCATCCCGGCATCCTGACAGCCTCCTCGGTCCTGCCGCAGCCGGTTTCCGAGCCGCGGCACCCCCGGCCGGTGCCTGCCGGGCCCAACCCGTCGCCGTCGCCGACGCGGTCCCGGCAGTACCGCAGCCTCGCGGCCTCGTGCCGACTTGACGACCCAGTGGCCGAGCGACGCCCTGTCCCGTCCACGAGGGCCCGGACAGCACCGGCCGCCTGGCCGGGGATCTGCCTCAGGCCTGGCGCAGCCAGTGGTCGAGCACGGCGTAGTCGGCGTCGGTCAGACCCCACCGGGGGTCGACGCGATGGAGGAGGGCCCGACCGCCGTGGCGCGCCGACACCCAGGCCCGATCGATGTCCGTGATCTCGTCGTCGACCCAGGCGAAACGGCGGCCGGCCGCCCAGTCGAGCAGGGCGCGGGTCTTCCAGTGCAGGCCGTCCAGCTCGTCCTGCTCGTCCTGGTCTGTCGGCTCGGGCCAGGTCACCACCGGCAGTTCCGGCAGGCCGATCAGCGGTGCGACGTACTCGTTCGCCTCGGCCATCCAGGTCGAGGCCCACACCAGATCGCACGGCAGCGCCGCCAAGCGGCGCCCGTGCGCGGGATCGATCCTGGCCAGAAGCGGATTCGCGCCGGCCCCCCGCAGTCCGGTAGCCGTCCCAAACGTCGGATAACCGTCCGGAAGCTCCTGCGCGGTGGCCCCGAACGGGATCAGCGGTCCGTCGACATCGAGGAAGAGCAGCGGACGCTGTGCAGAACTGGTCATCGCTGCACGGTAGCCCTGTGGCGCAGCGACCCGGTGGTCAGTCCGGGGCGCCGCCGGCGGTGTCGCGGGCGGCGACCCGGCGCAGGTGCTCGCCGAAGAAGCGGCGGGGGTCGCCGCGCATACGGGCGAGCGTCACCAAGGCGGTGAGCGCCACGTCGCAGGCCTCCTCGCGTACGTCGTCCCAGTCGTGCGAGAAGCTCTTGCGGGGTTGGCACCGAGCGCGCCGACCACGGCCTCGGCGACCTCCCCCGGCACCGGGTCCACACGCGGCGGCCCGACGGGCCGACTGTTCGAGGCCTTCGCGAAGGCCGATGGCCGGGCCTTCGTCGAAGCTCCCCTCAGCTGCGCGCCGCCACGTCGGCCAGGGCGCGGATCTCGCCGACGATGGTGTGCCAGACCGGTTCGGGCAGTTCGTGACCGACCTCCAGCAGCAGCAGCTTGCGAGCGTTCGGGATCCGGGAGGCGATCGCCGTCGCGGCGGCGGGCTTGATCAGGGGGTCGTCCGCGCCGTGCAGGACCAGTGTCGGCCGCTGGATGCCGCTGATCGGCCCGCCGTGCCACTGGGCGCCGATCTGGCGGCTCTGCGCCTGCTGGTCGTGGACGCCCGCGTCGGCGGTGCGCTCGGCGGCTTCCCTCGCGGCGTGCTCGTCGAAGGGGCGGGCCGGCGAAGCGAGCAGCCGGGAGACCTCGACACTGGCGGCGATCGCGCCCTCCCGGGTAGCGGGGAACTTCAGCTTGGCGAACTTCGCGAGGGTGCCCATCCGGATGAACCGCATGGTCCTCAGGCCCGCGACATCGCCGGGAACCGCGGACATGGTCGTCACGGTCCGCACCCGCTCCGGGTGCCGCAGGGCCACGCGCTGGGCGATGGCGCCGCCGAGGGAGACGCCCAGCAGATGCGCGGATTCCCAGCCCAGCGCGTCCATGACGGCGATCGCGTCGTCCGCCATGTCCTCGGCCGTATAGGCCTCGCCGCGCTTGCGGAACAGCGCGGAGACGGGGTGCCCGCTGGCGGCGGGCGGCAGGTGGGTCGATTCGCCGCCGTCGCGCTGGTCGTAGCGGGCGACGGCGAAGCCCGCGTCGGCGAGCAGGTGGCACAGGCCGTCCGGGATCCAGAGCCGGTTGACGCCGAGACCGGTCATCAGCAGCAGCGGCTCCCCGCCGGTCCCCTCGGTGAGCCGGTCGTACGCGAGCTTGACCGGCTCGTTCTCGGCGAAGCGGACCGGGGTCCACGGGTACGCGGTGGACTCGGACATGGCGGCCTCCCAATAAAGTGCGATCGATGTTCGCAGTTTTAGTATAGGGGGCGCTCGCAGGCAGCAGCACGACAACGGATGAGAGCAGGTGCACGAGTGGCCCAGGAGCCCGTCATCGTCTGGACCCGGCCGGAGCGCGGCACACGCGGGCCCGCCGCCGTGCACACCCGTGCGGAGTTGGCCGAGGTTGCCGTCCGGCTGGCGGACCGCGGCGGCCTCGCGGCCGTGTCCATGCGCCAGGTCGGCGCGGAACTGGGCACCGGCCAGGCGTCGCTGTACCGCTACCTCGGCTCCCGCGACGACCTCCTCGACCTGATGACGGACGCGGTCGCGGGCGAGATCGACCTGGACGTCCCGCTGACCGGTGACCCGGTCGAGGACCTGGTCGCCCTCGCGGTCCGGGCGAAGGACGCGCGGCTGCGGCACCCCTGGCTCCTCGACGTCCCCCCGGAGCCGCTCCGGATCGGCCCGAACGGGATGGACTTCCTGGAGTACGCGCTCCAGGCGCTCGCCCCCGCCGGGCTGCCCAGCCGGACCAGCATGGAGATCGTCGCCCTGCTGAACGCCCTGACCGAGCAGTTCTCCCGCGCCGAGTTGCAGACCGACCGCGGACTCACAAGCCGCCAGGGGGCGCAGGCCGCGTACCTCGGCGAGACGGCGGCCCGCGGCGGGCACCCGCACGTCGCAGCGGCCCTGGCTCAGCAGGCGGAAGCGGACCCGGCGGAGGACGGGCAACTGCGGTTCGAGCGCATCATGCGGCGGGCACTCACCGGCCTCATCACGCAGGGGGCCGGCTCCTGAGCTTGTCCTACCTTCCACGCGCCCAACGACCCAGCGGTAGAGACCGAGGCCTGATCCGTGGGGCACTCCGCGGCGGGCTCGGTCCGCTTGGGGGCCCCGTCGGGCAGCCAGGAGCCCATGAGGCCACGGCGTTCGAGCGCACGGGCCGCTTGCAGAGCCGCCGCCGCGCCTGCCCCGCGCTTCCGAACGTTCGGCGACGCCACCGATCGGTCCCGGCGTAGGCTCTCCGATGATCACAGCAGTCACGAGAGGTGGACATGGGCCAGAAGATCATTCGGTTCTCGGACCTGACCGGCAAGCACGTCGAGAACGACGGCGACCTGGTGCGCGTCGTGGTGCGCCAGCACCCCGACCTGGAGGGCGGGCCGGTCGAGATCGAGGCGCTGGCTGAAGAGCTGGCCCCAGTGGAAGAGCTGGCGCTCGACCTGGTGACGATCGAGCTGCACTTCCCGGACGCCGAGGAGCCGGAGACGGTGGTCCTGGAGGCCGAAGCGTTCAACCGGCTTGCCTCGGCCGCTCCGATGGCCGACGTGCTGCGCGGCGCCAAGCGGGTGGCCCGGACCGTCCCGAGCCAGGCCGCGGTGCCGACGGGCACCAGGGAGCGGGTCAACTACGCCAGCCTGGAGCACGCCGGTAGGCCGCACAAGGGCCGCACCACCGATGCCGAGAAGCAGCTCGTCCAGCAGCACCTGGACGAGATCAACGCGCGGCTGGTCGCCGAGGGCACCCGGACGATCGACCTGAGCAACGCCGAGCACGTGGCACGGTACGGCCTGGAGTCGCTGGCCCACGAGCGCGGCACCACGCTCGGCTGACCGGGGACCAACCCGCCGCCGGGGCCGGCACCACACCGGGTCTGTAGCCGGTCCTGCTCGACCCCGTGGTGACCGGGCTCGGCCGCCGACGCAGCTCGCGCCCGCCGCGTCGGCGGCCGGGTCCGGACCGCTGGTCGGGCCGGCCCTCGCGGCCGTGCGGGTCGCGCAGTGCGACGCCGCGTCGTCGCCCGGACGGGCAGCGCGCTCGGTCCGCGGGCCGCGGGCGGATAACAGCTGAGCCCCCGCCGCCGCCCGGTGTTAGGGTCGACCGGCCGGCCGCGGGACTCCGGTGCGACTTCCGGAATGTGCCTTTACCGCAATGATTCGCAGCTCGTGCCCCCATTCCCCGGCCGGCCTTTCCCACACGACCACCGGGGGCGCGCAGTGGAGACGTACGGCGACCTCGTCGCCGCCGAGGACGTGCTGCTGTTCGTCAACGCCGCGATCACCGGCACCGGCCAGCGCGAGTTCCACGGCGGAGCCGCCGAGCAGCAGCTTTCGCTGGAATTCCTGCACGAGTACATGCTCGTCAACTACCGCGGCCCGTACGCCGCCGCGCTCGCCCTCGACATCAACGACCACAACGCCGCCCTGATCGTCCGGCGGCTGCTGGAGACCTCGCGCGACGCCACCGCGCAGCAGCGGCACACCGAGGGGCGGCTGATCGCCCGCCGGCTGGAGCTGCTGCCGCCACAGCGGGTCTACCGGCTGATCGGCGAGCTGCGCCGCGCCAAGGTCAACAACCGGCGGACCCGTGCGATCGTGCGCGACTGGCTCGCCGCCCGTCCCGACCAGACCCTCGACGCCGTCAAGTACCGTGCCGGGCTCAAGCGCGCGCTGCGCCACACCCACCTGCGGCCCGCCGCCGCGGAGACCGGCGACTTCCTGTACGCCCCGCGACGCCGCGGCGCGTACCAGGCACCGCTGCTGGACGCCTGGCGCCGCGCCCACCACCAGCAATCCGCCCTCTACGAGCTGCCGTACACCGTCGCGGAGGGCTTCGCCCGGCGCCACGGCATCCCCCGGGCCGCGTTCCTGGAGCGCATCGAACCCCGGCTGACCGGCCTGGAGCGGCTGCGCCTCCAGGAGTCCGCGCGCGCCGCCGGCGCCACCGCCGTCACCGCCGACGAAGCGGCGCTCGCCCGGATGCCGCTCACCCGGCTCGCCTCGTACGTGCTGGGTCTGCCGCCCGCCGACCGGGTCGCCCGCCGCGCGGAGCTGACCGGCGCCCTGCGCGGCGCGGCGCGCCGGGCGGTGCGCGCGGCCGGCGCCGAGGAGGGTGGCTGGGGCCGGGTCGCGGCCGTCCTCGACGACAGCTGGTCCGCGTACGGCTCGGGCGTGAAGCGCCGTCGGCCGCTCGCCGCCGCGCTCGCCTGCCACTTCCTGCTGGCGGCGCTGGCGGGCGAGTACACGGGGCTGTGGACCTCGGGGCGCACCGACGCGCTGCTCGCCCGCCCGGCCGGCCCGACCCCGCTCGGGCGCCGCATCCTGGACGCCCTGGACACCGCGCCGCAGCGACTGGTGATCGTCTCCGACGGCTGGGACAACGCCCCGCCGGGCCTGGCCGCGGAGGTGCTGCGGGTGTGGCGCACCCGCCTGGACCCGGAGCACCGGACCAGCGTCGTGCACCTCAACCCGGTGTACGACGCGGAGGGTTTCGACGTCCGGCGGCTCGCCCCGACGGTGCCGACGGCCGGGCTGCGCGACGCCGAGGACCTGCCGGCGCTGGTCGAGTTCGCGCGCTTCGCCGAGGGCCGCACCGACCTCGCGGAGCTGACGGCGCACCTGGCGGCCCGCACCGAGAGCTTCCTGGCGGCCGGCGCGACCGGGCGCCGCCCCACCGCCCAGGAGACCGTCCGATGACCACGACCCCGTCCGGGCCGGCCTTCCGGATCGACCTCGCCGGCCTCGACACCCGCCCCGCCCAGGTGTGGGGCGGCGTGCGCCTCGTCCCGCTGGTCCGCGCCGAACCGATCGAGGACCTCCGCCTCCACCAGGAGCTGTACGAGCCGGAGTACGCCGCCGTCCCGGTCGGCCGGCACACCGACTACCTCGTCTACGTCCCGCACGGCTTCGTCGCCGACTGGACCCGCGACGGCACCCCGGCGGCCGCCTACGGCACCCGGCTCGACGCGCCCTCCGCCATCGGCGCGAGCGCCCCGCCCGAGCGCATCCGGGTGCGGGCGCCGCGTCGGCTCGCCAAGCGCGAGAGCCGGACCCGGCTGCGTTTCCTGCCGTTGCACCTCGCCCTGGAGGGGTACCTCGCGCTGCACTTCGGCGGCCCGACCATCGCCTGGGAGGAGTGGTCCGACCGCGCCGTGCGGCACGGGCTGTCGCCGCGCGCCGAGGAGGCGTACGCGGGCGACCGGGTCCGCGGCCTCGCCGACGCGCTGCGGGTCTTCGAGATCCACCCCGGCCAGTGCGGGCTGCTCGTGTACGTCGCCGACGCCCTCGCCGCGGCGTTCGTCGTCCCGCACCCCGACGACTACCGGGCGCTGCACCGGACGCTGCTGCTCGACCTCTACGGTGAGCTGATCCACCACTACGCCCTCCTGTCCGCCGCCGTCCCGGACTTCCGCGCCGACCTGCGCACGGCAGGCCCGGTCAACTCGGTGGCCGAGCTGCGCGCGGCCGTCGCCGGGCAGGAGCGCGCCTGGGCGGACTTCCACGACGACACGATGGCGGGCGGCCTGCTCGACCCCGACTACCGGGCCCGGGAGGTGCGTCGACTGGGCCGCTTCAGGCTCGCCCGGTTCCTGCCGGAGTTCCGTCCCAAGCAGGAGAACCACATCGGCGAGGCGATCACCGACGAGCACGGCCGGCTCGCCTACCTCAAGACCTTCCGCCTGTCCGAGTCCCAGGTCCGGCGCGGCCACCTGCTGGACCGGCTGGCCGCCCACGAGTGGCACCTGCCGAGCGCCGCCGCCTCCCTCGGCCTCACCGAGCCCCAGCTCGGCCTGCGGATCGAGGGCGCGGGCTTCGCCGGACTGCTGCGCCAGGACGTCCTCGACCACTACCGCCGCGCGGCCCGCCGGTAGCGCGGTCTGCGGGGCCGGCCGGGCGCCGTGGTCGCGGTCGCCGTCGCCGTCGTGCGCCCGACTGGCTCGACGGCCTCCGCGGCGTCCTACACGGCACCCTCGTGAACGAGCTGCCGGGATCCCGGGTGGGCCGGATCGTCGGCCGGGGCGGCGGCGCGCAGTGCCGCCTCGACCTGGCGGTTGCTGGTCATGGTCGCGGTGACGGCGGTCATGGTGAGGAGGAGACCGGCGGCGGTGTAGAGCGGGGTCCGTACGTCGTAGGTGGTGGCCAGCCAGCCGCCGAGGAAGGCGCCGAACGGGGCGGCGCACATGGAGAGCATGCGGGAGGTCGAGGCGACCCGGCCCATCAGGTGGGCGGGGACGATCGTCTGCCGGAGGGAGGGGGCCAGCACCATCGTGGCACCCATGCCCGCACCGCAGACGGCGAGCGCGAGACCGGCGACGTACGGGTTCGGGGCGGCGGCGAGGACCAGGACGGCAAGCCCTTCGAGGGCGGCCGTGCAGGTCAGCGCGGTGCCGGTGCCGAGCCGTCGGCCGAGGAAGGAGGCGATGCCCGCGCCGAGCAGACCG
This sequence comes from Kitasatospora sp. NPDC028961, assembly GCF_055564815.1. Lineage (NCBI taxonomy): Bacteria > Bacillati > Actinomycetota > Actinomycetes > Kitasatosporales > Streptomycetaceae > Kitasatospora > Kitasatospora sp. NPDC028961. The sequence goes on along the minus strand of NZ_JBVHVO010000014.1, from coordinate 120,745 downwards.
CCGGTGGCCTCCGCGGTGAGGAGCAGGCCGAAGCCGAAGGCGCCGATGCCGAGGCGGTCGTGCGCGAAGAGGGCGAGCACGGTCTCCACGGCGAGGAAGGCGATGTTCCCGACCGCCGGACGCAGCGCGAGCCCGAGCAGCAGCTGGTTCCGGAAGACGTACGAGGCGCCGTCCCGTGCCTGCCGCAGCAGCGACTCGCGGGCCTGCGGCACGGGCCGCGGCGCGGCGGGCAGCGAGCGTACGAGCAGGGCGGACAACGCGAACGACACCGCGTCGGCGAGCAGCGGAACCGCCCGTCCGAGCGCGAGCAGGGCGCTGCCCGCGGGCGGTCCCGCGAAGCCGGACGCGGCGGTCTGGGCGCCGCGCAGGCGGGAGTTGGCGCGCTCCAGGAGTGCGGGGTCGCGGCCGAGCAGGTCCGGCAGATAGGCGGTGGCGGCCGTGTCGAAGAAGAGTCCGCCGAGGCCGAGCAGGAAGGCGACCGCCGCGAGCAGGGGAACGCTCAGCAGGTCGAGCGCGGCCGCTGCCGCCGGTATCGCGAGGAGCACCGCACGCGCCGCGTCCGTCACCCACATCGTGCGCCGACGGTCCCAGCGGTCCACCAGCGCACCGCCGAGCACCCCGAACAGCAGCCACGGCAGCGTTCCGGCGGCAGTGACGACGGCGAGCGCCATCGGATCCCGCGTCAGCGTCAACGCGAGCAGCGGCAGCGCGGCATGTGTCACGCCGTCACCGAGCGAGGACACCGTCTGCGCGGTCCACAGTCGTCCGAACCCGGCCGGCAACTTCCGAAGCTCTGAGGTCACTTGGCGTCTCCTTCGGCCTGCACGCGGGTTGCCGGGTGGAACAGCGCGAAGACGAGCGACGCGTCCGGCAGGGACGGATCGGACAGCTCCCGGTACTCGTCCGCCAGCGCTTGCAGCCGTGCCCCCAGCTCCGCGAACTGCTCGTCGGTGAGCCGAAGGTGCGCCATCCGCACGTGCCGCTCGCCGTCCGCCGGCGCCGCCTCCAGGTCCGCCACCGCATGCCGCATCAGCAGGTCCGGCCCTCCCTCGCCCGGATCCGGCAGCACGATCGACCGCGCGGCCATGGCGTAGTACCGCTCGGTGACCCCCCGGACCTTCCGCGTCCGCACCACCTTCACCAGGCCGGCCCGCTCCAGCAGCCGCACGTGGTAGCTGGAGCTCCCCTTCGCGAGGCCCACCCGGTCGGCGATCTGCGTGATCGTCGCGGGCTCGAAGCGGAGCACGGCCATGATCCGGTGGCGCGTGAGGTTGGAGACGGCGCGTAGCTGCTCGTCAGTGGTGACGTGGAACGTCTCGGGAAGATCAGCGGTAGGCATGGGTCTAATGGTCAACGTTTCTTGACCATTGGTCAAGGGGTTTCGCCCGCGCCCGGGATCGGCTGTTCAGCCCGGGCTGTCGCTCCTGCTCTCCCCCTCGCTGCGGGGGGCGGGCGCTCAACCGGCCATCGCCGTCGACGACCGTCGACCGTCGACCCAAGATCGAAAAGGCCTCCAGGGCCTTCCCGTGCCCCTTCGGCAACCTGGGTGGATCAATGCCCCCGGGGTCGTTCGCTTGTGCCGGAACTCCGGCGGCGGGCAGGGAACTTGGCCTCGACACGTTCCGGCTCCTGGTGGCCGAACCAGCGGTGCGGACCGGCCCCCGCTCTTACGGGAGTTCGTGCAGGACGGCCACTCCCGTACCGAACGTCCACACGACCAGCAGGAGCCACACGCCAGGGGACGGGCGGTCCTTGCGCAGCACGGCGATGGCGATGCCGACAAGGAGGCAGAGCAGAGCGAGGCCCTGGGCGATCCAGGCGATCGTGAGATAGCCGGGGTGGGTGCCCGTGCGGTCGGCGGCCATGCGAAGGACGAGGGAGGAGAGGAGCAGTGGCACGCTCGTGTGAGCGACGATGTCCTGGAGGGTGGAGGTGCGACGGGCGGGGTCGGTCACGCTGATTCCTTGACGACGGGTGGCGTATGGCTGTTCCGCGCCACCGCGAGGAGGTCGGTTACCCGACGGATCGGGGAGGCCAGGAGGGATGGGGGCTGGGACACCACCGGCGGCTCGTCAGGTGCTCCGGCCGCGCTCGGCAGTCGTCCCCGCCGGGCCGCCCCGGCCCAGGGACCGGGGGCGACGGGACTGTCAGCCGACCATCTTGGCCAGTTCGTCGATGACCACGCCCTGGGCGTAACCGCCCGCGGCCCACCAGGCAGCGCGGACGACCACGTTCTGCTTGCCCATCCACTTGTCGAAGGCGTCCTTGCCCTCCTTGGCCTTGCCGATGGCCGACTTGAAGAGCTTGGGCGACTTCTTCAGGAGCGCGACGATCTTCTTGGCGGCGTCGCCCTTGGCACTGAACATGGACGTCCCCGGCGTGGGACCGTCGCTCTCGCCGGTCTCACGCTTGATCTCGTCCGCGATGCGCTGAATCCCGGCGAGCTCGGCCGGGGTGAGCTCGACGGTCTCGCCATCAGTGACGGAGGCCTCGAAGGCTGTCCGGGTGGTGTGCTGCTGTGCGGCTGTGGCCAGCGGTGCGGCCGCCATCAGGGTGGCGGTAGCGATGACGGCGATGGAGGCTGCCCGCACATGGGTGCGCATGGGAATGGTGGTTCCTTCCAAGACGATTCCGGTGGGCAGGCGGGGTGCCCGGCTCTTCGATCGCCGGGGTCCGGCCCTGCCTTTGTGTGGGGTTCACCGGTGGATGAGGAACAGATTTCCGGAGCGTCGATCGCTTGAACAGGTGGACCCTGGGGCCGGTGGACGGAAGGCCACCGGCCCCAGGGGCTCTCGCCAGGCGCCGATTCAGCCCGCCGCTTCGCCAACCTCGCCCGCATGACTGGATGCGAAGATCGGCGGATGGTGCGCACAGGCGAGTTCTTCCTCGCACGAGACGACGAGTTGGCCCAGCGAGGGGCCCCCGCAGTCGTCACGACTTCCCGGCTGTGCCGTGCGACGGCAGCTACCCGGATGACGCGGTTCTGAAGTGGGAGATTCAGCTGACCGGCGCCGAGAGCGCACTCCGAGCGGTGGTGCCCCCGGCCAACGACGGATTCGCCGCCTTCGCCGTCCCGGAACCACCGTGCACGGCTCTGGCCGCCGCGGGAAGAGACCGGCTCCGCGCCACAGCTCTTGCGTGGTGGACGACGAGATCTCACCGGACAGCGCGGTGGACGTCCTTGAACGTGTGCCGGCCCTGGCCGGCAGTGGTGCGGACCAGCATCTCGACCTGTACTGCCGGTACTTCGCGCCGTGACCAGAGCGGCGGAGCGGCCACCGCGCGCCCTCACGCCAGGGCGGTGACCAGTCGCGCCGCAGCCATGACGACCAGGAGGGCCGCGCCGGCCAGAAGGCACTGCGTCGCACGCTGCATCCTTCTCGCCCTGAGCTGGTGAACGCTGATGCAGCGCCACAGCTCCAGAACCGCGGAGTCGGCCGCCGCCTCGACGCTCTGGGCGGAGAAGCCGGACCGGAACTCCTCCGGAGAGCCGAACGCACCCACGGTGTCGCCGTAGCCGAAGGCGATCGGCACCGGGAAGCCGGCTGGCCGCGACATTCCCGGGAGCCTACGGAACCCGGTGAGCACCGAGGCGGCCAGGGCCGCCGAACCCGCGCTCACCACCAGCGCGAGAAGCGCGGCAGCCCCGATCACCGGCGACACGTCCGACGACGTCGCTCCGGAGGCGAACACCACACCCGTGATGACGAGCGCGTCCGCGCTCAGGAGCGTGCCGGCCCGATTCACCAGACCGAGACGCAGTCCGTCCGCCCGCACGAGGTGCCACTGGGCGAGCTGCAGTCTCTCCTCGACGCGTAACTCCCCGCTCACCGCTCTCCCCCGTCCCCCGTACCGCAGCGCGAGAACATCCCCGCCGTGCAACAGACGCTTCCCGCACCACGCCACGCCCAACCCACCTAACGGGTTGGCGGCACCGCACCGGGACACGGTGCGGTGCGGTGCGCTGTGCTCGGGTCAGCGGGCTATCGAGATCGCGAAGGGCGAGAAGCCGTTGGAGCGGATCATGTGCGGGACGAACAGGATCGCGGCCTCCGTGGCGCGGGCGGTCCGGATGCCGCCGAGATCGGTGATCCACTCGTCGTGCCAGCCGAGGTCGTTGAGCAGTTCGCGGACGGTCTGCTTGGCTTGCGGGTCCTCGCCGGAGAGGAAGGCGTCGGGTGCCTGGGTAAGCATGGCCGGTGCGGTCATCACCGGGAAGAGCATGGTGTTGAGGGTCTTGACGACGTGCGTTTCGGGGAGGGCTTCCTGGAGTTGCTCGGCGAGGCTCGACCCGGGGTGGAGCAGTTCGCCCGGCAATCCGTCCGGTCCGTCCGCGGTGGCGTTGGAGACGTCGACGAGGATCTTGCCCCGGAGTTCGTCGCGCAGGGCGGTGAGCCGCTCCAACGAGCCGTCGCCCGGGGTGGCGTTGATGACGATCCGGGCCGTGCGGGCCGCGTCCGCTGCGGCGCCCGGCGTGCGGTCCGCCGCGGTCACCTCGTGTCCGGCCCGGGTGAGGGCGGTGGCCAGGTTGCCGCCGACGCGGCCGTTGCCGAGAACTGCGATGGTGGTCATGGTGAGGGGGTCCTTCCGTTCGTACGGGATCGTGGTGGTCGTGGTGCGGGTGGCCGTGGTGCGGGGGCGCGCTCAGCGCGAGAGCGTGGTGACGGCCTGGGCGTGGACGCCGGGCGCGGCGGCCAGGAAGCTCTCGCTCAGCGGGGTCCAGGGGCGGCCCTGGGCGTCGGAGATCCGCCCGCCGGCCTCGGTGACGAGCAGTGCCCCGGGCAGCAGGTCCGCCCGGGCGCCGGCGAACTGCCAGAAGGCGTCGATCCGGCCGGCGGCCACGTTCACCAGGTGCAGGGTCGCGGGCACGGCGGTGCGGACGACCAGCGCGTCGAAGAGCATCGCGGTGATGGAGGAGCCGACGCGCCGCACGACCTCCTCGTTCTCGTCCGGCCGGGCCTGGCTGGTGGCCACGATGCCCAGGCCGAGGTCCGCGGTCGGGGAGACGTGCAGCGGCCGGCCGTCGAGGTGCGCGCCCGCGCCGGCGAGCGCGGTGTAGGTCTCGCCGGTCAACGGCAGGTGGACCACGGTGAGCACCGGCCGGTTCTCGCGTACCAGGGTGGCGGTCACCGCCCAATCCGGCAGGGCGTGCAGGTGGTTGACGTTGCCCTCGGCCGGGTCGACGACCCACCACTCGCCGGGCGGCAGCGCCCCGCCGTCCAGCTCGTCCTCCACCCACCCGGCCTCCGGGCGCAGCTGCGTGAGGCGGGGGCGCAGGATGTCGAGGGCCGTGTCGTCGTTGGCGGTGAGCGCGTGCATCAACTCCTCGCGGGTCCGGTAGTGGACCACGTCACCGAAGCGTGCGAGCAGCGCGGAGCCGGCCTCGCGCACGGCGATCGCGACCTGGGCGAGCAGGTCGGCGTCGGAGGCGGCGACGGCGGTGGTGTTCTGAAGCATCGCGGACATGGCGGAACTTCCTTTCCCAGCAGGGTTGATGAGGGCCGGTCGGGCCGAGCGGTCCGTTGCGTCCCGCGCTCACATCTCGAAGGTAGACAGCCCAGCCATTAACCACAACTGCATGTCAAGCAAGGCTAGGATTACTCCCATGCAACTGGATCTGAATCTGCTCGCCGCGCTCGACGCGCTGTTGGAGGAGGGCAGCGTGACCGGGGCGGCCGCGCGCCTGCACGTCACCGCCCCCGCGATGAGCCGGAGTCTGGGCCGGATCCGCCGTACGACCGGGGACCAGATCCTGGTACGCACCGGCCGCACGATGACCCCGACCCCGTACGCGATCGCCGTCCGGGAACAGGTGCACGAGCTGTTGCACCAGGTCCAGGGGGTGCTGGCGCCGAGCCGTGAACTCGACCTCACGACACTGGAGCGCACCTTCACCCTCCGCTGGCACGACTCCCTGGTCGCCGCGAGCGGCCCCGCCCTGCTCGCCGCCGTCCGCGCGCAGGCGCCGGGCGTGCGCCTGCGCTTCCTCGCCGAATCGAGCGGCGACACCCCCGGGCTGCGGCGCGGCGAGGTCGATCTGGAGGCGAACGCCAACCGCCCGGCCGCACCGGACATCCGTGCCGAGAACGTGGGCGAGACCCCCCTCGTCATCATCGTGCGGCACGGACACCCCCTCACTCGCGTCGAAGCCGTCACCGCGCAGCACTACGCCGCCGCCGAACACATCACCGTCTCGCGACGCGGAAACCTCGCCAACGCCCTCGACGACGCCCTCGCCCGGCTCGGCCTCAGCCGCCGCGTCGTGGCGAGCGCGCCGACGGAAGCGGCCGCGCTGGAGTTCGCCCGCGGCTCCGACGTCCTGGTCAGCGTCCCGGAAGCCACCACGCGCACCGCGGTCGCCGACCTCGGCCTGGTCGCCCTACCCCTGCCGCTCGAACTGCCGTCGGCGCCGGTATACCTGTCGTGGCATCAGCGTCACGACAGCGACCACGCCCACGCCTGGCTGCGCGGGCTGGCACGGACCGCGCTGGCCGCCTGCGCAGCGCCGTAGCCGGCACGCTCCGGACCGCTCCACCCGCATGAGCTACCCGGTTCCCTCCACCCGGCCCCTTGGAGCCGGTCATCTAGGCTGGCGCGGTGACTGATGAGCGGGAGCGGGCGCAGCCGTCGGGAGTGTGGGCCACGGCGGTCGGGGTGGCCAGGGTGCGAGCGCTGGAGACCGCGCGGGAGAACGCGCTGTTCCGCGACCCACTGGCCCGGGCCTTCGCCGCCGCCGGCGGCCTGTGGCCCCCCTCGCCGCCGCTGCCCGACGACGAGGCCGCGCGGCGGCGCCGGCTGGCCGTGTCGTACTCCATCGTCATCAGGACGAAGTTCCTCGACGACCTGCTGCGGCAGGCCTGCGCGTCCGGGATCCGGCAGGTCGTGCTGCTCGGTGCCGGCATGGACAGCCGGGCCTTCCGGATGGACTGGCCCGAGGGCACCCGACTGTTCGAGGTCGACACCGCCGCGCCACTGGACTTCAAGGCTTCGGTGCTGCGCCAGGAGCGGGCCGTCGCACGCTGCGATCGGATCACCGTCGCGGTGGATCTGCGCGAGGACTGGCCGGGCGCGCTGGCCGCCGCAGGGCACGACCCGGCCGCGCCGACGGTGTGGATCGCCGAAGGACTGCTGATCTACCTGCCCGAGGGCGCGGTGGAGCTGTTGCTGGCCCGGATCGGCGCACGGTCGGCGGCGGGCAGCCGGATGGGGCTGACCTTGGGCTCGCGGGGCGTGATCGACCGCTTCGGCGCGGACGCCGCGCCGGGGTCGGCGGCGTCCCTGTGGGTCTCGGAGATGCCCGACGACCCGGCGCGCTGGCTGGCCGGGCACGGCTGGGAGGCCGACTGCCACACGCTGCGCGAGTGCGGTACCGCCTACGGCCGCCCGATCAGCACCCCGCCGCGGCGCGAGGAACGACCCGGCGGACTGATCTCGGCGGTCCGCCGGTAGGGCGCCGCCGGGTCTTTCACCGCGGCTGAACCGCCGCGGAATCGCTGCCGGTTCGCCGCCGAATCGCTGCCGATCGCGGCTGCCGTCGAACGAGTGCTTCGGCTTGCCGGGCGACAGGTCCGGCGGATGCCGATGAGGCGCACATCCGGTGAGGGTGTCACCGGATGTGCGCCGCTCACGTCCTGATGCGGCAACGCTCGGCGTGGATCCGCGGCGCGCGGTGCGCGAAGTACGGGCACGGAGAACCGTTCATCGACATGTCTTGAACGTGTACGAGACGTGGATCACATGAGGGAAGGTCACATTCCGCCCGGCCCGGCATGCCCGGTAGGTGAGCATGGCATGGACACCTCATAGGAAGGCCGAGATGAAGCTCTCTTTCAGGCGCGTCGGACGACTCCTGTCCGTCCCGTTTACCGTCACCGCCCTGCTGGGCCCGGCCCTCGCCCTGGCCGCGACCCCGGCCGCGGCGACCTCCACCACGGCGGCCACCGCCGCGGCCGCGACGGACGCCTACACGTTCACCAACGGCGACGGCACCCTCAACGCCACGGGCAACAACGACGGGAACCAGATCTCCGTCACGCCGGACGGCACCAACTACCAGAACTTCCGCCTCATCAAGCTGGGAACCCCCGGCCAGTTCAACATCGCCAGTACGTCGTCCGGGAAGTGCGTCTACGCCACCCAGCCGGCCACCCAGAAGTCCTGCGGGCAGGACGGCGAACAGTGGCACTTCCGCCCGGTGGACGGCAAGCCCAACTCCTTCGGGATCGTCCGCCGCGACGACGCCAGCGGCACCGAGTGGTGCATGGACAACCGGGGCGGCCTGCACCTGTGGGGGATCCTGGCGCAGCCCAACGTCTGCAACGGCAGCGCGGCCCAGGAGTGGAGGGTCCCCGCGGCGAAGGCGGCCGAAGCCAGGAGCCTGGCGCTGGACTACTACGCCGACCTGTGCGCCAGGAAGACCGCCACCTGCTCGTGGACGGAGAAGTCCGAGGGGCAGCCCGAGGTCCTGCCCCGCCAGCCCGCCTCGTCGGTCTGGTACAACGACACCGCCGACAAGGTGACGCAGGTCTTCACCACGATCTACCACTCGGGCTGGTCGCAGTCGTTCGGTGTGGGCCTGTCCTCCTCGGTCGGGGTGTCCGTCCCGGTCCAGGCCATGGTCTCCACCCAGTTGCAGACGACCACGACCTACGAGTCCGACCAGTCGACCATCAACGGCATCGCGGTGACCGTTCCCGCCAAGAACTACGGATGGGTCGACTTCGCGGCCGTCGGCAAGAAGGTCACGGGAACGTGGACCTTCGACACCGACAACCAGCCGTGGACCACCGACGCGACCGTGACCGTCCCGGTCATCAACTCCACGGCCGGCTCCACGATGTACGTCGCCCACACCAGCCCGGACCAGCCGGGCACCACGAGCGTGACGAGCGCTGACGCGCCGGCGCTGACCATGGCCACCAAGGCCTCGTTCACCCCGGACCTCCCCGACGGCACCACGGCGTCGCAGGACGGCCCGAACACGGTGAAGCTCGTCGACACCGCCACCGGGGCCAGGATCGGCACGATCAAGCCGAGTGCCGTCGTGGACACCAAAGGGACCACTCACCCGGTCAGTCTGACGGTCTCCGGCAACGTCATCACGCAGACCATCGAGAACGCTCCCGGCGACACCATCGACGGCTCCATGACCATGCCGTCCGTCAGCTACAACACCACCACCGCTCCGGCCGCCAAGCCCGGCGGCCTCGCGACCGGCGGTGCCACGACCGCCGGTGTCACGACCGCCGCCTTCACGACCACCTCCGCGAAGTCGACCGTGCGCCCCGCGTTCTGGCCGATTCCCGACCGCGAGCACCCGAAGAACTCGGACGAGTGGAACAAGTGCATGGCCAAGGAGCTGGGCAAGAGCATGGTGGAAGGCGCAGCCAAGGCCGCCCTGCTGGGTGCCCTGCGAGGCGGCCAGCTCGGCGCCGCCGCCGGCCCCGAGGGAGCGGCGGCGGGCGCCGCCCTCGGGATGCTGACCGGCACCGTCACCGGGCTGGGCAAGGCGTACTACGTCTGCGGTACCGACCCGGGCTGATCCGCACGTACACCACACGCGGATGCCACCTGCCGACCGACCTCGTCGGCGAGCAGCGGGCGGGCCGACACCGGGTCGGCTCTCGGAGGCGACTTGGCGCCGCCCGTCGCCGTGGAGGCGCAGCCGCCCGAGTAGTACGGCCTACCGCGTGCCACGTCGACCCGCCGCCTCCGGTCGACTCGTCGAAGTCCCCTTCAACCAGCTGTGGTTGAAGGGGGCTTCGCGCACCGAACCACCCGGGTGGCGCTACGCCCACGGCGCGAAGGGACCGCCGGCTGTCGACGCGCGCTGGGATCGAGGCCGGACGGCCGCCTCTCCCGGCCGGCCCTGGCGGTGTGCTCTACGCGGGAGCCGTCCCGACCCCGTGCAGGAGGGTGTCCACCACGCGTGCGGCCAGCCGGTCCACGGCGCCGATGTCGACGGCCTTCCGCCCTTCTTCGGCCGCCTCGTGGATCAGAGCGTAGTAGACCCGGCGGGCCCACTCCAGGTCGGTGTCCGGGGACAGCAGGCCGGCCTCCTGCGCGCGACGGAAGAGCTGATCGCACTGGGCCAGGACGTCGGCCTGCACGCGCGCGGTTTCGGGGTCGGACGGAGCGCTCCGGCTCATCGCGAAGCTCCACCCGATCTTCACCTGAAGGACGTTGGCGGTCACCTGGTGCAGGGCGACCAGTGGCGGGGAGGTGAGCGGGCGGGCGGCCTCCACGGCCTGGTGGAACCGCTCGGTCGCCCAGGCCGCCAGCGCCTCGACCAGCGCCTCGCGGCTGGCGAACCGCCGGTGCACGGTGGTGCGGGCCACCCCGGCCGCCCCCGCGATCTGCTCCATGGTCGCCGCCGGATCGGCGGCCAGGACGCGTTCGGCCGCCTCCAGGATCGCCCGCACCGTCCGCTCGGCATCGGCGCGCAGCGCGCGCCCTCTCGTCTCCATGGACCAGACAGTACATCGGGGACGCCGATCACGACCTACTTGCATCATCGATGTTGCATCTATTAGCTTGATGGCGTCATTCAAGTCGCGACTCATGCATCGCCCCGACGGGAGCACATCCATGGACCTGCAGCTGACGAACACCACCGCCGTGGTCACCGGCGCGAGCCGCGGCATCGGACTGGCCACCGTCCGAGCGCTCACCGCCGAGGGCGTTCGCGTGGTGGCCGCCGCCCGCACCATCACCCCGGAGCTGAAGGAGACCGGCGCCCTGGCCGTATCGGTGGACCTGCTGGCCCCCGACGCCCCCGCCCGGCTGATCGACCACGCCACCGCCGAACTCGGCGACCTCGACCTGCTCGTCAACAACGTCGGCGGCGGCGACGGCGGAGCGGGCCAGACCGGCGGCTTCCTCTCCTTCACCGACCAGCAGTGGCAACAGTCCTTCGACCTGAACTTCCTCGCCGCCGTACGGACCAGCCGGGCGGCGCTGCCCAGCCTGCTGCGCCGCCGCGGCGCACTGGTCAACATCTCCTCCAACGGCGCCCGGATGCCACACGCCGGGCCGGTCCCCTACACCACCGCGAAGGCCGCCCTGACCGCCTTCGGCAAGGCACTGGCCGAGGAGTTCGGACCGCAGGGCGTGCGCGTCAACACCATCTCGCCGGGCCCGGTACGCACCGCGATGTGGGAGAGCCCGGACGGCTACGGCGCGGAGCTGGCCCGCTCCATGGGAGTCACCCAGGAACAGCTGCTGGCTGGGCTCCCGGCCGCGATGGGCATGACCACCGGCCGCCTGCTGGAGCCCTCCGAGGTCGCCACGGCCGTCGCCTACCTCGCCTCGCCGCTGGCGGCCGGCATGTCCGGCGCCGACCTGCTGATCGACGGCGGATCCGTCAAGACCACCTGATCGGATTGGATCACGCCGTTCCACCGGACTTGAAGCGACGGACGGCGCCGAGCGCGCCCTCGGCGCCGTCCACCACGCCCCCGCGCCACCGGTGTTCCGGCCACCTGTCGAAACCGGCCCCCTCCCGGGCGGCGGGAGGGGGCCACAGCGACCGGAGGCACCCCCTGGGCACGTCCCGAGTGCTTTCGCCCACCAGTGAGCCATCCCTACCGTGAAGCCCGGACACGCCGCTGCCGTGACCCGGCGGCGGCGCAAGCACGCCCGAATCAAAGGACCAGACCAGTGAAAAACGTCGCGAGCGGCGAGCGGGGCACCGGGGTGCCTGACCTCGCTCCTCCGGTGAACCGGCTGCGCCTCGTAGCCGCCAAGGCCGCCGTACTGGCCTCGTGGATCGCCGTCGTCGTGGTCGGCGATCACCTGATCCCGTCGTACTGGGCGCAACTCACCGTTGCGGCGGTCACCGCCGTCCCGATGGCGTGGGCGCTCTACAGGGCCGACGCCCTCGGCTCCCGTACCAAGGACGGGGCCGTCCGATGTCGCACGCCCGGGCGCTGACGGTCGTGCGCGGGTACTGCCCGGCCGACCCCGTGGACTTCGCACCGCGCCAGGGCCGCAGAAGAAGCCACCGCCGGAAGGCTTGACGCCGGCCGTGCGACGCGGTGCCATGAGTCCGGACGGAGGGGGGCACACGGTGGCCGACGAGGACAGCGACGCCGAGGGCCGGAGCGACGAGGAAGACGGCGACGGCGACCAGCCGAATCGACCGGACCGGCCAAAAGGCCCGTATCGTCCCGGCTTTGAGGACACCTTCTGGTTGGTGCTGCTCGGGCTGATCGTGGCGGTCCTCTTCCTGGTCGGCCTTCTGTCCTCATTGGGCGGTGACGCCGGACCGGCGAACCAGGACTGGAACTCCGGCTGGCACTGAGCAGAAGGGCCGCGAGGATCACGGGCGCCCCGGCCGCGCCCGACTCGCGGCCTCCCCAGTACGGCCGGCTCGCAGGCGTCGATCCTCAGCACGGCAACGAAGTGAGGTCGAGTCTTCCGTCCCGGTCGGGTGATCCGCTGGTCGGCCGAGCATGAAGGTACGGCCTCGTGCACAACTCGGTCGCCAGGGCCCTACCGCCTCCCGTGTCACCGGGGGCGGATAGCCTCCGGCGAGAACGGGCGGCTGACGGGGGTGGGCGTGGACATCGAGGAGAAGAACCTTCGGGAGTGACCCCGCGAACATGGTCAACAGCCGGCTCGGGGCGGCTCCGGCCCGGCGGCTCGGTGCGCATCGAGCAGACCGTGGTCACCCTGCCGCTCGCCCTCGAACGGCAGGGCCTGCCGGCCGCCGACGCCGGGCTGCTGTTCACCGCCGCCGCTGCCACCACCGTGCTCGCCCAGCCGTTGATCCGGCTGTCCTTCACGACCCGGCTCACCACACCGGCCACCCTTGCCCTCGCCCATCTCCTCCTGGCCGCGGGCCTGACCGGCTTCGCCCTCACCCGCACCCTGCCGGCCCTGCTCGCCTTCGCTGCCGTGAAGAGCCTCGGGGACCTCCTGGTCATGGGCCGCGTCTACGCACCGGTCACCGACCTCGCGCCGCCCGGCGAAAACGGCCGCTACCTGGCCGTCTTCGGCACCAGTTGGGGGATCGCCGCGACGCTCGCGCCCCTCCTCGGTACCCAGTTGCTCGCTCACGTGGGGACGACCGCGCTGTGGTCGGCCATGGCCGCGTTCTGCCTCCTGCTCGCCGCTCTGCACCTCCGGGTGACCCCCGAGTCAGCCCGATCGGCCCGGTCGGCGCAGCGATGCGTACCGAAGGGACGGAGGCCCGCCGAGCCGGCGGCCGGGAGCGGTCCGCGGCGCTGACCGGCGGCGGGCAAGGCGGTCCACGGCCGCGGCAGGCCCGGGACGGCCGCCCGCACCCGGCGCACCCCTACCCGGGGCCTCCCCCGTGACCGACGTCGTCGGTCACTGACGGATCGTCTGTTCCGTCAGTCATACGACTGATGTGCACCGCACTCGGGTCCGCCAGGGTCGAGGGCACCGGGTACTTCCCGGTGGCGGGCGCGCGGGCATGCCGCGGGGACCGTCGACGCACGTGAACGAGGAGTACCAGGATGGCAACCAGTCAGCGGTCCGTCGCACGGTGGAGGACCGTCGTGGTCACCGGGGCAGCGGCCCTCGCCGTCGCCGGCGGCGTCGCCACACCGGCCGGCGCGGCGACGCTCGCCCCGGGTTCGACGGCGGACCGTCCGGTCGTCGGGAACCAGGACCTGCGCGACGCCGTGCAGGCGGGGGAACCGGCGCACCCCCGGGACCACCCGGGCGGCCGCCCACTGCTCAGGCACCACTGGATCATCAAGGCCCAGTACGGCACCGTGTCCGCCCTCAACCGGGCGACCAACTTCGGCTGGCAGCGCAACTACAAGGACTGGACGGTCGCCATCGTCGGCAACGACATCCAGGGGAAGAGGGTCACCGTCTACACCAAGATCACCAACCTGTTCTACGGTGAAGGCGGCGTCATCGGCGCCCAGACGGCTCCGACACCGCAGGTGCTGATCGCCAAGAACACCATCAAGGCCCAGGACGTCAACATCGTCACCGAGATCGTGAACGTCCACTTCATCAGCCCCCAGTGGCAGGACGTCTTCAACGCCGACTGCCGCGCCCAGGAGAACCTCCGCGACGCGGTGAAGGCCCAGCTCGCCTGCACGATGGGCTGACCCTCCACCCGGACCGGCCGGTCGGTCACAGCACCGACCGACCGGTCCGGTAAATCCTCTGCGGATAGCTCGAGTTGAGCCTCAGCACACATGCCCGAAGGCGCCGATCGGTTCGGCCGCTTTGACCGCGGAACCGGATCCGCCTCTTGGGAAAGCAGGCTCTCAAGTGACGGCCGCCTCAAGCCTGGAACGCGCCGACGCGGATGAGCGGAAGCCGGGACGGTTCCTGACCGCGGCAGTGTGCGGTGCGCTGCTCGCCGTCTTCGACTTGCTGATGTCTGGTCCTACTGGATCGCCCTGCCGCTCCCCCTGCTCGGGCTCGCCGTCGGTTCTGCGGTGAACGAGTGGGTGCTGACGGCCCGCGGTCGGTGGCGGTTGGCGCCCCTGGAGTGGGTGTTCCTGGCCGGCGCCCACTGCTCCTTCCTCGGCTCGGGGGCCCACGTCGTAGGCCACCTCCCGCGATAGCCCACGGGCAGCCGTCAGTTCGGAGCCGAATTCCGACAGGGCCACTCTCCGGCCCCGACCACGACCCGGCCGGCGCCGCGAAACCGAGGCGACGGCCCGGCAGCCCGTGTGACAGTCTGAACGGATGGCTGACGAGGACTGGGTGAGGATCTTCACCGTCGAGAACGCGACCGGCATGCCGCACCCCGGAGTGGCCCTCGCCGTTTGACTGCGCGACCACGGCATCGACTGGTCGCCGGTCGACGAGCAGGACATCCGCTGCGACCTGACCTGCGGGCCCGATCGCGAGTCGGGCCGCTGGCGGGGCTTCGTGACCGTGTCGGTCCGGGCCGGTGCGCTACGCCCGTTGGGCCTGCACCCGGACCAGCCGACCGCCCGCGCCGCCCTGCCGCTCGCCCCCGACTGGTGGGGCTCCTGGACGCGCACCCGGAGACCGGCCGTCGGGCGCTCGGAGGTCGCCGCCGCCCGGCGGCTGTGGGCCGCGCCCCACCGCTGGTCGCCCACCGGGCCGAGCGCCGCCGGGACCACCGGTGTGTAGCGCCGCCCCCGACAGTCGGCCCGGGGGCGCGTCGGTGTCGTGGCTCGTCCTGACCGGCGGCGGCCGCGAGCTCAGCGCCAGTTGGTGGTGCCTGCTCCCGCTGACCAAGCGCTCGTCGTTTATGACCGACTCGATGCGGCCTGGGTCCCGCAGGGTCGAGCGCATGCCGCGAGGTCCCCGCAGCATCGCCGGCATGGTGGCGAACGTCGCGGCGGACGTCGCGGCGACCGCCCGGCCGACACCGCCTGGCGGCCCGACTCAGGACCCGGGAACCCGCTGCCGCCGGCCTGTGCGTGACAGGACGGCCTTACCTCCCCGCGGGCATCCGGTCGGTGTAGCTTCGGTTCCCGGAGCGCCCCTTCGGGCAGGGGGAGAAACCGCGTTCGGCTCGGGGAGCGACCGGCCCCCGGCGTTGCGACCTCCGCGGGCGCGCGTGGGAGAGGGGAAGGTATGAGTCACACGATCGACCCGACCGTTCCGCGGGCGCGGCGGATCGCTCGCCCCGATGCGATCCTGCGGGGGGAGGAAATCGGTGCCGGACCGACCTGTCTCCTGCTGCATGCCGGTGGCGAACGCCGTCAGGTGTGGGCACCGGTCAGCGAGGTGCTCGTCGACGCCGGGTTCCGCTGCGTGGCCTTCGACCAGCGGGGCCACGGCGACAGCGAGGGCCGTGCTCGAACGCTGACCGCGTGCGCGGCGGACGTCGCCGCGATGCTGTTCGCCGAACCGCCGGGGTGCGTGGTCGTCGGTGCCTCACTGGGCGGGCTCGCCGCCGTCGCCGCCCTCGGCGATCCGGCGGTGCGGGCCAGGGTGGCAGGGCTGGTACTGGTCGACGTCGTCCCCTGCCTCGAACCTGCCCGAGTCCGCCGCTTCCTCGCCGCCGGCGGCCTGGCCGGCACCCACACCGAGCTCGTCGAGGACATCCTCGCCCAGGTCCCCCGGCTACGGGAGATCACCGGCGCGCTCGACCTTCCCCTCCTGCTCGTCCACGGCGACACCGGTTCATCGGTCACCGCCGAGGACATCGACCAGTTGCTGCGCCTGGCCCCGCACACCACCGTCCGGTCCGTCCACGGTGCCGGACACCTCATCGCGCGGGAGCGCCCCGTGGCGTTGGCCCGGGACATCATCGCCGTCACCGGCGCCTGGGGCAGCCCGGAGTAATGACGAAGGACATCGAGGAGGCGTGGCGCCGCCGTGGGCCCCTGCCGGAGTTCAGCGAGGGCCCACGGTCTGGAGCGCTGTGGAGGGTCGGCCGCTGTCCGAGCGGCACACCGGCCGACCTCAGCGACCGCCTGTCACCGGTCCGACGCCGACCTCACTTCCTCAGGTGGCGGGCGAAGAACTGGACCGCGACGTCTCCCGCGAACTGCGGGACGCCGGTGTGTCCGCCCATGTTGGCGTGCAGGGACTTCTCCTGGGAGCCGAAGGCGCCGAAGAGGTCCAGAGCCGCCTGCCGGTCGTTCCCTTCGTCGTCCCACTGCAGCAGGACGTGCAGCGGGATGGTCACCTGCCGGGCCTCCTCGAACATGGCGCGGGGCACGAGACTCCCGGCGAAGAGCCCGGCGGCCACGATGCGCGGCTCGACCACAGCGAGCCGGATGCCGATCGAGATCACACCCCCCGAGTACCCGACCGGGCCGCCGATCTCGGGCAGCGCAAGGAGGGCGTCCAGGGCGGCCTGCCACTCCGGGACCGCCTGTTCGACCAGCGGGAGGACGAGGGCGTCGACGATCTCGTCGCTGACCGGCTCACCCGCCTCCATCGCCCGGCGCAGGTCTGCGCGGGCCTGATCGACGGCGGCCAAACGGGGCCGGTCACCGCTTCCGGGGAGCTCGATCGTGGCCGTGGCGAAGCCCTCCGCCGCGGAGTGCCGGGCCCGGTCCACCAGCCGGGGGTACATCTTCCGCAGTCCGAGGGGCGGGTGGCCCAGCAGGATCAGCGGCAGCGGTGAGGATACGGCCGCGGGCGTCCACAGGATGCCCGGAATCTCACCGAGGGTGAATTCGCGTTCGAGGACGCCTTCGTCGAGGCGCTGCTCGGAGGTGAAGCGCATGGTCGTGCCTTTCGGGAGTGCACTGAACGGCGCTCCCGGACGACCTGCCTATCGCCCGACCGTGACCCCGGAGGGGAGCACCCATGTCGATATTGCGTTCACGGGTACCACCTCCTCGATCTCTCGCACGGCCACCGGAAATGTAGCAGCGCACCCCGCGTCCACCAAACGGGTTTTCTCGCAGCCTCCGCGAACAGCCTCTCCGGGCCGAGCAGCGCCTCGTTGACGCGCCGGAACTCTCGACCGCCGACCCCAGCTTCTGCCGGCCAGGGTCGCGGGAGCACCTCGCGATTGCGTTCCGCACGGCACGGCGCCCGCGTCGAGGAGGCGTTCACCGCAGCCGTCGCCCCGCAGGCGCGACAGCCGGTCGGCCGGACACGCCGTCCGGTTCAGCGGTAACGCGGTAACTGCGGCGCCGCCGTGGCCGGGGCGTTACGGGGTGGGCGTGTCCGGGGCGGAGGGGGGTTTCAGGCACGGGGTGGTGACGCTCAGGACCATGCGGTTGTCCCCGGCGGTGCTGGAGACGTCGACGACGTACCTGCTGTCGGGATGGCGTGCGGTGACGGTCGAGTTCGCCTGGGTGGCGGGCGCCTCCTGATAGTCGGAGATCGTGAGCCCTTCCTTCGTGAGGAGGTCCCTGACCTTGCGGACCACGTCGTTGTGCTGGGTGTTGGGCACGTAGCTGTGGACTGCGTAGAAGAGTGTGTAGCGGTCGTCGGGTGCGGATTCTCCGTTGCGTCCGACACAGGGGCTGTAGAACGGGTCGGCCGGTTCGGCGTTGATCTGGATCCCGGCGGTCTGGGTCAAGTGCTCAGTGATCTGACGTGCCCAAGTGAGCGCTTCATCGCGGGACTTGACCGGTAGCGGGGCGTCTTTTCCGGTGCTGGGGTTCGCCATGCAGGCTCCAAGGCTTGAGACTGTCAGGGTCGCTGCCACGAGGTACTTCAGTGCCGTGGCGGACGAGCGGGTGCGCGGGCGGGGCATGGCTTCTCCGGGGCGGCGGCTCAGTGGGGGAACGAGCCCCAGAACGGGTCTTCCTTGGGGACAGTGCTGGGCTTCCGGCCGGCGATGATCTTGCCCTGGTTGATCAGGCTCTGCGAGCCGTCATCCCAGTAGCCGCCGTGCCCGGAAGTGTCGATGTTGATGTTGTGCCCTCCGAATCCCACGATGTGGGGGCTGGGTCCCAGGGAGAACCCGCCGACGACCCTCGTGGCGTCGTCGGTGGCTTCTCCGATCCAGAGGTGGTCCGGATCGACGGTCAGCTGGTCCGCGGTCAGGACTCCCATGCCCGGGCTGCCGAGGGTCACGATGTCGTCGGCCCGCAGGCCGCCCTTCTCGCTGTCCGCGACGCCGACTGCGAAGCTGCCGTAGCTGTGGGCGATGTAGCTTAGGTGGGTCTTCGGTTCGCCGTGCGCCACCCTGAGCCCGTCGGAGAAGCGGCGCATGTCGTCGGCGGCGTCGAGGCCGCGCATGGGGTTCGCCGCCGCCGGGATGCTCTCCGGCGTGTCGTAGCCGAGGTAGGAGATCACGGCGACGGTTTCGCCTTCCTTCGCGTACGCCCCGGCATTCCTCTGCAGCTTGCGTATGTGGTCGATCTGCCCGGGAACACCCGGCAGCTCGGTGTTGGTCCCGGGCACGAAGACCGAGGTGTGGGTGGCCTTGTCCGGGTTGCCGGTCGAGACGATGGCGCGTCCGTCCCCGCCATATGCCTCGGGGTCGATGCCGAGGAGGAACATCTGGTGTTCCTCGTCCTTCGCGTCGGCCTTGTCCTCCAGCTTCTTCTTGATCTCGCCCAGCGCCGCCTTGCGCTTGTCGTACGTCGTCTGGTCGAGGCCGAGTGAGGCTGGAGTGCCGGCCTGCAGGGCGTCGAGCTTCTGGTCCAGCACGAGCCGGTTGGCCTCGTCCCGGACGGTGGCCGGCAGGCCGTCCAGACTCCCGATCCTGGCCGCGTTCAGGGCGAGGTAGGTCTCCTGCTGGCCGGGCGTGAGGCCCTTCCACCACTCGGCGTTCTTCTGCGGGTCCTTGCCGTCCGGGATGTAGGCCTCGGCCAGGCCCAGGTCCTTCATCACGTCCGCGGCGTCGGTGCGCGTCTCGGCTACGGCCCCGTCCACCCTCCGGCCGTCCAGGATCTCCCCGCTCAGGCGCCCGAGGGCGGTGTTGCCCTGGTCGCTCGCCGCCTGGGCGTCCTTGAGCGCCTGGTCGATCCGGCTCTGGTAGCCGGCCTTGAGGCCCATGAGGTTGCGGCGTGCGGTCTGGGCGTCCGGGTCGTTGCGCTCCTCCGGGAGCTCCGGCGCAAGGTCGACCCTTCCGTCGGCCGAGACCATCAGGCCGGAGTCCTGCGCGCGGTGTACCGCGTTCGCCAGGTTCGTCTGTGCCTGGTACATCCGGTCGGCGACCGTGTTCAGCGTCAGCGCGACCGCCTCCGCCTCCACCCGGACGACGTCCAGCTGCTGCTCGGTCCGCGCCATGAACGGGAACGCCGCCTCGGCGTCGGCGCCCTGCCAGTGTTGGTGAAGCGGCCCGTTCGCCTGGTTGCGATGACGCGAGCCCACGGTCTCCGCGGCGTGTGCCAGCGCCTTCCAGTTCTTCGCGACGTCGCGCAGCCCTTGTGGGTCGAACTTCACCAACAGCTCGTACACGTTGCTCACTGCTTCGCCCCCTGCCGGCTCCAGGCACCGGCCACCGCCTGCTCGTTGTGGCTGTGAGCATCGGCATTCGCGTCGAGGTTGGTCCCCGTGGCCGCGATCCGCTCCTGGAGCGCCGCGAGCGGCGCGCTCCAACTGCTCCCCAACCGCCCCAGTCCGGCGGCGACCGACCAACCGGCGAGCTGGCCGCTCGTCGTCGTGGCCGAGGTCAGCGCAGCTTGGACCGGAGTGCCCAGTTCCTCCGCGAGCCCCCTCACCACCTGGGCCGACGCGTGCAGTTCCTGCGGAACGACGTTGACGTCGGCCACCGCAATCTCCCCCCAGAGTCAAAGCTCGATGCGGTACCCAGCCGCAACGAAATGCGACACCACCATACGCTGCGCAATCGCTCGAACACGCAAAAGGTGGGATTCTTTCGGCCGTTTGCTGCAGGAAGGCCCCGGGCCTCGACCACTCCCGCTCGTCCGCCCGATCAAGGTCTTCGGTACTGAGCAGGCGCTCCCACTCCGGTCACTGTCGGGGCCGGCTTCCGCCACCGAGCCACACTCCCGGCGGCGACGTGCGACCGGCGGACTCTCCCACTGAGGGCGCAGCTCGTCCCTTCAGAGGGCCCCACGCACACCAGTACCGCGCGAGATCCAGTGCGAGAAGCAGACGCAACGCTGTGCGGTCATCGGGGCCCAATGCGGGTGTTCAAGTGCGGGGTTGCGGCGGTTGAACGGTGTCGGAGGGTGGTGGCCTCACGGCGCCCGGGGCCTGACCGTTGGGCGCCAGCGCGGTCAGGAAGGCGCGGATGCGGGCGGACGGGCAGCCGGGTGGGTCTTCCACTCCCCGAGACGCCCCGCCGGAGCGGGACCGCCGCGATGTGCGGCCCGCCCGCCCGCGACCGGAACCGCCTCCGTGGGCAAGGGCCGCGGTCGTGCCTCCGGGGGTGCCTCGATCTCTCGTGTCTGGTCAACGCGTTGCCTAGGATCCGACCACAGGCGCCGACAGTCCCACCCGGCATCGTCGTGATCATTCGAGGCATCAGCTATGGCACACCCCCTCTCACTGTTGCGAACGGCGATTGGACTCTCCCAGCCGCAATACGCCCGCCTCGTCGCGCAGACGCACGCCGCGCTGGGGCTCGGGCCGACGGCCGCCCGCCGGGAGAAGGTGGCGCGCTGGGAATCGGGCCGGATCGCGCCCGAGCTGTCGGCCCAGCTCGCCATGGCGTGCATCCACGGCGTTCCCACCCACGAGGTGCGCGCACTCGGTTGGCCCGCCTGGCTGCACCTGGCCACCGGGGACGCCGCCCTGCTCCACCAACCTCACACGCGGCAGGGCGCGTTGGACGCGCTGAGCAGCGCCCTGGTCCTGTCCGCAGCGCCCCACTCACCGGGCTTCCTGCTGCGCGGCACGGAGCTCACGGCCCACCTGCACGCCGCGCTCCTGCGGCTCAACCGCCTCGAGGCCACGCCCGGCCGTGACGGCCCCGCCGGCCGACCGGGAAGGCCGGGGCAGGACGTGACGGCCGGACCCGGTGTCGGGCGATCGCGACAACAGGTGCCGTGGAGGTGCGTGGGAACGGGGCGGGCATGGACGAGGTCGGGCTGCGGACTCGCCACTACCGGGTGCCGCATCGGGCTACGTTCGGCCCTTTCAGAGGGCCTGCCGGTCGGTGGCCTCAGAAGCTGGCGATAATCGACCGATGACCATCGAACGCCCTTTCCCGCCCCTGAACGCCGACGAGCGCACCACGCTCGAAGGCTGGCTCGACTTTCACCGTGCCACCCTCGCCATGAAGTGCGAGGGTCTGGACGATGAGCAGGCCGCCGTCGCGTCCGTGCCACCGTCCGGCTTCACGTTGACCGGCCTCGTCCAGCACATGGCGGAGGTGGAGCGGAACTGGTTCCGCCGAGTGTTCGCCGGCGAAGAGGCCTCGCCCATCTACGACCCGCAGGCCGACCCGTCGGCCCCCGACGGCGGCTTTGAACTGGCCGAGGGCGCGACACTGAATGACGCCCTCGCCACTTGGCAGGCGGAGGTCACCCGCGCGCGCGAACTCTGCGCCGACCGCCCCCTGACCGACACCGGCCGCTTCATGGAGCAGGACGTCAGCCTCCGCTGGATCTACGTGCACATGACCGAGGAGTACGCCCGCCACAACGGCCACGCCGACCTGCTCCGGGAGTGCATCGACGGCACCACGGGTGTGTGACGCCGGATCAGGTGACATCAGCTCCGAGTGAGGTGACGCGCCGCCGGGTTCCGTGCCGGGCGGCGCGTCGCGGTGCTGAGGTTGCTGACCGTGTGCGCGTGCGCGGGCTCGATGACGCCGAGGCGCGGCGGCCGCTGCGGATCACCCGCAGAGGCGCCGGATTCGGTGGTGACCTGGTGACCCGGCCTGGTCGCAGCACTGGTCGAAATTCCACCGCGGACCGATCCGGCCCCCCAGCGGCGGCTACTCCGCGTAATGAGCGACCGTGGCGAGTCACCCATGCCCTCCATGGCGGACGGGGCGGGTCGTCCTCGCAGGACGGGCTCCGACGCAGGAGGGTTGGTGTCGCCCCTGGTGGGCAGGCGTAGACCGCACTCCGGCCGCCCGAAACAGCGGGGCATCTGCCGGAAACCGTTATTCTCCTATCACTGCTGGCAGGGGTGACCTGGGAAGGGGGCGGGGTGAGAGCGGCGCGGGCTTTGGCGACACTGGACGAGGTCGGTCTCGGTGACCACGTCTGCTGGCGGATGGGCCCCGCTGCCACGTTCGCCGACGCGCGGGCCTATCTGGCGGACGGCGCCCTGTACGGGGACAAGGTCGTGGTCATCGGTTCCCACGGCACCGCCGGGATCGAGCGTGACGGCAGTCCTTCCACCTCGGTGGTCCTCGATCTGCCGGACGCACTGGACATGGACATGATGCTGGCTGCGGTGCGCAGGGAAGTCCACACCGCGACCCGCGAGGGCTTCCGGTCCGTACGGGTCCTCACCGAGCGGATGCCCCCGACGGCAGCCTCCGGGGCGGAGGAACTACTGGCCGGGGAGCTCAAACTCGACGAGTTCGCTTCGGAGAGCGGCGCCATGGTGGTGTGCGCGTTCCGGCCGTCGCGGTGGGACCGGACTACCCTGGACGGTGTGGCGTGCATGCATCCTCACGAGGTGGGCACACGTGCTCCGCGTCCGTCCTTTCGGATGTTCAGCACGGGCGCCAACAGGTGGAGCGTGGACGGCGTGGTCGACTCTGAGGGCGCGGCCGCGTTCAATGCCGCGGTCCGCGCCGCGGTCAGGAATTCGTCGATGGTGAAGCTGGGGTTCGACGATCTTGAACTCATCGACGCTGCCGGCATGCAGGCTCTGGTCGAAGCGGCCCGTCACCTGCCGGGCCGCCGGATCGTCGTGGAAGGCGCCAACGAGACCGTGCTCCTCTGCTGGGAGCTGGCGGGTTACGCGGCCGCCGACCTGCCGGTGGTGATGGCGACATGACCGCGACCGTGCCCCCGACGTCCGACCGGGGCGAGAGCCCGTTCCGCCACGAGCTGTACCCCTATCGCGGGGACGCGCAGTTCCTGTCCGGGACCCTGGGATTCATCCACGAGGCCTTGGAGGCCGACGAGGCGGTGGTCGTCGCGGTCCCCTCGGACAAGACCTCGCTGCTGCGCGGCGAACTCGTCGACGAGCCCGCCGTCACCTTCGTCGACACGACGACGGCCGGGCCCAATCCCGGTCGGCACATCGCTGCCTGGTCGGCCTGGATGACCGAGCGGGGTGAAGGCGGCAGGCCGGTGCGGGCCATCGGTGAGACCGCCTGGCGCCATGCGCGCAGCACGGCGCACCTCTCGGAGCTGCGGTACCACGAGTGGCTGCTGAACCGGGCCTTCGCGCGCAGCGCCACCTGGTCGATGCTGTGCCCCTACGACGCCGCCGACGACGACGAGGATGCCCTGCGATCGCTCTCGCTCTGCCATCCGCTGATCCGCCGGGGCGACCGGAATGCGGCCAACGAGGAGTATCTGAGCGCCGAGGAGTACCCCTTCGAGGAGCTGGCCGGCCCGTGCGACCCCTTCCAGGAACTGAGCTACACAGAGGGTGACATGGCCGCGATCCGCGCGAAGGTGACGCAGTGCGCGACCGACGCGGGCGTCCTGCGGGACCGGTTGCCAAAACTGGCCGTCGCGGTCACGGAGATCGCGACGAACAGCATCCGCCACGGGGGCGGCCACGGCACCCTGCGCACCTGGGCCCAGGACGCGACGTTCCTCTGCGAGTTCCGTGACTCCGGCTACATCTCCGACGTGATGGCCGGCCGCAGCCGCCCCACCGCGGAACAGATCGGCGGCCGCGGCCTGTGGCTCGCCCACCAGCTCTGCGACCTCGTCGAGATCCGCTCCAGCCGCGCCGGGGGAACCACCATCCGCCTGCACATGGACGCCCCCCGGCAGCAGTAGTGGACCGCCGGACGCGGGCGGGGCGGCGTCGGGGGCGCTGCTTCGCCGACGCCACCGCCTGGCGAGCGCTGACCGCGACCTTCCGCCACTGTCCGGCCCCAAAACTCAGATTACCGGGACACAGATCTCGCACAAGTGGTTCTCAAGCATGCGGGGAGCAAATCGCTCGATAATCGGCCGTGCCGAATCGAAACGGAATCCCGCGTCCGCCAGCGCCGGGAGCAGACCGGCCCAGGCGCGCGCGCCAGGGCCTCGGCCGTATGGGCCACGGTGCGGACCGCGTACCGCCCGCCCGGCAGCCACGCCTCCTCGATTCCGGCCCCGCCGATCCCGGTGTCCCGCGGCACGACGAGGCAGACGTCGTACCTGCAGTCCTCCGGCGCGACCACCCCCGGGTCGTCCTGCGCGATCCCGAGGACGACCGAGCCGTCCCGGAGCAGACCGCTCGCGGCGGCCCACCCCTTGAGGCGTTCCATCTGCTCCTGGTTCCCGGCCCCGTACGGCCCCACACGCCTCATGTAGGCGACCTTGAATTCCGGAACCTCATCCACCGAAAACATCACACCACCCCGTCCCTCGGCCAATTCCGAGGCAACCGTAACAGGGTATAAAAATGCTTCTCGCCGGAGTTCAAACGGCGGCGGACAGCCCGGCGGACGCACCGGACCGGCGCCGTCAGGGGCTGTCGCCCTGCCAGTCCCAGCGGCGCCGGTCCGCGGGGCGCCGGCGGTAGTGGGCGCGGCCGCCGGCACCGAACGCGCCGAGTTCGGTGGCCAGTGCCGCGCCGTGGTCGAGCCGCTCGGCGTCCCAGCCGGTGACGTCCAGGAGCAGCCCGTCGAGCGGGCCGCCGACCAGTTCCCGGTACTCGTGCCCGGGGCGCGGCCCGGGGTCCGGGTCGTCGTGGTCAGCCCCGTACACGCGGCCGCGCATCAGTGCCTCGTCGTCCATGCCGCCAGCATCCCAGCCGGGACCGACACCGGCCCGGACGGTGGTCCCGTGAACCGTCAGGCGTGACGGAACGGTCCCCCGGCCGAGGCAACGGTCACCGCAACACGGCGGCGGAGGCGGGCGGGTGACGGGACCGGGCGTTATTGCGCGCCGCGGGGCGGCAGCCGTTCGGTGATCCGGTCGAACAGGTCCGTCAGCGGCTCGCTGACCTCGCGGCCGAACTCGGTCAGCCCGTAGGTGACCTGAGGCGGTGTCGTCGGCTCCACCTCCCGCCAGACCAGGCTGTCCTGGACCAGGGCGCGCAGCGTCTGGGCGAGCATCTTCTCGCTGATGCCCTGGATGCTGTCGCGCAGCTCGTAGAACCGGAGGTCGTTGCTCCGCAGGGCGATCAGCACCCAGACGCCCCACCTGCTGGTCACGTGGTCGACCACGTCACGGGCGGGGCAGTCGGTGTGAAACACCTCATACCGACGGCCTTCCCCGGCCTGCCTCAGCTGCGCGCCTTCCCTCATGTCCGGAGCTTACCTCCGGGTACGTTCTTACGAGAAGTAAGCCCCTTTCCTAGCGTCAGTTGCCGCAGTACACAACGAACCAGGAGCTGAACATGATCGTGGTGACCGGGGCTACCGGGAACGTGGGCCGACCGCTGACGCAGGCGCTGGCCGAGGCGGGCGAGCAGGTGACGGCGGTGTCGCGGCGCGCGGCGGCGGTACCGGCCGGAGTCCGGCACGTGGTGGCCGACCTGGCCGAGCCGACAAGCCTCGCGCCCGTGCTGGACGGGGCGAAGGCGCTGTTCCTCCTGCTGTCCGGCGACCTGCACGCCGCCGGGGCCACGCCGGCCGACATCATCGGCCAGGCCGCGGCCGCCGGGGTCCGCCGGGTCGTCCTGCTCTCCTCGCAGGGCGTGGCGACCAGGCCGCTCGATCCGTCACGGGTGGCGATGCGCGCGGTGGAGGACGCCCTGCGGGAGTCCGGCCTGGACTGGGCCGTCCTGCGTCCGGGCGGCTTCGCCTCCAATGCCTCGGCCTGGGCGGAGTCCGTGCGCACCGAGGGGACGGTCGCCGCACCCTTCGGCGACGTGGGGGTGCCGGTCGTCGACCCGGCGGACATCGCCGGGGTCGCGGCGGCCTGCCTGCTGGACGACCGGCACACCGGCCGGGTGTACGAGCTGACCGGACCGGAGGTGATCACGCCCCGTCGGCAGGCGGCGGCGATCGCCGCCGTGCTCGGCTCCCCCCTGCGGTTCCACGAACTCACCCGCGAGGAGGCCAGGGCCACGATGACCCGGTTCGTGCCGGTGGAACTCGCCGACGACACCCTGGACATCATCTCCGCCCCGACCCCGGCCGAACTGCGGATCAGCCCGGACGTCGAACGAGTCCTCGGCCGTGCCCCGCACCCCTTCACCGCGTGGGTCACCCGCAACATCGCCGCGTTCCGCTGAGGCTCGACCCACCCGCATCAACCGGGCGCCTCGCGCGGCAGCGACCGCGCGAGGCGGCCACCTCCGCCGGCCAGGTCCGCAGGCCACCGCCACAGCGCCACAGCGCCACCACCGACGGCGTGCCAGGCACCGGTCCACGCCGTCCACCCCGTGCGGCACGGGGAGGATCAGGGCACGGCGGCGGGCCGGTTGTGCGCCGGTGGGGACGGCCGGGGTGCCCTCGAAATCAGGTTGTGGAGCGATACGCAATCCCGTTCGGCGCCGCAGCCCGTCCGGACGTGGGCCGTCCTCGGCGACCGGAAGGAACGGCCCGGAAGTGACGAACACACCGACGCTTGGGCCGTCTTCACGACTGGAATCCGGTGGACATGACGGACCGTCAGGCCGACCGACCGACGGCCGGCGCGGACAGCGTGGAGCCCGCGCGGTGGCGCCCGCCGGTCCGGCCGGGTGGCGGTGCGAGGGCGGGCGGCGTCGGCCGGGCCGGCGCGATGGCGGCAGGTGTCCCGCCGGGCAGCCCCGGTCCGGCGACAGGCCGGGCGTGCCGGCGGCGCGGGGGCGGCTCGGCGTGGGCGACGGCGGGAAGCGGCAGGTCGACGACGTAGGTGATGCCGTCATGGCCGGCCGGGCGGCGCGGTTGCAGCACGCCGCCGTGCACCTCGACCATTTCGCGGGCCAGCCGCAGGTACCCGGTGCGGCCGTCGCCGCCGGGGCCGGTGATCTCGATCCTGATGCCGTCGGCGTCCTGTTCGCCCACCAGCAGCACCGTCGGCAGGTCCGGACCGGCCGGCCCGCCGCCGACGGGTCCGGCGACGGCGGGTCGGCGGCCCGTGGCGCCCGCGTCGGCCGCGAGGTGGGCCAGTGCCTCGGCCAGCAGGTGCGGGTCGGCGCTGACCTCGACGGCCGCGGCGTGCACGGTGAAGCGCACCCGGTCGAACCCGGCGAGGACGTCGGCCCGGTCGACGGCCCGCCGCAGCACCTGGTGCAGCGCCACCGGCTTCGCGCGCACCGGGTCGAGCCGCGGTGCTTCGGCCCGCGGTGGATCGAAGCGCGGCGCATCAGCCGGCAGTGCTTCGCCCCACCGTGGATCGACCCGCAGCGGATCGACGGTCCCGACGGGAACCGCCGCCGGGCGGTCGCCGAGAGCCTGCTCGACCAGGGCCTGGGCGCGGGCGAACTCCTCGGCGAGGTGGCGCAGTTCGCCGGCGGCCTCGGGCCACAGCCGGGTCGCCGGGTCGTGCGCGAGCCGGGCGAGCCGGGCGGCGAGGGAGGCGGTGGACGGCGCGACGCTGTTGCGCAGCACGGCGGTCAGGTAGGCGTGTTCGGCGGCGGCGGACAGTTCGCGGCGCCGGTCGGTGAAGGCCATCACCGCGCCGACCACCTGACCGTCGAGGTGCAGGGGCAGGGCACGCAGGTCGACGGCGACGGGTGCGCCGTCCTTGCGACGCAGCGTCGCGCGACCGGTGCGGCGCCGGCCGGTGGTGAGGGCGGCCAGGACGGCGGGCGGTGCGGCGGGCGTCCCGGGGTGGAGCAGCGACTGCACGGGGCGGCCGGCGAGTTCGCCGGCCCGATAGTGCAGCAGGTGCAGCGCGGCCGGGTTCGCCAGGACGCAGTTCCCGTCGGCGTCGACCCCGACGATGCCCTCGGAGCAGGTGCGCAGCAGCGTCTCCGTCTCGACGCGCAGCCGGAGCAGTTCGGCGTGGGTGCGCCGGCTGTCGGTCAGGTCCCGGGCGACCAGCAGGAGCAGGCCGGTGGGGCGGACGTGTTCGCCGGGCGACAGGAGGAGGGCGGCCGAGGCGCTGTCGATCTCGCTGGTACGGACCTCGGCGGGGAAGGTGGTGGCGTCGGTGCGGCGCGCGGTCGTCCGGACGGTCTCGGTCGGACCGAGGCCGCCCGCGGGACGCATCGACCCGGGGATGCGGCGCGGGTCGAGCCCGGGCAGCAGGTCGAGGACGCCCAGGCCGACCAGTACCGTGCCGGGGGCCTGGAAGGCCTGGTGGGCGGTGGTGTTGGCGGCCAGCACGGTGCCGTTGCTGTCGATCAGCAGGGCGGGGTCGGGCAGGGCGTCGAGGACGGTGGCGAGGGCGTCGCCGGGCTGGGGGGGCGTTCACGGTGTCCGTCCCGTCGGGTGGTCGCTGGTTCGTGGGGTGGTGGCGGAGGCCGGACCGGAGCCGCGTCAGCAGCGGGGCACGGCGGCTTCCAGCGCCGCCCGGGTGGCCGGGCCGTAGGTGCCGTCCTCGCCGTGGACGCCGGCGCCGCGCTGGAAGGAGGTCAGGACGGCTCTGGTCCAGTCGTCGAAGGTGCCGGTGGCGTTGCGGTAGCGGGAGGGCGCGCAGGCCAGGTCCAGCAGCAGCGTCTGCAGGCGGCGCACCTGCGGTCCGGTGTCGCCGAGCCGGAGCACCGGGTCGGGGGTGGCCGTGGGCGTCGGCGGCCGGGGGGTCGTCGGGGTGGCGGGAGCGGCCGGGGCGGTCGCGGGGGCGCTGGGCGGCGCGGCGGGGGTGGTCGCGGCGGCGGGCGGCGGCGGGGCGGCGGGGGTGGTCCCCGGGGAGGTCGGGCGTGCGGCGGCGGGCGGGGTACGGGCCGGGGCTGTCCGGGGCGGGGTGCTGTGCGGCGCGGCGGTGGGGAGGCCGGTGACGCCCGGGGAGGCGGTGGGGGTGGTGGCCGTCGTGGGGGCGGCGCCGGTCGGTTCGAGCAGGACCAGGGTCTGGTGCGGCGGGTCGGCGCGCTCGGCGTGCGGCGGGGCCGTCAGCGCCGCACCGAGACCCCCGCACACCGCGAGGACGCACGAGGAGGACAGCAGGATCCGGGCGCGGCGCACCGTCCAAGTCCGGAGCCGGTGCGCGCCGCCGCGCCGGCCGGCGGCGACCGGGAGCGCCCGCGCGGGGGCGATCGCGTACCCGCCCAGGCTCGCGGTCCGGCGGTCCGGCGCCGCGGCCGGGAGGGCGGACCGCCCCGGTGGCTCGGGTTGCTCGACCACCTGGACGGTCCGGGCGGTGCTGACGTACGGGCGCACCAGCGGGACCGGCTCGGTCGGCGCGGGGGTGCAGCGGCAGGTGTCGCGGGTCCGCGGGGAGCCGCAGTGGTTGCAGCGCGGGTACGACATGGTCCGGTTCCTCCGGGACGGGCGGAGTTGGGCGGGTCGGGCGGGTCTGGACGGTCGGTCGGGCGGGTCTGGACGAAGGGGTGCGGGCGGACAGCGGTAGGGTGCGGGCGCGGTGAGGGGGCACCGCGCCCGCGGCTGAGGGGCGTTCAGCTCCGGCGACGGCGGGAGGCGTTCAGCTCCGGCGACGACGGCGGCGGGCGGCCAGCAGGAGGCCGCCGCCGCCGGCCACCGCGACCACGCCGGCTCCGGCCACGGCGAAGGTGCCGGTGGAGCCGGTGAGTGCGAGCGAACTGCCCGGCGCCGACGGCTTGTCGGGCGAGGCGGACGGGCCGGGGGCGGGGGCTCCCGGCGAGGCCGGCTGCGGGGCGGTGGCCGTCGGGGCGGGCTTGCGCCCGGCAGGGGTGCTCGGCTGCCCGGCAGGGGTGCCGGGCGTGCCGGGGGCGCTCGGTCCGGCGGAGGGCGTGTCGCCCGTGGCGGCCGGGACCGAGGTGGACGGCGTCGGGGTGGCCGGGGTGGAGGGAGTGGGGCCCGGGGTCGCCGGGGGGCTGGGCTGCGGTGCGGGGGTGGGGGTGCAGGAGAAGACGGGGGTGCCCGTCCACGGGTAGTTGTGGCTCTCGTTGCCCGAGCCGTGGGTGTGGACGTCGCCGCCGACGTACACCCGGCCGTTGGTGCTGGCGGTCAGCTCGGCGGACGCCTTCGGGGCCAGCAGCGAGCCGATGAAGTTGCCGCCGCCGCCGAGGGTCAACTTCGGTGTCTCGCGCAGGTTGTAGAGCACCTTGGCGGAGGCTTCGCCGAAGTGCGCGGAGCTGTACAGGTCGACCCGGTCGCCGTTGTAGCCGACCGCCATCGGCGCGATCGACACCGGGTGCGTGCCGGTGACGTTGACCAGCACCGAGGCGTCCGCCGGGATCGACTCGAACACGAAGGTGGAGGCCCCGTCGAGGTCGGCGGAGGCGAGCTCGAACACCTGCAGGCCGCCGGTGGACGGGCCGGTGCTGCGGAAGGTCACGGTCGCGCCCGAGCGCTGCGCGGTGCCGGTGGGCCTGATCGCGCCGAGCGCGGCCGACTGGGCCTGCACGGTCGCGCCGAAGCCCGCGTACAGGCCGAGGGCGGCCGCCGCGCCCTCGCCGGAGCGGCGCTCGCCGCCGTTGGTCTGCAGCGCGCCCTGCTCGTCGATGGCGCCGCCGGCCCGGACGCCGCCGCCGTAGCCGGGCCCGCTGGTCAGGCCGGAGCCGATGTCGAGCGTGGTGCCCTTGGCGATCCGCAGGTTCCCGCCGACGGCCAGCATCACCTGGCCGGACGCGGGCAGGATGCCGGAGCCGGCACCGACCCGGCCGACGTTGAACACTCCCCCGCCCGGGCTCTTGGCGAAGGTGGCGTCCCCGGCGACCACCAGCAGGCCCTCGGCCTCGGCGGCACCGCCGTCGACGGTGTAGCCGCCGCCGGCGAAGAGTGCCGGATTGGCGTCGGTGAATTTCGGGTCGTGTCCGATCGGCGGGAATTGGCCGGGCCCTGGGCAGGACGCCGAGCGGCCGTTTCCCGGCGCGTCGGCGGCCTGCGCCGGACTGGCGAATAGAATTCCCGAGCAGGCCGTTGCGGCGAGTGCCGTGGAAAGCGTCACGGAAATACGGGCGAGGTCTATGGTTCCGGTCTTCACGACAACGGACTCTAACAGCGCGAGAGCCGCCGAAAACCGGCCCGGTAACGTTCCGGTGACGAATGCTTTAAGGCACTTTCCGGCGTTCTTAAAGAAGCTACAACTCGCCGTGCCGGGGCCCGCCGGAAGCCGGCGCCGGCCCGGTGCGACCCCGGCCGGACCGGCGTGCGCGCCGCCGGCCGGCCCGTGGCCGCCGGACACCGGCCGGGGGGACGAACAGGTCCGGCGCCGGGCCGGCCGGCAGGGTCAGTTCGAGCTCCGTGCCGCCCAGCACGGACCGGCCCAGCCGCAACGCCCCGCCCGCGTCGGACGCCAGCCGCCGGACGATGTCCAGGCCCAGCCCGGTGGAGCCGTCCCGCGCGGTGCCGTGGCCGCGGCGCAGGGCGGCCACGGGGTCGGCGATGCCCGGTCCCGCGTCGCCGACGGTGACCACCACATGCGCGCCGGTCCGCAGCGCCACCGCGAAGCCGGTTCCCGCCCTGGTGTGCCGGAAGACGTTGCCGAGCGCGGCGTCCAGCGCGGCGGCCAGGTCCGCCCGGGCGACCGGTACCGGGGCCGGCCCCGGGTCCGAGGTCCAGTCCCAACGGCGCCCCTGGTCGTCGGCCAGCGCGGACCAGAACGCCATCCGCTCGCCGAGGACCTCGACGGCGTCGCACTGCGCCGGTTCGCGCGCCCCGCTGCCGGCCCGCGCACTGGTGATCACGGCGTCCACCTCGCGCTCCAGCCAGTCCGCCACCTCCCGGGCCTGATCGGCCAGCGGCCCGTCGTCGAGCGCGGCCGCGGTGAAGCGCAGCGCCGTGAGCGGGGTGCGCAGGCGGTGCGACAGGTCGGCGGCGAACTCCCGCTCAGCGGTGATCATCTGTCGCATCCGCCGGGCCATCGCGTTGAACGCCAGCCCCGCTTCGCGCAGTTCGTACGGCCCCCGGGTGTCGGCGATCGCCTCCAGGTCGCCCGAGCCCAGCGTCCGGGCGACCGCCGCCAGGTCCCGGGTGGCGCCCACCAGCCGGGCCGCCAGCCGGTCGGCGACCAGACTGGAGATCAGCACCAGGCTGGCGGCGACCCCGCCGAGCACCAGCCAGGTGCTCCGCAGGCCCCGGGTCAGGTCGGCGTCCACCAGGTACACCTCCACCACGGCGACCACGCCCGGCTCCAGGACCACCGGCCGCAGCACCGCGTACCCGCCCGGGACCGGCGCGGTGTACGCCCGCCCCTGGGCGGCGGCGGCGCCGACCCGCTCGGCGTCCGCGTGGGCCGCGCCGACCACCACCCGGGACGGCAGGTGGACGGCGATGCGGCCCGCCTGGCCCGCCGGGATGCCCGCCAGGGCGCGCCGCAACTGCTCCTGCTCGGTCGTCACCACGAGCACCGGTTCGATCGCGGCGGCCTGCTGCTCCGCCTGCGTGAACGCCCGCTCCCGGGCGAACTCGCGAACGGTGAGGGCCAGCGGGATCAGGAACGCCAGTGCGACCATCGCGGCCACCGCGACCGCGAACCGGGCCATCGCGCCCCTCACCGGAGCCGCGCCCCGGCTGTTTCCCGCGCTGTCCACGACATATTTCCCCACCTCTGAATTCGAGGGCCCCGGCCGCTCGTGAGCGAATACCCCTCGGCACCCGGACCGCCACTTCACGCGAATTACGGACCGCCGTCCCCGTGGCGCGGCGGCGTGGTGCAGGATAGCGGCCATGCGAATTCGGACCATGGCGACGGCATGGCTCGCCGCCACCGCGGCGGCGGCCACGATATCCTGGGCCGGCGTCAATCTGGTACTGCGGGAGGCGGTCTTCGGCCCGCCGGACGCGGTATTCGTTCCCGCCCGGACGAACGCCGCCCCCGGCACCCTGCCGCCGGTCTCCATCCCGGTGCCCGCGCCGTCCGGGAGCAGGACGCCGAGCGCGTCCGCCGCACCCCCTGCGGCCCCAGCGACCAGGAGCGCCGGCCAGGCCGGCGGCGGTCCGAGCGTCACGGGTACCCCGAGTGCCCCCGGCACGGCGGCCGGCGGCCCGGGCCCGGCGAGCGCCACCCCCGGCGCGCCGGCCGCCGCCGCGACACCGGCCGCGTCCCCGGCCGCCGGGGGCGACGACAACCGCGGCTACACCGTCCGGGGCGGCCGGGTGGCGCTGGCCCTCGGCCGCGACTCGGCGACCCTCATCTCCGCCTCACCCGGCCCCGGTTGGACGGTCCAGGTGTGGCGCACCAACACCTGGCTGCGGGTCGACTTCACCAAGGACGGCCGCACCTCCTCGGTCTTCGCCACCTGGAACGGTCACGCCCCACTGGTGGAGACCTACGAGCAGTGACGGGGCGGGGCTCAGACTTCGAAGAACTCCCCAACCCCCCTTCAACGATTCCCAACAGCGGTCCCCGTCGGCCCGTGCGTCCCCTAACGTCGCTGCCGCCGCCATGCCCCGACCGCCTGCCGCGCCCCCCACCGGCCCCGGCGGCGCCGGGTGCGAAGCCACCTCAGGAAGGCCCCCATGTCGCCAGGACCGCGTACCCGTACCCTGATCCGCCTCGGCAACACCGCCCGCGCACGCCGGATGGAGGCCGACCACGACGCCGTCGTCCAGGCCGCCGCCACCCTCGGACTCCCGTCCGAGCAGGCGGAGTTCGCCGGGGAGGAGGACGCCTTCGCGGTCTGGTCACTGCCCCGGGCCGACGCACTCGCCTACGTCCACCCGCCCGACCGGGCCTGGCAGGCGCACCCGCTGATGGCCGGCGCCCACCGGATCGGCGCCTGCGGCCTCGACGTCCTGCTGCCGCGCTTCGACCAGGCCGTCGCCGGAGGCACCCGGTTCGTCACCTTCTGGGAGCAGCCCCGGGGGCAGCGGGACGACGGCGACCTGTCCCCCAGTGCCTACGCCGCCGCCGCCGTACACCTGCTCCCGCCGCTGCGGCCCTCCTCCGCCGGTGCCCACGACCCGTTCGACGGCCTGCTGGACGGTCTCGACGGGGCACCGCTGCGGGCCGGCGACGCCGAGTGGATCCGCCACCGGGCCGCGTGGCTGGCCGACCTCTGGCAGCGGCTCGACTGGCCGACCCCGCCCACCACCATCCTGGGCGGCCGCAATCCCGCGACCTGCTACCGGCACCTGGGCACGCGCCAACTCGTGCTCACCAGGCCCCTCGTGCGCGGACAGCGGGAGTGGGACGTGGCGGCGGCCCGTTGGCGCTCCGACCTGCTGCACGGGCACCAGGGCGCGTACCGGGAATTCGCCGCCGCCTACGCGCAGTTCAGCCCGGGCCCGCTGTACGGCGGCGACCTGACGGACTGGGACGGCTACCCGGTCCTGCGCGAGATCCTCGCACTCGCCGACACCATGCGCGAGGTGCGCCGGGTGGACCTGGGCGGTCGGCACCACCGCGAGGCGCTGCACCGCCTGGCCTGCCTGCGCGGCGAGGTCGGCCCCGCACCCTGGCGCTGGTCCGTCACCTGACCGGGCGGCACCTCCCCTTCGCCGGCTCACTCACGGGCGGACACTTCCGTCACGGACGGTGATCACCCCAGGGGGCGGATAAATCGGACGTCGGGTACGTCCAGTGCCGATTCGGCGTGGATTCCTGTCGGCACTCTCCCGTTTGGCAGTATTGGTCACGCAGGCAACAGTATGCTGACCTATCCGAGGCACCCTCATGTTTCACTGAGGGTGATCTTGGACTGCCACCGCCTCAACCGCCCGGCAAGCGATCGAGGTGGGCGGCAGATGATCGAATACCGTCCGATCGACCGGCCACCCGGGCCGGGCGCCCGGCGGAGGAATGGCGGCGAAGCCACCGGGCGGGCCCGCCGGGCGGCGGACGGTGGGCGGTGGACGATCACCCGACGGGGGCCCCTCCCCCGTCGTACCCCCGTCCAGCCCTGCCCCCGTCCCGCCGTACCCCGCCGTCCCCGTGCTCGACGCCGCCGAGGCCTGGGCACCTCCCGCCCCACGAGAGAGTCCGAGCATGCCCGAATCCTCCTCGCGGCACCCGGCGGCATCCGCCCCCGCGATGCCGCACCCGACCGCGCCCACCGTCCTGGTGGTCGAGGACGACCCGCTCGTCCGCACCGTGCTGATCCGTCACCTCACCTCCGCCGGCCACCCCGTGCGCAGCGTGGGCACCGCCCTCGGCGCGCTGCGCGAGGTCGCCGCCTCCGGCTGCGACCTCGTGGTGCTCGACCTCGGGCTGCCCGATCTGGACGGCGGCGACGCGCTCAAGATGATCCGCAGCGTCACCGACATCCCGGTGATCATCTCCACCGCCCGCGACGACGAGAACGAGATCGTCCGGCTGCTCAACGACGGCGCGGACGACTACCTGGTCAAGCCGTTCTCCGGCAGCCACCTGAGCGCCCGGATCGCCGCCGTGCTCCGCCGCTTCGCGGCCACCGCACCCCCGACCTCGGACGTCCTGCGGGTCGGCGGGCTCGCCGTCGACACCCGGCGCCGCGAAGCCGCGCTCGACGGGCTGCCACTCGAACTCACCCGCCGCGAGTTCGACCTGCTCGCCTACCTCGCCGCCCGGCCCGGCACCGTCGTCACCCGCAAACAGATCCTCGCAGCCGTGTGGCAGGACAGCTACGGCAGTGTCCAGACCATCGACGTCCACCTCTCCTGGCTGCGCCGCAAGCTCGGCGAGAGCCCCGCCCGGCCCCGCTACCTGTACACCGTGCGCGGCGTCGGTTTCCGCCTGGAAGCCCCCGTCTCGCACTGACCCCCTCCCCCCTCCGTCGGAAGCCGGCGGGTCGCCTCATCTTGTTATGAACCAGTGGTGACAGCTATGGTTCAAAAATCGCCGCGCCCCGGCCCGGGGCGCCTCCGGACGCCGAGGAGCCCGCCGTGCCCGAGACGACCGCGCTCGCGCGCGGCTCCCGTGAGCCGCGCGGCACCGCCCTGACGGCGGGCGTCTGCGCGGCCCTGATCGCGGGTACCGCCATGGGCAGCGCGGGCGGCAACGTGATGCCGGTCCTGCTGGCGGGGTTCAGTACCCGGTTCCACCTGTCCGGGACCGCCGCGGGCCTCGTCGCCGCCGCGCAGCTGCTGTCGACGGCCGCCTCGGCCCTCTCGCTGGCCCGCCGCGCGACCCGGCCCGGGCGGGCGGCGATGGCCAGGGGCGGGCTCGCGGTCGCGATGGCGGGGCTGCTCGGCTCGGCCCTCGCACCCGGCGCGACCGCGCTGGTGCTGGCCAACATCGTGGCCGGCGCCGGGCTCGGCGCGGTCTTCGCGGCCTCCGCGGCCGCGCTCGCGGCCACCGGGGACAGCGACCGCGCCTCGACCGCGGCCGTGTTCGGGAGCACCGTGGTGATCGCGCTGCTGCTGATCGGGATCCCGCAGGCCGCCTCGGCGTGGGGCGGCGCGGCCGGGTTCGCGGTCGTGGCCGCCTGCTGCCTGCCGGCCTGGTGGCTGGTGCGCTCACTGCCCGAGGAGTGCGGGCCGGGGCCCGGGACCGTGGGCGGCGCGCCGCCCTGGTGGTTCCTCGGCGCGGTCGCGCTCATCGCGGCCACCGACCAGGGCGCCTGGTCCTACGCCGACGTGCTGGGCGAACGGCACGCCGGGATGGCGCCCACCGCCGTGGCCACCGTGCTGGCCGTCGCCGGGGTGGCCGCGCTCGGCGGCGTGGCCGGCGGCGCCGTCCTGGCGCGCCGGTGGGGGCGCCCGGTCACCGTGGCGCTGGTCCTGGCGCTCGAAGCGGTGGCGAAGATGCTGGTGGCGGCGTGCCCGCTGCCGCCCGTGTACGCGGTGTCCACCGTCGTCTGGCAGGTCTGCTACCTGGCGCTGCTGGTGCAGTTGCTGGCCGTGGTCGCGGCGGCCGACCCCACCGGCCGCTGGGCCGCGTCCGCCGGCGGGGCACTGGCGGTGGGCACCGGGCTCGGCCCGGCCGCCACCGGCTGGATCCTGGACACCGCGGGGGCGCCCCGGCTCGGCGCGGTCCTGGCCGTGTCGACCGCGGCCGCCGCGGTCCCGCTGCTGCGGGTGGTCCGCCGGGTCGTCAGCACCGGGGCGGCCCGCCCGGCGACCGGGCACTGAAGCCCGGAGGGCGGACGATCCGGCCGCCCGCTGTGCCACCCCGGACGCACCCGGCAGGGCGCGGCTACCGCCCCGCGGTCCCCCGGCCGGCGGCCCGGAGCGCGCGCAACTCCACGGCGTCGAGCAGCAGTTCCAGGACCGTCTCGAACTGGTCCTCGGCGTCGATCCCGGCCAGGTGCCCGGCCACCGAGGCCAGGTGCGGGTAGTCGGCCGGCGAGACGGCGAGGTACTCCCGCTGCCAGGCCGCCCGGTCGCCCTGCCGCGCGTCCTGGTCCAGGAACGCGACCGACGCCTCGTAGGAGGAGAGGGCCAGGGCCGTGTCGGCCAGCGCCCGGTAGTAGCGCGCGGCGTCGAGGTCGCCGAACCCGGCCTGCCGGAGGGCCCCGATGACCGCGTCCGCGCCGCGGAACTCGGCCGCCCGACGCGAGACCCTGGTCGCGACGAGCACGGCGATCGAGGGGTGGGCGAGGCAGGCGGCGCGGACCCGCCGCGCCAGCGAGGCGAGCGTCTCGCGCCAGGCCTCCTGCGGGACGAACCCCTCCAGCGACTCCTCGATCAGCCGCTCGGCCAGCCCGAGCACGATCTCGTCCTTGCTGGCGAAGTGGCGCAGCACCGCCGTGTGGTTGGAGCCCAGCTCCGTGCCCAGGCGGCGGAGCGTGAGGGCGTCGGGGCCCTCACGCTCGATCAGCGCTCTGGCCGTGTCCAGGATCAGCCCGCGGTTGAGCGAGGTCGTGGGCGGTCGGCCGCGCCTCGGTCTGGTCGTCGGCGTGCTCGCCCCGGGGTCCGTCATGCGACTCATCCTAGGTCGCGGGCACCGGCCCGGCCGTACCGCGGGCGGGCCGGTCGTCGCGGCCCAGGAAGTCGACCAGCGCGGTCAGCGCCGCCACCGTCTCGCGGTCACGTTCCTCGTCGTCGGCGGTCGGCCAGGCGCTGGTCTTGGCCACGACCGTGTCCGCCTCGGGGTCGACCCAGAGGTACTGGCCGTGGATGCCGAGCCCGGTGTAGGCGCGGCGGGGGCCGCCCAGCGTCCACCACTGGTTGGCGTAGCCGTAGTGCGGTGCTCCTCCGGGCCCGAGTGCGCCGACCCGCAGCTGCGGCAGATCCGTTCCGCGGGCGCGCTCGGTCCAGGCGGCGGGGACGACCTGGACGCCGTCCACGTTCCCGTGCCGCGCCATCAGCAGGCCGACCCGTGCCAGGTCACGGACGGTGGCGTTGAACGAGCCGCCGCCGACGGCGGTGCGGGGGCGTCCGCGGGTGAGGAAGTAGTAGGCGTCGCGCTCCGCACCGATGGGCGTCCAGAGCCGTTCGGCGGCGTACCGGGCCAGCGGCTTCCCGGTGGCCGCCTCCAGGATCCATCCCAGGACCTGGCTGTCCAGGGTCGAGTAGTTGAAGGCGGTTCCGGGCTCGGCGAAGGCGCGGGCCGACCGCACGACCTCCAGGACCGAACCCGTCCCGGTGACCGCCCGCTCGAACCGGTTGATCAGGGCATGCGGGTCGGTGTAGTCCTCCACCTCGCCGACGCCGCTCGTCATCTGCAGGAGGTGCTCGACGGTCGGCTCCCCGTAGGGACAGCCGGCCAGCTGCGGGCAGTAGGAGGCGGCGCTGCGGTCCAGCGAGGGCAGCGTGCCGTCCGCCAGCGCGCAGCCGATCAGGATCGAGGTGACCGACTTGGTCAGCGAGAACAGCTGGAACCGGCGGTCCGGTGCGGCGAACCGGCCCGGGTACTCCTCGTGGACGAGGGCGCCCCGGTGCAGCACCACGAACCCGGTGGTGTCGGTCCGCCGGTGCAGGTCGGCCAGGGTGCGCCGCTCGCCCGCGTGGCCGTAGCGGAAGTCGCCCAGGTCGCGCGGCGCGGAGGGCAGGCGGCGGGTCGGGCCCGAGCCGGTGACCGGTTCGGTGGGCATGAGGGCGGACATGTGAGTGAAGGTCCACTCGTTGAAGGGCCGGCGCACCGCCAGCGCGCCCTGGTTGCGCCACAGCCAGGCGCCGCCCGCCGCCACCCCGGCCAGCACCGCGGCCCCCGCCACCGCGGTACCCGTCGAACCTGCACCCAGCACCATGCACTCCCAGGATCCGCGGCCCGAACGATCATTTCGAACCAATGGTGACACCAATGGAACGCAATCTACCGGAGCACAGCCGACCACCGCGACCCTCCCCCAGCCCACACCCGATGCCGTGAGCGCTGCGGCATCGGCCGACTTCGGCCTCCGTCCCGTGAATCCACGCCGGGACCGGCCCCCAGCCGCGCCTCGGACGTCGAGCCGCGACTCGCCGAGTGCGGCGGGCAGGAGCGCGATGCCTCCTCCGATTGCCGGTATCGCGACCGGCCGACCCACTTCGCCGAAGCACTGACGGCGCCCGCTCCTCGTGGGCCCCGTCAGCCTCGCGCTCCGCCGATCAGGCGCCACGCCCAGACCGAGACCCAGGCCCAGGCCGGTGAACGGCCCCGGGGAGCCCGACGGCCATGACCACGCCCTGGCCGTCCCACCAGGACGTCAGCGAATCCCCCGCCTTGTTCCGGATCTCGGCCGAGGCCTCGACGCCTTCGATCCTCACCGTCATCGCCGCCTCGGAGCACCCGACGGCCATATATCGGAACGGAGCCGCCTCGGCGGTCGCCCGGGTGGCGGTCGCCTCGGTGTACCTCCCGGCGAGCACCTTCCCCGGGAAGTCCTGATGGGCGTCCGAAGAGGCGCCTGCGGGGACGCCCGCGGCGCGCACCGACGGGCGGGCCGGCCGCACGGGCGGCGCCGCCCCGACCGGCGCCGCCGCGTACGGTCGTGTCGGAGTCAGCGGGCGACCTTCTCGGCCAGGTACTCCTCCCAGGTCCGCCTGCCCGCCGGGCGGTCGGGCGCGGTCAGGGCGCCGGAGCGGAAGGCGGCCCCGATCCTCCCCGGAATGAAGACCGGCAGGACGGGACGGCGCTTGCCCGCCGCTCGCAGCCAGTCCCTGGCCAGGCGGTCGGCCGGGTACACGGTGGGTCCGGCCAGGTCCGGCACCCGCCCCCAGCCCTCGGCCGGGGGCGCACCGGTGGCCGGATCGCCCAGGGCCAACTCGACCAGGCGGTCCGCCACTTCGCCCTGGTCCACGGGCTGGCAGGGAGTACCGGACGGCACGACGACCACCGGCAGCTTGGACAGGAACCCGAAGGCCGTGTTCAGCAGCTCGGGGAACTGACTGGCGCGCAGATTGGTCCAGCCGATGCCCGAGGCCGCGAGCAGCCGCTCGCCCTCCCGCTTGATCCGGTAGTAGGGGTAC
Organism: Kitasatospora sp. NPDC028961; assembly: GCF_055564815.1. Lineage (NCBI taxonomy): Bacteria > Bacillati > Actinomycetota > Actinomycetes > Kitasatosporales > Streptomycetaceae > Kitasatospora > Kitasatospora sp. NPDC028961. The sequence goes on along the minus strand of NZ_JBVHVO010000014.1, from coordinate 80,106 downwards.
GGGATCCGGTCGACACCGATGATCGAGATGTTGACGATGTGCTCGACCCCGGCGCGCGCCGCGGCCTCCAGCAGGTGCTCGAAGGCCGGGATGTCGTTCTTGAAGTGCCGGACGTCGGTCGCGCAGTGGATGACCGTGCGGACCCCGGCGAACGCCTCGTCCAGCCCGGTGCCGGCGGCCAGGTCACCGGTGAACCAGGTCACCCCCGGGTCGTCCGGCAGCACCGACCTGCGGGTGAGGGCCCGCACCGGCAGCCCGGCGCGGCGCGCCCGGTCCAGTACCTCCCGGCCGAGCACGCCCGTTGCGCCGGTCACCATGATCGCGTCGTTCTTCATCAGTCACAGCCCTTCTCGTTCTGCCGTCACCGATGAGGAACCGACGACTCACGTGTTCTGTGACAACCCGGAGCACTGATGCGCCAGAAAGGCCAGTTTGTCCGGGTTCCTGATGAGCCGCACGCCGGTGATGCCGGCACCACCGAGCTCCAGCGCACCGCAGGACGTCAGTTCCCCGCCCTCCCACCCGAGCACCATCGCCGTGCCGTTCGCCTCGACGACCTCGATCCGCACCCCGTTCGCCCACCGGGCGAACAGACCCGCCAGGAACCGGGCCACGTTCTCCCGGCCGACGACCGGCCGCCGCGCCGCTCCCACCTTGCCGCCGCCGTCCGACCAGGCGACGACCTGTCCGGCGAGCAGTTCCTCCAGCTGCGCCAGCTCGCCCTGCGCTGCGGCCGCCAGGAACCGCAGCACCAACTCACCGCTCTCCCCCTGGGAGGAGACGAACCTCGGCCGCTCGTCGCCCAGATGCTGCTTGGCCCTGCGGTACAGCTGCCGCGCGTTCGCCTCCGAGCAGTCGAGCACGCCCGCGACGTCCCGGTGGCTGTAGTCGAAGGCGTCGCGGAGCACCATCGCCGCCCGCTCGGGCGGGGTCAACCGCTCCATCATCACCAGGACGGCCAGCGACACCGCGTCCCGCTGCTCCACCGTCTCCATCGGCCCGAGCGCCCCGCCGTCGGTCCGGACCGGCTCCGGCAGCCACGGTCCGACGTACTCCTCGCGTCGGGCCCGCGCCGACGTCAGCCGGTTCAGACACAGGTTGGTGGTCACCTTGGCCAGCCACGGCCCCGGCGCGGCGATCCGCTCCCGCTCGGCACCGTGCCACCTCAGGTAGGCGTCCTGCACGGCGTCCTCGGCCTCCGCCGCCGACCCGAGCATCCGGTACGCCAACGAGAACAAGCGAGGCCGGTGCGCCTCGAACTCCTGAGCCTTCTCCATGGGAGCACACGCTAAATGATCACTCCCGGGAACCGGTACCTCGGCGGCGGACCGCCCGCGCGCGCGGAGCGGCGGAGGAGCCCGCGCCGGGCGACCGGATCGGCCAGATCACGCGACCCGGTCGGGACGTGGCCGGAGCTGGGCGCTGAGCACCGTCCCCCCGGTGAGACCGGCGGGGTCGACACCCGCACCGAGCCCCTCGGCGAGACGGTAGGAGAGGCCGCGCATGCCCAGGGGTCCGGTCTCCCCGGTGTCCGGGCAGGCGGCCAGCGCCCGCAGTTCGGCGTCGAAGCGGTGGGGGTCCCGGCCGGTGCGGTGCCGGGGCTCGATGCCTAGGAGGGTGTGCAGACCGGTGACCAGCTGCCCGTCCTCGGCGTAGCGGAAGTCCACCAGGGGCTTCTCGTTGGCGTGCAGGGACAGCGCCACCGTCCCCGCCGAGAGCTCACCGAGCAGGCCGTCGTCCTCGACGCACAGCCAACTGCCGTGCTCCCAGACCCACGCCCACGCCCCGTACCGGCCGGGCCCGGTGCTTCCTCGACGACGTGCAGGCGCCGGTCAAGGAGTTCGCCCTGATCAGGGGCGCCGGCCACTTCGCGTCGTTCCGCCACCCCGACCAGTTCCTGCACCTGATGCTCACCAAGGTCCGGCCGGTCGTCGCCACCGCCGGGCTCCACGCCGCGGGCCGGTGAGGCAGCCGGGGAGACGGGTCTTCCGCGCGCACTCGGGTGCGGGCCCGCGACAGCTTCTATGATCTTCGGCATGGCAACCCGACTTGTGCAGATCAACATGAAGGCCCGGGACGACTCCGCGCTCGGCCGGTTCTGGGCGGAGGCGCTCGGCTGGGGCCTCGACAGCGAGGGGCCCGGCGTGACCAACCTCGAACCCGTCGGCTTCAGCTATCCCGATCCCACGGCCGTCTGCATCGACCTCATTGCCCGGCCGGAACCCAAAACGGTCAAGAACCGGGTGCACCTCGACCTGGCCACCACCTCGACGGCCCATCAGACGGAGCTGGTCGCACGGCTGCGGGACCTCGGCGCGACGCTCGCCGACGTCGGTCAGGGCGACGTCCCCTGGACCGTCATGGCCGACCCGGAGGGCAACGAGTTCTGCGTCCTGGAGCCCCGCCCGGTCTACCGGGACACCGGGCCGATCGCCGCGGTGGTGGTCGACTGCGCCGACCCACGGGCGATGGCCCGGTTCTGGGGCGAGGCGATGGACTGGACGCTGCACGAGGTCACCGACGACTACGCGACCATGCGCTCCGCCGCAGGCGTCGGCCCCTACCTGGAGTTCATCCGCACCCCCGACACCAAGAGCGGGTGGAACCGCGTCCACCTCGACCTCCGCCCCTACCGCGGTGACGACCACGCGGCGGAGGCGGACCGGCTGCGCGCCCTGGGCGCCACCGACCCCGGTATCGACCAGTCCGAGATCCACTGGACGATCCTGGTCGACCCGGAAGGCAACGAGTTCTGTCTCCTCAGCCCCGGCTGACTCCGGCCGAGGCCCGACCGGCTCCGACCGGCTCCGACCGGCCCGGAGAGCGCGGGCGTCCGCCGCACCCGGATGGCGGACGCCGGCAGGACCGGGGACCGGCCGGCGCCGGGCCGACGCGGCCTCGCCCGCGCGAGGGGCGGGCGCCGCTCCACCCGATCGCCGAGGCCCTGCTGCGCGGGGCCGCGGCGGGGCAGGCTAGTTTACTCGGGTGAGTCTCCTCGATGATGTGGCCGAGCACGACAGCTGGCGATGCTGGGTGTGCGACGAACCGGTCGACCCCGACAAGTCGGTGAACGACCCGCGCGGGCCCAGCGTTGACAGCCGGACCGCCGACCGGAAGGCCAAGGTCGCCGAGCGGCTCGCGCACCGCGGGTGCAACTCCCGCAAGGGCGCGGTCAAGGTGGTCATCGCCTGGCCGGACCGCCTGTACGTGGTCGAGCCCGCGCCGCTGATCGCCGTGGCCGCGAGGCTGGAGCGCAAGGGCGGCCGCGAGATGGTGGGCCGCTGCCCGACCAGGCAGGACGCCCAGGAAGCCGCGGACTGGCTGGTGGACCGGTTCTCCCGACTGGTACCGGACCTGCCGGTGACCGCCCACATCGAGCCGGGCGGCGGCCAGTTCCTCGTCACCCTGGCCACCGGCCGCCGCTGACCGGGGATCACCGGCACGAGCGTCACAGGCCGAACCAGCGCCCGGGCGGGGCCCGTCCGGACGGTCCGGCGGCTCAGGCCGTCCGGGCCGCCTTGAGCACCTGGGCCGACGTGCCCACGGCGCCCTGCGAGTAGCCGGCGATCAACAGGCGCAGCGCCCGCTCGGTCACCCCGTCCGCCGGGGTGAGCACCATCAGCCGCTGGTCGGAGCCGTCCGTGGCGGCGAGCTGGTCGTAGCAGAGGGCCAGCTCCCCGCCCACCGGGTGTCGCATCCGCTTGCTGCCGTGGGACCGCTCGCGCACCGTCCTGTCCTCCCACCAGAGGGCGAACTCCGGGCTGCCGTCCAGGAGTTGCGCCACGACCGCGTGCAGCCGCGGGTCACCTCGATGCCGTGCGGAGGCCGAGCGCAGCGCGCCGACCGTCTCCCGCGCGAACTGCTCCCAGGACGGCTGGGTCCGGCGGTTCTCCAGGTCCAGGAAGGTCAGGCACGCCGTGTTGGCGGCCGTACCGGTGCCGAACCCGTCGCCGAACAGCACGCGGGCCGCGCTGTTCCACGCCAGGACGTCGAGGCGGTGGTCGATGACGTAGGCGGGCAGCAGCGGCATGCCGTCCAGCACCGCCCGCAGGGACGCCGCCGGCGCGGTGGCGACATGCCGGCGCGGGGGCACCTCGCCGCGCGCGGTGAGGTGCACGTACTCGCGCTCCGCGGGGGTCAGCCGCAGCGCGTCGGCGATCCCCTCCAGCACCGCCGAGCCGGGGGTCCCGGCGCGGCCCTGCTCCAGCCGGATGTACCAGTCGACGCTCACCGCCGCGAGCTCGGCCACCTCCTGGCGGCGCAGGCCCGGGGTGCGGCGGCGCGCGCCCGCCCGCAGGCCGACGTCGCCCGGCAGGGTCCGCTCGCGCGTCGCCCGCAGGAACGCGCCCAGTTCGGCGCGGGGCCCGTTCCGTCGATCGTTCACAGCGACATCGTCGCCGGTCGGGCGCCGCGCGGTCCACGCCGGAGGGTGGCACGCCGCGTACCAGGATGCGCGCGGCCTCCCCCGGGATGCCGGGCGCCGGAAGGCTGGTCCCGACCGAACACCACCGTGCGACCCGGAACGGAACCACCCATGAAGCGCTCGACCCGCGTGACCGCACTCGCCGCCACCACGGCCGCCACCCTCGCCCTCGCCGGTACCGCCTCGACGGCGGCCCACTCCGCCACCCACCCGGACCGCTTCGGGCACACCGAGGTGCGCGCGGGCATCCCCCGGCACACGCCCCGGTTCACCGTGACCAGCCCCGACTGGCGGAGCGGGACGGTCCCGGCGGCCGGCTACGCGAACGCCTTCGGCTGCTCCGGTGCCAACCAGGCACCGACCGTCCACTGGTCCGGCGCCCCCGCCGGCACCCACAGCTACGCCGTCTCGCTCTTCGACCCGGACGCGCCGACCGGCAGCGGCTTCTGGCACGCGATGACCTGGGACATCCCGGCCACCGTCACGACCCTCACCGGCGCCACGCCGGCCGGCGCGGTCGCGGGGCCCAACGACACCGGTGCCACCGGCTACCTGGGCCCCTGCCCGCCGGCCGGCGACCGCGCGCACCACTACGTGCTCCGGGTGGTGGCGCTGGACGTGCCCGGCCTGGGCCTGGCCGCGACCAGCACCCCCGCCGTGGCCTCCTTCTCGATGGCGATGAGCGGACACATCCTCGCCACCGCGGAGCTGACCGCCACCGCCCGGCGCTGACCCGCCCCCCGCTGACCGCCCCGGCTCCCGGGGCGGCGCCGACCACGACGGTGGCACGGAGCACCGGGAGCCGCGTCTAGAGGAGGCCCAGGTGGGGCTCGACGCCGGCCCCGTCGCAGCTGGCGTCCCACAGGCGCCCGGCGACGGCCGGATCGGTCATGTGGGCCCGCGCGGGCTCCAGCCGCGGCGCGCCGCGCAGGCCGAACGCCCTGGGTCCCCACAGCTGCCCGCCCCGCACCCGCGGGTCCAGGACCGCCCGGACGATCGGCCACGCCCCGGCGTCCTTGCCCTGGAGCAGCAGCCCGGCGGGCAGCGCGCGCAGCCGGGTGCCCCGGGACGCCGCGTGCACCCCCGGGCGGCTCGGGGTCAGGGAGTCCAGGGCGCCGCCGGGGTGGGCCACCACGCTGAGCAGGGTGCTGCCGCGGGCGCGCAGGCGGCGGTCCAGCTCGAAGGCGAAGGACATCTGCGCCAGCTTCGACCGGCCGTAGGTGCGCCCGGGGCGGTAGTCCCGGAGTGACTGGAGGTCGTCCGGGTCCAGCCGCTCGGAGCGCGCCGCGAAGCTCCCCACCGTGACGATCCGGGCGGCCGGCGCCGCGGACAGCAGGGGCGCCAGTGCCCGGGTCAGCGCGACGTGGCCGAGGTGGTTGACCCCGAACATCAGCTCGTGACCGTCCCCCGTCGTCCGCCGCGGCGGGTCGTCGAGCGCGACGCCCGCGTTGTGGACCACCGCGTCGAGGTGGTCGAGCCCGAGGCCGTCCGCGGCACCGCGCACGGACGCCAGGTCGGCGAGGTCCAGCGGAAGGTGGCGCAGCCGGGCGGCGGGAACGCGCGACCGGATCGCCGCCATGGCGGCACCCGCCCTCCCCCGGTCCCGGCAGCCGAGCACCACGACGGCCCCGGTCGCGGCGAGCTGCTCCGCGACGAAGTAGCCGATCCCGGCGTTGCCTCCGGTGACCAGGAAGGACTTGCCGGCGGCGGACGGCAACCGGTGGACGTCCCACGGCGGGCTCAGGGGTGCGGGGGTCATGACGAGTGGCTCCTTCGACTGGGGGAGGTGTGCGGACGGCGGCGCCGACCTGACCCATCACACAGCGGCCGACTCACCGATCACTGATAGATCGCCGTCATCACCGACAGCCCCCCGTCACCTCCCCGAACGCACCGCCGAACGCACCGCCGGGCACGGCGCCCCGGCCGGCGTTCGGGGGCCGCTCGGAGGCGGCTGATCCCCCGGGCCGCCCACCGCAGCTGCAAGGCCGCGAGGCCGTCGGTCACGGCTCGCTGGGAGCGTCCTCGCCGCCGGAGCGGGCGGCGGCGAATCGCCATGCCTCGATGTCGCGGTAGCGGATCGGCCCGGGGCCGCGGCCGATGTTGCTGCCGACGAGGTGGAGGCGTTCGGTCCGCCAGGACCGGCCCACGAACCCGGCGAGTCCGGCCGCGGCCTGCGGCACGCTGGTGGGGTCGTCGCGGCGGGACCGTGCCAGCGTCAGATGGGGGCGCAGGGGGCGTTCCGTGAACGCGATCCCGCAGGACCTGATCACGCTCCGGACGTCGGCGGCGAGCAGGTGCAGTCCGTCCAGGTCGCCGTCGATCCCGCTCCACAGCAGGCGCTGGTCGAAGTGGCCGCCGCCCCGCAGGCCCAGGCGCAGAGCCGGGCGCGACGCGGCCTGGCCGGCGAGCGCCGACCGCAGCAGCGGCACCGCCGTGGCGGGCAGTTCACCGAGGAAGGCCAGGGTGATGTGCCAGTCCTCGATCCGGTTCCACCGCAGCCGCGGGTACCCGGCGTAGGCGGGTTGCAGGGCCCGGGCCAGTTCGTCCTTGGCATCGTCGGGCGGGGCCAGCGCCACGAAGACGCGCAGGGTCGAGGGCTCGGGTCGATCGTCCACGAGGGGGCAGGCTAGCCGAGGCCGGTCCGCCCGCGCGCGCCGGGGGTGAGAGCGCGTGGCGGGACGGGCGCGGCTCGGGCGTTCGCGTCACCGGGCCGGTCGTGACCCCGCCGGACGAGACGAGGCCGGTCTCCCTCACCTGGCCGGGCACCGGCGCCCTGCCCGTCACGGACGGCGGCGGCTCCCCGGTGGAGGTCGGCCCGATCGGAAGCGCCGGCCAGGGCGACTGACGCACCCACCGGGCGCACCGCCGACGGCCGGCCGGTGCGCCGCCGGCCGGCCCGCGTCCGGGGCCGACCGGGGTCACGGCTCCACGTAACCTCGTCCTGTGCCCGACTCCCGCCTGCTCCGCGTCGCCGTCCTCGTCCTCGAGGGCGCGAAACCGCTCGATGTCGGCATTCCCGCCCAGGTCTTCACGACCCGCGCGAGCATGCCGTACGAGGTGCGGGTGTGCGGGGCCGCGCCCGGTCCGGTGACCGGCGGCGACGGCCTGTCGTACCTCGTCGCCCACGGCCTCGACGCGCTGGCGTGGGCCGACATCGTCTTCGTCCCCGGGTACCGGTTCCCGGGCCGCGACGACCCGCCGCGGGCCGTCGTGGACGCGCTGATCGCCGCCCATCACCGGGGCGCGCGGCTCGCCGCCATCTCGACGGGCGCCTTCGCGCTCGCCGCCACGGGCCTGCTCGACGGCAAGCGCGCCACGACGCACTGGCACTACGCGCGGGCGCTCGCGGCGAAGCACCCGCTCGTCCAGGTCGACGAGAACGTCCTGTTCGTCGACGAGGGCAGCGTCCTGACGTCCGCCGGCGCGGCCTCGGGCATCGACCTGTGCCTGCACATCCTGCGCGGCGACCTCGGGGTGGCCGCGTCGAACCACGCCGCCCGGCGCCTGGTCGCCGCCCCCTACCGCAGCGGCGGCCAGGCGCAGTACGTGCCGCGCAGCGTGCCCGAGCCGCTCGGCGAGCGGTTCGCCGCCACCCGCGAGTGGGCGCTGCACCGGCTCGGCGAGCCCCTCACCCTAGAACTGCTCGCCCGGCACGCCGCGGTGTCGCCGCGCACCTTCTCGCGGCGCTTCGTCGACGACACGGGGTACACGCCGATGGAGTGGGTCATGCGGGCCCGCCTCGACCGGGCCCGTGAGCTGCTGGAACGCTCCGAGCGGCACATCGAGCAGATCGCCGCCGACGTCGGGCTGGGCACCGGTGCCAATCTGCGGCTGCACTTCCGTCGCATCCTCGGCACGACGCCGAGCGAGTACCGGCGCACCTTCACGGCCCAGCAGTCCTAGGAGCAGCCCGGGCCGGGCCGTTCCACGCGGGGTGTTCCGGGTCTACGGCGTCCCGGCCGGGGGCGGGCCGGAGGCGCCGACGGCCTGGGCGCAACGCGTGGCGAGGTACGCGAGCGCGCACCCGAGTTCGGGCGGGCCGACGACCTCGATGTCGGCGTCGAAGCTGCCCAGGGCGGCCGGGCCGGTCCAGGACCAGGAGCCGAGCACGACCTCGCCTCGTCGCCTTCCTGGACGAGGGCCGGGGCCCGCTCGGATCACCTTCGAGGACGGGTGAGCTGGCGTGATCCTTTTGAACCGTGGCAATCACGCCGCTGTCGTGAGCGGGCGCCGTACGCGAGATTTGGTGGTGAACCGAAGGGACACCACTCATGACGCGCATCGCCATCAACGGATTCGGCCGCATCGGACGCAATGTGCTGCGTGCGCTGCTGGAACGTGACAGCGACCTGGAGATCATCGCGGTCAACGACCTCACGGAGCCCGCCATCCTGGCGCGGCTGCTCGCCTACGACACGACGGCCGGCCGGCTCGGCCGCCCGGTGACCGTCGACGGGAACGCCCTCGTCGTCGACGGCCGTCGCATCACGGTGCTCGCCGAGCGTGAACCCGCGCAGCTGCCGTGGGCCGAACTCGGCGTGGACATCGTGCTGGAGGCGACCGGCCGCTTCACCTCGGCCGGGGCCGCCCGCGCCCACCTCGCCGCCGGCGCGAAGAAGGTCCTGGTCAGCGCACCGTCGGACGGTGCTGATGTGACGCTGGCGTACGGGGTCAACACCGACGCCTACGACCCGGCCGCGCACACGATCGTCTCGAACGCCTCCTGCACGACCAACGCCCTCGCGCCACTGGCCGCGGTGCTCGACGACCTCGCCGGCATCGAGCACGGCTTCATGACGACGGTGCACGCCTACACGCAGGAGCAGAACCTGCAGGACGGCCCGCACCGCGACGCCCGCCGGGCCCGTGCCGCCGCCGTCAACATCGTGCCGACCACGACCGGCGCCGCCAAGGCGATCGGCCTCGTGCTGCCGAACCTCGACGGCAAGCTGTCGGGCGACTCGATCCGCGTGCCGGTGCCGGTGGGCTCGATCGTCGAACTCAACACCACCGTCACCCGCGACGTGACGCGCGACGAGGTCCTCGCCGCGTACCGCGCCGCGGCGCAGGGGCCGCTCGCCGGCATCCTCGAGTACTCGGACGACCCGCTCGTGTCGTCCGACATCACGGGCAATCCGGCCTCGTCCATCTTCGACTCGGCCCTGACCCGCGTCGACGGCCGACACGTCAAGGTGGTCGCCTGGTACGACAACGAGTGGGGCTTCTCCAACCGCGTGATCGACACGCTCCAGCTCCTCGCCGCCAACTGACTGCGGGTCAGCTACCGCGGAACGCTCGACCGGGATCTCCCGGTCGAGCGTTCCGCACGCGCGCACCCGACAAGCAGCGGATGAACGGGCCAGCCCCGCTCAGTAGGTGAAGTGGGTCGAGTGCCCGGTGGATGTTCCGCCCGCCCGGTCCGGTGTCAACCCGTCGGGGGTTGCGGATCACCCCGCAGGGATCGGGCCGAGGTAGGTGCCGCCTGAGACGTCGAGGGTCTGGCCGGTCACCCAGCGGCCCCGCGGCCCCGCCAGGAAGCCCACCACATCGGCGACGTCCTCCGGTTCGCCGATCCGTCCGAGCGCGGTGATCGACTCCAGTCCGGCCACCGCCTCGGGAGCGCCCGTCCACCCGGCGGTCATGTCGGTCAGCACCACTCCGGGTTCGACCGTGTTCACGGTGATCCCGCGTCGGCCGAACTCGTTGGCAAGCGACGGGCCGAGAGCGGCCAGCGCCGCCTTGGTCACGGTGTAGCCGATCTGGAGGGGGCTCGCGATCCGGGTGGCCGCCGAGCCCACGTTGACGATCCGGCCGCCGTCCCGCAGCAGGGGCAGCGCCCGCTGGATCACGAAGATCGGCGTGCGCACGTTGACCGCGAGCAGCCGTTCCAGCTCCTCCTCGGTGAGCTGCCCGATCGAACTGGCCGAGTGGACACCCGCGTTGTTGACCAGGATGTCCAGACCGTCGGCGCCGTGCTCGGCCAGCCCGGCGGTCAGTCCCTCGAACAGCCGGTCCACCGCGCCGCTTTCGCCGAACCCGGCCCGCACCGCGAACGCCACACCGCCGGCCTCGGCGATGAGCGCCACCGTCTCGTCGGCGGCCGCTCGGTTCGCACCGTAGTGGACCGCGACCAACGCCCCCTCGGCGGCGAGCCTTCGGGCGACGGCGCGCCCGATCCCGCGCGAGCCGCCCGTCACCAGGGCGGCCTTGCCGTCCAGTTCCCCCACGTCGTCTCCCCCCGTCGGCGTCCCGGCCGGAACCGGGGCCGGTCTCGAAGCAAGGTCCGGAGTTCCGCCCCCGTCGAAGGGGCGAGGACGTCCGGGACCCGGGATCGGCTCGTGCCGACCGATGGGCCCACCCTCTGGACCGCACTGTACGGGAGGTTCGAGGACGAAGTCCGGGGAACGCGGAGGCCGGGCCACCCGGCACCATCGCCGGTGCGTCCGCAGCGGTGGCTCCGGACGCACCGGCGATGGTGCCCCACGGGTCGACCGGAGTCACGGGCCGATGTCACGGGCCGATGTCACGGGCCGGAGTCACGGGCCGGAGTCACGGGCCGAAGCCGCAGGCCGGAGACCCTCGGGCGGCCGGTCCCGGATCCACCCGACCCAGGTCCTCCCCACCGGCTCCGGAGGGTGACCGGCACCGACCCCGGCGGTGGGCCGAACGGGTGAACCGCAAGCTCTCCCGCCGCCGACCACCCGCCACCCACCGTGTCGCCACCAGCACGGGTACGCCCCGTTCCCGGGGCCCGCTCGCCGACACCGGCAACGCTCCGTCGCCACCACGGCCGCAGCCCCATCCGGGCCATGGCGCAAGCGGGTTCATGAGACCGGTGACGCTGAGCGAACGTCATGCGGGAGGCCGTTTCGGCTCGGTCCCGATGGCAAGGCGCTCCTCAGACCCATGGAGGAGGCGTAACTGATGATCACCGAACAGCAGATCCGTACCGTCCTCGACCACCCGGTCCACGATGCCGACGGCCACCGCATCGGCAAGGCCGACCACCTGTTCCTCGACGACATGACGGGCAAGCCGGAGTGGGTGAGCGTCAAGACCGGATGGTTCGGGACGAGCGAGTCGTTCGTCCCGATCCGCGACGCCCGGATCGTCGACGACCACCTCGAAGTGCCCTACCCGAAGGCCACCGTCAAGGACGCGCCCAACGTCGACGTCGACGGCGGCAACCACCTCTCCGCCCAGGAGGAGCACCGTCTGTACGACCACTACGGCATCGCCTGGGACAACGCCTGGCACGAGGCCAACCAGCCCGGCGACGGCGGGTGGGCCCACTCCGGGGACCGGACCGCGGCCACCGGCGCGGCAGGCGCTGCCGCCGCCACCGCGGGTACGGGCGCCCGGGCGGGTACCGCGGCCGACCAGGACGACGCGATGACCCGCTCCGAGGAACGGATGACCGTCGGGACCGAACGCCACGAGGCCGGCCGCGCCCGCCTGCGCAAGTACGTCGTGGAGGAGGAGCAGCAGCGGACCGTACCGGTGCGCCACGAGGAGGTCCGCGTCGAACGCGAGCCGATCACCGAGGCCAACCGGGACGCCGCACTCGCCGGTGAGCCCATCGGCGAGGCCGAGCACGAGGTCGTGCTGCACGAGGAACGGCCGGTGGTCCGGACCGAGGCCGTGCCGGTGGAACGGGTGCGGCTGACCACCGAGGAGCTCGTCGAGCAGGAGACCGTGACCGGCACGGTCCGCAAGGAGCGGATCGAGGCGGAGCTGCCCGAGGACCCGCCCGCGACGGGCAAGGACCGGCGCCGCTGAGCCACCGGCGCCGCCGAGCGCGGTACCGGTGTCCGGACGGGCACGGGAGCAGAACGCGCGGGCGGGCACGGCCGGGGTCGCCAGGACCCCGGCCGTGGCCCCCCTCCCCCCCCCCCCCCCCGAAGCACCCCCCCGCGCAACCTCGCTGGTCCGAGGTTTGGGGGGGGAGGACACCAAAGCTACTCCCCCCCCCACCCCTGA
>NZ_JBVHVO010000014.1:47127-67690 GCF_055564815.1 Kitasatospora sp. NPDC028961 | reverse complement strand
AGTGGAGCACCGGCCCCCGCAGAGGGGGGGCCGGGTTTTGGGAAGGGAAGGGGAGAAGAATATGGGGGGGGGAAGGGCGGGGTTCGCAGGGCCCCCGCCCGTGCCCGCCTGCCCTCCCCCGAGCCGGGCCGCGCCGCGCCGGGCAGCCGGGCGGGTCGGCTAGTTGGGGGCGGCGGCCATCGAGGTGACCGCCTCCGCCACGCTGGACCGGTAGATGCCCATCTGCGGGTTCAGGACCCGTGCGCCGTTGCCGAGCGGGAAGTTCCGGGTGTTGGCGAGCGGCATGTTGGTGTCGTCGTCGTCGACCAGCACGTTGAGCTCGTTGATGCCGGGAACGGTACCGGTGGTGGCACCGCTCGGGTCGAGGTCGATCACCGCGTAGGCGCTCTGGCCCGCCGGGACGGCGAACCGCGCCGTGCCGCTCGCGAGCACCGGCTTGATGTTCTTGCTCCGGTCGGCGGCGGTGGAGTTGCCGAGGTCGACCCCCGGGGTGGAGCTCAGGCTGCAGGCGGCCGTACCGCTGTTGCGTACCTCGATCACCCACTGGGTCGGGGCCCCGGCCCGGGCCGTCGCGTGGATCGCCAGGCTGTCGATGGCGCACGGGCGGGCGGCGGCGGCACTCCCGCCGTCGGGCCGGGTGCCGCTCGACGGGCTCACCCCGGACGGCGTGTGCGACGCCGCTCCGGTGGCCGGCGCGCTCGTCCTGGGCGCACCGGTGGCACCGGGCGCCGAGGGGGCACCGGTGGCCGGCGCGCCCGTCGCGGAGGGCGTCACGGCCACCGCGGTGGTCGCGGGCGCCGTCGAGCCGCCGGCCGCGTCGGTGTTGTCGGGCCCGCAGGCGGTCAACGCGAGACCCGCCCCGGCGACGAGGACGACGGAGACGAGCAGCGGACGGCGGCGGCGGACGAACATGGTGGCTCCCCGATGGTGGCGCGTACTGAACTGTGTTCGGACACACCACAGGACGACCGGCCGACCGCGAATGGTGGCATGCGCAGCGTCACAATCATGAGGACAGGACGGCGACGGAACCGTGACATTCGGTCGGGTACAACGCAGTTGACAGGGCGCCACCTCTCGGTAACCCACCCTTCCGGTGGGGGCGGATCGGCCCGCCCCCACCGCACGGCCCACCGCCGTCCGCGCTCCGAGGTCCGAGCGGCGGCGCCGGTCAGTCGTCCCGGCCCTGCTCCAGTCCCTGGCCCTGGTCGCCGCCGTCGCCGTGGTGCCCGGTGGTGCGGGCGTAGACCTGGTAGTCGGTGTGTTCCGGGCCGCCGAGGCCGGTCAGCAGATTGCCGCTGGTCGAGCCGAACACCACCGTGTCGCCGCGGGCGTCCACGGCCGGGTCGACCGACGATCCGTTGCCGAGCGAGCCGTCCGGCGCGGTGGAGACCCGCTCGGTGCGGCCGGTGCGCAGGTCGTGGCGGTAGACGTCCCAGCCCGCGTGCTGCGGGCCGGCCACCAGGTTGTCGGCGGCGGAGGAGTAGTACACCCAGCGGTTGTCGGCGGTGATCCGGCCGTGGTCGGAGGAGCCGACCGAGGCGGTGCCGGGCAGGCCACCGCTGATCTTCGTGACGGTGCCCTTCCCGAGGTCCCGGACGTACAGCACGGTGTGGTACCGGTGGCCGTTGGTCGACCCGCCGGGCTCGGGCAGCGCGTAGATCGCGCGCCGCCCGTCGGGGCTGATCGTCGCGTCGAAGCTCGCGTAGCCGAGCGTGCCGTCGGGGGCGAGGCTGGCGGCGGAGATCCGGCCGGACGCCACGTCGTACGTGTAGTAGACGCCGGTCGTCGGCCGGGCCAGACCGGGCCGGGCGTCGCGGGGCAGGTCCGCGCCGCTGCCCGGGGCGAGTTCCACGTCGGCGGCGGGACCGGCGGCGCCGGCCGCGGGCGCGGGGGTTCGGTCGGCGGGGCTCTGGTCAGTGGGGGTCTGGTCGATGGGCAGCAGGTTGCCTGCCAGCGAGGTGAAGCCGACGGTGCGGCCGTCCGCGCTGATCGTCGGGTTGAGGGACATGCTGTCGCCCGGCCTGCCGTCCACGCCGCGGGTCACCAGGCGGGTCTCCCCCGTCCAGCGGTCGGTGACGTAGATGTTGTAGTCCCAGGTGTAGGGCCTGGCCAGCGAGGCGCCGTCGCCCTGGGGGGCCGGGACGAGGTCGGTCCGGCTGGAGACGAACGCCACGTAGCGGCCGTTCGCGCTGACGGAGGGCGCGTACGAGGCGTGGAACCGGTCGGTGTCGGTGCTGACCGGTCCGCCGCTGACCAGTTCGGTGCGGCCGGTGCGGCGGTCCCGGACGTACACCTCGGTGCGTCCCGGGACCGGCAGGCCGGGGACCACGTTCACCGCGTCGCTCTCGAAGGCGACGTAGCGGCCGTCGGCGTTGATCGCGGCGTAGTCGGTGAAGCCGTCCAGCGCGTTGTCGTCGTCGGACAGGTTGACCCGCTCGGTGCGGCCGGTCGCCAGGTCGCGGACATAGGCGTCGCGTCCGCTCTTCGCGGGCTGGGAGACCAGGTTGGTCGCCCACGAGGTGAACAGCGCGTAGCGGCCGTCGGCACTGATCTGCCGGTTCCAGGACTGGTCGTCCGGCCCGGCGCCGTTCACCCCGACGCTGACCTGGACGGTGCCGCGCGCCGCCGGACGGGCCTGGGCGGGCACGGCGGTCACGGCGAGTACGGCCGCCGCCGCGAGGACGCTGCCGCCGCCGGCCAGCCACCGGTTGCCGGTGGTGCGGGTGGTGCGTGCCATGGGTCTGTCCCTTCCCCTGGTGATCGCCCGGCCGGGCTCCCTCCCGGCAGCGGGCTCCCGACGAGCCAATCGTCGGGAGGCACGGCGGTCAACGGTCCCGGGGGATCCCGGCGGAAGATACGCCAACGAACGTATCCCGCGCGGGGGCGCGAAGCGGTACGTACTCCGCGCGCCGGCACCTCTCCCCCGCGGCGGCGCGCCTCCCGCGCGGAGCGGCGAGCCGGTGCGAGGTGGCGAGCCCGCGCGGAGCGGCGAGCCGGTGCGAGGTGGCGAGCCCGCGCGGAGCGGCGAGCCGGTGCGAGGTGGCGAGCCCGCGCGGAGCGGCGAGCCCGCGCGGAGGCACCCGCTCGGCGGCTCACCCGGCCGGGATCAGCACGGGCTTGACCACGCGCCCCTCGTCACAGTCGCGCTCGGCCTCGTTGACCGCGGCGAGCGGATACGTCCGGATCAGCTGGTCGAAGGGGAACCGCCCGGCCTGCCACAGTGCGGTCAGCCTCGGCACCAGCAGCCCGGGCACCGCGTCCCCTTCGCAGAGGTGGGAGATCCGTCGGCCCCGGTCCAGTGCCCCCGGTTCGATCGCCAGCGCGCCGCTCAGCCGGGCCACCAGTCCGAGGTGTCCGGTCGGGCGCAGCGCCAGGAGCGCGTCGTTGATCAGCCGGACGGAGCCGGTGGTGTCCAGCGCGTACCGCGCGCCGCCGTCGGTCAGGCGCCGGATGCGGCCGGGCAGGTCGGCCGAGGTGGCGGGCAGCGGGACGGCGCCGAACCGTTCGGCGAGGGCGAGCCGTTCGGTGTACCGGTCGACGGCCACGGTGACCGCGCCGGCGGCGGTGGCCGCCATCACCGCGGCCAGGCCCACCGCTCCGGCGCCGAAGACCGCGACGGTGTCGCCGGGACCGGCCGCGAAGGTGTTCAGGACCGCTCCGGCGCCGGTGAGGAAGCCGCAGCCGAGCGGTCCGAGCAGTTCGATCGGCAGTGCGGGGTCGACCCGGACGGCGTTGCGGGCCAGGACCACCGCGTACTCGGCGAACGAGGACTGGCCGAACCACCGGGGGGCCAGCCCTCCCCCCGCCGCGTCGGTGAACCGCGCGGCGTGCTCCGTGCGCCCGCCGAAGAGGTTGAGCGCGGCGAAGGAGTCGCAGTAGGCGGGGGCCGCGCCCCGGCAGCTCCGGCAGTGGCCGCAGGAGTCGAAGCTCAGCACGACGTGGTCCCCGACGTGCAGGCCGGTGTCCGGGCCGGCCGTCTCCACCACGACTCCCGCCCCCTCGTGGCCGAGGACGGCCGGCAGCGGTGAGCGGCCCGCCGAACGCCGGACGGCGAGGTCCGTCCGGCACATCCCGCAGCCCGCGATCCTCACCAGGACCTCGCCGTCGGCCGGCCCCGTCCCCAGGGCCACCTCCTCGACCGTGAACGGCCCCTGGTGGGAGCGCAGGACCGCGGCGCGGAACCTCACCCCTCCTCCGGGCGGTGCACGACGAACGGCCTGAGGTTCCCGTAGAGCCCCCACGGCCCGCCCGCGACGCCGACCCCGCTCTCCTTGATGCCCGCGAAGGGCTGGGCGAGGGAAAGCTCGGCGTGGTGGTTGATCCAGGCCGTCCCGCACTCCAGCCGGTCGGCCACCGACTCGGCGCGGTCGAGGTCCGTCCCCCAGACCGAACCGCCCAGGCCGAAGCCGGTGTCGTTGGCCGCCGCGACGGCCTCGTCGACGCTCCGGTAGGCCAGCACCGGCAGGACCGGTCCGAACTGCTCCTGCGTCACCACCGGGCTGTCCGGCGGGACATCGGCGAGGACCGTCGGGGCGAAGAAGTGGCCCGGCCGGTCCAGCCGGTGGCCGCCGGCGGCGGCCCGGGCGCCGTCCGCCAGGGCCCGGGCCGTGTAGTGCTCGACGCGGGCCAGTTGGGGGGCGTTATTGAGCGGCCCCAGCTGGGTGCCCGGGTCGAGGCCGGGGCCGACGACGACGGCCCTGGCGCGCTGCGCGAGGGCCTCGACCACCTGGTCGCGGAGCCGGGCCGGGGCGTAGACGCGCTTGACCGCCATGCACACCTGCCCGCAGTTGCGGAACGCCGCCCAGAACAGCCGGTCCGCGATCCGCTCGACGTCCACGTCCTCCAGCAGGATCGCGGCGTCGTTGCCGCCCAGCTCCAGGGTGACCCGGGCCAGCGAGGGCGCCGCGCCCGCCGCGACGGCCCGGCCGGTCGGGATCGACCCGGTGAAGCTCACGTGCCGGATCCCCGGGTGGGAGACGAGCCGGGCACCGAGCGGTTCGAGCCCGGTGACGATCGTCAGGACGCCCTCGGGGAGCGCGCCGGCGACGACGGACCCCAGCAGCCGGGTGGCGAGGGGAGTGAACGGGGAGGGCTTGAGGACCACCGTGTTGCCCGCCGCGAGCGCGGGCGCGAACTTCGCCGCCGCGAGCTGGAGGGGGAAGTTCCACGGCACGATCGCCGCCACCGGCCCGAGCGACCGCCAGCGGACCTCGCTGCGGACCGGCCGGCCGTCGTCGATCGGCCGGGGCACGGGGGCGAGCCCGGCGAAGTAGCGCAGTCGGGCCGCCGTACGGGCGACCTCGGCGGACGACTCGGCGAGGGGTTTGCCCTGTTCGCGGGTGAGCAGCGGGGCCAGCTCGGCGCCGGCCGCCTCCACCGCGTCGGCCGCCGCGAGCAGCGCGCGGGTGCGGGCGGCCGGGTCGGCCCGCCAGCCGCGCCAGGCCTGGTGGGCCCGGCCGACGACGGTGTCGAGCTCCTCGGGCCGCTGGTCGGGAGCCTCGTCGAAGGCCTCGCCCGTCGCCGGGTCGAGGACGGCGAAGTGCTCGCCGCGCGGGCCCGGCGGGCGCCGGGGCGCGGGTGTCGCCAGCATGCCGGCGGTCAGCTCTGCGCGGCGACGGCGGCCGCGTGCTCGCGGGCGTGCCGGTCCATCTCGGCCCGGAAGGCGGCCACCAGGTGCGGCCGGATCCTGCCCACCGTGCGGTCGCCGCCCTCGCAGACCGCCCCGCGCACCCCGACGATGTCGGTCCCGATCCGGGTCAGCTCGCCGAGGTCGCCGAGTCGGACGCTGCCCGCGAGGGCCGCGAGCAGCCCGGCCTCGTGGGCGAGGCGGACGAACTCCGCGCACGCGTCCGGCGGGACGTGGTCGAACAGCCGGCTCCCGTCCTTGACCGCGGTGTCGAGCATGGCCGCGTCGGAGCCGGAGCGAAGGGCGATGTCGGGCAGGGCGAGCGGGTTGACGCAGCCGATCCGGTGGGCGTCCGCGTAGCCCGAGGCGACGACGAAGGCGTCCGGCCGGTAGTCCTTCACCGCCCGGACCACCCCGCGCATGACCTCGACGGCCTGGTCCGGGGTCGTGCACCCGTAGAGGCCGACCTTGATGTACGTGGCTCCGGAGACCGCCGCTCCGAGCGCCGCCTGCGCGACCGTCCCCGGCTTGTACGGGACGTCGCCGACGGTGGCGGAGACCGGCTTGTCCGCCGGGACG
Organism: Kitasatospora sp. NPDC028961; assembly: GCF_055564815.1. Classification (NCBI taxonomy): domain Bacteria; kingdom Bacillati; phylum Actinomycetota; class Actinomycetes; order Kitasatosporales; family Streptomycetaceae; genus Kitasatospora; species Kitasatospora sp. NPDC028961. The sequence continues at coordinate 61,482 of NZ_JBVHVO010000014.1, read as the reverse complement.
GCGTCGCGGATCTCCCGGATCACCCACGGGAAGTTCGCCCCGAGCGAGCCCTCGTCGGGCTTCTTGACGTCGACGATGTCGAGGTGCTCCGCGGCCTTCGCGCAGTCGAGGGCCTCCTCGACGCTGTCCGGGGAGATGAGAAGCAACACGGTGGGCCCCTTCCGCCGCAGGTCCGCCTGCCCGGGGGCAGGTGGGCGGAGTCGCCCGGATCACGTGCGGTCCGCTCATCATCGCGGCGGCCCGCGGACGTCGGTAGAGCGCACGGAGTGCGAACGGGTCGTTGGGACGGCGCGCCCGGCGCACCGTGCGCCGTCCGCGCCCTCCGCGCCGACGCGAGCCGGCCGTACCGCGTGAACCGGGCCGGGCCGGGGCGTCCGGCCGGGCCGCCGGGGTGCGCCGACCGGGGCGTCGCGGGCCCGGCGGTCGTGGTCGGGGGCGTGGCCGCCGTACAGTACCGGGACGACCCGCAGCTTCGTCACCGTCCTGGTGGCACGCGATCGCGGTCGGGGGTGCGGACGGCGGATCCCGGCGGACTTCATGGCATGATCAACACCCGCGTCGGACGCGAGTGGACGCCTGCCATCCCCGCCCCGCCCCCGACCGCCCCGACCGGCCGCACGCACCGCCGCCCCCACCAGGCCTCCGACCACCCGAGGGCCGGGCCGCCAGCCCTGCCCAGCGGACCACCGCGGCCGCCACCAGGCACGTCGCACACGGCGTAAACTTCAACCACGACGACAAGGGACCATCTGTGGCAACCGACTACGACGCCCCCCGCAAGACCGACGACGACGGGTCGCACGACAGCATCGAGGAGCTGAAGACCCGCCGCACCGACACCTCCTCCGGCGCCATCGACGCCGTCGACCAGCTCGAATCGACGGACGGCGTCCAGCTGCCCGGCGCGGACCTCTCGGGCGAGGAACTCACCGTCACCGTGCAGCCGATGCTGTCCGACGAGTTCACCTGTGTGAACTGCTTCCTGGTGCACCACCGCAGCCGCCTCTCGCGCATGAAGAACGGCCGCCCCCTCTGCGTCGACTGCGACTGACCGACGGCCGCCGGCCCGCGACCGCGGCTGAACGACGACCGCGACCGGCCGACGACGGCGACCGGGGACCGGGGCCGCGGTACCGCCGCCCCGGTCGGTTCCGGCAGGCGACTGCCGGAACCGGCCGTCACGCGGGTACCGGGGCCGGCACGATCCAGAGCTCGGCCGGGCCGTTGACCACGGCGGACCGCAGCCGCACGGGCGGCGGGCCCTCCGGAGCCAGGACGGCGTCCGGGTAGGAGCCGAAGAACCCGGACAGGGCCACTTCGGCCTCCAGGCGTGCCAGCGGGGCGCCGAGGCAGAAGTGCGGGCCGTGGCCGAAGGCCAGGTGGTCCTTGGCCGGGCGGGTCGGGTCGAAGTCGTCCGGCCGGTCCGGGTGGACCTCCGGGTCGCGGCCGGCCGCACCGAAGGCCAGCAGGATCGGCTCACCCCGTCGGACGACGACGCCCTCGCCGAGGTCGATGTCCTCCAACGCGTACCGCAGCGGAAGGTGCATCACCGGGCCCTCGTGACGCAGCGTCTCCTCGATGACGTCCTCCCATCCGAGGGTTCCCTCGTGGACCAGGGGGAGGAACCGGCGGTGGGTCAGCAGGGCGTGGACGGCGCTGGTGATCAGGTTGACGGCGGTCTCGTAGCCGGCGCCGATCATCAGGAAGAGGGTGTCGCGGGACTGTTCCTCGGTCGGTCGGCCGGCGCCGCCGGTGGGGACGGCGGCCACGTCGCTGGCGAGGTCCGCTCCGGGCCGCCGGCGCTTGAGGTGCAGCAGCCCGGTGAGCAGCGCGTCCATCTCCAGCTGGCTGGCCCGCCGCCCCGGGTACGGGGTGGCGGGCCACGGGCCGGCGGTCAGAAGTCGAGCACCTGGCGGTCGAGCGGGTACGCGGAGCGGTGCGGGCCGTCGTAGGGCGAGGGGTCGATCGGCAGCACGCCGGTCGGCTGCAGCCCCAGGTTGTCGTCCCAGATCCGGGGCGCGACATGGCCGAGCACCCGGAACTGCCGGAAGGTGAACGGCGGGCTGTCGGTCGGGAAGAACTCCGCCGTGGTCATCACCTGGAAGTGCAGGTGCGGGGTGGTGGAGTTGCCGCTGTTGCCGATCAGCCCGAGGACCTGGCCGGGCTCGACGCAGTCGCCCGCCCGGACCCGGAGCGATCCCGGCTGGAGGTGTGCGTAGAGCAGGTACCGGCCGGGGGCGACCTCCAGGGTGATGTGGTTGCCCACGGTGTCCTCGATCGGCGGTACCGCGGGCGGGTTCGGCGGCGGGTTGTCCGGGACGCCGTCCTGGACCTCCACCACCCGGCCGCCGGCGGCGGCGAGGACCGGCTGACGATAGGTCAGATAGCTGGTGAGCTGCCCCGGATCGCCCTCCCAGGTCTGCCCGTCGCCGCCGACCCGGTACCAGTCGATCGCGAAGCGCTGCGGAACGTAGAACGCGCCGTTGATCGGGGCGAGTCCGCGCCGGTGGTGGGTGTTGTCACAGCACGACTCGCTGGCGTACCAGCTGCCCGGGCGGACCGGCGGCAGCAGGTCCGGCGGCGCCGTACGGGCGGTCCGGGTGGGCTGCACCGTCTCCTCGAAGGGCGAGGAGCCCGACGCGGACAGGACGGCTCCCACCAGGTGGTGCTCCACCACCTCGGGGACCGGCTCGCCCGGGGCGAGCGCCAGGTCGATCCAGAGCACCCACTGCTGCGAGCCCGGGATCACCGTCTCCGCCGGTGGCTCGGGCGGCGGCGCGGCACCGCGGCCGCCGTCGGCCGCCGGGTCGCGCGGGCGGTCGCCGACCGCGCCCGGCAGCGGGTCACCGACGGGATTGGCCGCCGCGCCCAGCACCGACCCGCTCAGTGAGCCGACGACGCGCTTGGTGGCGGCGTCCTGGACGTCCACGCGGTCCAGCCGCACCGCGAGGCTGGTGGACAGCGCGTTGGTGGTGAGCAGTTCGTAGGAGAGGTGGACCTTCCCGTCCGAGGCGTCGAACGGCGCGGGCTCGGTCATCACCGCCGCGGTCAAGGGGGTGAACTGCGTGCCCGGTGCGAGGGCGGGCCGTACGGCCGCGTGGCCGGGCGGGCCCGCCGCGGCCAGCACGACGGCTCCCAGGACGGCGGCGGCGAGGCGGCGCAGGAGGGGCCGGCCGCCGATGCGGCCGCCGGCTGCTGGGTCCGGGTCGGTCATGGGGTTCCCGGTTCGTCGTCGGAGCCGGTCCGTCCGAGACGGACGGCGGCGCGCCCCATCGGCTGGGGCGCATGCCCATGTAAGGCGATGCCGGTCCGGCTCCGCCCGACGCCGGTGCCGGCCCCTGGCGAAGACCACCCGTCCGGTCGACACCGGAGCCGAGGGGGGCCGGATCCGGGCCTGCGGCCGCCGCTCGCGGGAGCGGCAGGCGGTGCGACCGCCGTGCTCCGAGGACGGGCAGGCGTGCGCGGAGGAATCCGCGCGCGCCTGCCCGGGAGCACCCTCTACGATCGTCGGGTCCGCCGGCCGGTACGCCATGGGTCCGGGGGCCGCCGGACCGTGGTCGAGGCAGAACGGGGGTGCCTTCGTGAGGTGGCGACGGCGCACGAGGACCAGCACGGGCCCCGAGCCCGTGGCGACGGCCGAGGCCGTGCCGCTCCCCGAGGAGCGTCCCGCGGCGGTGGCGGCACATCAGTGGAGCCATCGCTGGGGGCCCTGGGCCGAGCAGTGGGAGGACTGGCTGCGCCGCTCCCCCGTCGGGGTGGACCTGCTGGTGTGGTGGCGGGACGAGGGGGGCGACCTGCTCGCCCTCGTCGGGCCGCAGCGCTACCGCCAGCGGCTGGCCGAGCTGCTGTCCCACGCCTCACCGCGGGACGTGGCGGCCCTGGGGATCGGGTGCACCCGCCGCATCGACCGGCCGTGCCGCGATCCGGGGACGTGCGGCCAGGACCGGGCCGACGACGATCCGACCGCCGCACCCCGGCACCGCACCGGTCCGGTTCCGGGCGCCTGCAGCGGGTTCAAGGACTGCTGGAGCGCGTACGGGATCGATGTCGAGTTCACCGCCGACGACCGGCACCGCGCCGTGCACCTCCAGGACCCGTCGGACCACTCCAGGACGGGCGTCTGGGTGGACGGCGTCCGGGTGGCGGACGGGATCACGCTGGACAGCTCGGGCTACTGGGTGGACGAACGGTACTACGTGGTCCAGGCCGAGGGCCCGCAGGACCACCCCGAGCAGAGCCACACGATGGGACACCTCTGCTGCACCGTCCTGTCGCTGGTCGTCCACGACGCCGAGCTGGCCACCACGCGGATCCTCGTGCCCGGGGCCACCGAGGCGTGGACCGATCCCGAACTGGGCCGGGACGGCGACACCTTGTGCGTCTACCCGAGCCGCGGGGCCCGTGCGGCCGGGCGAGCGGACCGCGTCCTGCCCGTCGAGCCGCTGCCGCCCTCGCCGTCGCACTGACCGTGGTGGAGGGGGCCGGCCGGGCCGCGGGTGCCCGTCACAGCATGACGAGCAGCTTGGTGCCCGTCACCAACTTGCGGTTCACCGAGGTCGACTGGACGAACACGGTGTACGACGGGTTGTCACCCGGCTTCACCGTGGCCTCCGCCGACGGCAGGCCCAGGAGCCGGCGGGCCGCCGGACCGGAGAACACCCTGCCCGTCATCCGGCCGGTGGCCGGGTCCTTCTCGGCCACCGCGAGCTGCTTCGAGCCCTGGATCTTCTCCCGCTTGGACAACTCGTAGTAGGCGCAGCCGGTCTTGTACGGGTGCCCGGCGCCGGTGACGAAGTCGCGGATCGGCATCGCCTCGTCGACCGGGACCAGGATGTACTTGCCGGCGTCCAGGGCGTCGAGATTGGCCGTCACGTCGGCGGTGCTCAAGTCCTGGCCCATCGCGAACAGGTTCCTGGTGCCGCGCACACCCTGCTCGCGGCCCCGCAGGAAGCTCGTGGCGGCCGACTTGACGGTGCCGATCGCCTCCTCGACGCCCTTGCTGGAGTCCGCGTCCCAGATCGCGATGTTGCCCGCGGGGAAGCCGTACTCCTGAGCGGTGCGCTTGGCCAGCGAGTTCGGGACCAGGATCGCCGACGTCCAGTGGTCGGGGAGGTCGTCCATGGCCTTCTGGATGCGGCTCAGCCACGTGCTCAGCACCGTGCTGCCCCGGGCGCCGTTCATCTGGGTGTGCATCCGGCCGTTCTGCGAGAACCCGGAGGCGTTCTCCTCACCGTCGGTGACGACGACCTGGAGGAAGGAGTGCTCCCCGTACCCCTCCCAGATGTTCTTCAGGTCGTCGACGGACTTCACGGCCGCCTCGATCAGCGCCGTCGCACCGCCGTTGACCTTGTACAGACCGCGCAGCGACGGCAGGTGTTTGACGTCCATGTCCCACACCAGGTTCTCCACCTCGTGGTCGAACGCGTAGAGGCTGATGCGGGTCTCGTGACCGAGCCGGTCGGACTCCTCCTGAAGGCCCTTCACGAATTCGTCCACCACGCGAACAAGCTGCGCCGCGTGCTGGCGCATCGAGCCGGAATTGTCGACCACCAGGGAAACGTGGTTGACCTTGTGCTTGATCCTGTTCGCAGACATTCTTCTACCCCTTGTCCCAACGCGCTCGCGACGCCTTCCGGCGCCCCCTCCAACGTTGGTTCCACACTACGGCGAGGCACTGACAATCCGCCCTGACCTGGGACTCCACCGCCCACTGACGACCCGTCGGATTCGCCTGCCCGAGGACGGGAAACCGGAATGCGGCGGCGGGCACGGATCGGACGAATCACCGCTCGTCGCCGGCGGTCACCCGAATCCGGATTACCGCACCCGCCGCCGTCCGGCGCGGATTTCCTCACCGTCGACATCGCCCCGCTCCGAACGCGGGACCAGGAAGCGGTGTCAGAGGTCGACCCGGGGCTGCAGTCCGATCCAGGTCTGGTTGGCACCCTCGTTGTAGCCCCAGGTGACGACCGGGACGCCGTCGGCGGGATCGGAGCCCGGCACGTCGAGGTCGAGGCCGAGATGGCTGAACAGGCGGTCGGTCGACGGCGCATTGACGCCGGGCACGTACCACAGCTGGTTGGCGGGCTCGGGCCGAACCGAACAACTCCACTGGATCACCTGGGTGCCCCACGCCGTGCTGGCACCGGGAACGTCCAGGCACATCTTGCTGTGCACGTTCAGCAGAAGGTGGTTGGTGTTCACGACCCACTGCTGGTTGGCGCCGCCGGTGCAGGTCCACTGGCGGACGGGGGCGCCGCGGTCGGTGCGCCAGTCGGCCACCTCCAGGCACTTGCCGGTCGCCTGGTTGCGAAGTTCGAAGGCGGGGGTGTAGCGGGGGATCTGCTCGGCGTGGGCGGTACCCGTGGCGGCCACCGGCACGGCGGTGGCGAGGCCGGCGGCGAGGGCGAGCAGAGCGGCGCGGGTGCGGTGCCCGCGGGTGGGAGCGGGATCGGTCACGGCTGTCCTCCTGAGGTGGGGCGGGCGGTGCGCGCGACCGGGAAGGCGAGGAGTCGGTGCCACGGCTCCCCGGCGGCGTCGAGGCGTTGGACCACCGCGTCCTCGAAACAGTTGTACGAGATCTGAGGGGAAGTCATGAAGTCTCGCCGGCAGGGAACTCGCCGCTCGGACTCCTCGCCGGCAGCGTCGTGCATCACCCGGACCGCGACCCGGTCCAGCGGCCACCCGCCCGGTCCGGACGCGCAGAACGCCCGCCGGGACCAGGCCCGCCGGACGCTGCTGGAGGGGTGCCGGGCCCTCAGACGAGGGCGACGACCAGGAGGAGGAACGCGGTCACGATGACGGCCACCCGCAGGTAGTGGAGGCGGTCCCAGCGGCCGAGCTGCTCCCGCCAGTCCGCCGGGGCGTTCTCCGGTGTCCAGTGCGCCGCCCGGGAGTTGATCGGCACGAGTAGGGCGACCGACATCACCACGCTGAGGACGAGCAGCCCGGCGGCCGTGGCGACCAGCCCCGCCCCGGCGTCCCCCCAGGTCACGACGGACCACGCCACGCCGAGCACCACCGACCCGATGTACCAGAACGGCATCACCCGCCCCAGCAGCCGGGCCCCCTCGCTGCGGGCGGCGAGTCCGCCGTTGTGCGGCAGCCCGTCGACGATCGGGTTGACGAAGACCGCCACCGCGAACTCCACACCCACCAGCAGGCCGACGACCACGACCGTGACGACGGCCAGTGCGTTCTGCATGTTCCCTCCCCAAGTTCGGACCCGGCGCCTTCTAGCGCCGCTAGGTCATGGGGCAATGCTAGAGGTATCGACGCTCGGATGTCTAGCGCCGCTAGCATCGGGGCGGCACGGGCCGGGTACGAGCTCCGGCAGCGGCGCCCGTACCCGGGCGGGCACGGGCGCCGGGCTCAGTGGATCCGCCGGAGGCGGGCGGCGGCGGGGCGGCGGCCGCCGTCATTCCCCCGTCGCCTCGACGTCCCCGGGGCTCACGGTCCGGTGCGGGTGGCGCCGGACCGCTGCCGCGATGTCCTCAGCCGCCCGCCGGACCGCCCCCGGTCGCCGCGACCACGTACCAGTGGGCCGGCAGCGCGACCCGGGAGCCGTCGGGGTGGTGTTCGCTCATCGCGAGGTCCGTCCCGCCCTCGTCGAGGATCTCCAACCCGGCGCCGCGCAGCAGCCCGGGCATCTCCCCCGGCGTGACCTCGGCCGGGCGCAGGTCGTGCTTGCGGACCTGGCGGAGCTTCTCCGGCGGCCCACCCGGCCGTTCGGCGACCTGCTGGAGCACCGTCTTCGCGGCGGCGGTCGGCTCGACCACGAAGCCCCGGCCGCGCCGGCCGAGCAGCAGGGCGACGGCGGCCGCGACCGGTGGCCGGTCCGCCGGTTCGCTCTGGTGGAGCACCGCCCGCAGGTAGACGTTGGCGTCGCCGAGCCGGTCACCGAGGCGCCGCACCCCCGCCAGGTCGGTGAGGTCGAGCTGCTCGAACTCGGCCACCGCGTCGCGGTCCGCCCGACGGGCGTGTGCCACGGCCGAGGCGGACAGGTCGACGCCCACCGCCCGGGGAAACCGGCCGGCCAGATAGCGGGTCTGGGTGCCGTTGCCGCACCCGAGGTCGACGATCGGCAGCGTGCGGTCGGCGTGGCTCGCGAACAGGGCGGTGTGCGGGGCCGCCGTCAGCGCCGGATCCGCGTCCCAGAACGGCTCGCCCGGCTCACCCGTGTTCTCCGCCCAGAACCCCTCCCACGCGCGTACGTAACGCTCCGAATCACTCATCAGCTGGTCTCTCCCTGGGTCGTGGCAGCGGTGACAGCCTCCATACCGGCCCCTGCGGCGGCGGAAACCGGCCGACCGAAACCTTCACCCCACGTTCGACCTGGTACCGGCGAAACCACCCGATCGGTGACTCCCGGGCGGGCGAAGGCGCCGGACGAAGACGGCGGCCGACGGGGCCGCCGCCGCGTTCGGGACGTCCGTGTTCACCGCTGCGGAACCGAACACCGACCGCCCCGCTGTCGTCCACGGGCGTGGACGACAGCGGGGCGGTAGCCGGACCCCGGGGGCGGATCAGCCGACGTCGATGCCGGTGACCGCCGGGGTGCCCATGCCCACCGCGTCCGCCTCGTACCCGGCCGCCGCGAAGGCCCGCCTGGTGAGGTCCAGGGCCGCCTCACCGGCGGCCGTGCGGTCGGCCGCCTCGACCTCCAGGCGCAGCACGAACGTCCCTTCCGGCTCGTCCAGGGTCAGCACATCGAGGTCGGGGACCTCCTCCGTACCGACCTCCTCGGGATCGGCGCCGCGCACGACGGCCAGCAGGGTACGGCGAGCGGAGTCGTCGACCGGTCGCTGGACTGTTCCGGGAATGGTGATCACATAGCTGCCCATGCCCTACGTGTCACCCGAGCCCGGCGTCGCAAACCTCGGCGGGGCCGTGCGCCCCCCGGATGTCCCGGGCCCGATGTTCCTCCCAGCTCAGAGCCATGATCATCCACCTAGGTCGGCAGTCGGCAGGACTCCCGGCGGTTCCGACCACCGGGGCGACCACGCGCCTCACGCGAGCGGCCCCGAGGCTCATCGCCCGCGCCGGCCGGGGATCGTCCGGTCGCGTCGCCGGCTGGAGGGGTCTGCCGCCGGGCGGCCTTCGGGGCGGCTACGCAGGCCGTCGTGCCCCGGGCTCCGGGCTCGCGTCGGGCAGCCGGGTGCGGAACGTGGTGGTGTCCGGTGTGTCGAGGACGGTGAGGGTGCCGCCGTGGACGGTGGCGATGTCGCGTGCGATGGACAGGCCGAGGCCGGAGCCGCCGTCGTCGCGGCTGCGGGCGTCGTCGAGGCGGGTGAACCGCTCGAAGATCCGCTCCCGGTCGGCGGGGTCGATCCGGGGGCCGTCGTTGCTCACGTCCAGAACGGCGTACCCGGTGGCGCTGTCCTCGAACAGGCGCACGGTGACGCGGTGTCGGGCGTGGCGCCGGGCGTTGTCGAGGAGGTTGGTCAGCAGGCGTCCGAGCCACAGGGCGTTGCCCGTGACGGTGATCTCGTCCGGGGCGTCGAGGACGACCGGGTGGGGCTCGGGTCCGTAGGCCCGCACAGTAGTGCGGACGAGTTCGGTGAGGCGGACCGGCTCGTCGGGGTGGTGGTGGCGGCCGGCGTCGAGACGGGCCAGGAGCAGGAGGTCGGTGGCGAGCGACTGGAGCCGTTCGGTGTCCTGGAGCGCGCCGGCCACCAGGTCGGCGCGCACCTCGGCGTCGGGGTGGGTGAGCGCCACCTCCAGCTGGGTCCGCAGCACGGCGAGGGGGCTGCGGAGCTCGTGGGAGGCGTCGGCGATGAAGCGGCGCTGTCGGGTGCCGGCCGCCTCCAGGCGTTCGAGCATGGCGTTCATGGTGTCGGCGAGGCGGGCGATCTCGTCGTCGCTGCGCGGGTCGGGAACGCGCCGGTCGAGGTCGCGGTCGCCGATGGCGGCCACCTCGGCGCGGATCGCCTCGACCGGCCGCAGGGCGCGGCCGGTCGCCCGCCAGGTGAGGGCGCCGACAGTGAGCAGCAGGACGGTGCTCAGGGCGGCGAGGGCGCCCGTGGTGAGGTCTTCGGCGGCGTCCGCGGTGCGCAGGGAGGCCCCGACATGGACGGTGGCGGGCCCGGTGGGGGTGGCGGCGGTGACCGTGGTGACGCGCTGGTGGTGCTCGTCGCCCAGGGCGCCGAGGTTGAAGGTGTCGTGGCCCTCCCGGTGGCCGGCGGGGGTGAGTGGCGGGTGGCCGGCCAGGTTCTGGCTGGCGGCGACCACCGTGCCGTTCGCGTCGACGACCTGGATGAAGTCGGTGCCGTGGTCGAGCGGCAGCGGGTTGCCGAGGTGCCCGTCGGTGGCGAGCCGGGCGACGGCCTGGGCCTGTTCGCGCGCGCCGGTCTCCACGGTGCGTTCCAGGTTGACGCGCAGCAGGAGGATGACGGCGGCCGAGGCGACGGCGAGGACGACGGCGACGCTGAGGCAGGCGGCGGCGGTGGTCCGGGTGCGGACCGAGCGCGGGGCCAGGCGGTCCAGGAGGGCCACCGTGCGGGGGTGGCCGGGGAGCCTGCCGAGGGCGGTGCGTGCCCGGCGGTAGGCGGCGGGCCGGCGGGGTGCGGGGCCGGTGGTCGGGTCAGCCACCGTCGGCCGCCAGGCGGTAGCCGGTGCCGCGGACCGTCTGCACCGAGGCCCTGCCGTAGGGGGTGTCGATCTTGCGGCGCAGCGCGCTGACGTGCACCTCGACGGTGTTGGGGTCGCTGTCGAGGGCGCTGTCCCAGACGGCGTCGAGGATCTCCCGCTTGGAGACGGCCTCGCCGGCCCGGCGGGCGAGGTGGTCCAGGACGGCGAACTCGCGGGGTGTGAGCGCGATGGCGGTGCCGGCCCGGGTGCAGGTGCGGGCGGCGGAGTCGACCACGAGGTCGCCCAGGACGGTGCGCCGGGGTGCGCGGCTGCCGATCCGGCGGGCGAGGGCCTTGAGGCGGGCGACGAGGACGACGAAGGAGAACGGCTTGGACAGGTAGTCGTCGGCTCCGGTGTCCAGGGCTTCGGCCTCGTCCCACTCGCCGTCCTTGGCGGTCAGCATCAGGATGCCGGCGTCGCTGCCGGCGGCCCGCAGCCGCGCGCACACCCGGTACCCGTTGAGACCGGGCAGCATGATGTCGAGCACGATCACGTCGTAGGCCTGGTCCATCGCCTTGGCCAGGCCCGAGAGGCCGTCGTGGGTGATGTCGACGGTGAACCCCTCGGCGGTCAGCCCGTGCTGCAGCGCCAGGGCCAGTCGGCGCTCGTCCTCCACCACCAGTACTCGCATGCCCCCAGGGTGGCAGGTCCGCGGACCGGGCGGCTGAAGGTGCCTTCAGGTCTTCAGCTGTCCTTCAGCAACGGCCCGTCATGCTGGCCGTACCGTCCGGGCGCAGGTCCCGGGCCTTGTCACAGGATCGGGGTGGGCGCAGTGAGCGAGCCCAGAGTCGGGACGCGGTCACCGCAGGAGCCGGGCGGCGGGGGCGTCGGTGGGGCGCGGGGCCGGTGGCCGTGGCCGGGCGGCCGTCGGGCACGGTGGGCCGTGGCGGGTGCGGCGGCCGTCGTGGTGGTCGGCGGCGGGGCGGCCGCGGTGGCGGTCCACCACGACGGCGAACGACGCGACGGGCACTCGGCGACGGCCGCGCAGGGCGGCGGGCGCCACCACGGTCCCGAGGGCCGGGACGGTGGGCGCAAGGACCACCGCGGTGCGCAGGGCGCACCGGCGCCGCTGCCGTCACTGGACGCGGCCGACGCGGTGGTCAAGGCCACCTCCGGGGTCGCGGGCGGCAAGGTCGAGTCGCTGACCGCGGTCACCGAGCAGGGCGGCGGCCGGGGCTGGCAGGCCGTGGTCCTCGGCCCGGACGGTGTCCGGCACCTGGTGACCGTCGGCGGGGCCACCGGCACGGTCACCGGCAACGCGGTCCTGGGCGGCTGATCCACCGGGTCGGCACGGCCGGGCCGCGCGGAGACACCGGAACCGCGCTCCGGCCGCGGCCGCCCCGACCGGCTCGAACAGCTCCCTCTGGAAAGGCGCAACCCCGTGATGCTCTCCTCATCCGCCCTGCTGGCCGTCAATCCGCTGGACGCGAGTTCCCTTCTCGGCGCGTTCGGCGCCCTGGGCATCGCCGTGGTCCTCTTCGCGGAGACCGGTCTGCTGATCGGCTTCTTCCTGCCGGGTGACTCCCTGCTGTTCACCGCGGGCCTGCTGTGCACCACCGGCTCGCACAGCGGACCGCACCTCGACCTGGCCCAGGTCCTGGGCGCGTCCGCCGTCGGGGCCCTCGCGGGTGCCCAGGTCGGCTACGTCATCGGGCGGCGCGGTGGCAGTGCGCTGCTCGCCCGCTCCCGCAACAGACGGCTGCACGAGGGAGCTCTGCGGGCCGAGGAACTCCTCACCCGCTACGGACACGGCAGGGCCGTGGTCCTCGCCCGGTTCGTCCCCGTGGTCCGCACCGTGCTCAACCCGTTGGCCGGAGCCCTGGGGGTCGACGTCCGCACCTTCACGATCTGGCAGACCGTGGGAGGCCTCGTCTGGACCCTCGGTCTCGTCCTGGCGGGCTACGCGCTCGGCTCGTCGGTGCCCGATGTCGACCACTACCTCCTGCCGATCGTCGGCGTCGTCATCGCGGTCTCCCTGCTGCCCCTCGTGCTCGAAGTCCTCCGCTCGCGCCGCCGCCGGGAAGCCCGATGACGGCCGCCGCCACCGCGCTCGCCCTCGACGGCCGCCCGATCGACGCCGGCCTGTACCTGCGCGCCGACCACTGGGCCCAGCACCTTCCCGCTCCCGCCCGGGAGGTGATCACCGCGTTCTCCGCCTACGGGCTGGGACTCCTGGCCGTCCTGTTGCTCTGGGCCTGGTGGCGCGCCCGCGCCGACGACGGCGCCGCCATGGCCCGGGCCCTCGGCGCGCCGCTGGTGGTCACCGCCGTGTTCGCCGCCGACACCGTCCTCAAGACCCTGCTGCACGAGCCACGGCCGTGCCAGGTCCTCGACGCCGGCACCACGCTGGAGGCGTGCCCCGGCACCGGGGACTGGTCGCTGCCGAGCAACCACACCGTCATCGTGTTCGCCGGCGCCGCCGTACTGTGGCAGGTCAGCCGCCGCATCGGCGCGATCGCGCTGCTCCTGGCCGTCGCGATGGGCGCCTCCCGGGTGCTGGTCGGCGTCCACTACCCGCACGATGTCGCGTTGGGCGCGCTGGTGGGCGTCTGCGCCGGATACGGGCTCGGCCTCCTGGCCGGGCGGGGCCGGGGCGTGGTGGACCGGGCCAGGTCGGGCAGCGCGCACCGATGGCTCACCGCGTGACCGGCCGCCGACGGCCCGCCGCCCTCGCCGGGAGCTGGGCGGCGTTCGCCGTGCTGGCGGCCGTACTCGCCGCGCACGACTGGGCACCCTTCCCGTTCGAACGGACCGCCGTCGACTGGAGCGTCGCGCACCGCCCGCCCGTCGCCGACACGGTGGCCCTCGCCGTCACCTCGCTCGGCACGGGCGTCGCGCCCTACCTCCTGGTGCTGGCCGCAGGCCTCGTCACCCTGCGCGCCTCCCCCGCCCCACGGTCCCGCCGTGCGACCGCCGGGACCGTGCTCGCCCCCGTGCTCTGCCTGGCCGCGGGCCAGTTGCTGCGCCAGGGCCTGATGCACGCCTTCGGTCGCCCCCGGCCGCCGCGGACCGACTGGGCGTTCACCGCCTCCGGATTCGCCTTCCCGTCCGGACACGCCTTCACCTCCGCGCTCTGCGCGGGCCTGCTCGCCCTCGCCGTCGCCCGTGCCCACCCCCGGGCGGCCCGGGCCGCCGTCGTGACCGCGGCCCTGTTCGCGGGCTCGATCGGCCTCAGCCGTATCTACCTCGGGGTGCACTGGCCCCTGGACGTCCTCGGCGCCTGGCTCCTCGCCGCCGGCTGCCTGGCCGCCGCCTCGATCGTCCCGCGTCCCCCGACGCGACCGAGGGCTCCCGTGCCCGAAGTCCCGTAGCGGCCGGCCCAGCCTGCGCACGGCTCGACGGGAAACCCCGCCGTGCCGCGGTCGCACAGCCCAGCCGCACCGCTCGGACGGCGGCCGCCCCCGGCCCGGCCGGGTCGCCCGGTCCGGGCCCCTGATCCACCGAGGTCCCGCGCTTCCCCCGGAGCGCGGGACCTCGGTCGCACCCGCGGGGAGCCGGTGTCCGGTTCCCCGCCTCGGTCGGCCACGGACGCGCACCTGGTCCGGCCCGGTCGACCGGCGGCCGTTCGGGCCCCGGAGGCCGAACGGGGCTCCAACGACGCGGACGCTCCGGGAACGGCGGTGGGGGGGGGGGGGGGGGGGGGGGGGGGGGGGGGGGGGGGTGTGGGGGGGGGGGGGGGGGGGGGGGGGGGAAGGAGGGGGGGGGGGGGGGGGTGGGGGTGGGGGT
>NZ_JBVHVO010000014.1:0-47117 GCF_055564815.1 Kitasatospora sp. NPDC028961 | reverse complement strand
CCCCCCCCCTTTCCCCCCCCCCCCCCCCCCCCCCCCCCCCCCCCCCCACCCCCCCCCCCCCACCCCCCCCTCCCCCCCCCCCCCCCCCCCCCCCCCCCCACCCCCGTACTGTGCTGCTGGACGGCAGGTCAGTGCTGCCAGACCCGCACGTAGTCGACCTGCATGTCGGCCGGGGTCGCCGACGGACCGCCGCCGGACCAGACGGCGTTGTTCAGGATCAGGTACTGCGGCGACGAGCTGATGCCGGTGGTGATCTGTCCGACCTGCTTGCCGTCGTAGAAGTAGGTCACCGAACCCGGCTTCCACTCGGCGCCGTAGGTGTGCCAGCCGCTGTAGTTGCCCGTGGCGCAGCCGCCGGGGCCGCCGGACGGCGAGTGGTAGTGGTAGCAGGCCTGGCCGCCCAGGCCCTCCATGACGTCCATCTCGCCGTCGGCCGGCCAGTTGTGACCGTCCGTCCAGAACGCCGGCCAGTTGGCGATCTGCGAGCCGTCGGCGGGCAGGTAGATCCGTGCCTCGAAGGCGCCGTAGGTGAACTCCGCCTTGCCGTTGGAGGAGAGCATGCCGGAGCGGTACGGGTAGGTCTTGCCGTTCACCACGGTCGGCTGCTGGGCGATGTTCAGGTGCAGCGAGCCGCCGCTGACGGTGGACTGCGACGGGGCGTAGGCCGCCAGCTCGATGTCGGGGTTGACCGGCTGCGTGGTGCAGGTCTGGCAGCCGAACCAGTTGGGCGTCCACTTGGCGCTGTCGACGGTGCTGCCGTTGAACTCGTCCGCGAACACCGGGCGCCAGCTGCCCGCGATGCCCAGCGGACCGCCGGTGGAGCCGGTGGGGGTCGGCGTGGGGGTCGGCGTGGGGGTCGGGGTGGGGGTCGGCGTCGGGGTGGGCGTCGGCGTCGGGGTGGGCGTCGGCGTCGGGGTGGGCGTCGGCGTCGGGGTGGGCGTCGGCGTCACGGTGCCGCCGCTCGACGTGAAGCTGTGGACCGGCGTCAGGTTGTGCCAGCCGTCCGAGGCCTGGTAGGCGACGAAATAGGTGTACGAGCCGCTGGGGAAGGTCCGGCTCTTCGGCGTGACGGTGGTCTGCCGGGTGCCCAGCGTGGTGGCGACGGCCCCGGGGAAGTCGTAGTTGGCGCCGCTCGCCGAGCGCACCGCGATGGTCAGGCTCTGCAGTTTGAGCCGCTTGTTCGCGTGCACCTTGGCGGTGGCGGTCACGGGCGAGTCCGGCGCGGGCGAGGTCGGCGTGATGCCGAGCGAGTCGACGGTGACCGGGCTGGTGGCCGCCTCGGACTGCACCGCCCAGGTCGCGGTGCCGGCGGTCACGGCCGCGGCCGCGAGTCCGGCGACGGTCAGCCGCTTCCACGCCGTCGGCGCGCCCCGGCGGTGTCGGGCGTTGTTTCGCAGGGTTCTCATGCTGTGGCAGTACCTTTCCTGCCCCCCTGGAGAGCCGCGGGCCCCGTCCGCGGCAGGAGCGGAGGAGAGCCCGTCGAGGGTGGAGCTTGTGCGAACGGACGCGTCCTTCGCAAGCCGCGGACCCCCGGCCCACCCCGTCCAGGCACCTGGGGCGGCGGCCTGCCCACGGGCGAACCAGCAGGTCAGAGCGGGTATGAGGGCCGCCTGCGGGAACACCTGTGAGGTGCGGCACAGGTGACCGGGGCCACACGGGGCGTCCGCCCGGCCGGACCGCGCCGTCCGCTCGGCGGACCCCGCCGGCCCGCCGGGCCGACCCGGTCACGCGGTCGGCTCGGCGGACCCCGCCGGCCCGCCGGGCCGACCCGGTCACGCGGTCGGCTCGGCGGGCCGGCGGGCATGGGCGCCAGCCGACGGCCGACGGGCGCCCACGGTCAGGACTTGCGCCAGAGCGCCCAGCCCTGCGCCCGGTTCTCCTTCGCGACGTACCACTCGGCGGGGTGCTCCGGCCAGTAGCCGTCGGTGGCCTTGCCCTCCGGGGCCGCCGGGGTGACCAGGACGGTCGCCTCCGCGGGGACGGGCTGCCAGCGCGGGTCGCGGTACCAGACCCGGCCCCGGTAGACCTCGAAGGCCTGGGCGTTGCGCAGACCCCCGTCGAGGTCCCAGGCGAGGACCACGTTGTCCGTGGGCTTGATCCCGGAGGCCTTGGTGAAGCCGGTCGCCAGCGGCTTGCGGTAGTTCGCGTGCGGGTAGCTGACCTGTTCGGTGATGGTGGCGGTGGCGAAGCCGGCGAACAGCGCGAGCGAGAGTCCGATCGCCCAGAGCACCCGGCGCCCGCCCGCGGCCAGGAACAGGACCACCGCGCCCAGGACGACGAAGGCGGCGACGGACGAGCGCATGACGTTCAGCCGCATCCAGTCGGTGGCCAGGAAGGTGACGTCCGGCAGGGCCCAGCCGATGAACAGCTTGGTGGTCAGCGCCGAGCCCGCGGACCAGACGACCAGCTTGCCGAGGAGCACCGTGAGGCCGACCGTGACGGCCGCCGTGACGGCGAGCCGGCGGCGGCCGAGCCGGGAGAGCACGGCGGCGCCGACGACGAAGGCCGCCGGGACCAGGAACGAGAGGTAGCGGGCGTAGACCCAGTCGTCGACCCGCCCGTCGTCCGGCAGGGCGGCGGCGGAGGCGAGCGCGGTGCCGACCAGCAGGGCCGCCAGCACGCCACCGACGATCCGGTCCGGCCGCGGGAAACGGCCGCTGAAGAGCGCGAACAGGCAGACCACGACCGCCAGGCCGCCGATGCCCCAGGTGGAGACGATGAAGTACCAGAGCTGCCCGGCCACCCGGGTCAGCGTCATCCCGGTCTTGTCGGGGTCGGTGAGGCCCTTCCAGAGGTAGCCGCCGACGTCGCTCGGCTCGACGGTGAACTGGCGGTCGAGCCACCAGGACAGCGCCTTGACCCCCACCACGCCGACGCCCAGGGAACCGAGGCCGACCAGCGTGGTGCGCCACGGGGCCCAGCGCAGCGCCAGGACGCCGACGAGGACCACCCCGGTGAGCGCCACCACCACGCCGCCGCGGTCGTGCGCGGCCATCGAGTACGCGGCGGCCGCGCCGGTGCCGGCCGCGTACCAGGAGCGGTGCTTGACCGGGCCCTCGCTCAGCCAGCCGTGCATGCAGAGCAGCCAGGCCAGGATCAGCACCGGCAGCACGGTGTCCGACATGACGAACTCGGAGTAGAAGATCACCGGCGGCAGCAGCGCGGTGGCCCCGGCGAAGACGTACGCCAGCAGCCGGCGCAGACCCAGCCGGCGCAGCGCCAGGTAGGCCAGCGGGAAGACCAGCGCGTTCAGCAGCGCGTTGATCCCCATGATCAGGTGATAGGCGGTGACCGGGTCGTCGGCGATCCGGAACGCCGGGGAGATCAGCAGCGGGTAGCCGCCCGGGATCACCACACCGACCGGCATCTCGGTGGTCGGCCGGCCCGCCAGCACGCGGGCGAGGACCAGGTAGGAGTCCTCGTCCGGGTGCACCGAGGGGTAGCTCAGGTGCCGGACGAGCACCAGGCGGAAGAGGACCTCGACCGCGTATCCGGCCAGCAGGACCACCGGCCAGAACCAGCGCCGACCGCGGGCCACCTCGAACCGCAGCGCCACCAGGCCCAACAGGCCTGACAGGCCGTCGGCGGGACGGGCGGGCCCGGCGGTCTCCGTGGCACCGGCCCCGCCCTCGTCGGGGACGGCGGGCCGCGGCAGGGTCTGCGGCTGCGTGGAGCGTTGTGTCATGCAGCTACATATATAGGCTACCGACATATAATGTCCAGAAGAGCAACCCGCCGCGACGGCGGACCCCGGAGCACCGCACGCCGACGGGGCGTTCGGGTGCGCACCGACGGTCCGGGCGCCCCGGCACGGGTCGGCGGAGCGCCCGAGGACACCAGGAAGAACGAAACGGAGCCGCACTCCGGTTCAGCTCCGGCCCTTCGCGAGGCGTCGGCGAGGACACCCCACCGGGGTGACGCCCGCCGCCGTCGGGGCCCGGGTACCCGAACTCCGGCGACGGGCAGACCCCCCGTCAGCCCTTGGTGGCCGCGTAGGCGGTCTCGGTGGCGAAACCCCAACCCGGGGCGGCGTCCCACGGGATGTCCAGCTCGTCGTCGGTGGCGTAGACGTAGCCGGCGCCGCGGGTGAAGGCCGTGTCCAGGGTGGCGCGCATGGCGGTCGCGTCCGGGGTGTCGTACACCAGGTGCCAGAACGCCGTGCCGCTGGGATCGAGGGTCGCGCCGGAGTAGTAGCCGGCGGCGTAGTTGAAGACATTGCCGCCCAGCCAGCCGTCGGCGTAGTCGGCACCGCTGCCCTCGAAGGTCACGAAGACGTCGGCCGTACGGTGGCCGGGCTCCAGGTAGCAGTCCGCGACCGCAGTGCCGGGGTTGTCCACCACCAGGTCCCGGGCCTGCGGCGCCACCGCGTAGACGGTCTCCTGGACGTAGGCGCGCAGCTCCGCGTAGTAGTCCCGGTCGGCGTTTCCGGCTCCGCAGTCCCGCTGCGACTGGTCGAAGAAGATGCCGTCGACGTGCAGCCGGCGGTCGGCGGTCCTGAGGTAGTTGTCCACGGTGGCCCGGACCACGGCCTGCGGCAGCGTGCCGTGGGCCGTGTCGACGTAGCCCAGGACCCGGGTGTGGCCGCCGTGCGCGGTGGTGGCGGCGCGCAGGCTGTCGGCGCGCGCCTGCCAGGTGGCGTCGAACGGGGCGTAGCCGTTGTAGGGGTTGAGGATGACGATCGACGGCGCCGGGTGGGTGGTCGGCAGACCGGCGAGCATGGGGTCGCCGGGCAGGACGTAGGCCGGAACGGCGACCTCCAGACCCCGCGGTCTGTCGGCGGCCACCGGACCGGCCCCGTCGGGTGACGCCGTCGCGGCGGGCGGCACGGCGGCGGTGGCGGTGGCGGTGGCGGTCAGGGCCGCGACGGCGAGCAGGGCAGGCAGGGTCTTGGCGAACGAACGCATCGTGCCTCTTTGATCGGTGAGCCGGGAGTCGGAGTGACGGCGGTCGAGGGGTGACACCCCCGCCGCACCCGGGCGCGGCCGGCTCCGTGCCCCGCGCCCCTCCGCCCGACCCGGGTGGGCCGAGCGCCCCCATTCCTACCGGGCCGATCCCACTCGGGCGACCAACTTCGAAAGAACACAGGGAAGTTGGTGGACGCCTCCGGAGCTCCTCCGAAGGCCGGAGCCGGACCGACGGTGGGCACGGCCGAGCTGCGTGCGGAGGGACCGGAGCCGACGCCGACCTGCGGGTCCCGCCGTCCCCCGGTTCCCCCGCGACGCCGAGTCGATCATGGTTGAATGCTCTGCGTCGCGGCACTCGGGGGGCTTGGGCCGCGCGCCCGCACACCCCTCTCGGCGATGTGACGCGGGTCACTTCGGCCCCGTGTCACGAACGGGAGGGCAGCTCGCGTCTGGTGGTTGTCCGCACGGCGGGAACGACCGACACGAAGGCGACGATGACGATGACGAACACGACGGCAACACGGCAGCACGAGGTCCTGGTCCTGGGAGCCGGCTACGCCGGACTCTCCGCGGCGATCCAGCTCGCGGCCCGCACCCGCAGGCGCGCGGATCTGCGGGTGACGCTGGTCAACCCCGACGAGCACTTCACCGAGCGGCTCCGGCTGCACATGACCGCCACCGGTCAGCAGACGGCCGCGATGAGCATCCCGGAGCTGCTGGACGGCACCGGTGCGACCTTCGTCCGCGGCTGGGTCACCGCCGTGGACGCCGGGGCCAAGACCGTCCGGATCGACGACGACCGGGTCCTGCGCTACGACACCCTGGTCTACGGCCTGGGCAGTGTCGCCGACACCGACGCCGTCCCCGGCGTGGACGACCACGCCCACACCCTCAACAGCCCGCAGGACGCCGCGCTCCTCGCCGACCGGCTGGCCCGGCTCGGCGGCGGGACCGTCGTGGTCGGCGGCAGCGGCCTCACCGGCGTGGAGGTCGCGGCGGAGATCGCCGAGCGGTACCCGGAACTCCGGGTGGAGCTGTTGGGCCGTCAGGAGCCGGGCGGGACCATGCACCCGAAGGCCAAGGCCCACCTGGACGCGGCGCTCGCCCGGCTCGGTGTGCGGGTGCGCGCCGGCGTCGAGGTGGCCAAGGTCCTGCCGGACGGCGTCGAACTCGCGGACGGCACCGTCCTGCCCGCGGACGCGGTGCTGTGGACCAGCGGCACCCGCGTCTCCCCGCTGGCCGCGGCCGCCGGCCTGACCGTCGACGAGCGCGGCCGTGTGGTCACCGACCCGGCCCTGCGCTCGGTCTCCCACCCGGACGTCTACGCCGTGGGCGACGCGGCGGCGGTCCGCCAGGGCTACGGCGTGATGCACGGGACCTGCCAGAGCGGCATGCCCACCGGCGTGCACGCGGCCCTCTCGATCCTGCGGGTCCTGGCCGGCAAGGAGCCCAAGCCCTTCCGCTTCGGCTACTACCACACACCCGTCAGCCTGGGCCGGCACGACGCCGTCGTCCAGTTCACCCACCCCGACGACACCCCGCGCCGTCTCGTGCTGACCGGCAAGCGGGCCGCGAAGTACAAGGAAACGGTCAGCGCCGCGCCGTGGCCGACCTTCGCCCGCATGAAGAAGATGCCCGCCTCGGGCGCGTTCTGGCCGCACGGCGGCCGCTACACCAGGATCCGGAGCGCCAAGTGACCCAGCCGCGACAGGACGACGCCGACCAGCTCGTCTTCCAGCAGTACCGCACCCTGCTCTTCTCCGTCGCCTACCGCCTCCTCGGCACCGCCGCCGATGCCGAGGACGTGGTCCAGGACGCCTGGCTCAAGTGGTCGGCGGCCGACCGGTCCCAGGTCGCCGACCCCAAGGCCTACCTGGCCCGGATCGTCTCCAACCTGGCGATGGAGCGGCTCCGGTCGACCCGCCACCAGCGCGAGACCTACGTCGGCCCGTGGCTCCCCGAGCCGATCCTCACCCTCCCGGACACCGCCGAGGACATCGCCGCGGCCGACTCGGTCTCGATGGCCCTGCTGGTCGTCCTGGAGACGCTGAGTCCACTGGAGCGAGCGGTGTTCGTCCTGAAGGAGGTCTTCGCCTTCAGCTACGCGGAGATCGCCGAGGCGGTCGAGCGCTCGGAGCCGGCCGTGCGCCAGGCCGGGCACCGCGCCCGCGAGCACGTCCAGGCCCGCCGGCCCCGCTTCACGGCGGACCCCGCCCGCCGACGCGACGTCACCGAGCGGTTCTTCGCGGCGACGTCGGGCGGCGACATCAACACCCTCATGGAGCTGCTCTCCCCGGACGTGACGCTGTGGACCGACGGCGGCGGCAAGGTCCGCCAGGCCCTCAAGCCGGTCGTCGGCCTGGAGACGGTGGCCCGCTGGTTCGCCGCGCTCGGCAGCGTGACCTACCAGGGCATCGAGCCCGGGCAGATGCGGGCGGAGCTCACCTCGATCAACGGCGGCCCGGGCCTGGTCTTCCGCGGCCCGGACCGCGTGGTCGCCACGCTGACCTTCGAGTTCGACCCCGAAGGGCGCATCTCGACGATCCACAACGTGGCCAACCCGGACAAGCTCCGCGCCGTAGGCGACGGCACCCGCCACGACCTGCGCTGAGCCGCCGTGGGTCGCCGACGCTCTCCGACCCGCGCGCCCGGTCTGCGGCCTCGCTGTCACGGGGGCGGTACCGGGCACGGGCCGGGCGGGTGCGCGAGCGGCCGCCGGGGCGGTGCCCACGTCGTGGACCCCGCCCCCTGACGGCCGACGAGGCCGTGGACTACCAGCCGCCGGAGGTGGTGTGGAAGCCGCCGGAGGTGGTGGCCGTGTCGGCGGTGCGGGTCGACGGGAGGTCGGAGCCGGAGGTGCTGATCCGGGCGGCGCCCCGGCCCGGGGCCTCCTGACGGCCGGCCGACTCGGTACCGGCCCACCGGGGCGCGGGGGCGGACGCGGGGGCCGCCGGGGGGCGCGGGTCCTCCCGGTCGATCCGCAGGACCAGGCTGCGGCCGCCGGGGTAGCCGCTCCGGTCGCGGTCGGTGCACCGGACCACCTGGCTGTGGGTACCGCCACGCTCCTCCCAGCGGCCCACGACGGCGCGGATGCTGGGCCCCCAGACGCCGTCGTGCTCGTGCTCGACGGAGAGCTCCCAGTCCGCGGCATCGATCAGCTCGCTGGCACCGACGACGCCCGGCACCACGACGGTGCCGCCGCCCCGGACGGTCGCCACGGCCCGTTGCGGCCGGTCGGCCTGCACGCCGGTCACCGTGATCCGGTGGGTGCCTCGGTACTTCGGCATCTGTCACTCCCGCGGGCTGGTTCGACTGTTCCGTACTCCTCCTCCCTTGAACGGCCGGCGACCGGGCCAGGGTTCGCCGCCGGGCCGATGCCGGGCCGGTTCCCGGCGCGGGGCACGGGTGAGGAGCAGGGGTGAGGAGCAGGGAGCGGGCCGGGGAGAGGAGGCTCGGCCGGAGGAAGTGGGCTGCGCCGCAGCGGAGTTCCGTCGCCGCCGGTCGCCCCGACCGCGGCGACGCGCGTTCGCCGGGCTCCCACAGCACCGCGGTCCGGCCGGTCGGTGGGGGCAGGCCGGGCCCGCCCCCACCGCAGGCCGGGGTCAGTAGACCAGGATGTCCCAGTGGTTGCCCTCGTTGCAGTAGAGGTTGCCCGACGCGGCCTTCCACTGCGGGTAGCCGTCACCCCGGTAGCCGATGTAGGTGAAGGAGTTCTGGACGTAGGCGTCGATGCAGGAGTTGCGGGAGATGTCGACCTTGTAGCCGTTGTAGTGGCTGTACGTTCCGGAGGCGTGGCCCACCTCGGTGCCGCCCGTGATGTTGATGGCGCAGCCGCTGGACTGCTTCAGGGTGATGATCGTGCTCACCGTGCCGGAGTTGATCTGCTCGAACGACGTGCAGGTGGAGTTGGACCGGGTGGTACAGCCGCCACTGGAACTCCACGTGATGCCGGCGTTCCTGAACTGACCGGCGGCGGTCGACTGCGAGACCTTGGTGCCACTGGCGCCGGCCGTGGGCGCCGTGACGGCGAGCCCGGCCAGGGCCAGGGCGATGACGGTGGCTGCGGTGCGGGGCTTCATCTGCGTCTCCCGGTGAGGGCGCTGAACCTCGGACCGGGCCAGGATGGCCCCGGCGCCCTCTATGCGAGTAGACCCCGTGCTGTGAATTTCCCGTGACGGCGGCGTGACCGGGTCGCCCCGAGCGCCGCCGCCGTACCCGCCGGTGTGCCCCCTCCCCCTCACCGCCCCGGCCGGATCACGCCTGGGCGAGCAGCGGGTCGTAGGCCGTGGAGCGCTGACGGCCCGCCATGAAGGCGAGGAAGTCCTTGACGAACGCGGCCCGCGTGTACGTCCCGTTCGAGTCGTGCAGTTCGCGGTGGAAGCCGGTGCGGAAGAGCGCGCGGTACTCGTCCGCGTCGATGCTCTGGTTGCCGTCGGCATCGGTCACGTCGAACAGCACCTCGGCGACCCGGATCAGGGCGGGGCCGGCGAGGGAGGGAACCGCCTCCGCGTACTCCTGCCGGCTGACCCGGCCGTCGCCGTCCGTGTCGAGCGTCGACTGGAGCTCACGCCACCAGGCGGCATAGGCGTCGTAGAGCCTGGTCTCCTCCGGCTCGTCCAGGTCGAGGCGGCCGGACAGCTCCCGTGCCATGGCCGCCAGGTCGGGCCAGTCCAGGTAGCCGTTCCCGGTCTGGTCCAGCACGGTGTCGAAGAACTCCTCCGCGCCGCGCCGCCCGGCACCCGCCCGCGCCGACCGCCCCGACGGCCTCCCGGCGCCGGGCCGCTCGGGCTCGTCCGGGAGCGGGGTGACCAGTCGCAGCAGGGCACCGAACCGCTTCATCCCGTCGCCCACGGCGGCCAGCGCCCTGGCCCGGGGGTCGTCGCTGTCGGGTGACAGCGAGATCAGGTCGAGGAGGTTGTCGGCGGTGACCCAGCCCTCCGGCAGCAGGCGCGCCGAACCGAGGGCCAGGTAGGCGGCCTGGCTCAGGGCCTGGGCGCCGGGGACCTCGGTCAGTCCTGCCCGCCTGCGGAACGTCTCCGGCAGGGAGGCCACCGTGACCACCCCGATCGCCGGCCCGGCGAGGGCCCGGCCGGCCGCCCACAGCGTCGGCACGCCCTCCAGCAGGGGAGGCGCCGGAAGGTGGTCGAAGAGGTGGTACAGGATGGTGCGCAGCGCCTCGGTGTTCTCCAGCTCCTCCTCGACCACCCGGTCGTAGTACGGCCAGAAGTCCCGCAGTGAGGCGGGGAGTTGGCCGGAGGAGTCGCCCAGCAGCACCTGGAAGGCCAGGAACTGCGCGTACAGCTCCTCCATCGCGGCCTGGTCGAGCGGCCGCCCGCTCCAGCGGAACATGGTGACGGCGCTCTCGAACATCGTGGCGACCACCCACGCGCGGGCCGCCGGGTCCATCGCGTCGTAGGGCCGGTTCGCCGCGTCGGTGCCACTCATCCGCGCGTGCATCCGGTTGAGCCGGGCCACCTCCCGGTCCCGGGCCGCCACGTCCGCACCGGTCACGCGCTGCAGGCTGCGCAGGGTGTTGGTCATCCGGCGCCAGGGGTGGGTGAGGAAGGTGGAGCTGTCGACCAGGGCCGCACCGATCTGCGGGTAGGCGGCTTCCAGGACCGTCGCCCGGATCATGGCCACGGCCCAGCACGGGTCGTCGAAGAGGCGGTGGAACCGCGTGCCCGGGCCGAACAGCGGTCCGGGCCGCGCGGTGGCTCCGGCTCCGGGAGTGGCTCCGGCGGTGGACTCGGGTGTGGGGGTGGCTCCGGCTGTCGGAGTGGCCCCGGCTGTGGGGGTGGCTCCGCTTCCGGGGGCGGTGTGCTCGCCGTCCGGGTGGTCGTCGGTCGTCCGGGTCACGATCCGGCCTCTCCATTCGTGTCGGCCGCCACCCCGCCGAAGCGGCGGTGGCGTCGCTGATAGGTGTTCAGGCACTCCAGGAAGTGCGTCGCCCGGAAGTCGGGCCAGAGCACCGGCGGGAAGATCCACTCGGCGTAGGCGACCTGCCAGAGCATGAAGTTCGAGATGCGCTGCTCCCCGGAGGTCCGGATGACCAGGTCCACGTCGGGGGTGTCGGGGAACGGCAGGTGGGCCGCGAAGCCCTCCTCGTCGAGGGTCTCGGCCGCCGCACCGCTGCGGATCAGCGAGCGCGCGGCCTCGACGATGTCCCGGCGCCCGCCGTGGTCGAACGCCACGGTCAGGGTCATGCCCCGGTTGCGGCTGGTGAGCGTCGTCAGGTCCGCGAAGTCGCGGGCCAGTGCGGCCGGGATCCGAGGGTCCGCGCCGCCGAGGAAGCGGCAGCGGATCCCGCGCGCGTGCAACAGCGGAGCGTGCTTGCGCACGACCCGGCGCACCAGGTGCAGGAGGTAGTCGACCTCCTCGCCGGGGCGGCTCCAGTTCTCGGTGGAGAACGCGTACAGGCTGAGCCACCGGACGCCGGACGCCCGGGCCGCCTCGATGACGTCGATCACCGTCGCCTCGGCCGCGCGGTGACCGGAGGTGCGGGGCAGATCGCGCCGCGCCGCCCAGCGGCCGTTCCCGTCCATCACACAGGCGACATGACGTGGCACCGGGGCCGAGCGCTCCCCTGCGGCCGGCCGGGGCACGGCCGCTCCCCCGGGCGGCGCGAGACCTCCGAAGACCTGCTCCACCACCACTGCCGCCCCTCCGCTCGCCACCGGCCCGCGATCTCCGCGAGGCCGTCATGAGCGTGCCGGGGCCCGGGCCGTACTGTCCGGCGATCGGGCGATCTTCACCCGATCCGGTGACGGCGGGGCCTCCCGCCACCGCCCGCGGCACCGGAGGCCGAAGGGCGGCCCGGGTGCTCAGAGGTCCAGACCGGCCTCCAGCTGCCGGGTCGGTCGCCCTCGGCCGCCCGGCGGCGTACGCCGGGCCGACCCGGGACGAACCGGCGTACGCCGCGCTGCGAGGTGATGACCGGACGGGCCGTCAATTCGCCTGGATCGCGGCCGACGGCGCCCCGGTGGGCGAACCGGCGGAGCCGGCGTACTTCCAGCCGGTGATGACGGTCGCACTGGTGGACCCGCGCGGCGCGGACCGCGAAGCGGCGCGGCGCGGTGCGGTGCAGTGCGGTGGACGACGGCGCGCGCCGGCGCCCGGGCCGGGCCGTCGACAGCCCGCGCGGCCGTCACCCCGTCAGGATTGCGGCCAGTCGGGCCGATTCCGCCCGGACGCGAGCCGGCGCCCCCGCGGCGCTCAGGGCGTCGAGGGCCGGGAGCGCGTCACGGATGCCCTCGGCCACCGCGCATTCGGCGGCGAGTACCAGCGCGTCGGCCAGTCCTCGCCGGCCGGGTTCGGTGGCGAACTCGGTGAGCACGGCCGTGAGCACGGCCCAGGTCGTCCGGCCCGCACCGGTGCGGGCGGCCTCGGCCAGGACGGGCAGGATGCGGTTCGGCTTGGCCACGGACAGCCTCCAGAGTGCCGCGATCCATCCGCCCAGCAGATCCGGCCGCAGCCGGCCCTGGGCGCCCGCCGCCAGCAGGAAGTCCAGCGCGGCGGTGCGGTTCGCCGCCCGGGACGCGGTCAGCCCGTAGGCGAGCAGGAGGTGGCACACCGGTCCGAACTCGCCCGGCACCTCCGCGAGCCGGGGCAGCAGGGGGTTCGGCTCCCGGGGACCGGGCGCGTCCACCCGGAACACCGCGCCCGGGACGCCGTGCGCCGCGACGGTCTCCGGGTGCCACGGCGCCACCCAGGCGAACTGGACGAGCTCGATGGCCGGCGTGGACGGCAGGTCCACGAACCGGGCGTACTCGGTGGGGTCGGGGACGGTGTGGAGGAGGCCGGTGACGCCTTCGGGGGCCGGCGCGGCCTCGGGGGCACACGGTGCGATGCGCACGACCGGAGCAGGGGCCCGGCCGACGCCGTCGAGCCGCTCGGGCATGTTCGCGGTCTGGGTGTGGAACCGGCGGGGTGCGGGCGGCGCGACGTCCGGCGGCAGCTCGCAGCCTAGCTCGGCGGCCGCGGCCCGGACGGCCGGCAGCGCGGGCGGGGCCACCCGGAGCAACGCCTGGGCCAGGTCGGCGGGTGAGGGGCGGGCGCCGGAGGTCCGGTACGCGGCGAGCCGGTCGAGCAGCACGGCCGGGTCGATCGTGCCGTCCCCGGCCGTGGGCGTGGCGAGCAGCAGCGGCACCGGCGCCTCCACGGCCGAACACGCCGCCTCGTGCACGCGCACCGCGGTGATCACGCCGAGGGTGCGCATGAAGGCGGGCATCCCGAGCAGCACGGCCAGGCTCGCCCGGGGCGCCTGCGCCTGGCCGGTCAGGGCGTCGAGCAGGACGCCCAGCGCTCCGCCGGCCTGACGGATGAACGGAGACCGGTCCGGGTTCGCGGCGCGCCGTGCGGCGAGCGGGTCCAGCGCGGCCCGGAGCGCGGCGGCGTCACGGTGGTGCTCTGCCACCAGGGCGGCGAGCACCACCTCGAACTCACCCGGGTCGGGCACCCGGTCGGCCATCAGGGCGCTCAGCCGCTCGGCGGTGTCGAGCGGCCCCGCGGGTGCGGCGGGCAGTTCGGCGCACGCCACGCGGACCGCCGCGACCGGCGCGTCCGACTGCGGCTCCGTAGGCGGGGCGGGGATCTCCAGCAGGCGGTGGGCGTCGGGCCGCAGGGCGGGTCCGAGATCGGCGGCCGCGGCGCGCACGGCCCCGGCGACGGCGGGTGCGGCGTGCGACAGGTGGCGGGCGACGAGGCGCAGGGCCTGCTCCTGGACCGCGGGGAGCGGATGGGTGAAAGCCACGGCGACGGCGGGCAGCAGGCCGTCGGCCCCGGCCGGGTCGCGGCGCAGCGCGGCGTCGACCCGGCCCAGCTGGACGGTGGCGAGGCCCTTCTCCGGGCGGGCCAGGACGGCGGCCGTGAGTTCGACGAACAGCTCGGCCGGCAGCCGCCCCGCCACGGAGACCAGCGCCGCCTGGGCGGCCTTGGCGGCGCCCGGCGCACCGTCGGCGGCCAGCCGGACGTGGTCCCCGGCCCGGGCGAGGATCTCGTCGGCGTCGAGGGCCAGCACCGCGTACAGCCGCAGGAATCCGCGCAGGTTGCCGGGCCGGTCGCCGCGCAGCAGTCGGCCCAGGCAGAGGTCGATCAGTTCGGCGCGGTCGAGCAGTCCCTCGGCCGCCACGACGGCGAGCGACTCGGCCCAGCCGCCGGTCGACAGCGGCTCGGTGAACTCGGCCCCGGCGTCCGGGACTTCGAACACCCGACGGGTGAACTCGGCGAGCCGGGGCTGCGCCCGCAGCCAGGAGAGCAGCGAGTGGTGGTGCGGCACCGGTTCGCGCAGGCCCTGGTCGGCGAGCCACTCGCCGATCTCCCGGTGGGGGGAGCCCATCAGCCGGCCCTCGCGGAGCCACCCGATCACGTAGCCGTCGGTGGTGGGGGGTTCGGCGCCGGACCGGAGGGCGAGGCCCTGGGTGATCCGCCACCGGGCGGCGTCGCCCCGTGCCGGCAGCCATGCGGCGAGCCGGCCCACGAGTTCGCGGTGGAACGCCGCGTCCCGGTGCGGCGCGAGCAGGGTCAGCAGGACGGTGTGGTGGTCGGGGCTGCTGGAGCCGCCGCCCGGCCGCGGCCAGGTGACGTCGAGGAGGCGGCGGGAGGTGAGCCACTCCAACGCCTCGGCCGGGGTGGCGGCGGCGAGGATCCCGGCCAACTGCAGTGCGGCGAGCTGGTCGTACGCGGTGGAGTACCGGCCCCGGTCGCCCGACGAGAGTTCGCGCACCAGCTCGGTGCGGAGCTTGCGCAACGGGGTCCGCAGATGGCGCAGCTCACCGGCGGGCACCGGCCGGAGCCGGTCGATCACCCCCTGCGGGATCCGCGCGGCGATGAGCGCGCGCGTCTCCTCCCAGCTGATCGTCTCGCTCGTACGGTCGGTCACGACGTCCCCCATCCGGTCCGGCTGATGATCGTCAACCTAACCCGGCACACCGACAACACCGCAGGCGCGAGGGCCACCGGCCCCGGCGGCCACCCCCTCGTCGAGCAGCACCCCCACCCCGGCGCACCGTTCGCCCGGACGGCTGCGGGGCGCCGCCGGGTGCACGGCCCGTCCCGGCCACTCCGACGACCGGGCTCGTCCGAACCGGCGGGCTCTCTCAGGATTCCAGGGCAGGGCCCTCGGGGGTGGCGGCGAAGGCGGCCAGTGCCGTGAAGTCCTCGGGGCCCAGGCCGGTGCGGGGGTTGACGTGGTGCAGCAGGGTCCGCCGCCCGAGCCGAGTGGCCAGGACGTGGGTGTGATCGGCCTCGGTCTGCTCGTCGTCGACCCAGGCGAAGGCCCGGCCGGCGGCGTGGGAGACGAGAGGGACGGACTTCCAGTGGACACCGTCCGGGCGCTCCCGCATCAGGGCCTCACCGAAGTCGACGAACGGCAGGGCCGGGAGGCCGAGGACGGGGCCGATCCACCTGTTCGCGTCGCCCATCCAGGCGGTGGCCCAGCGCAGCTCGAACCCGAGGGACAGCAGGGCAGCGCCGTGGGCCGGATTGAGCCACACCGTCGCCGGTCGCTCGTACGACCGGGGGCCTCCCGCTGCGGAGGAACGGCGGGCCTCGGGTGGCAGGTGGACGGTGACGTAGCCCTCGGGGCACGTACCGGACGGCGTCGCGTACGGGTTCAGGGGACCGTCGACGTCCAGGAACAGCAGTGGTCGTCGGCTCACGGTGCCCCCCGGCGCGGTCGGTTCGCTCACCGGAGCCTATCCCGACCGGTGGACGCCGCCCGGTCCACCACCGCCGGTTCCGTGCCGGAAGGGGGTAGCCGGTCCGACCGTGGATCCGCCCGCGCCGGGCCTGTCAGTGCCCCGGAGTAGGTTGCGACGCATGAGCCCAGTGAACTCCGAGGCCGCCCGTCAGCCGGCCGGCACCCGTCCCCGTTGTCCCGCCGTCGCCCCGGGGCGCGCCGCCGACGGGCGCCAGTGTGCCGCCCGCGCCACCGTCGAGGTCCTTCCGCTGTGGGCCGCCCCCTGGTCCCTCACCGCGCGGCCCCCGGCGGCGGGGTGACGCTCCCTCGCCCGCGGCGCGGCCGTTCAGCTGTGGTTGACGATGACGAAGATGCCCCAGGCGATCGCGGCGAGCACGGTGGCGAAGCAGAGTACGGCCACGGCCCAGCCGACCGGTCCGACAGCGGCCGGGGGGCCGGTCACGGCAGACCGCCCGGCGGGGCGGGCCGACGGGTTGAGGGCGCGCAGGCCGAGGGCGAACAGGGCCGGCAGGCCGGCTCCGGCGACGAGGCCCACCACGACGATCCCCCACAGTGCGTCGAGGTTGATCCAGGAGTTCACGAGGCCACCTCGCCGGCGTCCGGGGCCGGGACCAGCGAACCGGTCCAGGCCTCGTTGACGTTCTCCGGCGTCACCGCCACGGCCGGCCGGCGGGAGGCCGCGAAGAAGGCGATCGAGGCCAGGACCAGCACGATGAAGATCACTACGACGCCGAGGGTCCCGCCGATCCCGTGGGCGGCCCAGTAGGTCGCGGCGCCGACCGTCGCGGAGGCCGGCAGGGTGAGCAGCCAGGCCACCGCCATGCGGCGGGCGGTGTTCCAGCGCACCACGGCGCCCTTGCGGCCGACGCCGGCGCCCAGGATCGACCCGGTGGCCACGTGGGTGGTGGACAGCGAGTAGCCGAAGTCGGTGGAGGAGAGGATCACCGCCGCCGAGGCCGACTCGGCGGCCATGCCCTGCGGCGACTCGATCTCGATGAGTCCCTTGCCCAGCGTCCGGATGACCCGCCAGCCGCCGAGGTAGGTGCCCAGCGCGATCGCCATCGCGCAGGAGGTGATCACCCAGGTCGGGGAGGTGGCGCCGGCCTGGAGGGTGCCGTTGGCGATCAGGGCCAGGGTGATGACGCCCATGGTCTTCTGCGCGTCGTTGGTGCCGTGGGCGAGCGAGACCATCGAGGCCGAACCGATCTGGCCGATCCGGAAGCCGTGGTCGCGCGGGCCGTGGGAGACGTCGCGGGTGAGCCGGTAGACGAGGTGGGTGCCGACCACCGCGACCGTCCCGGCGATGAACGGCGACAGGGTGGCGGGCACGATCACCTTGGAGACCAGCCCCTGCCACTTGACGGCCGAGACCCCGGCCGCCGCCATCGTCGCCCCGACCACGCCGCCGATGAGCGCGTGCGAGGAACTGGAGGGGATGCCGAGGTACCAGGTGGTCAGGTTCCACAGGATGCTGCCGGCCAGTCCCGCGAAGACCACCACCAGGGTCACGTCGGCGCTGTCGACCAGACCGCTCGCGATGGTCGCCGCGACGGCGGTCGACAGGAACGCGCCGACCAGGTTCAGCGCCGCCGAGAGGGCGACCGCCACGCGTGGACGTAAGGCGCCGGTGACGATCGAGGTCGCCATGGCATTGCCGGTGTCGTGGAATCCGTTGGTGAAGTCGAAACCCAGCGCGGTGGTGACCACCAGGGCCAGGACCGCGTCGTTGCCCGTCACGGAGCCGAACCTAGCTTCCGGCCCGGCCGGACCGGCCGTGGACGAGCCCGGCGCGCCGGGGTTTCGACCGGACGGGGCCCGGCGGCACGCCGTCGCCGGACCCCCGGGCGCAAAGCACGGCCGTGCCGGCGCCGCCCTCCTCGGGTGATCACCACACGGGGCTGTCGGTTGCTGCGGGACGGGCCCGTTCCTCCGGCGGTCCTGCCCGTCGGTGCGGACACGGCTTCGCCGTGGCCCCGCTGCCCCCTCCCAAGGAGCACGCCGCCGGCCACCCGCCGGAGCAGCGCCTCGCTACGGTGTTGCCCACGGGCGGCCGACCCGTGGCGCCAGGGGCGGTACCGAGGCACGGCCGCCCCGGCCGGCGCGGCTCAGGCCGGGCGGACCGCGCCCATGTACGGCATCACGCTGATCGGGAGGACCTCGACGTTCTTCCCCTTGCGCGGAGCGTGGATCATCTTGCCGTCGCCGATGTAGAGGCCCACGTGGTGGATGTCGTCGTAGAAGAAGACGAGGTCACCGGGCTGGAGGTCGCCCCGGGCGACGTGCGGGCCGGACTTCCACTGGTCCTGGGATATCCGGGGGAGCTTGACGCCGGCCGCGCGGTAGGCGGCGCCGGTGAGGCCTGAGCAGTCGAAGGAGTTCGGTCCCGTGGCGCTCCACTCGTAGGGCTTGCCGAGCTGGGCGGTGGCGAACCTGACGACGTCGGCGGCCCGGCCGCCCGCGCTCGCCGGAGCGGGTCCGGCGGCGGCTCCGGCGGGGGCTTCGGCGGGGGTTCCGGCAGGGGCTCCGGCAGGGGCGGCTCCCGCCGGGGTGGCTCCGGCGGCCGGGCGCGTCGCGGGAGCCGCGGCGGAGCCCTGCGCGGGCCGCTCGGCAGCGCGCGCGGCGCGGTCGGCCGCAGCGGCCTGCTGGGCGGCGGCCTTGGCCTTCTCGGCGCTCTCCTGGGCGTTGATCCTGGCCCGGTCCTCGGCGCTGAGCTTGTTGAGCAGGGCCTCGGCCTCGGCGAGCTTGGCCTGGATCTGCTTCTTCTCCTCGCCCAGCGACGCGCCCGCGGCGTCGAGTTGGGCGAGCATCGCGGTGGCCTCGGCGCGGTCCTGGTCGAGCTTGCGCTGCGCGTCACGGGCCTGCTTCAGCAACGCGGCCTGGCTGTCGGCGACCTGGTTCTGCACGGCCGCGCGCTCCAGGTAGCCGGCCGGGTCGGAGTCGAGCATCAGCTGGACGCCCGGGCCGATGCCGTTGCTGCGGTACTGCTCACCGGCCACCGCGCCGAGCGAGGTGCGCAGTTCGTTGAGCGAGTCCTGGCCGCGGGCGACCTTGTCCTGGATGCGGTTGGCGTCGGCCTGGAGCGACTGCCGCTTCTCCTGGAACCCGTTGTAGCGCTCGATGGCCTGCTCGGCCTCCCCGTTGAGCCTGTCCACCTGCTCCTTGACGGAGGCGAGGGTGGGCGCCGGCTCGGCGTGCGCCGTCCCGGCGGCGAGCACCGCGCCGCCGGCCACGGCCGTGGTGAGGACAGCGAGACGGGCCCGGCTCGGACGGCTGGGTTTGCGGTGATTTCCCATGGCGGCGGGCTCCTTCGGGGGACGGAACGTCGAGAACGGTGCTCCACGGCCGTTCCCTCTACACCACGGGGAACGAGGGGTTCCGCCACTTCGGTTCGACGGATGCCGTCGTTCTGGTCCGTCGGCCTGGCCCGCCCGACCGTCCACGGAGCCATGGCCGGCCACCGTCCGGAGGACCGGAGCGTCGCCGACCGATGTCCAGAGCGACCGTCGGGCGCGGCCCGTTCGGGCCGCCGTCGCCGTGAGGGTCGACCCCCGCCGTGAAGGTCGACCGTCGCCGTGAGGATCGACCCCCGCCGTGAAGGTCGGCCGGATCCGCGGAGGTCAGCCGAGCCAGACGACGTCGATGACGTGCAGGCGCCCGGCCGGGCGGTTCACCAGGTAGACGAGGCTGAGCTGGCCGACGGAGGCGCAGCGGACGTCTTCGCCTTCGAGGTCGGTGGCGTCCCACTGCGGCCACCCCCAGGGGGTGCGGGAGGCGATGTCCAGCAGGTCGCGGACCGTCCGCTGGGCGTGTGGGGGGAGGTCGACGAAGGTCTTGGCCGCCTGCGGTGACAGGCGGGCCGGCCAGACGCGGTCGTTCACCGGTCCGTCCCGGTGAGTTCGGCGAGGTCGATCCCGTCCTCGTCGTCCGGGCCGGTGGCGACGAACGCGTCGACCACCGGTGCGCTGTCCAGACGGACCCGCCAGGTCCGGACCACGTGGTGCAGCGGGGAGAGGTCGTAGGTCTGACGCGAGTCGTCGAGCGCCTTGGCCCAGTCCCGTTCGAACGCCGGCAGCCACCTGGCTGCCCGCTCGGGCGGCTCGGCGTGGATACGGGCGAGCAGTCGGGCGGCGGCACGCGGCGCCGGAGCCGCCGGCGCGGCGGGAAGGTGGTCGGGCTGGGCGCTCAAAGGGTCCTCCACTTCGCTGCCGGTCACGGTACGGCAATCGGTGCGGCCGGCGGCGGGACCTCAGCCGGATCTCCCCCGACGTTGGCCGATTCGAGTGCGCCGACAGCCGACGATCGGGGCCGGTCGCGCCGGGGGGTCGGCGGCCATCGGGCAGGCGCTCGCGCACGTCGAGGAGGGCTGCGGGCAGGGCTCGGTCAGACCCCACTGCCGTTCGGTGAGTTGGCTGCGCGTCACATCCGACAGGCCTTCGGGTTCTGCCCCGGAGCGGGGGCAGAACCCGGCGGACCGATCACCGCGTCACCCAGGTCCTGGGGCCGGAGCGCCTATTACCAGGGCACTGTTCCGCCGTCGTCGAAGAATCCGCCGGTCGGTCCGTCGTCGGGCAGGGTCGCGAGGTGGACCGCGATCGCCGCGCCCTGCTGGGGCGTGCGGACGCCTCGGAAGCCGTTGAGGTCGGTGGCGGTGAAGCCGGGACAGCCCGAGTTGATCAGGATGTCGGTGTCGCTCAGTTCTCTGGCGTACTGGACGGTGACGGCGTTGAGGAAGGTCTTGGACGCCAAGTACGCGACGGGGACCGGGCCCATGTCGATGCCGGGCGTGGTCTGCAGGGTGAGCGAGCCGACGCTGCTGGACATGTTCACGATCCGCGGCGACGCCGAGCGGCGCAGCATGGGCAGCATCGCGTTGGTGACGCGGATGACCCCGATCACGTTGGTCTCCACGACGGCGCGCACGGTCGCGGGATCGACCGTGGTGGGCGTCTGCGGCATGACGCCGGTGATCGCCGCGTTGTTGACCAGGACGTCGAGCCCTCCGGCACGGTCGGCGATCAGCTCGGCCGCGGCGGCCACGCTCGCGTCGTCCGCCACGTCGAGCGGAACGCCGAACGCGTCGGCCCCGGCCGCGCGCAGCTTCTCCACCGCGGCGTCGCGGCGCTGCCGGTCCCGCGCGCCCACGCCGATCCGCCAGCCGAGGGCGCCCAGGCCCGCCGCGATCTCGAATCCGATTCCCTTGTTCGCACCGGTCACCAGCGCGATCGTCTGTTCTGTCATGTCGTCAAGCGTGGTGCGGACCCGGGTGGGACGTCCAAGACCGACTGGGTGGGCGGCGATACCCCACGGATATCGGCCGTGGTGAGCGCCGGATACGATGCCGCGGTGGAGACGCGGGAGCTACGGTACTTCGTCGCCGTCGCCGAGGAGTTGCACTTCGGGCGGGCGGCGCAGCGGCTCGCCATGGCGCAGCCACCGCTGTCGCGGGCGATCCAGCAGCTGGAGCGGCGGCTCGGAGTGGTGCTGCTGCACCGCACCGCCCGCGCGGTCGCCTTGACCGAGGCCGGGTCGGTACTCCTGCGGGAGGCCCGGACCGCACTCGACGCGGTCGAGGCCGCCGAGCGCCGCACCCGCCGCGCAGCTGCCGACCTGCCCGGGGTGGTGCTGGCCACGAAAGCCGGCGCGTCCAGCGAACTGTTGTCGAAGCTGCTGGCCGCCTACGCCGCCGAGCCCGGCGCGGTGGCCGTCGAGGTGATGCTGTGCGGGCCCGGCGAGCAGGAGGGGCTGCTGCGTGACGGGCGTGCCGACGTCGCCCTGCTCCAGCGGCCCTTCGACACGACGGCCGGGCTGGACACCGAGGTCCTGCACAGCGAACAGCAGGTCGTGGTCCTGCCCGCGGGGCACCCGTTGGCCGGCCGCCCCCACCTGTCGATGGCCGAGGTCACCACCCTGACGGACCTGCCCCTGCCCCGCTGGCCCCGACGGGGCGGGGGCTATCGGGACGGACCCGGCCCGCAGGTGCGCGACCACACCCAGCTGTTCCAGCTGATCGCGCTCGGACGGGCCTGCGCGGTCGTGCCCGAGTCCCTCCGCGCCCACCTGCGCGACGATCACGCGACGGTGCCGGTGCCGGACGCACCGGCGGTCACGACGGTCATCGCCTGGCCACCGCACAGCAGATCCCGAGCCGTCGCCGACCTCGTCCGCACCGCGGCACGCCTCTAGCCGACGGCACGCGCGGGTGGCCGGAGGGTCGGTGTCCCCCGTGGGTGCCGAGGACGGCTCCGCCACCCCCGCGGGTCGGGGGACTCCTCTCCCGGATCTGCCCGGCCCCCGCCCCGCGCGGACGGGCCGCCCGGGCGGTTCATCGCGCGGACCGGGCGCCGGGAGCGTCGACAGGCCCGACGGCGCACCGCGCCGGGCCGGGCATCTCCCGGCCCGTCCGGGCTCCCCGGCCGGCGTCTCGGCCACCCCCGGTACGGCTCGGCCCGATCGGGCCGGGCAGGAGCGGAACCGGCCCCCCGGTACGAAAACAACCCACTCCTCGCCTCGCCGGCCGACAGTTTCCGAACCTGCGCGCGATTCCCGCTCCGCGCCGGGAACGGGCACGTCAACCCGCCCCCGCCCGCCGGCCGTGGCGGCCGACGGAGCCGTTACGGCACCACGCGCCCCGGCGGACCCACCGGACCCGGCCCGGGGTCGGGACCGTTCGGCGAGCCGTCGACCGGCCCCATGGGGGTTCACGGCCGGAAGATACGTGGTCGTCCCCCATGAACCGGATGTCCCCGCGCCGCCAGGATCGGCGATGCGCTCGGAGGCCGACCGGCTCCGGCAGGGCTCCACGGACGAAGGAAGAACGATGGCAGAGGGGCAGACGGCGGGTCAGGGCTCGGCGGATCCGTACGCCACGTTCTACCCCGACCTGATCGGGGCGGTGCTGCGCCGTCAGGGCGCGCGGGGCTGGACCGTCACTCCCGGGGACTTCTGGTGCCACGTCCGGCCGGACGACGCCGGCCTCGGCCGCCGGCAGGGCTGGAAGCTGCACGTGTCCGCCACCCCGCTCTCCGCCCCGACGGTGCTGACCCGGGCCGCCGAAGTGCTCGTCGCCGCCCGGGCCCCGTTCAAGTGCGCCGGTACACCCGGCCGGCTGACGGAACTCGTCTCCGCCCGCTACGACCGGGGCGGCGGCGGGAAGTTCATCACCGTCTACCCGGACGACGACGACCACTTCCGCCGGCTCGCCGAGGAACTGCACCGGGCCACCGCGCACCTGCCGGGGCCGGGCATCCTCTCCGACCGCCGGTACCGGCCGGACAGCCCGGTCCACTACCGCTACGGAGCCTTCCGTGGCTCCCCCCGGCTCACCAACGACGGTTCGGTCGAACCCATGCTGCAGGCGCCGGACGGGACCTTCGTCCGCGACCGGCGCACGGCCGGGTTCACCCCGCCCGCCTGGGCCGCCTCGCCGCTCCCGCTCCCGCTCCCCGACACTCCCCCGGCCGCCCCCGGGACGAGCGTGCTGCTGAACAACCGCTACGTCGTGCACAAGGCGATCCGGCACGCCTACAAGGGCGGCGTCTTCCTCGCCACCGACCGGCGGACCGGCCGGGAGGTCGTCGTCAAGGAGGCCCGCCGGCACGTCGGGGCCGTCCTCGAAGGCACCGACGCCGGCGACCTGCTCGACCACGAGGCCGCCATGCACGCCCTGCTCGCACCGCTCGGCCGATGTCCGCAGGTCGTGGAGGTCTTCGGCCAGGGCGGCAACCGGTACCTCGTGGAGGAGCTCGTCGCCGGGCGCACCCTGCGCGCCTGGGTGTCCGAGCGGCTTCGCCCCGACCGGGCCCCGGTGCTCGACCTGGCCGGGCAACTGCTGGACGTCGTCGCGGCCGTCCACGAACTCGGCCTGGTCCTGCGGGACTTCAATCCCAACAACCTGATGGTCACCCCGGACGGCGAGGTCCGCCTGATCGACCTGGAGTCCCTCGCCCGCCCCGGGGACCACGTCCTGCGCTTGCACACCCCTGGCTTCGGCGCGCCCGAGGTCGTCGACGGCGCACCGAGCGGCCCCGCCCCCGCGCCGGAGTCCGACCTCTACAGCCTCGGCGCCGTGCTGTGCCACCTGCTGACCGGTACCGACCCGGCGCTCGCCCCGGACCGCGGGGCGGCCCGCGGCCGGGACGAACGGACCGCCGCCCTGCTCGCCACCGCGCTCGCCGACCGCCCGGACCTCACCGACCTCCGCCCGCTCGTCCTCGGGCTCATGACCGAGGACCTGAACGACCGCTGGAGCCTGGCGAAGGCCCGCGCGGCGCTCGCCGCGCTGCCCGCCGCCACCGCGGCCGCCCCGGGGAGCGGCGCCGTCCTGGACGACCGGACCGCGCGACGGCTGCTCGCCGACGGGCTGACCCATCTGATGGACACCATGACCCCGCAGGACCCGGTACGGCTCTGGCCCGCCGGCCCCTCCGGCGAGGGGACCGACCCGCTGAACGTGCAGCACGGTGCCGCCGGCGTCCTGTCCGTCCTCACCGCAGCCGCCGCCCACCGCGCCGACCCGCGGCTGCGGGCCACCGTCGCCGAGGCGGCGCAGTG
Source organism: Kitasatospora sp. NPDC028961 (assembly GCF_055564815.1). Classification (NCBI taxonomy): domain Bacteria; kingdom Bacillati; phylum Actinomycetota; class Actinomycetes; order Kitasatosporales; family Streptomycetaceae; genus Kitasatospora; species Kitasatospora sp. NPDC028961. Next base: position 22,967 of record NZ_JBVHVO010000014.1, on the reverse strand, counting down.
GATCGCCGCCCGGGCCGGGACCGGCGGACAGCTGCTGCCCGGACTGCACTTCGGCCGCTCCGGCACCGCCTGGGCACTGCTGGACGCGGCCCGGCTGCTCGGCGACGACGGCCTCGCCGCACACGCCGCCCAGCTGGCCCGCGCCGTCCCGCTGCGCTGGCCCAACCCCGACGTCTGCCACGGCGTGGCCGGCGCCGGCCTGACCCAGCTCCACTTCTGGCGGACCACCGGCGACGAGGAGTTCCGCCGACGCGCGGTGACCGCCGCCGAACACCTGCTGACCACCGCCGCGCAGGGCCGCTCCGGTGTGGTGTGGCCCGTCCCGGCCGACTTCGACTCCGAACTCGCGGGCATCACCCACCTCGGCTTCGCCCACGGCGTCGCCGGCGTCGCGACCTTCCTGCTCCTCGCCGGACTCGCCGCCGAACGGGAGGACTTCGTCCACGCCGCCCGGGTCGCCGCCGAGACGCTGCTCGCCACCGCACGGGTCCGCGACGGCGCCGCCGCCTGGCCGGTCGAGGACCGCGGCGCCGACGCTCCCGCCCACGCGCCCCACTGGTGCAGCGGCGCCTCCGGCATCGGCACCTTCCTGATCCGCCTCTGGCAGGCCACCGGGGACCCGCGCTACCGCGAGACCGCCGAACAGGCCGCGGCCGAGGTGTACCGCTGGCGGTGGCAGAGCTCACCGGCCGCCTGCCACGGCCTCGCGGGAAACGCCGAGTTCCTCCTCGACCTCGCCGACGCCCTCGACGAGCCCCTCCACCGGCGCCGCGCCGAGGAACTCCTCGCCTGCGCCCACGCACGCCACGTCGTCCACGACGGGCTGCTCCTGATCCCCGACGACACCCTGACCAGGGTGGGCGTCGGTTACAACACCGGACTCGGCGGGCCCCTCGGCCTGCTGGTACGGCTCCACCACGGCGGACCGCGCCTCTGGCTCCCCGCCCCCGACCCGGCCGAAAGGAGGTGACCACCATGACCGAGGACGTCAACGCCCTGCAGCTGCTCGACAGCGAGGAGCAGACCACCACCGGCTACATGTGCTTCCCGTTCAGCATCTTCCAGTGCGGCAACTGGAGCATCAACGACATGTGACAACTCCCCCTCCACAGAAGGAGAACACCATGACCGAGGACGTCAACGCCCTGCAGCTGCTCGACAGCGAGGAGCAGACCGGCAGCGGCTACATCTGTTTCCCGTTCAGCATCTTCCAGTGCGGCAACTGGAGCGTGGGCGACAACTGAGCCTGACCCCGGGGTGAAGCAGCACGCCACCCCCGGCGACACCCCACCCCCGGTGCGGGTGACCGAGCCCCCTCGGTCACCCGCACCGGCCCCGTTCCGGGGCCCGAACCTCCGGCGCACACCCACCCGCACGGCGCTGCCTCCGGGGCTCCTCCACGAGATCGGGTGCGAGGCCGGTGCGGTGGGGGCGGACATCGGTACCCTGCCGTCATGTCCCGCCATGACGTCCGCCGCCGCGCCCGTGGAGCCGTCACGGACTGTGCCGGGCCCCGGCCGCGCGGCGAGGTCAGCGGGAAGCCGAGTTCGCGCCGCCGCGGCTGACCGCGCGACGTACGTCCTGACGGGGGTGTTCCAGATGCTGCGCCGCTGGTGGTTCCTCGACCTGCTCCGGTCCGAGGAACGGCGGTCCCGGCCGCCCGGCCGCCGGGAGTCGAAGGAGGCCGGTGAGGTCGTCCTGCGCGAGTGGCAGGTGCTGCGCGACCGGCTGTCCGCCATCGCCGCCGAGCGGGTCGCCGCGGCCGGGGACCTCTTCCGGGCGGCCGAGCTGAGCCCGCCGCCCGAGGAGACCGTGACGCGCCGCGACTACCTGTGGGCGCTGGAGGCGTACGACGCCGCCGGGCGGCTGCTCGACGAGGCGCTCGCCCGGCCGGACGACACCGACCTGCCCGATCTGACCGCCGTCGTGGTCCTCGTCGACCAGGCGGTCGAGCGGCTGGCCGCCGCGCACACCGCCCACGCGGGCGGGCGGCGCCGGCCGCCGGTGGTCCGCTGCTTCTACAACCCGCTGCACGGCCCGGTCGTCCCGCCCGCCCAGGGCGGCAAGGGCGGGAAGGCGTCGCGCAAGGCCCGGCACCGGCCGACCGTCGGCGCCCGGGAGGCCGCCGCGGACCGGCGCCCGGCCTGCGCGTCCTGCCGCAACGCCATCCTGGCCGGGCAGAGCCCGGACGTGCTGCCCGCACTGCTGCCGGCACCGGCCCGGCGCCGGGGCACCGGTCCGGTGCTGGTGCCGTACTACACGATCCCGCAGCAGTGGTCGCCGTGGTCGGCCACCGGCTGCGGGGCGTACGACGAGGGGACGCCCGCGCTGGTCCTGCGCGGCGGCCACCGGCGGCCCCGCACCTGAACAGCGCGCTCCAGAGCGCCGCGTACCGGAGCACCGCGCACCGATGCACCGCGCGCCAGAGCACGCCGCGCCAGGGCGCCCGTCCCGGTCGACCGAAAATGATCGCGCCCGACGCGCACACGTCAACTAAGGTCGACGGGAGACCACCGTGCCGCAACCGTCCCGACGCTCCCGCGACACCGTCCCGTGGGGCCGGAGTGACAGCTGGGAGGCGGTGAAATGACTGCTCGATCAGGCAGCTCACGGCGTCCGTTTGTTGGCGAATCCTCGCCACTGGCGGGACATGCACGAACATAACCGGACAAACGCTTCGACCGGTGGAACCATGCGTTCCGGGAGCCCCTGAGCCTGCAAAACCCCTCGTGGCCTGCGACTCGGACCGAGGAAGCCATGGTCAAAGAGGGCCGTCACCCAAAGGACTGAACCCTTCTTTACCTAACCTTTGACAAAGCGTCAGTCGACAGCCCTCCGCCCGGTCAGCAAGATGTGCATCCGAGCCGCCTGACAGTGGCGGCCGACCTTTCCGACCATCCGTCCGACATCAAAGACGCTCCACGGCAGTCCGCGCACGGTCCTCCGTCCTCACGGACCCCGGAGTCCTGTTCCGTCGGTGGGCGCGGGTCCGCACGAGGGAGAGAACCGCCTTGGGCCGCTACATGCTCCGCAAGTTGGCCAACTATTTGATACTCGTCATACTTGCGGCTTCTCTCTCGTACTTCGTCGCGGGGCTCAGCCTGCACCCGCAGGCGAACTACGAGGGCCGCAACCCCCCGTTGGCCAAGGCGACCATCAGCAAGACGCTCGACGACGTCAACATGAACCCCGACACCCCGATCGTCAGCCGCTTCGGCACCTGGGCGAACGGTGTGATCCACGGTGACCTGGGCAAGTCGATCGACGGCTCGCCGGTCAACAGCGAGGTGGGCCGCCGGATCGGCGTCTCCACCCGGCTGCTGCTGCTGGCGACCCTGGTCGGCTCGGTCGGCGGCGTCGCGCTCGGCACCATCGGCGCGATCAAGCAGTACAAGTTCTTCGACCGGTTCACGACCCTGGCCTCGTTCTTCGTCCTCGCGATGCCCGTCTTCGTGCTCGGCCTCTTCCTGAAGCTGCTGACGATCAAGTTCCTGGGCGCCGGCACCATCCACTTCACCGGTGAGACGGACGCCGAGTTCGCCGGCCGCTGGGACTTCGCCGCCCTGGGCAACCGGGCCGAGCACATGCTGCTCCCCGGCCTGACGCTGATCCTCATCCAGATCGCCCTGTACAGCCGCTACCAGCGCAGCACCATGCTCGACGTCCTCGGCAGCGACTTCCTGCGCACCGCCCGGGCCAAGGGCCTGCGCCGGCGCACCGCCCTGGTCAAGCACGGCCTGCGCACGGCGATCCTCCCGGTGGTGCCGCTGCTGGTGTTCAACATCGTGCTGCTGTTCGTCGGTGCGACCTTCACCGAGAAGACCTTCGGCTGGCACGGCATGGGCGAGTTGCTGATCAACTCCATCACCCGCAACGACGTCAACACCACGTCGGCGGTGGCCCTGTTCACCGCCGGCCTGGTGCTGATCGCCGGTCTGCTGTCCGACCTGCTCTACGCGGCGCTCGATCCCCGGGTCCGGGTGCGCTGACGCACCCCACCCCGCCGAGCACCCCAACACCCGTAGAGGAGAGAGAACATGAGCGCCGACCAACCCGCCCCCTCGAACACCTCCGCCGCCGGCGGCGAGGCGGTCTCCGCCCTGGCCGCCGCCACGGCCGGTGTCCCGCAGACCCCGGCCGCCGCCGCCCCGAAGTCCCCCGCCGCCGCCCGCAAGCGGACCGGCCGGGGCCGGCTCACCGCCCGCCGCTTCGCCCGCAACAGGCTCGCCCTCGTCGGCCTGGGCATCCTGGTCGTGCTGTTCGTGGCCGCGTACGCCGGCCCGTCGTTCAGCAAGTACGACTACCGCTTCCACGACTACATGGCCTTCAACGCGCCGCCCGGCGGGAACCACTGGTGGGGGACCAACCAGGGCGGCCAGGACCTCTTCGCGCTGACCATGCGCGGACTGCAGAAGTCGCTGGTGATCGGTCTGCTGGTGGGCGGCATCAGCACCGTGGTCGCGGGCTTCGTCGGCGCCTTCGCCGGCTACTACGGCCGCTGGATCGACAAGGGCCTGACCTGGTTCGTCGACCTGCTGCTGGTCCTGCCGAGCTTCCTGATCATCGCCGTGCTGTCGCCGATCTTCCGCAACTCCAGCTGGCTGATCTTCGTGGTCCTGCTCGCGGCGTTCAGCTGGATGATCACCGCACGGGTGGTCCGCAGCATGACGCTGACGCTGAAGGACCGGGAGTTCGTGAAGGCCGCCAAGTACATGGGCGTCCCCGGCCCGGTCATCATCATCCGGCACATCCTGCCGAACATGGCCTCGCTGCTGATCATTGACACGGTGATCCAGGTCGGTGCTGCGGTCATCGGCGAGAGCGGCCTGTCGTTCTTCGGCTTCGGCGTGCAGGCACCGGACGTCTCGCTCGGCACGATCATCGCCGACAACACCACCAACGCGCCGACCTTCCAGTGGCTGTTCTACTTCCCGGCCACCTGCCTGGTGCTGATCGGCATCGCGGTCGCGTTCGTCGGCGACGGTCTGCGCGACGCCTTCGACCCGACCTCCGGCGGGGCGAAGTCGAAGGGGCGCCGCCGCAGGGCCCTCGCCGAGCGCAACGCCGCCCGCCGGGGCGCCACGCTCCCCGGCGGCACCCGGGACGTCGTGAGTTCGTCATGACGGACGCGCTCCAGCCCCCGCAGCCCGACACCAGCACCCCCGGTACCAAGGAAGGACTCCGACCGGTGACCGACACCCGGCTGGACAAGCCGCAGCCCGTACTCGAAGTGACGGACCTTCAGGTCTCCTTCCCCAGCGAGGCCGGCGAGGTCCGCGCCGTCCGCGGCGTCTCCTACGCCGTCCGCCCGGGCGAGGTGCTCGGCATCGTCGGCGAGTCCGGCTCCGGCAAGTCCGTCTCCTCGATGGCCGTGCTCGGGCTGCTGCCCGAAGCCGCGGAGGTCTCCGGTTCGGTCCGGCTCGGCGGCCGTGAGCTGCTCGGCCTGTCCGACAACGAGCTCTCGAAGATCCGCGGCAAGGACATCGGCATGGTCTTCCAGGACCCGCTGTCCGCGCTCACCCCGGTCTACTCGGTCGGCACCCAGATCGTCGAGGCGCTGCGGATCCACCAGGACATGACCAAGGAGCAGGCCCGCACCCGGGCCGTCGAACTCCTGGACGTGGTGGGCATTCCGGACCCGAAGCGCCGGGTGGACAACTTCCCGCACGAGTTCTCCGGCGGCATGCGCCAGCGCGCGATGATCGCCATGGCGATCGCCAACGACCCCAAGGTGATCATCGCCGACGAGCCCACCACCGCCCTCGACGTGACCATCCAGGCGCAGGTCCTGGAGGTCCTGAAGAAGGCCCAGGACGTCACCGGCGCGGCGATCGTGATGATCACCCACGACCTCGGCGTGATCGCCGGCTTCGCCGACCGCGTCCAGGTGATGTACGCGGGCCGGGCCGTCGAGTCCGGCGGTGTCGACGAGGTGTACTACCGCCCGCGGATGCCGTACACCATCGGACTGCTGGGCTCGATCCCCCGGCTGGACAACACCGGGCGCCGGGCCCTGACCCCGATCGAGGGCACCCCGCCGTCGATGGTCGAGCTGCCCGAGGGCTGCCCGTTCGCGGCCCGCTGCCCGATCGCCGTCGAGCGCTGCCGCGAGGTGGAGCCGGCGCTGTCGGTCAAGGAGGGCAACACCCACCCCACCGCCTGCCACCGCAGCCACGAACTGGCCGGCGCACTGGACCCCGCCACCATCTACCCCGTGCCCGAACTCCCGGCCGCCGTCACGCTGGAGAGCGTGCCGCGCGAGCAGCGCCCCAAGGTGCTGGAGATCGACGGGCTGACCAAGCACTTCCAGCTCACCCAGGGCGCCGTGATCAAGCGCAAGGTGGGCGTGGTCAAGGCGGTGGACGGCATCACGCTGGACATCCGCGAGGGCGAGACGCTCGGCCTGGTCGGCGAGTCCGGCTGCGGCAAGACCACCACCCTGCTGGAGATCCTGGACCTGCCCAGCGGCCAGGCCGGCACCGTCACCGTGTTCGGCAAGGACGTCCGCGGCCTCGGCCGGGCCGACCGCAAGGCGCTGCGCCGGGACATGCAGATCGTGTTCCAGGACCCGATGGCGGCCCTGGACGCCCGGATGCCGATCGGTGACATCCTGGCCGAGCCGCTGCGCACGCACCGCTGGGACAAGGAGCGGATCGCCGCCCGCGTCCCCGAGCTGCTGGAGATGGTCGGCCTCAACCCCGACCACGCCGACCGCTACCCGCAGGAGTTCTCGGGCGGCCAGCGCCAGCGCATCTCGATCGCCCGCGCGCTCGCCCTGGAGCCCCGCCTCGTCATCCTGGACGAGCCGGTCTCCGCCCTCGACGTCTCGATCCAGGCGGGCGTGCTCAACCTGCTGGACGAGCTCAAGGTGAAGCTCGGTCTGAGCTACCTGTTCGTCGCCCACGACCTGTCGGTGGTCCGGCACATCGCCGACCGGATCGCCGTGATGTACCTGGGCCGGATCGTCGAGCTGGGCGACTCCCGGTCCATCTTCGACGCGCCCTCCCACCCGTACACGCAGGCGCTGCTCTCCGCCGTCCCGCTCCCGGACCCGCGCCGGGAACGCGAGCGGACCCGGATCCTGCTCAGCGGCGACCTGCCCAGCCCGGCCAACGTGCCGACCGGGTGCCGGTTCCGCAACCGCTGCCCGAAGCACCCGGCGCTGAGCGAGGCCGAGCAGCAGCGCTGCCGCGACGAGGACCCCGGCAACAGCAGGCTCTCCGACGACCACGTCGCCGCCTGCCACTTCGCCGCCGCCCTCGAAGTGATCTGACCCCACGATCCGACCCCCACGAAAGGGGGCCGGGCCCGGCGGAACCACCCGGTCCGGCCCCACCCGCAAGTCCGCAGTGCCAACCCTCCAGCACCTTCCGCTCCGGCGGCCCGCTGGGTCCATCCACCCTTCCGCACACTCCCTGGGGAACCCCTTGAAGCACACCCGGATCCCGGTCGCGCTGGTCGCCACCGTCGCCACCGCCTCGCTCTGCCTCAGCGCCTGCTCCAGCAGCTCCTCCGGAGGGGACGCCGCTCCCGCCAAGTCCGAGGCCCCGAAGATGACCCAGCGGGCCATGAACGAGAAGGACCGTGCCGACCTGAAGCAGGGCGGCACGCTCAACTGGGCGATCGACCAGCTCTCCAGCCAGTGGAGCCCGCTGGAGGCGGACGGCAACGAGGTCTCCACGACCGACGTCATGAAGGCGCTCATGCCGACCTTCTGGCACTCGGACGCCGGTGGCACCCAGACCCCGAACAAGGACTACCTGCTCGACGCCAAGTCCGAGACCAAGGACGGCAAGCAGGTCGTCACCTGGACCCTCAACCCGAAGGCCAAGTGGAACGACGGCACGCCGATCACCTGGCAGGACCTGGAAGCCAACTGGAAGGCCCAGAACGGCACCAACCCGGAGTTCAAGGCCACCTCGACGACCGGCTTCGACCAGGTCGAGAGCGTCGTCAAGGGTGCCGACGACTACCAGGCGGTCATGACCTTCAAGTCGCCGTTCTCCGAGTGGCAGGCGCTGTTCAACAACGCCGCCAACGCGCCGCTGTTCCCGGCCAAGTACGTCGCCACCCCGGACGTCTTCAACACCGCGTACGTCGACAAGATCCCGACCTCGGCGGGCCCGTTCAAGCTCGACAAGATCGACCAGACCGCCAAGACCGTCACCGTCGTCGCCGACCCCGCCTGGTGGGGCCAGAAGCCGCTGCTCGACAAGATCGTCTACAAGGCCATGGACACCAACACCATGCCGCAGGCGTTCCAGAACGGCGAGATCGACTTCTACGACAACGGCCCGGACGCGTCCGGCTACAAGCAGATCCAGTCCACCGCCGGCGGCGAGGTCCGCGAGGCCGGCGGCCCGAACTTCCGCCACTTCATGTTCAACGGCAAGAGCCCGATGCTGACCGACCCCAAGGTCCGCCAGGCGCTCTTCAAGGCCATCGACCGCGAGACCATCGCCAAGTCGGACCTCACCGGCCTGGGCTGGCCGGCCGCCGCGATGAACAACCACTTCCTGGTGCCGAACCAGAACGGCTACAAGGACAACTCGGACGGCCTGAGCAAGTTCGACCCCGAGGCCGCCAAGAAGATGCTCGACGAGGCGGGCTGGAAGATGGACGGCGACGTCCGCAAGAAGGACGGCAAGGAGCTCAACCTCAAGTTCGTCATCCCGGCCGGCGTCACCATCGCCACCAACGAGGGCTCGATGCTCACCCAGATGCTGCAGCAGGTCGGCGTCAAGGTGAACATCTTCACCGCCCCGTCGAACGAGTTCTTCGACAAGTACATCTACAAGTACGACTTCGACATGACGGCGTTCTCGCTGATCGGCACGCCGTTCCCGGCCAGCTCCGCGACCGCGAACTTCAAGACCGACGGTGGCGCCAACTACAGCCAGGTCGGCAGCCCCGAGCTGGACCAGGCGATGGCCGACGCCGCCGCCGCCCAGACCCCCGAGACCGAGTTCGCGGCCATCAACAAGGCCGACGCCGAGGCCTGGAAGGTCGCCGCCCTGGTCACCCTGTACCAGCGCCCCGCCATCTTCGGTGTGAAGAAGTCGGTCGCCAACCTCGGTGCCCCGGGCCTCTCGGACTACCTGTACGAGAACATCGGCTTCACCAAGTAACACGATCCCGGGCCGGGCCACGAACGACCAGGCCACGGCGGTGCGGCGCAGCTGTTCCGCCATCGATCCGGCGCGCCGCGCGCTGCCGGCGAGTTCTCCGCCCTGCGGATGGTGGTGGAGGAACCGCCCGTAGGCGGTCCGGCAGAAGGCCGCGTAGCGCTCGGTGCAGAGGATCAGCCCGTGCCACGCCTCGTCCACGGCGAACGACGGCATGCCGATGACCTGCCGGTCCAGCATCGCCGCCCCGCAGCAGCGCAGCCACTGGCGCAGCCCGGTCTCGACCAGCTCGCGCGGTTCGAACGGGCACGTCCGGTAGACGGCGGGGGGCAGTTCGAGCGCGTCGACGGCCGCCTGCACGCGGTCGACGCGACGGGAGTACGTTCGTGAGAGCACGCCTGCTCCGTTCCCGGCGGCCGGGCGCTCAGCTGCCGCCGCAGCCGCCGCCGCAACCACCTCCGCCACAGCCGCCCCCGCCGCAACCGCCGCCGCTGCCGCCGGAGTCGCTGCCGCCGGAATCCCCGCCGCGGTAACGGGACTTCCTCTTCCGGTCCCCGCCGTCCGTCATCGAGCCGGCGATGATGCCGAACAGGACGAGTCCGGCCAGAATGACGATACCGATGAAGATCATCTATCCACTCCCCCAGTTGGCGCCGGACGAGGTGCCTGACGACCTGCGGCGCACGGATTCCGCCCCGCTCGCGCGGGTACCTCGGCATGCGGATCCGGCCGCGCCAGGACGGCCCCCGTCTGCGGCGATACTTCATTATGCTCGGCGGGTCTGACACTGAAACGACGTCAGATCCCCAGCGCGGCAGGCCATCTGCTGTGCGGAGCCGGCGTGGGTGGGCGAGGACGGAGTCGAACCGTCACAGCCGAAGCAGGGGTGTTACAGACCCTTGGGCTCTCCCGTGCCCAGCTCGCCCTCGGCGGAGGCGCCGCGCCGAAAAAGGGCCGCCTCGGCGGGGACCGTCCCCCGAGGCGGCCCGGCCGGCGGCCGACGGGCGCACTACGAGGACGTCCCCCGGATCCGGGAGTACCGGAAGCGCTGATACGGGGAGCGCTGACAGGGGAAGCGGGTGAAGGCGTTCACGGTCGCGCTCCTTCCTGGTGGTGCGGCGCGATGCGCCCACTGTGCCGCCCGCCCGGCGGACGGGGCAACCGACTTACGACGACACCGCCCGGCCCGTCGCCGCGGACGACGCACGGACCGGGCGACCGGCGTCAGGGGTGCTCACCGGGCGGCCGGGCCCGCCGCGGCCGCGTGCCGGGCACGGGCGAGCGTCGGATAGCGGACCGTGAACAGGAGCGGCAGGACGAACGTGGCGACGGTGAGCAGGGTGCGGGCGTCGCCCGCGTCCGGCCGGTAGTGGCGCAGCAGCGCGCCACCGAGGCCGGCGAGGGTGAACGCGGCCGCCCACACCGCGGTGATGACGCGGTTGACCCGGAGGAACAGCGGACTCTTCCAGACGTGCTCGGGGGTCTGGGTGCGGGCGATGCCGAGGGTGAAGGGCCGGCCGAGCGCGAGCGAGCCCCAGGCGGTGGCCGCCAGCCAGAGCGAGGACAGCGGCGGGCCGTAGTGGGCGACGGCGGTGGAGTCGGGCGCGGCGAAGGCGGCGCAGGTGTAGCCGGCCAGGAAGACGACGGCACTGGCCTCGATCACCAGGGCGTCCCAGCCCCGGCCGGCGCGGCGCTGGGTGACCACGAGTGCGAGGGCCAGGAGGAGGCCGGTGAGCGCGGCCCAGCGGAGGTCGACGGTGCCGGTGAGGACCGCGACGGCGATCCACGGGGCAAAACTGCGGAGGTGGCCCATGACGATGTCTCCCCTGTTGAACGTGCGATCCGGTGTCGAGCGTGCGACGCGGTGTCCATCGTGCGATCCGCTGTCGATCGGCGCCGCGGGCGGTCGCTCCGCCCCGGCAATCCCTCAGCCTGTCAAGCACCCGCTCTCGGCGGAACGGGCAGATGATGCAAGACTTGATGCAGGAAACTGCACGGACCCGGGGGCGGCCATGAGTTTGCAGAGCTTGGGTCTGACGGACGACCAGGAGCGCGTCTACCGCTACGTGTTGCGTACCCGGCCGAGCGATCCCGACACCGCGGGCGCGGACCTGGGCCTGCCCGATGTGCGGGCGGTCCTCGGGGAGTTGCGGGCCCTGGGGCTGCTCGACGCGACGCTGGCCCCGCTGCCCCCCGCGGCCGCCGTCGACCTGCTCGTCCGCCGCCGCGTGGAGCACACCTCCCGCGAACTGGCCCGGCTCGACTCCGCGTTCGACGTGGTGTGGGAGCTCGCCGAGGAGGCCCGCCACGGTCGCCGCGTCGAGCTCGTCGAGCGCATCAGGGACACCGCGCAGGTCACCCACCGGATCCGCACGATGCCGGGACGCGTCGAGACGCTGAACGCCAAACCGCTGCCCCGCAGCGGGGTTCCGCTCCGCGACGAAACGGCCCTCCGGTTCCGGCGGGCGCTCGCCGACGGGATGGCCTGCCGCACCCTCGTCGGCACGGCGGCTCTCGACCGGCCCGAGCAGATGGCCTACGCCCGGCACTGGCACGACCTGGGCGACGTCCACCGCGTGACGCCCGAACCGTTCCGCCGGCTGCTCATCGTCGACCGGCGGGTCGCCTTCGTCCGCCTCGACCCCGCCCGGCGGGAGTCGGACACCCTGCAGATCGGCCAACCCGGGATCGTCGCCGCGCTGGTCGACCTGTTCGAAGGGCTCTGGACCCGCGCCACCGACCTCGACCACCTCGACCTCACCACCGTCGAGGCCCAGGTCCTGCGCACCCTGAGCGAGCACAGCAAGGACGAGAACGCGGCCCGCGAGCTGAACATCTCCCTGCGCAAGTACCGCACCCACGTCGCCGACCTGATGACCCGCCTCGGCGCCACCACCCGCTTCCAGGCCGCCCTGCGCGCCAAGGAGCGCGGCTGGCTGTGAACCCGGGGCGGGCCCGGAGCCGGAGCCGGGCCGGGCGTCGACGCGCCTGCGCCGCCAGGGCGGTCCCACTGGATAGCGTGACCGGCGAGAACCACGGACAGCCACCAGGAGGACACGCAATGTCAGATCCGGCGAAGCGCCGCATCTTCTCCATGCTGGACACGGACGGCGACGGCGTCATCTCGCGGGCGGAGTACGTCGCCCGGGTCGACCGGGCGGCCGCGGCCATGGGGCGCGACGCCCGGGACCCGCTCGTCGTCGCGGCCCGGACCGCCCACGAGGAGGTCTGGCGCCAGATGGACGCCGACCACGATTCCCGCGTCACCTTCGAGGAGTACCGCTCCTGGGCGGGACACGACGCGTTCGAGGCGACCTGCCGGCCCGCCCTCGGCTCGCTGTTCGACCTCGCCGACGCCGACGCCGACGGCCGCCTCACCCGCGAGGAGTTCAGCCGGCTGCGCACCGCGACCGGGAACGCGGAGGGCGACGTCGACGCGGCCTTCGACGCCCTCGACCCCGACGGCGGCGGCACCGTCGACCGCGACACCTACCTGGCGGCCATCCGGGACTTCCTCACCACCGGCACCTCCTCGATGGCGAGCGTGTACGGCGACGGCCGACCCGCGCCGGCGCCGGTCCCGTCCCCCTGAACCACCGGCCCCGGGGCCGGTGGTCCGGCCGGAACGAGGCGAACCGGCCGCCGCCCCGTCACCGTGACGGGGCGGCGGCCGGTTCGTGCTCACCGAGGGGTCTCAGCGCTTGATCTCGATCCGGTCGATGGTGACCGCCTCAAGCGGCCGGTCGTTCGCGTCGGTGGCCACCGAGCCGAGTTCGGCCACGACCTTCTCGGAGGCGGCGTCCGCGACCTTGCCGAAGATCGTGTGCTTGAAGTTCAGCCAGGCGGCCGGCCCCAGGGTGATGAAGAACTGGGAGCCGTTGGTGCCGGGGCCGGAGTTGGCCATGGCGAGCAGGTAGGGCTTGTCGAAGACGAGGTCCGGGTAGCGCTCGTCGCCGAAGGTGTACCCGGGGCCGCCGCGACCGGTTCCGGTCGGGTCGCCCGCCTGGATCATGAACCCGTCGATGATCCGGTGGACGGGGGTGCCGTCGTAGTACGGGCCGCTGATCGGCTCGCCGGTACGCGGGTCGGTCGCCCCCTCCCGGGTGCCCTCGGCGAGCTCCACGAAGTTGCGCACCGTCTTCGGCGCCTGATTCGGGAACAGCTCCACGGTGATGGCACCGCGGCTGGTGTGGATCACAGCGTTCTTGGCGTCGGCCATGTCGGGACTCCTCACATCGTGACGCTCCGGACGCGAGCGACTCCCTCAGGCTATCCGTCCGGAGGACCGCTCCGTCCCGGGGTGGATCACACCACCGGCGGCCGTCCGCGACCTGACCGGCACCGGCTCCCCTGCCCGACGGCCGCGGCCGCGTCGGCGCGCGGAGCGCGCTGCCGCCGACCGCACGCCCGAGCCGCCCAGGATGCGGTTGGGCATTGACTCGGCAGGCGGCGGACCCGATGATGCAACCCAAGGACGCGGTCCGGACGCTACCGGCGGGTGGGAGAGTCCGCCCGGCGCCACCCCGGCCGTCCGTACGGAGGGTGGGCCGCCGGTGTTCCGGCGAGGTTCTGGGGGGCTTGCGAAGAGGAGGCTTTCCGTGACCGCTCCGACCGCCCGTCTGGCCCCCGCGGCCTATCTGCGCTGCTTCCCCCTCGACCCCCGGGGCATGGCCGCCCACCGCGAGGCCCTGCGGCGCTTCGCCAACCGCCTCGGCCTGCTCGCCCCCGTCCTCTACTTCGACAACGGCGCCCCGTCCGCGGGCGTGCGCCCGCAGTTGGAGCTGCTGACCAGGTCCGTCCTCGACGGGCAGCACCGGATCGTGCTCGTCCCGGGCATGTGGGTGTTCTCCACCGACGAGCGACTGGCGCGGCTGATCACGTCCGCGCTCGCGGGTGCGAACTGTCGCACGGTCAAACTGCCGGACCGCTTCGTGTCGATACCCCGCCCCCGGTCGGGGTCGGGGTCCGGGGCGCGGGCGGCCTGAGACCGGCCGCGCGGGCGGGGGCATTCGGCCCCGCCCGCGCCTGCTCGCGCGGGTCAGCCGGCGGCGGTGGAGACCACCACGAGCTCGCCGACCGCCTCTTCGAGCGTGCCCCGGGCCTGCGCCGGCAGCGGGTCGTCGGTGATGAAGCAGTCGATCTCGGCGAGTTCCGCGAAGCTGCTCAGGCCGATCACCCCCCACTTGGTGTGGTCCGCGACCACCACGGTCCGGCGGGCGGAGCCGATCATGGCGCGGTTGGCCTGCGCCTCGGCCAGGTTGGGCGTGGTCAGGCCCGCCCGTTCCGAGACGCCGTGCGCGCCCAGGATCAGCAGGTCCACGTGGAGCGAGCGGATCGTCTGCTCGGCGAGGGCGCCGACCAGGGCGGCCGAGCGGGTGGGCGATCCACCGGTCAGCAGCAGCGAGGGGGTGCTCGCCCCGGCGTCGCGGCCGGCCGCCCACACCAGGTCGGCGATCGCGAGCGAGTTGGTGACGATGGTCAGCTGCGGCACCTTGAGCAGCCTGGACGCCACCGCGAAGGTCGTGGTGCCGGCGGAGAGCGCGACGACGTTGCCGGGTTCCACCCGTGCGGCGGCGGCGTCCGCGATGGCGGCCTTGGCGGCCTCCTCCAGCGAGGACTTCGCCTCGAAGCCCGGCTCGTCGGTGCTGGAGGCGCCGATCGCCACGGCGCCGCCGTGCACCTTCTGCACCGTGCCCCGGCGGGCCAGGGTGTCCAGGTCGCGGCGGATGGTCATGTCCGACACCCCGAGCTGTTCGACCAGCTCGGCGACCCGCATCGCGCCACGACGGCGCACGGCCTCCAGGATCAGTGCCTGACGCTGTGGTGCCAGCATCCCTTGATCGGTCACGAGCTCCCCTGACGACCTGGGCGGGCATCGATGTCCCGCTACGTCCAGAGGGCAGGCTACCGCCGGAACGATCAGAAACCGACAGCCGGGCCCCCGGGGGCCGCCCCCGGCCTCCCGGGGCCGGGTGCAGGGGGCTCGGGAGGGCTCGGGGCGCCCTGCGGCGGCGGGCCGCCGGGCCGGACCCGGGACCTCCCGATCCGGCCGTGACCTGCGGCGCCCGTGCTCACCCGGCGAGTTCGCGCAGCCGGCGGGCGGCGTCCTCGGGGCACGCGTCGTTGACGAAGGCGTCGGCCCCCGGCTCGACGCCGGCCCGGCACGTGAGCCGGTCCGCCGTCCGGCGGACGGTGAACAGTTCGAGGTGCAGGGCCGGCTCCGCCCCGCCCCGCTTGGGGGCCTGGTGCCAGGCGCCGCCGTAGGGAGCGGCGCCCGGCCGGCCCGCTCCGCTGTGGAGGAGGAGGTCGAAGCGGCGCAGCAAGTCCTGGTAGGCGGTGGGGAGTTCGGCCCTCTCGTGCGGGTCGAGGCAGGTGAGGTCGGGCACCCGGTGCTTGGGATGGAGGTGGACTTCGTAGGACCGGCGGGCGGCGAACGGGACGAAGGCGCTCCAGTGTTCGCCGTTGGCGACCGGGCGGCGGGTGACGGCGGTCTACGCCCTCCCCTTCACCGCGGCGCGCACCGCCAGGATGATCGCCCGCGCCGAGGCCCACCGGGAAGGCACCGGACGCAACCACTTCGAGGACATGCTCGCCGCCGAACACGCCCCGGTTCTCGAAGCAGTGGACCTGCTGGACGTCCGGCAGGGCGGACAGTTCGGCGGTGCGGTCGGTCCAGGCGTCCAGGACGAGGCGGGCCCGCACCTCGGGGACGGCGGCGAAGGAGGTGTCGCGGCCGGTCCCGGCCTCGACGTCGTAGTGGAGGAGCTCGCGGCGGTCCACGAGCCCGGTGACTGTCCTGTGTACGCCGGCACCCCTCGCGGACGGTTCTGTCGGGACGCGCGGCGCGGTGGGACGGTGGGCGGCCGACGGCAGGTGGGCCCCGACCGCGCCGCCCGGGCGGCCGGCGTCGCCGGTGCACTTGCTCATGATGCGCCTCCCACAGGAATCTCCTCCCCATTAACGCACAGCATTAAACTGAAGTCACCACAATGCAACAATCTTTCCTCGGGCGACTCGTCAGATCACGGCTCAACGATCGGATCTGGCTGAGTCTGTGGATCTTTGGTGGATCCCCCTCGCCCAGTGTCAACAATGACGCCATGAGCCTCGACGACGCATTCGCCTCCCCCCTCCGCTGGGCGCCCGCCCCGGCCGCCTGCTCCCTGGCCGGCCACGTCCTGTCCGTCACCGCCGCCGCCCGCACCGACGTCTTCACCGACCCGCTCACCGGCGAGGCCAGGCGCAACGCCGCGACGGCGCTGGTCGACCCGCCGGACGGGGACTGGCAGTTCTCCGCCCGGCTCCGGGTCGGGTTCCGGGCCCCGTGGGACGCGGGCGCCCTCATCGTCCGGTCGGACGCCGACCACTGGGCGAAGCTCAACTTCGAGCAGTCACCGGACGGAGCGCCGAGCGTCTACTCGGTGGTCACCCGCGGGCGCTCGGACGACGCGGTCGCGGGACCGGTCGAGGGCGACGCCCTGTGGCTGCGGATCAGCCGGTTCGCGCCGGCGTTCGCCTTCCACGTCTCCTCCGACGGCCGTACCTGGCGCCTGATCAGGCAGTTCGCCCTGGACGGGCCGGCTCCCGTCCGGGTCGGCATCGAAGTCCAGTCGCCGGTCGGCGAGGGCTGCCGCGTCGACTTCGACGACATCCGCCTGACACCCACCCGGCTGGCCCACCTCTTCGACGGCCGCTGAGCCCACCGGCGGGCCGCGGCCCGCCGACCCCGAGGGGGAACCCCCCGGAAACCCACACGTTCGGACCACAGCACACACCAGGAGCCCCCGGCACACCCGGGGGCTCCTGTCACTTCCGCAGCCGGTGCCGCCGATTCCGTCACGGAGAAGTGATGGCTCGGTAACGCGGAGTTCACCGGGCGGGCCGATTCGTCCCGTCCGGGCGCAACTTGGACGAAACCCTTGACACTGCCGGACGGCGCTCCGAGACTCTCCGTCGACCGCTTGTTTGCGCCAACATCCCCGCGACGGACGCGCTGGGGGCGCCGACAGACGGTTACTCCCCGGTCATCCTCCGGACGCCGCGGACGGGACGACGGGGACTGCCCACAAGGCCGCCCCCGGCCTGTCGATCCGGCGCGCAAGCTCCTTCACCGGAAATGATTGCCCCTGCGCCGCGCCGCTCCACCGGCCCGCCGTCCTCGACCCCGCACGACGAATTCCACCCCCACCCAAGATGCCCGCACGACAAGCCCGCCCCCACCGCATTCGCCGTGCGCGGGAGTTCGACGTCAGGCATGCCCTGAAACAGGGTGCCTGACAGCACGTCGGCCCTGGCAGTTCCGCGCCACCAGGACCGGACGCGGCCGTCACGCGCGCATCTGCGAGACCCAGAGGTATGAAGTCATGCCGCGATTGAGAACGATCCTGTTCGGTGCCCTGCTGGCGCTGCTCCTCCCCCTCTTCCAGGGCGTCGGCACCGCCCAGGCGGCCACGGTGACGATCACCAACGGCACCCAGTTCGCCGACACCGCCGGGAACCCGGTGCACGCGCACGGCGGCGGCGTCATCAAGGTCGGCAAGTACTACTACTGGTTCGGCGAGGACCGCAACGCCGACAACACCTTCCGCTACGTCTCCAGCTACCGCTCCAGCGACCTCCGGACCTGGGAGTTCCGCGGCCACGTGCTGAGCCAGGCCACCGCCCCGGAGCTGCAGTACGCCGTGATCGAGCGGCCCAAGGTGATGTACAACGCCGCCACCGGCCAGTTCGTCATGTGGATGCACAAGGAGAACGGCGCGGACTACGGCGAGGCCCGGGCCGCGGTGGCCGTCTCCTCCACCGTCGATGGCAGCTACACCTGGCGCGGCAGCTTCCGGCCGCTGGGCGAGATGTCCCGTGACATCACCACCTTCGTGGACGACGACGGCACGGGGTACATGATCTCCGCCGCCAACGAGAACCGGGACCTGCACGTCTACCGCCTCACCGCCGACTACACCGGGATCGACGCCCAGGTGCAGAGCCTGTGGAACGGCCAGTCCCGCGAGGCGCCGGCGATGTTCAAGCGCGACGGCGTCTACTTCCTGCTCTCCTCCCACGCCACCGGCTGGGCGCCCAACCAGCAGAAGTACGGCACCGCCACCAGCGTCACCGGCTCCTGGAGCGACCTCCAGGACATCGGCGACTCCGTCACCTACTCCAGCCAGACCGCCTTCGTGCTGCCCGTCCAGGGCAGCGGCGGCACCGGCTACCTGTACATGGGCGACCGCTGGGGCAACGCCAACGGCGGGACGGTCAACGACTCCCAGTACGTCTGGCTGCCGCTGACGTTCCCGACCGCCACCACCATGACCATGGGCTACTCCCCGCAGATCACCGTGAACGCCGCCACCGGCGTCGTCGCCGGCATGAAGGCCACCTGGGAGAGCCTGACGGGCCGCCAGAGCGGCAAGTGCGTCGACGTGCGGGACTACTCCTCCGCCCAGTCGGCCCAGCTCATCCAGTGGGGCTGCGGCAACGGCGCCAACCAGAACTTCTGGATCAAGAACCTCGGCACCGGCTACGCGCAGGTCATGGCCCGCCACAGCGGACAGTGCCTCGACATCGCCGACGCGTCGACCGCCGACGGCGCGCTCGCCGTCCAGAACCCCTGCGACGGCCGGCCGTCCCAGCAGTGGCAGGTCCAGAAGGTCACCGGTGCCACGGGCTACGTCCGCCTGATCGCCCGGCACAGCGGCAAGTGCCTGGACGTGACCAACCAGTCCACCGCCGACGGCACCGCCCTGGAGCAGTGGACCTGCGGCAGCGGCACCAACCAGCAGTGGAAGCGCACCACCGTCTGACCCGAGCCCCCGACGAAGCCCCTCCACCACCACCGTGTCCGGCGGAGGGGCTTCGTCCTGCCCGACCACCATCAGCCCAGGAGGACCCGTGTCCCTGCGCAAGCAACCCACCGACCGCGCCGGCAGAGCCCGCACCCGCCGGGCCCGCACCGGCCTCGGTGCCGCCGTCACCGCCGCCGCGGCCCTGGCGGCCGGCACGCTGAGCGCCCCGCCGGCCTTCGCCGACGAAGCCGCCGCGCACGTCACCGTCCGACTCGACCCCGGCTACCAGCAGCAGCCGTTCCAGGGCTGGGGAACCTCCCTCGCCTGGTTCGCCAACGTCACCGGCGGGTGGCCGGAGGCCGAGCGCTCCCAGCTCGCCGACGACCTCTTCGGCCCGAACGGCCTCGGCTTCACCGTCGCCCGCTACAACATCGGCGGCGGCGACAGCCCCGAGACGACGCCCTACCTGCGCCCGGGCGCCGCAGTGCCGGGGTACTGGAACCGCCCCGCGGCGTTCGGCCCGCCGGCCTCCGGCACCACCGGCTGGACCGAGCCCGCCGACTGGTGGAACCCGGCCGACCCCACGCACTGGAACGCCGCCGCCGACGCCAACCAGCAATGGTGGCTCAAGGCCGCGAAGACCCGCGGCGCGGACACCTTCGAGGCCTTCTCCAACTCCGCGCCCTACTTCATGACCAGGAGCGGGCTGGTCTCCGGCGCGGCCAACAGCTGGGAGGACAACCTCCGCCCCGACCAGTACGACCGCTTCGCCGCCTACCTGGCCGGGTCCCTGCAGCGGGCCCAGACCGCCACCGGCGTGACCTTCGGCGCCCTCTCCCCGATGAACGAGCCGAGCACCTCCTACTGGGGCGCCGGCGGCAGGCAGGAGGGCTCCCACTGGGACGTCGCCTCGCAGGCCCACCTGGTCACCGCGCTGCGCGGCGCACTGGACGCGGCCGGCGTGAGCACCCCGGTCTCGGCGATGGACGAGACCAGGCCCGACCTGTTCCGCTCCGACTGGGACTCCTACGCACCGGCGGTGCGCTCGACCGTGGGCAAGCTCAACACCCACACGTACGAGACCGGCGGCCGCACCGGGGCGCGCGACATCGCCAAGGGCGCCGGCAAGCCGCTCTGGATGTCCGAGGTCGACCTCGGGGGCACCGTCCCGCAGAGCTTCACCGACATGTCGCCCGCCCTCGACTTCGCCCAGCACGTCACCGACGACATCCGGGAGCTGGAGCCGAGCGCCTGGGTGATGTGGCAGGCCGTCGAGGACTACGCCAACATGACGCCCGCCCACGAGAACGCCAACTGGGGCCTCGTCCAGGTGGACTTCAGCTCCACGAACCCGGGCGCCGAGCCGATCCGCAAGAACAAGAAGTACTGGGCCATGGCCAACTACAGCCGCTTCATCCGGCCCGGGGCCCGGGTGATCACCACCGACTCCGCGAACACCCTCGCCGCCCTGCGCCCCGGCGGCACGGGCACGGTGGCGGTCTACACCAACCCCACCGGCGCACCGCAGAGCGTCACCCTCGACCTGGCGGCCTTCCAGAGCGTCAGCACCACCACCCCCGTGGAGCGCTACACCACCGACACCGGAAAGAACCTGCAGCGCGACGGCGACCTGCTGGCCACCGCCGCCAAGACGCTCACCACCACGGTGGGCCCGGGCTCGGTGACCACCTTCGTCATCCCCGGCGCCACCGGCACCGACGCCGCGGTGACCGCCGCCGCCCCCACCGGGCAGGTGCGGCAGCTCGTCAACGACAACAGCGGCCTGGCCCTGTCCGCAGGCGCGAGCGCGCAGAGCGGCCCCGTCCAGCACCCCGCCAACCCGGCCGACCCGGCGCAGCAGTGGAAGTTCACCAAGGTCTCCGGCGGCTCCGACAACACGGCCGCCTACCGCCTGACCAACACGGCGAACGGCAAGGCCCTGACCGCCACCGCCACCCCGGGCACGCTCGGCTTCGCGGCGGCCAACTCGTCCGCGCAGCAGCTGTGGATGCTCTCCACCAGCGGCGACGGCCACGGCACCCTGGTCAACAGGGCGACGGGCGACCTGCTCGACGTCACGGGCTCGGCCACGGGTGACGGGGCTCCGGTGGGGGTCTACCGGCCCACGACCGGGAGCAACCAGTCCTGGAACCTGCGCAGCGCGGCACCCGACAGCTGGAAGGCGCTCCAGCTGCGGAGCAGCGGCAAGTGCGCCGACGTCCCCGGCGCCCCCGGCACGGCCGGCGCGCCCGCCGTGCAGTCCACCTGCAACGGCGCCACCGGCCAGCAGTGGTCGCTGCGGGCGAGCAGCCCCGGCTACGTGAACGTGGTCGCGCGGGGCAGCGGGCAGTGCCTGGACGTCACCGAGGCCTCGACTGCCGACGGCGCCCCGCTGGTGCAGTACACCTGCAACGGCGGCGCCAACCAGGAGTGGTCGGTGCGCAGCACGGGCAGCGGCTACCTCACCCTGCTGGCGCGGCACAGCGGGAAGTGCCTGGACATCTCGGGGGCCTCGACCGCCGACGGCGCCCCGCTGGTGCAGAACACCTGTGGCGGCGGCCGCAGTCAGCAGATCAAGCTGAGCTGACGACCGGGTGCCGGGGAGCCTGCGGTGCTCAGGCCCGGCCGGCGGCCGGGGGGCGGGTCGAGCTGGACCGGACGATCAGGTGAGGTGTGACGGAGACGGGCTCCGTCCCGGCGCGCTGTCCGCCCGGCGGGTCGATCCGGCCGAGGAGGAGGGCGACGCACTGGCGGCCGACCTCCTCGAAGTCCTGGCGGACGGTGGTCAGCGGGGGCGCGAAGTACGCCGATTCCGGGACGTCGTCGAATCCCACCACGCTGACGTCCTCCGGGACCCGGCGGCCCGCCTCGCGCAGGGCCAGCGACAGGCCCAGGGCCATGTGGTCGTTGGCGGCGAAGACGGCGGTGACCTCGGGGCGGGCGGCCAGCTCCCGGCCGAGCTCGTACCCCGAGGCGGCGGTCCAGTCGCCCAGGGCGAGGGGCGGGACGGGGGCGCCGACCTCCTTGAGCGTGCTGTGCCAGGCGGCGGCGCGCCGGCGCGCGGCGTAGGAGTCCTGCGGGCCGCCGATGTGCCAGACGGTGCGGTGGCCGAGGTCGAGGAGGTGGCGGGTGGCCGCGATCGCGCCGGCGGCCTGGTCGGTGTCCACCGAGGGGAAGCGGCGTTCGGGGTCGCCGTCGGCGACGACCACCGGGACGCCGGAGGAGATGTCGAAGCCACGCCGGTCGAGGATCTGCGCCTCGATGACGATCAGGCCGTCCACGGCCTGGTCGGTGAGCTGGCGGACGGCCTGCTGCACGGCGTCCTCGGTCTGGGCCTCGGCGCAGACCACGTTCACCGAGTACCCGGCCGCCTGGGCGGCGCGGGAGATGGCGGCCAGGGTGCGGGCGTTGCCCTGGGCGGCGATGTCGAAGGTGACCACACCGAGGACGTGGAAGCGCCCGAGGGTGAGGGCCCGGGCGGCGCTGTTGCGCTGGTAGCCCAGCATCCGCATGGCGGACAGGACCCGGTCACGCGTCTCGGGCTCCACGTTGGGGCGGTGGTTGGCCACGCGGGAGACCGTTTGGGAGGAGACGCCCGCGAGCGCGGCGACGTCCGCCTGGGACGGCGGGCGCGGCTTGCCGCGGGTGGTGCTGCCGGGCGTCACGCTGTGGTCCATACCGGTCCGTTCTCTCGTGTCTGCGTGAACATCGTAGACGGTGCGCCGCCCGGGGCCACCGGCGCAGGTCCTGGGAATGCGCTGAGAAAAGGAGGCTGCCGGCCCCGCCCGCCCGTAAGGAGGCAGGTGGGGCCGGCAGCCGGTGGCGGCGCGGCCGACCCTCAGCGGCGCGCCGCCGGTCCGCCCTCCCGGGGAGCCGCGGACGCCACAGCCATGGGGCGGCCGCTGTCCGGCTCCGCGAGGGGGCGGAGGATCAGGGGATTGGAGGGTGGCAGGCCTCAGGCGGGGAGGCCGATGGCGCGTTCGCCGCTCTGGCGTTGCTGGATGACGACGGCGGCGACGAGGAGGGCGCCTTGGGCGACGTTCTGCCAGAAGGAGTT
>NZ_JBVHVO010000013.1:114419-236091 GCF_055564815.1 Kitasatospora sp. NPDC028961 | reverse complement strand
CCCCCCACCCCCCCCCCCCCCCCCCCCCCCCCCCCCCCCCCCCCCCCCCCCCCCCCCCCCCCCCCCCCCCCCCCCCCCCCCCCCCCCCCCCCCCCACCCCCGGACCACCCCGCCCGCGCCACCGCCCGTCCCCGGAAGGAGCACGACCATGCCCACCGCCGATCTTCGCCGGTACCGGGTCGGCGTCGTCCAGTTGTCCGTCGCCACCAACCGCCGTGCGGAGAACCTGGCGCGGGCCGAGAAGCTGGTGCGCGCCGCGGCCGACGACGACTGCCGGCTCGTCGTCCTGCCCGAGGTGTTCGCCACCGCGCTCAACCTGCCCAAGAGCCACGAGATCGCCGAACCGGTGCCCGGGCCGCTCACCGAGTGGCTGGCCGGCCTGGCCCGCGAACTCGGCGTCTGGATCGCCGCCGGCGTGCTGGAGCGCGCCGGAGACGACGTGCACAGCACCGCCGTCCTGCTGGACGACACCGGGGAGCTCGTCGGCACCGCGCGGCGCACCATGGTCTACGACCTGGAGGCGCACTTCATCACGGGCCGCACCGGCGCCCGCGTCTTCCCGACCCCGCTCGGCCGGATCGGCTTCGCGCTCGGCTACGACGTACAGTTCCCGGAGGTGCTGCGCGGCCTGTTCGCCGACTCGGCGGAGATCATCGTGGCCCCCTCCGTCCTGCTGCGGCCGTTCGCCGAGCCGGTGCGGCAGATGCTGCTCGCCCGGGCCGCCGAGAACTGCGCCTACGTGCTGTTCGCCAGCGCGACCGGCGAGAACACCCTCGCCGGGCTCACTTACATGGGCCGCAGCGCGATCCTGCGCAGCCCGCTGGCGATCGGCGCCTACTCGCGGGACTTCCGCAAGCAGCAGCCGGTGCTCGCCGAGGCCGACCGCGAGGAGGTGCTGCTGACCGCCGACCTGGACCTGCACGAGCTGCGCCGGATGCGCGAGGCGGCGCCGTTCGCCGCCGACTTCCGCCGCTCGCCGCTCGGCCTGGCACTGACCGCCGCCACCCACCCGGACGGGCCGCTGCCCGACTGGGCCGCCGCGGCCCTCGCCCCGCACACCGCACCGCATGCCGCTTCGGACACCCCGGACGCCCCGACCCCGGAAGCCCCCGACGCCCCGGCGGCCCCGGACACCTCGGCGGCCCCGGACACCTCGTTCGCCTCGGATGGAGCCTGACCAGATGACCGTCGAACGCTCGCTCGCCACCAGCCGGCCCCGGGTCGCGCTGATCCAGTCCTTCTGGGACCCGGACCCGGAAGTCAACCTGGCCCGGACCCTCGCCCTGCTGGACACCGTCCAGGACGTCGAACTGATCATCCTCCCGGAGTTCTTCCTCGGCCCGCCGTTCTACTTCCCCGGCCGCGCCCACCTCAAGGGCGTGATCGACCAGCCGGTACCGGGCCCGCTCTTCGACCAGCTCGCCGAGGTGGCCCGCGCCAAGGGCTGCTACCTGCTCTGCGGCACCGTCGTGGAGCGGGAGGGCGACCGGTACTACAACACCTCCGTCCTGCTGGACGACCAGGGCCGGATCGCCGCCAAGGCCCGCAAGACCCACCGGTTCGCCGCCGAGATGGTCACCGTCTCGCCCAGCGACGAACTGGTCATCGTGGACACGCCGTTCGGCCGCCTGGGGATCTGCGTCTGCTCCGACTTCTGGATCCCCGAGGTGCCGCGGACGCTGGCGATGCGCGGCGCCGAGATCATCGCGGTGCCGGGGGCGGCGCTGCGCGGCAACATCCAGATCACCCGGCCGTGCATCCAGGCCAACTCCTCCTTCAACGTCTGCTACACCCTGCTGGCCAGCGCGGTCGGCGAGGTGACCGGCGAGCGCGCCGGACGGACCGTCACCATCTCGGTGGCCGGCCACAGCACCGTCGCCTCGCCCGAGCACCTGGTCGGCTCGCTGGACGAGGAGGAGGGCGTGCTGATCGCCGAACTCGACCTGGACCGGTTGCGCGAACTGCGGGAGGTCGACCTGTCCTTCCGCAAGAGCCTCTACTTCTGCCTGCACGGCCGTCGGCCCGAGCTGTACCAGGACCTGCTGAAGCCGTACGCCGGCCACCAGGACCTGGAGACCCTCATCACGGACTACCTCACCGCCCGACGGAGCTGATTCGCCATGGCACCCAGCCTGCTGTACCCCGCCGCCGACCACCTGCCCACCGGTGCCGACCGCGAGCCCGCCCTGAAGGAGGTCCTCGACTGGGCCGACCGGGCGGCCGCCACCAGCACCGCCGACGCACTGCTCGCCTTCTTCGGCCAGCCGCTGGACCCGCGCACCCTGCGGCTGACCGGCCTGCACCACGTCGCCGTCTACCTGGGCGACTACCGCACCGAGGAGGAGTACGAGGCCTGGCTGGAGACCGTCCGGTCCCACCCGGGAATCGGCCGGGTGTCCGCCGGCCCCTCGCACATCGCGCCGCGGGTGCACGGCACCCCCGGGCACTGGATCAACCTGAGCACCGAACGCGGCACCGAGGTCGAGTTCTTCACCTGCCGCGCCTACGGGGCCTGGGCCGACGAGCCGCCGGAGCGCAAGCGGGCGCTGATGTCCCACCTCGGACTCAGCGTCGACACCCCGGACCACGTCCGCCGGGTGCTGGACTACCTGGCCGGCTTCGACAGCGTCGAGGTGCTGGCCTACGCCCCCGAGGACGAACTCGGCCACACCTACGGACACCTGCTGCGCACCGACACCGACCGGGTGCTGGAGCTGGTGCACGCCGGACGGAGCATGGCATGAGCGAGCGGAGCGAGGTCATCATCCAGTGCCGCGCGTTCCGCGAAGCGGCCACCGAGCGAAGCGAGGCGGGCGCATGAGCGAGCGGAGCGAGGTCATCATCCAGTGCCGCGCGTTCCGCGAAGCGGCCACCGAGCGAAGCGAGGCGGGCGCATGAGTGGGTTCCCGGTACCGGCCCGGCTGCCGGAGAACGTGCCCGGGCGGTTCTACGTCAACGCGGAGTGCACCGACTGCGACACCTGCCGCTGCATCGCCCCGGACTCCTTCGTCCGCAACGACAAGGCCGGCTACACCTTCGTCGCCCGCCAGCCGGCCGACGAGGACGAGGAGGAGCTGGTGTACGAGGCGATGGACTGCTGCCCGGCCGACGCCATCTGCGAGGACGAGTGAGCCCCCGTCCGCCGGGGCCGAGGATCCTCGGCCTCGGCGGCTCGCTGCGCCCCGGCTCGACCAGCCAGTTGCTGCTGCGCCGCGCCCTCGCCGTCCTGGACGCCGACGGCTGCCGGACCTCCCTGCTGGACCTGCGCGAGCTGGACCTGCCGTTCTGCAACGGCGACAAGCAGGACCCGTGGCCGAGCCGCCCGGACGTCAAGCTGCTGCGCGAGGAGTTCCGCTCCGCAGACGGCGTCATCCTGGCCGGGCCGGAGTACCACGGGACCATCGGCGGGGCCCTGAAGAACGCCCTGGACCTGCTGGACTTCGAGCACGTCGAGGGGAAGGTCTTCGGGGCGATCTGCGCGCTCGGCGGGCGCAACAACTCCAACGCGCTCAACCACCTGCGCCTGGTGGCCCGCTGGTACCGGGCCTGGATGGTGCCCGAGCAGGTCGCCGTCCCGCAGGCCCGCGGCGCGCTGCCGGGCGGCGAGCCGGCCGATCCCGAGCTCGGGGCGCGGGTGGACGAGCTGGCCCGCAGCGTGGCCCGGGCGGCGGCGCTGCTGCGGCCCGGGGCGGGCGGTCCGGCCGTCGTCGGGTCGGTCCGGCCGGGACCGGCCGTCCCGGAAGAAGTTCCGAACGTGTCCAGGACAGTCAAACGCGGGAGCTGACCCGTTGGTAGCGTCACCCCTGTGAATAAGACGCACACATTGGGTGCGCATTTCCAGGGGGCCGGAGAATGGTTCCCGGTGCACCCGAGACCACTTCTCGTGATCAGTCTCCGCCATCCGTCCAACGGAACTCCGCGGGAGGCGACCTGGCTTCGCCTCACCGCCTTTCTGTTCAATCGCGGGATTTCCGACGACCGCACCGTCGGTATCGAAGTCCTGTACGACGATCCGGAGTCCACGGCGCCCGACCGGCGGCGTTTCGACGCCTGCCTGTCGGTGCCCCGGGACCGGGTCGCCGGGCTGTCCCTGCTCGATCCCCGCAGGGACAGCCTGGGCATCCGCGTGCTGCCCGTCCTGAGCGAACGGCTGATGCTCTGGCGGGGCGGTTCGGCCCAGGCCGAACCGCCCGTCCGCCACCGGCACGTCACACCCGCCGCCGACCTCCCGCTGCGGGCCAACTGGCCGCGCTACGAGGTCTACCGGGGCTCGCCCGTGCTCACGCCCGGGCACCCCGAGGTGATCGGCTGGTACGCCACCGCGGCCTCCTCGGCCGCTGCCGTGGGCGGCAGCCACCTCCCCCCGCGCACGCCCGCCACCGGCGTGCCCCGCCGGCCGTACGGTGCGGTCCGGCGCGCCTCCGGAAGGGGTCAACGACCATGACCACGACGACCACGATGAACTGGGACCGGGCCTACAAGGCCGGTGATCACCACCAGTACTGGGAGCTCAGCGCCCCCTCCCCCGACCTGGTCGGCTTCCTCGCCGCCACCCCGCCCGCGCCCGGCGCCCGGGCCCTGGACCTCGGCTGCGGCACCGGCTGGGACACCGTCGCGCTGGCCCGGGCCGGGTACCGCGCGACCGGGGTCGACATCAGCGGCGAGGCCGTCGGCATGGCCGTCGCGCGCGCCGCCGAACTGGGCCTGGAGATCGAGCTGTCGGTCGGCGACGTCCGCGGACTCGACCTGCCGGACGAGGAGTTCGACCTGCTGGTCGACCGCGGCTGCTTCCACCACCTCGGCCCGGACGACCGCGACCGCTACGCGGCCGAGGTGGCCCGGCTGCTGGCCCCCGGCGGCCTGCTCTACCTGCGCGGGAGCCGGCAGGAGATGTTCCCCTTCAAGCCGGTGGACGCCGCCTCGCTCGCCCGGCACTTCCCCTCGGACCGTTTCAGCACCGGCCCGTTGATGCCCTTCCAGCTCCACACCGACGTCCTCCAGCTGGACGCCAACGCGGTGGTCCTGCGCCGCGCCGACTGACTCCGGGGCGGCCCCCGCCGCCCGCCGGCGCGCCCGCCACCTCTCGGCGCACCGCCGCGACCACCCCTCGCGATCCGTTTCGCGCCGGCCTGACCGAGACCGGCGGACATTCCGCGCTTCCCCGTTTCCGGAGCCCGATGCCCGCTTCGTCCGACGGCTTCCGGCGCTCCAAGAAATGAGCCACCTATGACCACCCCGCAAAGCCGGGACAAAAGTCCCTGGCTCATCCTCGGCGTGCTCAGTATGGGCTTCTTCATGACGCTGCTCGATATGACGATCGTCAATATCGCGCTGCCCCATGTGATGACCGGAGTACACGCCTCGCTGGACGAGGGCCTGTGGGTGTTCAGCGCCTACATCCTCGGCTACGCCACCCTCCTCATCGTCGCCGGCCGGCTCGGCGACCTGTTCGGCCCCCGCCGGGTCTACCTGTACGGCCTGGCGGTGTTCGTGGTCGCCTCCTGCGTGTGCGGGGTCGCCCCCAACGCGGGCGTGCTGATCGCGGCCCGGGCCGTCCAGGGCATCGGCGGGGCCATGCTCGCCCCGCAGATCCTGCCGATCGTCACCATGGTCTTCCCGCCCTCCAAGTGGGGCGCGGCGTTCGGGTTCACCGGCGCGCTCTCCGGGCTCGCGGTGCTCACCGGGCCGACCCTGGGCGGGGTCATCGTCAGCTACCTGGACTGGCGGTGGATCTTCTACCTCAACCTGCCGATCGGCATCGCCACCGCCTACCTGGTGCTGCGGCACGTCCACGACTACCGGCCGGGCAAACGCCAGCCGCTCGCCGTGCTGCCCACCGCCCTGCTCGTCCTCGGCCTCACCGCGCTGGCCTTCGGCCTGATCGAGGGCGAACGCCTGGAGTGGAACGCCACCGCCTGGGCGGCGATCGCGGCGGGGCTCATGGTCCTGACGTACTTCGTCCTGGACCAGCGCAGGCACCAGCGGTCCGGCCCGCTGCTCCCCTTCGACCTGCTGCGACTGCGCAACTTCGCCTCCGCCAACATCATCGCGGCGATCATGGGCTTCTCGATGCTCGGCGCCTTCCTGCCGATCTCGCTCTACCTCCAGACCGTGCTCGGGATGTCCCCGCTGCGGGCCGGCTTCACCATCGCCGCGATGCCGCTCACCTCGGCGCTGGTCGCCGGGGTCGGCGGCAAGCTCTCCGACCGCGGCTCGGGCAAGGCCGTCATCCTGACCGGGCTGGCCTGCTTCACCGCCGGGCTGGGCTCGTTCGTCCTGGTCACCGGGACGGACACCAGCACACTCCAGCTGATCGGCCCGTTCGTGCTGGCCGGCCTCGGCATGGGCCTGGTGTTCTCGCCGCTGTTCAGCGTCGGCATGCGCCAGGTCCCGCCGCCGCAGGCCGGGGTGGCCTCCGGACTGGTCAACACCGCCCAGGAGATCGGCGGCCTGCTGGCCAGCGCGGCGATCGGCGCGATCCTGTCGCTGCGGCTCTCCAGCGGCCTGCGCGGCTGGGTGAACGAGCAGGCGCTCGCACTGCCGCCGGAGGCCCGGGAGGGCTTCAAGCGGGCGTTCGCCCCGCTCACCGACGGCGCCCTGAAGATCGGCAGCGGCGGTCCGCCGCCCGCCCTGGCCGGGGCCGACCCGGCGCAGGCGGCCAAGGTCCAGGGCGCCTTCGCCGAGGCCTTCACCAGCGCCATGCACAGCGGACTGCTCCTGCCGGTGGGCCTGCTGGCCGTCGGCTGGGTGGCCGCCCTGCTCCTCATCCGGGACGTCCCGGCACCGGCCTTCGGAGCTCCACGACCGCCCGCCGCCAGGGCCACGGGCAGCGCCCCGGCGGCGGCCGAGAAGGCCTGAGGCCACCGGACCGGTGGCTCCGCGCCACCGACCGACGTCCCCCGTCCCCCCGTCCACCCACCACCTACCGACCCGAACCGCATCCGACCGGTCCGCGCCGGCGGAACGAACAGAACCGAGGAGTCATCCGATGTCCCAGTCCCCCGTGGTGCTGTCCACGCACATGATGGCGACGTACATGGTCAAGCCCGGCTGCGCCGAGCAGGCCCGTGACATCATCGCCCGGCACTGGCCCACCCTGAAGGCGCACGGCCTGGTCACCGACGAGCCCGCCACCGTCTACCACAGCGAGAGCGAGCACGGTCCGGTCTTCTTCGAGATCGTCACCTGGGTCGACGAGAACGCGGTCAGCCGCGCCTTCAACACCCCGGACGTCAACGCGATCTGGCAGGAGATGGCGGCGATCACCGAGGCCCGCGAGGGCCGGCCGCCGGTCGACTACCCGATCGTGCACCGGATGGGCTACTTCCAGGACGAGCCCGACCTCCCCGAGGAGGACGCCTACACCGGGCTCGCCCACTACCTCGTCCGCCCGGACAAGGTCGCCGAGTTCCACGAGCTGATGGCCCGTGACTGGCCGACCCTGCGCGACGAGAAGCTGACCAGCGGCGACCGCGCCGTCGTCTACTTCGGCGAGGACGCCACCGGCCCGTTCTTCCTGGAGATCGTCCGCTGGTACGACCAGCAGGGCCCCAGCATCGCGTACCGCAACGACAAGGTCAGCGCGATCTGGCAGGACGTGTTCCGCTACACCGAGGGCCGCAGCGGCCGCCCCGCCTCCGAGTACCTGTGGGCCGGCGAGCTCCGCTACCCGTACCACGACGCCGACTGACGTAACGTCAACACCTCAGAGAACCATCAGCGTTCGGACGGGCCGGGGCGCCGCCCCCGGCCCGTCCGGCCCCGTCCGACCGGAGCTTCCTCGGTGACCCGCAAGACCCCCCAGACCTTCGACACCCCGCCCGCCCCCGTCCTCGCCGACCGGCTCAGGTCCGAGCTGGAGGACAGCGCCGTGCCCGGCCGGGCCGACGGCGAGAAGGCCTACCTGAAGAGCCGGCTGGAGCACATCGGCGTACCGCTGCCCGCCATGCGCACCGTGGTGCGCAACTTCGTCCGCCGCCACCCCGGGCTCGACCGGGACACCCTGCTGGAGCTCACCGAGGAGCTCTGGGCCCCGCCCGTCCACGAATCGCGCTCCTGCGCCGCGCTGCTCCTGGAGAGCCGCTCCGACCTGCTGGTCCGCGAGGACACCGGCTACCTGGAACAGCTGCTGCGCGAGTGCGAGACCTGGGCGCACGTCGACCTGATCGCCCCCAAGGGCGCCGGCGCCCTGCTGCTGCGGCTGCCGGAGACCGCCGAGGACTTCCTGCGCTGGAGCCGGGACGACCACCAGTGGGTACGGCGCGGCGGCATCCTGTCCTACCTGCTGGCCCTGCGCGACCGGGGCGAGTTCCCGCACTACTTCGCCGCCTTCGGCGAACTCGCCGACCCGCTGCTGACCGACTCCCGGTTCTTCGTGCGCAAGGCGCTGGGCTGGGCCCTGCGCGAGGGCGCCAAGCACCACCCCGAGGAGGTCGCCGACTGGCTGCGCGCCCGCCTGCCCCGGGTCTCCGGGCTCACCCTGCGCGAGGCGATCCGGCCGATCGACGACGACACCTGCCGGAGCCTCCTGCAGGAGCACGCCGAACTCGGCGGGCGCCGACCGCGCGGCTGACCGCCCGCGCCGCGCCCGGCCGCCACCGCCCACCGCCCGGAGGCCCGCATGACCACGCACAGTCCCGCCGACCCGCACCGCCGGCCGCTCCCGGTCGTCCAGGTGCTCGCCGAGGACGGCCGGCACCGGACGATCTGCCGGATGTGCCACGGCGGCTGCGGCGCCATCGTGACCGTCGACCAGGGGCGGCTGACCGCCATCGAGGGCGACCCGGAGAACCCCAACAACCACGGGTTCCTCTGCGCCAAGGGCCGCGCCTCGCTGGAGCACCTCAACCACCCCGACCGGCTGACCACGCCGCTGCTGCGCACCGGGCCGCGCGGCAGCGGCGAGTTCCGGCCGATCGGCTGGGACGAGGCGCTGGAGCGGACGGCCGTCGCGCTCGACCGGGCCCGGATCGAGCACGGCCCGGAGGCGGTGGTGCTGGCCCAGGGCACCGACCGCAACTACCAGGAGTGGCTCTTCCGGTTCGCCAACAGCTTCGGCACGCCCAATGTGCTCGGCCCGGCGCACGTCTGCTTCTACCCGAGGGTGATGGCCGGCATCCTCACCGCGGGCGGCTTCACCTTCTGCGACTACGAGGGCCGGCCCGACCTGGTCCTGGTCTGGGGCTCCAACAAGGCGCTCACCCACGGCGACGGGGTGATCGGCACCCGGCTGCTCGCCTCCGTCCGGGACGGCTCCCGGATGATCGTGATCGACCCCCGGCGGACCTCACTGGCCGCCCGCGCCGAGCAGTTCCTGCAGGTCCGCCCGGGCGGGGACGCGGCGCTGGCGCTGGCGATGATCCACACCGTGATCGAGGCGGACGCCTACGACCACGCCTTCGTCGAGAAGTACACCGTCGGCTTCGAGGACCTCGCCGCCCACGTCGCCGACTGGACGCCGGAGTCGGTCGCCGAGCGGACCGGCGTGCCGGCCGACCTGATCAGATCGGCCGCCCTCGCCTACGCGGCCGCGCCGAGCGCCGCGATCGAACTCGGCACCGGGCCCCAGCAGCACCGCGACTCCTTCCACACCTGCCGGGCGGTCCTGCTGCTCTCGGCGATCTGCGGCAACCTGGACCGGCCCGGCGGCGACGTCCTGTGGGACCCGCCCGGCATCGACGGCCGCCGGTCCTTCCCGCGCGCCGAGCTGCTGGCGCCCGAGCAGGCCGCCAAGCGCCTCGGCGGCGACCGGCACCGCATCCTGGCGATGTCCGGCTGGGCCCACCCCGGCTCCGTCTGGGACGCCGTGCTCGAACCCGACGCCCCGCACCCGGTGACCACCATGCTGGTGCACGGCAGCAACCTGCTGCTCAACTACGCCGACTCGGACCGCGTCCGGCGGGCCCTGGAGCGGCTGGACTTCCTCGCCGTCGCCGACCTGCGGCTCACCCCCACCGCCGCCATGGCCGACGTCGTCCTCCCGGTCGGCGGCTGGCTGGAGCGGGACCAGATCGTCGAGCACGCCCACTACGTCGCGGCCCGCCGGGCCTTCGCCAAGGTCGGCGACACCCGCTCCGACGAGTGGATCCTCACCGAACTGGCCCACCGGCTGGGCCTGTCCGCCGACTTCTGGCCGGACGCCGCGGACTCCCTGGACACCCGGCTGGAGCCGATCGGCATGGACTGGCGGCAGCTGGCCGAACTCCACTACCGGGCGACCCCGCTGGAGTACCACAAGTACCGCAGCCGCGGCTTCGGCACCCGCAGCGGCAAGGTCGGGCTGCGCTGCGACGCCCTGCGCGCCTTCGGCTACCCGCCGCTGCCCACCCCCGGTCCGCCGGTCGGCGGGCCGGAGGACGGCCCCTACCTGCTCACCTCGGCGCACTCGGCGTTCTACTTCAACTCCGAGTTCCGCGACCTGCCCTCGCTGCGCTCCAAGGAGCCCGAGCCCCGGCTGGAGATGCACCCCGAGGCCGCCGCCCGCGAGGGCCTGGCCGACGGCGAGTGGGCGGAACTCGCCACCCGCACCGGCCGCATCCGGCTGCGCGTCCTGCTCACCGACCGGATCGCCCCCGAGGTGGTGATGGCCCCCGCCGCCTGGTGGTACCCGGAGCGCGGCGCCGACGGCGGCTGGCGGGAGGCCAACGTCAACCTGCTGACCACCAACGAGGACGAGAACGCCGAGATGGGCTCCTCCACCTTCCGCGGCCTGCGCTGCACCGTCACCCGCGCGGCGGACCAGTCCCCGGCCCCGGGCGGACTGGCCGCCGCCGCGGCGGGTCCGCGGGCCCCGGGGCGGTGAGCCCGGCCGTCCCCCGGGCCGGTGGCGGGCGCCGACCGGTCAGCCGGCCCTCGCACTGCGGAACGCCTCCCGGTAGCTGTTGGGCGGGACGCCGACGATCCGCTTGAACTGGCGCCGCAGCGTGGCGGCCGTCCCCATCCCGGTGGCGACGGCCACCGCCTCGACGCTCTCGTCAGTGGCCTCCAGCAACTCCTGGGCCCGGCGGACCCGCTGGTTCAGCAGCCACTGGAGCGGTGTCTGCCCGAGCACCGACCGGAACTGCCGGCCGAGGTTGCGCGGGCTGGTGTTCGCCCGCCGCGCCAGGTCGGTCACGGTCAGCGGCCGGTCCAGCCGCTGCTGCGCCCAGGCGAGCACCTGGGTCAGCGGGTGGTCGCCCGTCGCCTGCACCGGCGTGGCCACGAACTGGGCCTGACCGCCCGTGCGGTGCGGCGGCATGACCAGGCGACGGGCGACCGAGTTGGCGATCCCGGCACCGTGGTCGAGGTGGATCAGGTGCAGGCAGAGGTCCACGGCCGCCGCCTTGCCCGCGGAGGTGAGCACGCTGCCGTTGTCCGTGTAGAGCACGTCCGGGTCGACCACGGCCAGCGGGTGGCGGGCGCTCAGCTCCGCGGTGTGGGCCCAGTGGGTGGTGGCCCGCCGGCCGTCCAGCAGGCCCGCCGCGCCGAGCACGAACGCGCCGGTGCAGAGCGAGGCCACCCGGGCGCCGGCCCGGTGCGCGGCGCGCACCGCCTCGACCAGCTCCGGGGGCGGCGGCTCGTCGACGTCGGCCCAGGCGGGCACGATCACCGTGTCGGCGTCCACCAGGCGGTCCAGCCCGTGGTCCGGCTCGACGACGAACGGGCCGACCCGTACCGGCCCGGGCCCGCAGAGCACCACGTCGTACCAACCGTCCACGGCCTCGCGCGGAGGATTGCCGAAGATCTCGTAGGCCACCCCCAGCTCGAAGTGCAGCAGGTTTCCGGCGGTCGGCAGCGCGACAGTGGGCATGTCCGAAAGTGTACGGGTGTTGTCGTTCCGGACCATCACACCCGGGCCCCGCCGGCGACCAGACTGAGGGTCGACAGGACAACGAGAACGGGGAACAGCGATGGGTACGACGGCTGCAGTGGTGGTCTACGGCGCGACGGGGCACACCGGTCGCTTCATGGTGGCCGAGTTGCGACGGCGTGGCTTCGCCCCCGTCCTCTCCGGCCGCAACGCGGCCCAGTTGGAGGCGCTGGCGGCCGAGTGGCCCGGCACCCAGGTCCGGCCGGCCACCGTGGACGACCCGGCCTCGCTGGACCGCGCCCTCGCCGGGGCGGCGGCGGTCGTCAACTGCGCCGGACCGTTCGCGGTGACCGGCGGCCCGGTCGTCGAGGCCGCGATCCGCGCGGGGATCCCCTACGTCGACGTCGCGGCGGAGATCGAGGCGAACGCCGCGACCTTCGCCGACCACGCGGACGCCGCCCGGGAGGCCGGCACCCCGGTCGTCCCGGCGATGGCCTTCTACGGCGGCCTGGGCGACCTGCTGGTCACCGCCGCGATGGGCGAGTGGACCTCGGCGGACCTCGTGCACGTCGCGTACGGGCTGGACAGCTGGCACCCCACGCCGGGCACCCGGGAGGCCGGCCGGGTGTCCCACGAGCGCCGCGCGGGCCGCCGGGTGAGGTTCGCGGACGGCGCGCTGCGGTACCACGACGACGCGCCGTCCGAGCAGCAGTGGACCTTCCCCGCGCCGCTGGGTACCCGCGCGGTGCTCGGGGAGTTCACCATGGCCGACGTCGTCACGGTACCCAGCCACCTGGCCGTGCCGGAGGTCCGCACCTACATGACCGTCGAGGCCGCGGGGGACCTCGCCGGCCCGGACACCCCGGCCCCGGAGGCGGTCGACGACCTGGGCCGGTCGGACCAGAGCTTCGTCGTCGACGTCCTGATCGAGTCCGGCGGGGTCGGGCGACGGGCCACCGCCCGCGGCCGGGACATCTACGCGATCACCGCCCCGCTGGCGGTGGAGGCCGTCGAGCGCCTGCTGACCGGCCGGAGCCGCACCACCGGGGTCGCCTCGGCCGGCGCGATGTTCGACGCGGCGGACTTCCTGCGGGCGCTGGGTCCGCACCTCTCGGTCGAGCTCCCGCACTGACGCCGCTCGCCCGTCCCCCGCTACCCGCTACGCCTCACCGGCGCGCAGCGGGTAGCGGGGGACGGAGCGGCGGTGGGCGATCCGCCAGCCGTCCCCGGTGCGGACGTAGACGTCGAACCAGTCCCCGTTGTGGACCGTCCCGTCGAACTGGATCGCCAGGTAGCGGCTGTGGCCCCGGACGGTGCCGTCCGGCTCGACGGTGAGCACGCTGTCCAGGGTGTGCTGGTCGGGGGACCGGCTGCCGAGGTCGCGGCTGAACACCCGGATCTTCTCCAGTCCGCTGAACACCGCTCCGGTGCGGGCGAGTTCGAGCACTCCGTCGGCGGTGAAGACCTCACCCAGCGCCCTGGTGTCGGCGTTGTCGAAGGCGTGCGGGAAGCGGGCGAGCAGCTGGCGGATCTGCTCGGCGTCGGTCGGGGACAGGTCGGCGGCCATGCGGTCTCCTCGGCAGGGAAGTCGGGGCGGGGGTCCGGCGCCCGGACCTCGACCGCACCGGTGACCTGACGTCGCGTCAGCGGAGTGCACCCCGGTGACGGGACTGCCGGCCGGGGCCCGCGGCCGACGTTCTCCGCCGCCCGATTCTAGGAACGCCGGGACGATCTCTCAACGGCCGGACCGGGGATTCGGCGGCCTCGGGGCATTCCGAAAACCGCACGTCACAGGAGCGAAACACGGCCGCCACATTGACCCGTGGAACGCCACTCCGACCCGCCTGCGGGCGCACCGGCCTCAGCAGGCGCAGGAGATCCCGGAGCGCGGGGCGGTCAGCTCGTCCACCGGCCGCTGCTCGCTGCCGTGGTCGGTGTCGTAGGCGAAGCCCTCGCGGGCCCAGTACTCGAAGCCGCCGAGCATCTCCTTGACCGGATGGCCGAGTCGGGCGAAGGCGAGGGCCGCCCGGGTGGCGCCGTTGCAGCCCGGACCCCAGCAGTAGGTGACGACCGTGGCCGAGGGGTCGATCAGCAGCGGCGCGAGTTCGGCGATCCGGGCGGTGGGGATGTGCACCGCGCCGGGGATCCGGCCCTGTGCCCAGGCCGCCTCGCCGCGGGAGTCGACCACCACCACACCGGGCACGCCGGCGGTCAGGTCGGCGTGCACGTCCGAGACGTCGGCCTCGAAGGAGAGCCGGCCGAGGAAGTGCGCGGCGGCGACGGCCGGGTCGGCGGCGGGGACGGTGAGAACGGCGCTGGCGGTCATCGGGGTGCTCCTCGCACTCGCACCGGGGCCCGCCCTGTTCGGCGGTGGTCCGATCCTCGCCCGGCGGGGCCGGCGCCCACGAGCGGCGTGATCGCCCACCTTCGTCAAGATACCGCCAGCCCGTGGGCGCCCAGCCGGATGCGCAGCCCGCGCAGTTCGTGGCGGGCGAGGGCGGGCAGCGCGGTCGCCTCGTCCAGGACCGGGGCGAGCAGCTCCACGGCGGTCCGCAGGTCATGGGCACACAGGTGGCAGTCGGCCATCCGGATGGTGAACAGCAGCCGGGTGGAGGGCAGTTGGTCCGGGGCCAGCAGCCGCAGCGCGGTGTCGGCGGCGTCCACGGCGCGCAGCGCCAGCCGGTGGTCCCCGACGGCGGCGGAGGCGTCGCGCAGTGCGGCGGCGGCGGCCGACTCGACCCGCAGCCGCATCGAGGCGATGGAGAGCCAGGGCGCGTCGGTCTCGTCGTGCTCGCCGATGTGGTCGAGGTGCAGCCGGGCGCGGCCGATGTGCCGGACCGTCGCGCGGACGTCCCCCGCCAGGGCGTGCGCCCGGGCCTGGCCGATCTGGGACATCGCGCCGGCCCAGTGCCGGCCGGGCGCGGCCCGGGCGATCTCGCGGGCGTAGCCGAGCGCGGCGGCCGGGTCGCCGTCGAGCCGGGCGAGGGTGCTCATGTCGCTCAGCGCGGCGACCTGGGTGGCCGGGTCGCCGGCCAGTTCGGACCAGGTGAGCGCGCGGTCGAAGCAGGCCATCGCGGTGGCGTTGCGGCCGTGCTGCATCCGCAGCCCTCCGGCCGCGTGCGCGTACTCGGCGGCGAGCCGGGCGAGCGCCTGGCGGGCCCGGGCGTCGGTGGTGCCGCCGAGCCGGCGCAGGATCGCCCGCAGGGTCTCCTCGACGGCGGCTGTGCCGGGCCCGGCGGGCGCCTCGCCGGCCCGCAGGTGGGCGGCGAGCAGGCCGGTGAGGGCGTGCGCGGTGTCGGCGTCCAGCGGCGGCGCGGCGTCCGGGTCGGCGGCGCAGAACGCGGCGTGCAGGGCGGCGAGTTCGGCGGCCTCGGGGACGGCGCAGCCGGCCGCGCCGTGCAGCGGGCAGAGCAGCCCGTAGTCGGGGAGCCGGCGGGGCGGGCCGCCGGCTGCGAGCGGCGGCAGCGGCGAGGGCGGGGCGGCGGGGCCGCCGGGCAGTGGCGGGCGGGCCCAGCCGGCCGGGGCGGGCGGGCCGGGCGGGGCGGCCGGGGCGGGCCGGTCCCACTCCCCCGCGTCCCCCTCCTCGGCCCGCAGGCAGGCGGTGCGCAGTTCGCCGCCGGCGCCGAGCAGACCGTCCAGCCGCTCGGCGATCCGCGGGGTGGTCCGGCGGGCGCCGTGTTCGAGCTTGCTGACGGCGGTGTGGTCGTAGCCGATCTCGGCGCCGAGCTGGGCCTGGGTGAGGCCGGCCCGGCGGCGCCAGTGCCGCAGCCGGGCGCCGAAGGCGCGCCAGAGCGGGTCGGCCGGCGGCGGACCGACGGACGGTACGTCGGTGTGGCTCCGGTGCACGGGGCTGCCCTCCCGAGTCGGTTCCGGTCCTTCCGATGGACAGGACGGTACTGGACCGGGCGGGCTCCGTACATGAGGTGGTCTCAACCTCTTGGTCTCAACCTCTTCACAAAACCCGCAGCTTGACAGAACTTGCCAACTGCACGGAAGCCATGCCGCAGCCGTTGACCGGGGCATGACGGCATGTGAGTGTTCCGGCACCCGAGCGCGGACGCCCGCAACGGCCGTCCCCCGATGCGGCCCCGCGGTGAGCGCCAGACAGGCACGTCGTCCGCGGTCGAGCACCCCCACGTTCGAGGAGCCTCGGAATGAAACGCAGATTACTGACGGCGGGAACCACCCTGACCGTCCTGGCCGGCATGCTGACCGCCACCGCGGTCGGACAGGCCGCCGCCCAGCCCGGCCCGGCCGTCAGCGCGCCGCCGAGCGCCCTGGCCGCCGCCGTCTCCGCCGCCGACCAGGCGGCCGCGGCGGGCCTGGACGCCCTGGCCAAGGGCCCGGGCGAGACCTACGAGCGCCAGTCCGTCACCCCGTGGCTCGGCGGCCTCTACTCCGTGGCCTACGAGCGCACCTACCAGGGCCTGCCGGTGGTCGGCGGCGACGCCGTCGTCATAGCCGACGGCCAGGGCAAGGTCCGCGGCCTCCAGTCCGCCGCCACCGGTCCGGTCGGCGGCCCGACCAAGGCCGCGATCAGCGCCGCCCAGGCGGAGAAGACCGCGCGCACCCGGCTGGCCGCCGTCGACGGCGTCGACACCCGCCGCCTGGTGGTCAAGGTGCAGGACGGCACCGGGCGGCTCGCCTGGGAGACCGTGCTCACCGGCCGGACCGGCGCGGCCCCGAGCCGGCTGCACGTCTTCGTCGACGCCCGCACCGGCGAGGTGATCGACAGCTACGACGACGTCAAGGCCGGTACCGCCAACAGCAAGTGGAACGGCCCGGCACCGGTCACCATCAACACCACCGCCTCGGGCAGCACCTACTCGCTGCGCGACCCGAGCCGGTCCGGGCTGAGCTGTGCGGACTACAGCTCCGGCCAGGTGTTCTCCAAGTCCAGCGACTCCTGGGGCACCGGCAACCCGACCAGCAAGGAGACCGGCTGCGCCGACGTGATGTTCGCGGCGCAGAAGGAATGGGACATGCTCCGCGACTGGCTGGGCCGCAACGGCCACAACGGCAACGGCGGCAGCTGGCCGGTCAAGGTGGGCCTGAACGACGTCAACGCCTACTGGGACGGCTCCTCCGTCTCGATCGGCCACAACAACGCCAACGAGTGGATCGCCTCCATCGACGTGGTCGGCCACGAGTTCGGCCACGGCATCGACCAGTACACGCCGGGCGGCGCCAACAACGAGAACGGCCTCGGCGAGGGCACCGGCGACATCTTCGGCGCGCTGACCGAGGCGTACGCCAACGAGCCGTCCCCGTACGACAACCCGGACTACACCGTCGGCGAGATGATCAACCTGGTCGGCAGCGGGCCGATCCGCAACATGTACAACCCCTCGCTGGTGGGCAACAACCCCAACTGCTACTCCTCCTCGATCCCGAGCACCGAGGTGCACGCGGCGGCGGGCCCGCTGAACCACTGGTTCTACCTGCTCTCCGAGGGCTCCAACCCGGGCGGCGGCAAGCCCACCAGCCCGACCTGCAACAACTCCTCGGTGACCGGCGTCGGCATCAAGGACGCCGGGAGGATCTTCTACGGCGGCATGCTGCTCAAGACCAGCGGCATGACCTACAAGAAGTACCGGGTCACCACGCTGACCGCGGCCAAGAGCCTCGACCCCGGCTGCGGCCTGTTCACCCGCACCAAGGCGGCCTGGGACGCGATCAGCGTCCCCGCCCAGAGCGGTGAGCCCACCTGCACGCCGTCCGGCACCAACGACTACTCGCTGCTGGTCAACCCGACCGCCGGCTCCGTGCAGCCCGGCGCCGCCACCACCGCCACGGTGAGCACCGCGGTCACCTCGGGCACCGCCCAGGCCGTCAACCTGGCCGTCTCCGGCGCCCCGGCCGGCGTCACCGCCTCGGTCAGCCCGTCCTCCGTGCAGGCCGGCTCCTCCGCGACGCTGAACGTCTCGGCCTCCTCCTCGGCCACCCCCGGCACCTACGTGCTCACGGTGACCGGCACCGGTTCCGCCACCCACAGCGCGCAGTACACGCTGACGGTCGGCAACGGGAACCCCAACCCCGGCGTGCCCGACGTCAGCGTCGCCAACGTCCAGGCGCACCTCGCCCAGCTGAACACCATCGCCTCGCAGAACGGCGGCAACCGCCGGGCCGGCTCGGCCGGCCACAGCCAGTCGCTCGCCTACATCAAGGGCAAGCTGCAGGCCGCCGGCTACACCGTCAGCGAGCAGACCTGCACCTCCTGCACCTACAGCTCCAACAACCTGATCGCGGACTGGCCGGGCGGCCCGGCCGACCAGGTGACCATGTTCGGCGCCCACCTCGACAGCGTCGCCGCCGGCCCGGGCATCAACGACAACGGCTCCGGCTCCGCCGTCCTGCTGGAGAACGCGCTGACCCTCGCCCAGCAGAACCCCACCCTGACCCGGCACGTCCGGTTCGCCTGGTGGACGGGTGAGGAGCAGGGCCTGCAGGGCTCGCAGTACTACGTCAACCAGCTGGGCTCCACCCAGCGCAGCGCCATCAAGGGCTACTACAACTTCGACATGGTCGGCTCGCCCAACGCCGGCTACTTCATCAACAACATCGGTTCCGCCACCTCCGCCCCAATGAAGGCCTACTGGGACTCCCTGGGCATCCAGCCCGAGGAGAACGTCGAGGGCCAGGGCCGCTCCGACGACTACTCCTTCCAGCAGGGCGGCATCCCCACCTCCGGCTACGCGGCCGGCGCCAGCGCCGTCAAGACCCCGGCCCAGGCGACCAAGTGGGGCGGCACCGCCAACCGGGCGTACGACTCCTGCTACCACCAGGCGTGCGACACCACGAGCAACATCAACGCCACCGCCCTGGACCGCAGCGCCGACGGCGTCGCGTACACCCTGTGGAAGACCTCGGTCGGCACCGGGCCCATCCCGACCAACGACTTCTCGGTCGCGGTGAACCCGAGCACCGGCAACGCCCTCCCGGGCGGGAGCACCAGCGCCACGGTCTCCACCGCCACCACCTCCGGCTCGGCCCAGACGGTGAACCTCACCGCCTCGGGCGCACCCAGCGGGGTCACCGTGTCGGTCAGCCCGTCCTCGGTGCAGTCCGGCTCCTCCGCGACGCTGAACGTCTCGGTCGGCTCCGGCGTCCAGGCCGGCACCTACACCATCACGGTGACCGGTACCGGCTCGGCCACCCACAGCACCACGTACTCGCTGGTGGTCGGCACCGACCCGGGCAACCCGGGCGGCACCTGGACGCCGGGCACCACCTACAGCGCGGGTGACGTGGTCACCTGGAACGGTGTCAGCTACCGCTGCATCCAGGGCCACACCGCCCAGGTCGGCTGGGAGCCCAACATCGTCCCGGCCCTCTGGCAGCAGATCTGACCTGATCCGGAGGCCGTCGGGCCGGGCCGGGCCGCGGTTCGTCGAGGGGGACGAACCGCGGCCCGGCCGTCTGTTCGGCGGGGGTCACCGGGCGCACGACGGGGTGCGGCCCCGGTCGGCACCCGATCCGGTCGGCACTGCCGTCCGGGCGGATCGGAACCCCGCCGTCGTTGCGGGCCCCGGCGGTGCGGCCGGGGCCCGCAGCACGTACGCCCGGCGGCTGGGCGGCGCGCGGCGACCGTGCGCTGACGTACAGTCAGGCCGGGGCCCGTGCCCCGCCCAGCAGTCGACCGTGCCGGCAGAGGAGAAGCGCCGTGGCCACCGAAGCCCACCCCGTCCCCGTCCCGCCGCCCGCCGACGGGGCCGCCCGGCCCGTTCCCGAACTGCCGGCCGAGGCCGTCGCCCGGTGGCGGGCCGAGGGGTCCGAGCTGGTCGAGCTGCTCGCGCTCGCCCACCGGGAGCTGGGCGGCGTCGCGGCGTTCCGGCTCGGACCGGCCCCCACCGTGCTGGTCACCGACCCGGAGGCGGTGCAGCACGTGCTCGGGCGGCACCCGGACCGCTACGTCAAGCGCTCCCACCGGGCCCGGATGCTCGCCGGCGAGGGCGTCCTGTCCGCCACCGGAGAGGCCTGGAAGCGCCAACGGCGGATGCTGCAGTCCCAGTTCACCGGACCGGGGATGCGCCGCTACGAGCGGCGGATCGCCGAGGCCGCCCGCCGCGCCGCCGACCGCTGGGCCGGGTACGCCCGCACCGGCGAGCGCTTCGACCTCGGCGAGGAGATGCGGCACTTCGCCCTCGACACCATCTGGCGCGCCCTCACCGGCCGCCCGCTGGACGACCGGACCGACCGTGAACTCGCTTCGGTGGCCCGGGTGGTGGCCGCGCTGCCGACGCTGCCCGCGGACGGCGCCGACGCCCGGGACGCGGTCGCCGAGGACCTGGCCAGGATCGACGCCGTCGCGCACGCCGCGATCGACGCCGCCCGGCGCGACCCGGCGGGCGACGGCCTGCTCCGGGTGCTGGTCGAGGCCGCCGACGAACACCCCGAGTACACCGACCGGTTGATCCGCGACGAGCTGGTGACCCTGCTGGTCGCCGGGCACGAGACCACCGCCACCACATTGACCTGGCTCTTCCTGTTGCTCGACGGCAACCCCGGGGCCCGCGCCTGGGCGCTGGCGGCCGGCCCCGAGGGCTCGGCCGGGCGGCGCGAGGCGGTGCAGGCGCTGGTCAGCGAGACCCTGCGGCTCTACCCCTCCGCCTGGATCCTGCCCCGGCACGCGGCGGAGGCCGACACCCTGGCGGGCCACCGGATCGAGGCCGGTACGGACCTGCTGGTCTGCCCCTATCTGACCCACCGGGACGCGGAGTTGTGGCCCGACCCGGAGCGCTTCGACCCGGCCCGGTTCACCTCCCCCGGCCGCAAGCCCGCCCACCTGGGCGCCTACTACCCCTTCGGGCTCGGCGCCCGCGCCTGCCTGGGCACCCAGTTCGCCGTGCGGGAGACCACCGCCCTGGTCGAACTCCTGCTGGAGCACAGCCCGCGGCTGCTCGCCGTCCCCAGCGGCTCCGCGTACGGGATCACCGTCCGGCCCGACGGGCCCGCCCCGGCCACGCTCGCGGGAGCGTGACCGGGGCGGGCCGGCCTGCGGGGCGACCGTCGGGGACGGCCGGTCGGAGACGGTCAGTGCAGGGCCGCTCAGGGACCGGTCAGGGGAAGGCGACCACGGTGGACGGGACGGTGGCGGTGCCGGAGGTCGCGCCACCGGTGCCGTTGACCACGTGCTCGTACTGGCCGTTGCCGCCCAGCGAGACCACCGACAGGTCGTGCAGGCGCACCCCGGGCCGGACCGGGACCTCGAAGCCGTGGTCCATCCGGATGGTCGGGTCCACGTTGAAGTAGCAGTAGCTGCCGAGGCCCCAGCCCTCGTGGGTGGTCACGCCGTCGTCGACCTTGTAGGCCGCGAAGCCCTTGGTCGCGCCGTTCTGCACGGCCGCCTGGTTCGGCGCGTCGTACGCCTTCTCGTTCTGGAAGAAGATCGTCCGGCCGCGCTCGCCGGACCACTCGACGTCGTACTTCTTGAAGTGCTCCACGAACAGGCCGGTGGCGAGCACGTCGTCCCCGCGCACCAGCAGGCCGTAGTCGGAGGGGTTGGTGGTCCAGCCGACCCCGGCGCCGTGGTCGGCCCGCCAGATCCAGCTGTGGTCGACGATCACGTCGTCACTGTTGACCACGATCCCGGCGGTGGCGGAGCCGGGGCCGGCGCCGCCGACCCGGATGAACACGTCCTGGAGGGTGGTCGGGTCGGCCGCGTGGTCGGCGGCGGCGTTGTCCGGCCCGATCTGCACCAGGGAGGGCGAGTTGACCGCTCCGGCGTCGACCAGCAGACCGGCCAGCCGGACGCCGTCGACGTCGGCCACCTTGATCGCCGTCACCCCGTTGTCCGGGACGACGGTGGCCAGGCCGAGGCCGAGCACCACGGTGTCGGGCCGGTTCACCTCGATCGGCCGGTCGACGTGGTAGACGCCGGGGGTGAAGAGCAGGTCGAGCCCCTGGGCCAGCGCCGCGTTGATGGTCGCCGCGGTGGCACCCGGCTTGACCACGTAGAACTGGCTGAGCGGCCGCGAACCGCCCTGCGGGGTCCCGTCCCAGGAGACGCCGCGGGCGTCGGTCCGCTTGGCCGGGACGAACACCTTGTAGTCGTTGCCGTCCAGGTAGAGGAACGGCTTCTCGCGGGAGACCGGTGTGCTG
Organism: Kitasatospora sp. NPDC028961; assembly: GCF_055564815.1. Taxonomy (NCBI): domain Bacteria; kingdom Bacillati; phylum Actinomycetota; class Actinomycetes; order Kitasatosporales; family Streptomycetaceae; genus Kitasatospora; species Kitasatospora sp. NPDC028961. The sequence continues at coordinate 214,202 of NZ_JBVHVO010000013.1, read as the reverse complement.
TCGAGCGTGGTGTAGGGCGGGTTGGGGAAGCCCTGTGCCGGCGCGCCCTGGACGCCGGAGAACACCTGGTTCCAGACCCCGTTGGAGAAGCCGCCGACCGCGCTGTCCCGGGTGTACCACTGCTGCTGGGAGTAGTTGCCGACGGTGCCGTCGATCCGGCTGTCGGCGATGTAGCCGCCGCTGGCCCAGCCGTAGCCGTCGGGCGACAGGTTGAGGCCGCCCTTGACGTGCATCCGGCGGAACGGCGCCGCCTGGGCGACGGCCCAGCGGTCGGTGCCGTTGACCGGGTTGAGCGCGAGGTTCTCGGCGGAGCGCCAGAAGTTCTGCGTCGCGTTGCCGTTGAACCAGCCGGCGTCCACCGTGACATCGCCGTTGATGGTGGTGTCGTCCGGCTTCAGGCCGAGGCCGGCGATCGAGGTGTAGAAGCCGAGCTGCGCGTTGAGGTTGTTGTAGGTGCCCGGCTTGAACAGCAGCGCGTAGCGCTCGCTGCCGAACTGGTTGGCCTCCTGCTGGTGGAAGACCGCGTCGACCTTGGCCTGGATCCCCGGGGTGGCGGGGTCGAAGACCAGCACGTTGGGGCCGAGGTCGCCGCCGCCCTGGACCGGCGGCACGGTCGGCCCGTCGGTGGTGTTGACCCGGAAGTCCCAGAGCGAGTACCCCCAGGCGGTGCCGCGGGCCTGCCCGTTCATCCGGACGTAGCGGCCGCTGCCGGAGACGGCGAGCGTCTCGGTGCCGCCGGCACCGGTCGCGGTGGCGTACAGCGTCCGCCAGCTCGATCCGTCGTCCGAGGTCTGGAGCTGGTAGGAACGCCCGTACGCGGCCTCCCAGTTCAGGACCACCCGGCAGAGCGGGCGGACCGAGCCGAGGTCGACCTGGAGCCACTGCTGGTCGCTCGCCGCGGACGACCAGCGGGTGCCCGGGTCACCGTCGACGGCGTTGCCGGCCGCCGTGCCGGCGTTCTCCGCGGACGAGGCGGTGGCGGGCCGGCCCTGGGCGGCGTCGGTGCTGCCGCAGTCGGCGCCGCCCGGGGTGAAGGCGCCGTAGACCTGGAACTCCCAGAGCGAGTAGCCGTATCCGGTGCCCCGGGCCAGGCCGTTCATCCGGACGTAGCGGCCGCTGCCGGAGACGGCGAGCGTCTCGGTGCCGCCGCTGCCGGTGGTGGTGCTGTAGAGCGTCCGCCAGCTCGATCCGTCGTCCGAGACCTGGATCTGGTACGAACGCCCGTACGCCGCCTCCCAGGTGAGCACCACCTTGGTGAGCGCGGCACTGGCTCCGAGGTCGACCTGGAGCCACTGCTGGTCGCTCGCCGCGGACGACCAGCGGGTGCCGGTGGATCCGTCGACGGCGTAGGCGGCCGGGGTGGCGCCGTTCTCGGTGGACGAGGCGGTGACCGCCCGGCCCTGGGAGATCAGGGTGTCGGCGGCGTGGGCGGCCGGCGCGGGCAGCGCCAGGACGGCGCCCGAGAGCAGGGCGAGGCCGGCCAGTGCGGCCGGGGCCCTGCGGGGGCGTGCTGAAGCGAGCCTCATGGGCTTCTCCTGCGGTGGGGGTGAGTGGGGTGTGGGGGCGCGCGCCACGGCCCGCACCCGGTGCGGCGCAGGTACCGGGCGTGGGGGAACGACGGGGCGGCCGGGCGGTCGACGGTCGGCCGGCCGGGCTCGGCAGGTGGTGGCCGGCCGGGCACGGGTGGACGGCCGCCGGAGGTCCGACGGAGCGCCACCGGCCCGTCGTCCGGGCTCGGGGAGCGCCCCCGACCGGGAGTCTCGGGGCTGCCGATCGGGGGTGTCAACCCTTCGCGCCGACTTTCCTCACACCGTGAACTTGCTGGTGTGCCAACGGATCAGCGGAAGAAGCCAGGTCAGGCGGGGGTGGCCCGCACCTCCCGGGCCCGCGGTTCGGCGCGACGCGGGAACTCCCCGCCGGAGTCCAGGAAGTCGGTCAGCGGCAGGGTCGCCGCGCCGACGGTGACCGCCTCCGGCCCGAGCATGCCGAGCACGATCGAGGTCTGCTCCCGGGGGAACCGCAGCGCGTACTCGGTGGCGGCGGCGCGGATCGCGGGCAGCAGCCGGGGACCCAGCAGCAGCCCCGCCCAGCCGCCGATCACGATCCGCTCGGGGTTGAACAGGTTGACCAGGTCCGCGATCGCCGCGCCCAGGTACTCCGCCGCCTCGGCCAGCAGCCCGGTGGCCGCCGGCTCGCCCGCCTCGGCGGCCGCCAGCAGCGCGGCCAGCCCGGCCTTCTCGCCGCCGCCGGGCGGCGCCGCGCCCCACCGCTCGACCAGCGCCTCGGCGCCGACGTACGCCTCCAGGCAGCCGCGCGCGCCGCACCGGCAGCGCCGGCCGCCGACGTGCACCTTGGTGTGGCCCCACTCGCCGGCGCTGCTGGTGGCGCCGCGGAAGCGCACGCCGTCGGCGATCACACAGGCGCCGACCCCGGAGCCGAACAGCGCGATCACCGCGTGCCGGACCCCGCGCCCGGCGCCGAACCACATCTCGGCCTGGCCGAGCGTCTTGGCGCCGTTGTCGACGAACAGCGGCAGGTCGGTACCGGCTCTCAGCAGCCGGCCGAGCGGGACGCCCTCCCAGCCGACGGTCTGGCTGTGCACGACGATCCCGAGGCCGTCCGGGGCCGGGTCGCCCTGGTCGACGATGCCCGGGACGCCGATGCCGACGCCGAGCACGGTCGCCGGATCGGTGCCGGTGCGCTCCAGCACCTCGGCCAGTCCGGACAGGATCAGCTCCACCACGTGGTCCACGTCGTGGCCGCAGTCGGAGAGCGGCCGGTCGCTGGCGGCCAGTTCGGTCCGGGCCAGGTCGAACAGGGCGACCCTGACCTGCGTCTCCCCGACATCCACGCCGACCAGCCGGGCCCGCCCGGCGGCGACCCGGAGCAGGATCCGGGGGCGGCCGCCGTCCGACTCCACCGAGCCGCACTCCTCGATCAGCCCGTCGGCGAGCAGCTCGCCGGTCACGTTGCTGATCGAACCGGCACTGAGCCCGGTGATCACGCCGAGCTCCTGCCGGCTGAGCGGCCCGTCGAAGTACAGCCGCCGCAGCAGCGCCGACCGGCTGCCCCTGCGCAGGTCACGCACCGTCTTCTTGCCTCGCACGGTCATGGCATCTCCCTCCTGATCCGAATCTATCGCTGTCCGAACCCTTGACGGAAGCTTTTCTCACACGTTAAATCACGGCCTGAAGTAAGCATTCCATCAAGGCACTTCACCCGAACCCGCCCACCCCGCCCGAGAGGGGCAATCGGTCATGCCCATCAGCCGAGTCGCTGCGGCCACCGCCCTGGTCGCCACCCTGGTCCTCACCGCCACCGCCTGCGGCGGCGGTTCCACGTCCGGCGGCGGAGACAACAGCAGCCCCGGCACGCTCACCTACTGGGCCTCCAACCAGGGCACCAGTCTGGAGAACGACCGGCAGGTCCTGGAGCCGGAACTCAGAAAGTTCGAGCAGCAGACCGGCATCAAGGTCAAGCTGGAGGTCATCCCCTGGGCCGACCTGCTCAACCGGATCCTCGCCGCCACCAGCTCCGGCCAGGGCCCCGACGTGCTGAACATCGGCAACACCTGGTCCGCCTCGCTCCAGGCCACCGGCGCGCTGCTCCCCTTCGACGCGGCCGCCCTCAGCAGGATCGGCGGCAAGGAGCGCTTCCTGCCCGCCGCGCTCGCCTCGGCCGGCGCCCCCGGCCAGGACCCGGCCGCCGTCCCGCTGTACTCGATGGCCTACGGCCTGTACTACAACAAGAAGCTCTTCGCCGAGGCCGGCCTCGACAAGCCCCCGGCCACCTGGGAGGAGCTGGTCGCCGACGGGAAGAAGCTCACCACCGGCGACCGCCACGGCATCGCCCTGGAGGGCGGCAACGTCTCCGAGAACGTCCACCACGCCTTCGTCCTCGCCAAGCAGCAGGGCACCGACTTCTTCGACGCGGCCGGCAAGCCCGCCTTCGACAGCCCGGGCGCCGTCGCCGCCGTCAAACAGTACGTCGGCCTGCTCGGCACCGAGAAGATCGCCGCGCCCGGCAACGCCGAGTACGCCAACAACCAGTCCGTCACCGACTTCGCCACCGGCAAGGCCGCCATGCTGATGTGGCAGGCCGCCGGCGCCAACCTCAAGTCCCACGGCATGAACCCCGAGGACTACGGCGTCGCCCCCGTCCCCGTCCCGGCCGGCGCCACCGGCGGACGCGCCACCACCTCGATGGTCGCCGGCATCAACCTGGCCGTGTTCAAGAACACCAGGAACACCGACGGCGCGCTCTCCTTCGTCAAGTTCATGACCGGCACCGAGGAGCAGACCCAGCTCAACCGGACGTACGGCTCCATCCCGCCGGTCAAGGACGCCCAGGCCGATCCGGCCTTCGCCACCCCCGAACTCAAGGCCCTCACCGACGTCCTCTCGACGAGCGCCCAACCGCTCCCGCAGGTCGCCGACGAGAGCCAGTTCGAGACCCTGGTCGGCACCGCCGTGAAGAACCTGCTCGCCGCGGCCGCCGGCGGCAAGGCCGTCACCGACGAGTCCGTGAAGGCCGAACTCACCAAGGCCCAGCAGCAGATGCCGGCCAAGTGAAGTGATCCGCAAGCGCCTCCTCCCCCGTCGCAGCGCGCTGCCGTACCTGCTGCTGCTCCCCGCCCTCGTGCTCGAACTGCTCATCCACCTGGTGCCGATGGTGGTCGGCATCGTGATGAGCTTCAAACAGCTCACCCAGTTCTTCCTCCGGGACTGGACCGCCGCCCCCTGGGCCGGTCTCGCCAACTACCGGATGGCGGTGGACTTCCACGCCCCCGTCGGCCGGGCCCTGCTGCACTCCTTCTGGGTCACCTGCGCCTTCACCGCCCTGGCCGTCGGCCTCTCCTGGCTGCTCGGCACCGCCGCCGCGATCATGATGCAGGACACCTTCCGCGGCCGCGGCCTGCTGCGCGCCCTGTTCCTGCTCCCGTACGCGCTGCCGGTCTACGCCGCCGTCATCACCTGGTCGTTCATGTTCCAACGGGACACCGGCCTGATCAACCACGTGCTGCACGACCAGCTCCACCTGGTCGACGACAAGCCGTTCTGGCTGCTCGGCGACAACAGCTTCACCGCCCTGGTCACCGTCTCGGTCTGGCGCAGCTGGCCGTTCGCCTTCCTCACCCTCACCGCGGGCCTGCAGAACATCCCGCGCGAGCTCTACGAGGCCGCCGCCCTGGACGGCGCCGGCGTCCGGCAGCAGATCCGCCGGATCACCCTGCCCTCGCTGCGCCCGGTCAACCTGGTGCTCGTCCTGGTGCTGTTCCTCTGGACGTTCAACGACTTCAACACGCCGTACGTGCTGTTCGGCCGGTCGGCGCCGGAGGCGGCGGACCTGATCTCGGTCCACATCTACCAGTCCTCCTTCGTCACCTGGAACTTCGGCGCGGGCTCCGCGATGTCGGTCCTGCTGCTGCTCTTCCTGCTGCTGGTGACCTCCGGCTACCTGCTGCTCACCTCGCGCCGAAGGGATGCGCAATGATCGGCCCGCCCGCGTCCTTCCGCTGGATCCGCCGGATCCTGCTGACCGCGCTCGCCCTCTTCGCGGCCGCGCCCGTCCTGGTGATGCTCAGCAGCTCGCTGAAGCCGCTGCAGGACGTGCAGGGACCGTTCCGGTGGATCCCGAGCACCGTCACCCTCCGGCCCTACCTGGACATCTGGCGCACCATCCCACTCGGCCGGTACCTGGTCAACTCGCTGATCGTGGCGGGCGGCGCCACCGTGCTCTCGGTGCTGGTCGCGATCCTCGCCGCCTACGCGGTGAGCCGCTACCGCTTCCGCGGCCGCCGGCTGTTCACCGTCACCGTGCTCTCCACCCAGATGTTCCCGGGCATCCTCTTCCTGCTGCCGCTCTTCCTGATCTTCGTCAACGTCGGGAACGCGACCGGGGTGGCGCTGTACGGCAGCCGGGGCGGTCTGATCCTGACCTACCTCACCTTCTCGCTGCCGTTCTCGATCTGGATGCTGGTCGGCTACTTCGACTCCATCCCGCGCGACCTCGACGAGGCCGCCCTGGTCGACGGCTGCGGGCCGGTCCAGGCGCTGCTGCGGATCATCGTCCCGGCGGCCGTGCCCGGCATCGTGGCGGTCGCGGTGTACGCCTTCATGACCGCCTGGGGCGAGGTGCTGTTCGCCTCCGTACTCACCAACGACGAGACCCGCACCCTCGCCGTCGGCCTGCGCGGCTACGCCACCCTCAGCGACGTGTACTGGAACCAGGTGATGGCCGCCTCGCTGGTGGTGAGCGTGCCCGTGGTCGCCGGCTTCCTGCTGCTCCAGCGCTACCTGGTCGCCGGGCTCACCGCCGGAGCCGTCAAGTGACCCTCCCCGACCTCCCCTTGAGCGAAAGGCTCGCCGTGAACGACCTCAGCGCCCTCCCCGACGACTTCCTCTGGGGCGCGGCCACCGCCGCCTACCAGATCGAGGGGGCGGTGGACGCCGACGGCCGCGCACCGTCCATCTGGGACACCTTCTCGCACACCCCCGGCAAGGTCGCCGGGGGCGACACCGGCGACACCGCCTGCGACCACTACCGGCGCTGGCCCGAGGACGTCGCGCTGATGAAGCGGCTCGGCCTCGACGCCTACCGGTTCTCGATCGCCTGGCCCCGGGTGGTGCCGCTCGCCGACGACAAGGTCAACACCGCCGGCCTGGACTTCTACGACCGCCTCGTGGACGCCCTGCTGGCCGCCGGCATCACGCCCTTCCCGACGCTCTACCACTGGGACCTCCCGCAGGCCCAGCAGGACCGCGGCGGCTGGCCCGTCCGGGAGACCGCCGAGCGCTTCGCCGAGTACACCGCCGCGGTGGCGGCCCGGCTCGGCGACCGGGTGACCGACTGGGCGACCCTCAACGAACCGCTCTGCTCCGCCTGGATCGGCCACCTGGACGGGGCGATGGCCCCCGGCCTGACCGACCTCACCGCGGCCGTCCGGGCCTCCTACCACCTGCACCTCGCCCACGGCCTGGCCGTCCAGGTGCTGCGCGAGAGCGTCGCCGGGGCCCGGATCGGCATCGTCAACAACCTCAGCCCGGTGACCGCCGCCACCGACTCCGAGGCCGACCGGGCCGCCGCCGTCCGCGCCGACGGCCACATCAACCGCTGGTGGCTGGACCCGGTCCTCGGCCGCGGCTACCCCGAGGACATGGTGCGGGCCTACGGCGTCGACCTGCCGGTGCGCGACGGCGACCTCGACCTCATCGGGGCCCCGCTGGACTGGATCGGCCTGAACTACTACTTCCGCCAGATCGTCGCCGACGACCCGACCGGCCCCGCCCCGCACTTCCGCCAGCTGCCCGGCCCCGGCCCCGAACGGACCGCGATGCCGTGGGAGGTGCACGCCCCCGGGCTGGAGGAGCTGCTGCTGCGCCTCACCCGCGAGTACGGCGCGCGGCGGATCTACGTCACCGAGAACGGTTCCGCCTACCGCGACACCGTCGGCCCCGACGGCAGCGTCCACGACCCGGAGCGCACCGCCTACCTGGAGCAGCACCTGGCCGCCTGCGCCCGGGCCACCGCCCAGGGCGCCCCGCTGGCCGGGTACTTCGCCTGGTCGCTGCTGGACAACTTCGAGTGGGCGTACGGCTACGACAAGCGCTTCGGCCTCGTCCACGTCGACTACGCGACCCAGCGGCGGACGGTGAAGACCAGCGGCCGGCGCTACGCCGACCTGATCACCGCCCACCGGGGGCGCTGACGCGACACCCGAGGGGCGCGGACCGAACCGGTCCGCGCCCCTCGGGTGCAACCCTGCCCCCGCACCGCCCCGCCGGCCGCGTCAGTGGCGCCGTCCCAGGTAGGCCGGGGTGACGGCGGAGATCAGCACGGCGGCCGCGGCCACCTGGAGCAGGTGGCGTATCCAGTCGACCCCGTCCGTGTGCCGCACGCCGACCGCCGAGGCGAGCAGATTGCCGAGCAGCGCGCCCACCAGCCCCAGCAGCACCGTCAGCCAGAGCGGAACGGGCTGACGGCCCGGCAGTACCAGCTTGGCGAGCAGACCGACGACGAGTCCGACGACGAGCGCCCAGATCAGCGTCATGGGGAACAACCTCCCTGTGGGCCGGGCTCCCGGCCGGTCGACCGGGGCGCCCTCCGCCTGCCCCGCCGGCCCCGCTTCATTCCTGGTCGCCCGCGAGCCGGCCACGCCCCGGGGAGGCTACGGCGCGTCGACCGGGTCGGCGGCGCTCACCGGCACGTCCGGGTGGCGGAACCAGGAGCCCTGCACGGCCCACTGGACCAGCATCAGCACACCGCCCAGCAGCAGGGCGCCGATGCCGATCACGGTCACCCCGCCGGTCTCGCCGATGAGCGGCAGATCGATCGAGGTCGCCCCGTAGTCGGCGGCCGCGTAGACGTCGAACGCGGCGTAGCAGAAGAAGTACAGCAGCACCAAGCCGCCCAGCAGCGGGACGAGCCCCTTGAAGACGAAGTCCTTGACGCTCCTGGTCAGCACCCGCCGGTAGTACCAGACGCAGGCGAAGCCGGTCAGGCCGTAGTAGAAGGCGATGCCGAGCCCCACCGAGGCGATCGAGTCGGCCAGGACGTTGCCGCTGATCGCGGTCAGCAGGACGTAGAAGGCGATCGACGCCAGGCCCATGCCGACGGTCGACCAGGTCGGGGTGCGGTGGCGGGGGTGCACCCGGCCGAACGCGGCGGGCACGGCCTTGTGCGCGGCCATCGAGAAGGCGGTCCGGGCGGTGGGCAGGATGGTGGTCTGGGTGGAGGCCGCCGCCGAGGTCAGCACCATGAAGATCAGCAGCTTGCTGAGGAACCCGCCGAAGCCCGCCGTGCCGAACACCGCGTCGCCGAGGCCGGACAGCACGTCCCCGGAGTTCTCCTCGTTGCCCAGTCCGATGCCCTCCGTGCCGATCCCCGCGAACGACAGCGCCGAGGTGGACACCAGGGTGTAGATCAACAGCAGCAGCACGGTGGAGATGACGGCCGCCCGCCCCGGGGTGCGCTTCGCGTCGGCGGTCTCCTCGTTGACCGAGACGGCGGTGTCCCAACCCCAGTAGATGAACACCGCGGCGAGCATCCCGGCCGTGAAGGCACCGGCCGAGGGGATGTCCAAGGGGTTGAACCAGGAGGCGCTGACGTGGGCCGCCGTGCCGGGCGCACCGCTGCCGTAGGCCTTGACCAGGGCGGTGACCGACAGCACGACCAGCATCACCACCTCGATCGACAGCAGCCAGCGCTGCAGGGCGGCGGAGATCTCGATCCCGACGTAGCAGATCGCCGTCATCACGACGATCCAGACCACGCCGGCGATCGACGTCCAGACCGTGCTGTCGGCGAGCGAGTCCAGCCCCACCAGCCGGAACCCGTACACGCCCGCGATCTGCGCCAGGTTCGCCATCACGATGATGTCGGCGACGATGATCCCCCAGCCGCCCATCCAGCCGGTGCGCGGCCCGAACGCCCGGGCGGCCCAGGTGAAGGTGGTGCCGCAGTCCGGATCGGAGGCGTTCAGCTCCTTGTACGCGTACGCGATCATCAGCATCGGGATGAACGCCAGGATGGTGACGATCGGCGCCTGGAACCCCACCCCCACCACGATGATGCCGAGCGTCGCGGCGAGGCTGTACGCGGGCGCGGTGGAGGCCAGCCCGATGGCGACCGAGGAGACCAGACCGAGCGCACCGGTCTTCAGCCCCTTCTCGCCCGCACCCGAGCCGGTCGCCACTGGCGCCACGCCCGGGGCCGGGCCGTCGGAGGAGTGCGGCATGGGTCCCACCTCCTCCCCCTGACCCACCCGAGTGCCTCGGGCCCGGTCACGGGGTCAGACAAATCACCCTGAACCGACCATACTGCCGCCACCCCTCCCCGGCTCGCTGCGCGCCTGCGGCCCAGCTGGGGGCGCCCCGGCCAGCTCCGGGGCGCCGCGTCACCCGTCACCGACCGCACTCGCCACCGCGCGGGCGGCCCGGCCGCCGCTCCCGCGTGGCGGTGCCGGGTGCGGTCGGGGTGGTCGCCGATACTCCGAGCAGCCGAGCGACGGCGGAGGGGTGAGCGAGAGGATCCCGATTCCCGATGGAGTTCCTGGTCGACATGGTGACCACCGTCCCCGACGGGACGAGCGAGGAGGAGGTGGCGCGGATGCGGGCCCGGGAGGCCGTCCGGGCCGGGGAGCTGGCCGCGCAGGGGAGCCTGCTGCGGCTCTGGCGGCCGCCGCTCACGCCCGGCGAGTGGCGCACCTGGGGGCTGTTCAGCGCGCCCGACGCGGAGCGGCTGGAACGGCTCCTGGCCTCGATGCCGCTGCGGGCTTGGCGGCGCGACCGCGTCACGCCGCTGTCGCCGCACCCGAGCGACCCCGGGGCGGAGGGCGTCCGATGAGCGACACCGCCGTGCTGCGGGGCGTGCTGGACCGCTGGAAGGCGGCCGTCGACGCCCATCGGCCCGAGGCGGTCGCGGCCTGCTTCACCGAGGACGCGGTCTTCCAGGGCCTGCACCCGTACAGCGTCGGGCGGCCGGGCGTCGCCGCCTACTACGCCTCCCAGCCGCCCGGGATGACGGCCGACTACCGCGTCCTGGAGACCAGGCGGCTCACCGACGGCCTCCTGCTCGGCTACCTCGCCGTCGACTTCGCCTTCGTCGACCGGCCGACGCTGACCGTGAACCTCGGCGTCCTGCTGAGCAGGGCGGGCGACAGCTGGTCCATCGCCCACTACCAGGTCTCGCTGCTGCCCTGACGGCGCGGCCTGGCGTCAGTGCCGGTGGTGGTTGTCGGGCTGGGCCGGGTCGCCGGGGTGTTCGAGGCCGGGCAGCAGGGTGAGCCGGGCGGCGCGGGTGCGGTCGAGCCAGCGGACGAAGGCGGCGCGGCGGGCGGCGGCCCGGACGGCGGGAGCCGGGTCGCCGGCCTCCTCCCCCGGCGGGTGGACGGCGAGCAGGGCCGCCGTCCACCCGCCCGCCGTGACCCAGGCGCCCGGCCCGGCGGCGCGCAGGGCCTCGGCGAGGGCGAGCGGGAGGGTCGCCGGGTCGGCCTCGCAGCCGCCGCCGTCGGGGAAGCCGAGCCGCCAGAGGGCGGGAGCGGGGCGGTCGGCGGTCATCGCCCGGTAGTGGGCCACCTCGTCCGCCCGGGGCCGGACGTCCGCCGTGACGGCCTCGAAGACCGCCCGGACGGCCGTGCTGCCCTCGTACGCGGCGGCCGTGATCGACCCGAGTTCGACGGCGGCCTGCTGGTCGAGGCGGGCGGGGGTGTCGGTGCCGAGCGGCAGCCCGCGCTCGGTGCACACGGTGGAGCAGAGCTCCTCCGTCAGCACCACCTGGGCGACCCAGCGGGCGAGTTGGCGGTCCTCGGAGCTGCCGGGCCGCGGCAGGGCGGCGGAGCGCGGGCCGGACCGCAGGGCGGCGAGGCGGCGGTCGAGTTCGGTGCGCGGCAGCGGGCGGCCGTCGAGCAGACCGAGGGCGTCGGCCACCGGGGCCCCGGCGGTCACGGCTCCACTACCAGGGCGACGGCCGGGGAGTACTGGCAGCGGCCGAACCACATCACCTTGGCCAGCGCCCAGGAGGCACCCGGCTCGGCGTCCTCGGGAGCCGCGAGCTCGAAGGCGGCGGTCTCCGTGGCACCGGCGGCGAGGGTGAAGCCGCGGACGGGGGCGCCGACCGCCTCCCACGTCCCCCAGGGTGAGACCAGCTGGAGTTCGCCCCGGATCTCGCCGCGGGTCCGGTTGGCGAGCCGGACGGCGAGGGTGGCCCGGCCGCCGAGGGTCAGCCGCAGCCGCTCCTCGGCCACCGTCACGGTGAGACCGGTGTCGCGGCCGTCCATGGACTCGGTGCCCTGGGCGGCGGTCCAGTCCTCGGGCGTCTCCCCGGGGGCGGGCAGCAGGCCGGGGAGCTCGCCGACGGCGAGCGTGACGACGTCCTCGATCCGCTGGTCCTCGTGCGTGATCCGGACGGCGGCGAAGTACAGCCCGGGTTCGACCGCCGCCGGCGGGGTGAGCGTGACCGGGAAGCGCAGGTGTCTGCCCGGCTCCAGGCGGTAGGGGCGGGCGCCGAGGCTCGCCGTCCAGCCCTCGGGGGGCAGGATCAGCGCGGCGCCCTCCACCGCGGCGTCCCGCAGCTGGGAGGAGAGGGCGACGGAGAGCTCGACCGGCTCGCCCGGCCCGGCCGTCCGCAGCAGGCCGGGCGAGACGCCGACCGACACCGGGAGGTAACCGAGTGGCGCCGGGCCCCGGTTGTGCAGCCAGTAGCGGGCGTGGACCGGCTGGGCGACCTCGGCGACCGCGCCGAGCACCGGGCCGGCCGGGGCGGCGGCCACGCTCGGCCGGGCCAGCACGGTGGCGATCTGCGAACCGGCGAGGTCCAGGGCCCCGTCGACGGAGTCCAGCGGCCGTTCCAGCAGGTCGGCGCGGTGCGGGTCGGTCAGCCCGAGGGCGCCGCCGAGGGTGGCGGTGCGGCCCAGGCCGGTGGACTCGACCAGCCGGACGGTGAGGCGGCCGTCGCCCGGGTCGGCGGCCGAGCCGTGCGCGATCGGGTTGCCGGTCGGCTTGAGGGTGCCCAGCAGCACCTCCCGGGCGGGTTCGACCCGCAGCCAGGAGAGGGTGGCGGGCAACGGCCCCTTCCGTGCGGGGGCGATCCGGGCGTACAGCGGGTGGTTGAACTCCTGCCCCTGGGCGGGCAGCGCCTGGGCCCGCCAGTCCCCCGCGCCGCCGACCAGCGCGTAGCTGAACTCATGCGTCCAGTGCTGGAGTTGGAAGGACGCGCCGTCGGGCAGGGTGCGCCGGGGCGGGTCGATCCAGACGCCGGAGGGCCAGCCGGTGCAGGAGCGCATCAGCGAGAGGTGCAGCGCGCCGGTGGCGTCGACCGCGAAACCGGGCAGGCCGAAGCTCAGCAGTCCGACGCTGTGGTCGGTGAGCCGCTCCGCCGGGTCGAGCGTTCCGGGGCAGACGGCGGTGATCCGGGCGTCGGCGAGGTCGTGGACCAGCGCGGCCGGGTCGGTCACCACCAGGGCGGGCAGCGCCCGCAGGTCGCGCAGGTCGGCGCCGGGCTGCCAGACCTCGGCCAGCGGAGTCAGCGCGGGCACCCAGACGGCGCCGTGCGTCCTGAGCACGGTGGCGTACTCCTCGCCCGCCCGCTCGATCAGCTCCCGGGCGGCGGTATTGGCCTCCGGACCTCCGAGGACGATCCGGAAGTCCGGCAGGTTGGAGTCGACGTCCAGCCAGCCGTAGCGGGCCCAGTCGGCGCCGGAGGTGGTGGCGGTGACGCCGATCCGGGCGAGCGCGACCACCAGGTCGCGGGCGTCGGCGGCGGAGTCGAGGTCGGGAGCGATCACCTCGGCGACGCCGAGGGCGCGTTCGCCGAGCGGCGCGCCGGCCGGGTCGGTCAGGGCGACCCGGGCGGTGGAGCCCAGGCCGAACCAGGTGTTGGCCGGGTTGTCCAGGGTCCAGGGCGCCTCGGCGGAGTCCACGTCGGGCAGTGCGAAACCGCGCCCGACCACCGCGTCGGCGACCTCGCTGACCGGCAGCGCGCCGGGCAGGTCGACCGGGAAGCGCAGCCGCAGCAGGCGGTCGGCGCCGGAGAAGTCGACCACCCTGGTCCGGCAGTCGACCCGGTCGACGCCCCGCCAGAGCGTCACGGTCTGCTCGTACCGGACGCCGTCCACGGTGCCGGCGATCACCAGCCGCTCACCGAGCGGGCCGGTCTCGCGGCGCACGCTCGCCGGCTGCCCGCCGGAGCCGAGGACGGGCCCCTTGGGGACGAGGTGCCACGGGCCCTCGCCGAAGTCGGGGTGCTGCGGGTACTCCTCGTACACCCGCAGCTCGTTGCCGATCCGGCCGCTCTGGATCAACTCCCTCTCGTGCGAGAGGTCCTGAATGGACGTCAGTCCGCCGCCCCGGGCCGGGTCGGCGGTCACCCGGTAGCGGGCGTTGGCGACGGTGTGGCCCTCGGCGCGCGACCAGGCGGTGTCCTCGACCCCGTCGGCGGAGGGGACCAGCCGCCAGGTGCGCCAGCCCAGGGCGGGCACCCCGGCGGCCAGGAAGCGCAGCGTGCCCCGGTCCACGGCGCTGGGGACCACGGCGCCGGTGTCGTCCAGGACGAGGACGGCCCGGGAGCGCCCCCGCGGCAGCCGGACGGCGACCAGGTCGGTGCGGTCGAAGGAGAGGGTGTTGGTGACGACGACGGCCGAACCGATGCCGGCGGTGTCGATCCGGCCGGTGAGAGCGTCCAGCGACCGGTCCCGGACATCGGCGGCCAGGTCGTACGCCTCGCGCCAGCCGCCGAGCAGGTCGAGGTAGACCTGGTCGGATTCCGAGCCGGTGATCGCGTCGTGGTGGGCGCCGTAGGCGAGGTGGCGCCAGACCTTGTCCAGTGCGGCCCCCGGGTAGCGGCCGAGCCCCTGCACGGTGGCCAGGGTGGCGAGCTTCTCGGCGTCGACGGCGGCGACCTCGGCGGCCCGCTGGGCCTGCTTGGTGTCGATGTAGGAGACGTCCTTGCCGGTGTAGACCGGGTTCATGTCCCGGGTCTGCGGGCTGGGCCGGCGGCCGGTGGCGGCCAGCTCGGCGCGGACGGCGTCCAGGAAGTCGCGCGGGGTGGCGCAGACGAACCGCGGCCAGAGGTACTTGCGCGCCCACGAGCGGTGGATCTCGGTGACCCACTTGTTCGGCGGGGTGTAGTCGGTACCGACGGGCAGCAGCAGGTTCTTCGTCGCGCCGACCGGCTTGAGCTTGCGGTACAGCTCGTAGACGGCCTGCTCGGCGGTGGCGAGGTCGGCGGAGGAGTCCATCCACCAGCCGGCCGAGTAGTGGTGCGGCATGTAGTGGGTGAGCACGCCGTCGCCGGAGGGCGCGATCCACTCGAACTCGCTCGGGAACTGCATCACCCGGGCATCGTCCTTGGCCTCGCGGAAGTTCTTCTGGATCGGCCCCCACTGGTGGAACGGGCCGCGGGCCCAGGCGCTGCCGGTGAGCCCGGCGGCCGCGAGGTGGCCGGGGAACTGCGGGTCGTGGCCGAACACGTCCAGCTGCCAGGCGGTCCGCGGGTCGCCGCCGAGGATGTCGCGCTGGTAGCCGATGCCGTAGACGATGTTGCGGATGGTGGTCTCGGCGCCGGTGAGGTTGGTGTTGGGCTCGTTGTAGGTGCCGCCGACCAGTTCCACCTGACCGCGCTCCAGCAGCAGCCGCAGCGCCGCGCGGCGCTCCGGGTGCTGGTCGAAGTAGGGCTTCAGGTAGTCGACTTCGGCGAGTACGAACCGGTAGACCGGGTCACGCAGCGCGAGGTCCAGGTGCGCGTCGACGAGCGCGAAGCCGTTGCGCTCCCAGAGCGGCCGGGTGGTCGCGTCGGCGGAGAGCAGCTCCCAGGGCGAGGTGTAGGCGGCCTGGGTGTTCCACCAGACCGGGTCGTAGTGGAAGTGCGAGACCAGGTACATCGTCCAGCCGGGTTCGGCCGCCTCGACGACGGCCTCGGCGGTCGCGGTGACGCCGTCCGTCGCCGCGGTCACCAGGACCGGGATCCGGGCCCCGGGCTCGGCGCCGGTGATCTCCAGGGGGACTTCGACCAGCCCCGTGCCGGCCTTCTCGCCGCGTACGCCCGGGCCGGTGACGGTGATCCGGGCGGGCGGGCCGTCGAGGGTCACGCGCAGCAGCTGGCGCGGCGCGTCCTCGGGGCCGGTGAAGAGGTCCGTGCTCTCGACGGCGGTGATGGTGACCGGCACGGGGTGGGTCCTTTCGGAAGACGGAGCGGGTCGGGAGCCGGGACCGGGTCTGGTCCGACGGTTCCCGTCGCATCAGCGCGCGGCGGGAACCGTCGGACGAGCCCTACGCGCCCCAGGCCTCGAACTCGTAGATCCGGGCGGCGGGGTCGGTGCCCTGGGTGGGCTTGGTCACCGAGAGCCGGACGTAGCGGGCCGTGGTGCTCACCGGGTGGGTGGTGGTCCCGGCGGTGTTGCCGGTGACGGTGGCGACGGTGCTCCACGCGTCGGCGGTGGAGTCGCGCACCTGGATGGTGAAGTCCCGGGTGTTGTACGCCGGGCTCTCGCCCCCGGCCGAGGCGTGCTTCACCACGAACCTGCTCAGCGGCTTGGCCGAACCGAGGTCCACCTCCAGCCACTTGGCCGAGGTGGTGGTGCACCACTTGTCGCCGTTGCCGCCGTTCACGGTGCCGTTGACGGCCTTGGCCGGGGTCTCGTTGCCGTTGCACTGGCCGGAGGCGGTGGCCGGGCGGTTCAGTGCCAGGTTGCCGCCGACCGGCGGGGTGCCCGTCCAGGAGACCGTGGTGGTGGCGGCGGCGGAGCGGCCGTACTCGGTGGAGACCGCCTCCACCTCGACGGTCGTGGCGCTCTCCGTCCCGGCCCGCTCCAGCTTGTTGACGAAGTAGGCGTCGGACGGCGTCGCGCCGAGGTAGCTGCGGCTGCCGTCGGCGTTGCGCCGGTACAGCTCGTAGTGGTGCACCGAACCGCTCGCCGAGGCCGTCCAGGAGAGCCGCAGCGACTGGCTGGAGCCGGCCACCACGTCACTGGCGCCGAGCACGGTGAGGCCGCTCGGCGCGGCCGGCGCGTCCACCGCGCCGTCGTAGACGGCCAGCTGACCGACCCTCAGGTCGTAGGCCGGGTTGGAGCCTTCGACCTGGAGGCCGATCTGGGCGATGGTGCGGCCGGCGTAGCCGGAGAGGTCGAGGGTGTGCCGCTCCCACCCGGTACCGGAGTTCGCGCCGACGTCGACGGTGGTGAAGGTGCCCGGTGCGTCGGTGAAGGAGATCGCGGCCTTCAACCCGGTCGCCCCGGCGGCCGGGGTCTTGAGCACCAGCGAGAGCTTGCTGTCCGCCGCGACCGGCAGCCTGCTCTGGTAGAGGCGCACGGTGTTGGTGGCGTCCAGCTTGCCGCTGAGCCGCAGCGAGGAGCCGCCCTCGTAGGCGTCGGTGAAGTCGACGGACGGGGTCAGCTTGGTGCCGCTGGAACCGACCAGCCAGCGGTAGGTCGGCGGGACGTCCTGGAGCGAGAGGTTGTTCCAGCCGCCGGTGGCGACCCGGCCGCCACCGGCGTTGTAGAAGTCGCCCTGACCGGTGGAGAAGTTGGTGACGAAGGGCTTCGCGGTGATCGGCGAGGACTCGGCTATGTAGGTCGACAGGCCCTTCCAGCTCGACGAAGTGGCGGTGTTCGACGGGTCGTTGTTGGCGCCGACCCAGTAGCGGGAGTCCTTGGCGTAGAAGTCGGCGCGGTCGGTGGCGGACTTCCACGTCCACTCGGGCCGGTAGAGCCCGAGCGAGGTGGTGTGCGCCTTGCCGGCCGGGAAGAGCGCGTTCCAGTCGACGCCGGTGTTGTAGCCGTTGGACTCGGTGTCGATCCCGGAGTAGAGGTCGTACTCGTCGCGGCCGAGGCCGCGGGCCAGCGAGCGGGACGAATCCAGCCCGCCGGAGCTCCAGTTGAAGTTCAGGAACATCGAGTCGGAGGTCCGCTTGGCGCCGTCCTGGAGGAAGGAGTCGTTGGCGGAGGTCAGCGCGTTCTGCCAGGACACCGAGCCGGACTCGGTCATCGCGTCGTACCACATGTACTCGGTGCCGGTCTGCGCCTTGGTGTACTGCATGAGGTTGCGCACCTCACCGGCCAGCGCCGAATCCCCGCCGCCGGTCTCCTGGTTGATGAACCAGCCGTCGAAACCGTAGTACTGGGCGGCCTGGGTGAGCTTGTCCGCGACCGGGTAGCGGGAGCCGGACTTCTGGACGAAGTCGCGGACCCACTGGAGCTGACCGCCGTAGGCGGCGGGCGGGAAGAAGACGGTGCCGTAGACCTTGACGCCGTTGCGGTGCGCGGCGTCGATGACGGTCGGGTTGGGGGCGAGGATCAGGCCCTCTCCGGCCGAGCCGCCCCAGAACACCAGCTTGTCGACGTACTGCCAGTAGCCGAAGGCGTAGTAGTTCGGGTCGGCCGAGCCCTGGGAGGGGTTGTTGGAGGTCGGGCCGAAGGAGACCAGCGAGGCCACCTTGCCCTCGCCGGCCCGGGCGTTGGGGTTGGCCTTGAGCGCCGGGTCGCTGGTGCGCGGCCGGAGCGGGACGCGGGACCGGTTGAAGCGGGCGTCCGGGTCGGTGGCCGGGTCCCAGTTCAGGATGGTGTTCGGGTACCAGTAGGAGGCGTAGGGCTGGGTGCCGGCGGCCGCGGCGGCGGCCGGGGTGGCCGGTGCCGGAGCGGGATCCGCGTGGGCGGTGGGCGCGGCGCCGAGGACGGCGGCCCCGAGGGCGGCGCTCAGCAGGAGGGGGAGACGTCGTGACATGCGGTGGCTCCGATCGAGCGGAGGAGGGTGGGGGCGGAGCCGCCCGCGAGGGGCGGTCCGGATGCATGTGCGAGGTACGTGCGGTGGTGCGGGTGGGCGTGGTGGTGCGGGTGCGGTGGCGCCGATCGCGGGGAATCGCCGCCCGGCCGGCCCAGGCCCGCTCGGTGCCGGACGGCCGAGGGGCCGACGGTGCGAGGCACAGCGGAACGGGGAACGGCGGTACGAGGAAGGCAGAACGGCCGCGCAACCGGTTCCCGCCCAGGGGGCACACGGGGCAGCACGGGCACGACGCCCCCGCCGCCCCGGCCGCAGCGGCCCGGGCCGGGAGCCGCCCGACTCCCGCCCACCGTGGCGCGCCGAGCGGACCGGCTCGGCGCTGCGAGGCTAAACCGGTTCAGACCGACTGTCAACGGCCCCGGCAACAGCCACCCCTGAGGGTGATTCGGGGGCCGGCGGCGAGGTGGACTCGCGGACCGTGAGGCGCGGTGTGGGCATCTGCAGGTCCCGGCCGGGGCCGGTCCCGTCGATCACCGCGAGCAGGCTGCTCGCGACCTGCTCGCCGAGCGCGAAGGTGTCCCGGCTGAGCGCGGTCAGCGGCGGGTGGACGATCCGGGCGAGCACCGAGTCGTCGAAGGAGACGATCGACAGCTCCCCGGGCACCGCCACGCCCATCTCGCCGGCCACCCCCAGGCCGGCCACCGCCATGACGTCGCTGTCGTAGACGATCGCGGTGGGCCGCCGGGGCCGGGAGAGCAGGGCCCGGGTGGCGGCCGCGCCCTCGGCGTCGCTGAAGTCGGTCGGCACCGAGACCGCCTCCTCCAGGTCCAGCCGCCGGGAGGCGTCGCGCAGGGCGCGGATCCGGCGCTGGGTGTGCTGGAAGTGCGGCAGGCCGGCCAGGTGGGCGATCCGGCGGTGCCCGATCGCGGCCAGGTAGTCGACGATCGAGAGCATCGCCTCCCGGTCGTCGGCCCAGATCCGCAGCGGCCCGCCGCCCTTGCCGGGGCCGCCCAGCACCACGGCGGGCAGGGCGAGTTCCTCCAGCGCCTCCAGCCGCGGGTCGCGCACCTGGAGGTCGACCACGATGAAGCCGTCGACCCGGTGCTCGGAGGCCCAGCGCCGGTAGACGCCGATCTCGGCGGCGGTGTCCTCGACCACCATCAGGTGCAGCGCGACCGCGTGGGCGGAGAGCACCGCCTGGAGGCCGGAGAGCAGTTGGCTGAAGAACGGCTCGACCCCGATGGTGCGGGCGGGGCGGGCGATCACCAGCCCGACCGCGTCGGCCCGGGCGCCGCCCAGGGCGCGGGCGGCGCTGTGCGGCCGCCAGTTCATCTCCTCGGCGACCCGGAGGATCCGGGCCCTGGTCGCCTCGCTCACCCCGGGGCGCCCGTTGAGCGCGAAGGACACCGCGCCCTTCGAGACCCCGGCCTGGCGCGCGATGTCGGCGATGGTCGGTCTGCCCACAGAATCCGACTCCTCTCTTGACATCCAAGTTTAGGCGGGAGCATAGTCCCTGCAACAGCTAGACCGGTTTAGTAAGTCAGGTTCTGTACGTCAGCACAATCCCCCACCCACCCCCTGGACCGGGAGACCCTCATGCGAAGAATCTGGGCGGCACTGACGATGGCGGCGGTCACCACCGCCACGCTCACCGGCTGCGGACTCGGCTCCGACACCAAGAGCGACGACACCGCGGCGAGTGCGGCCGCCACCGGTGACGTCAAGGGCAAGGTCTCGCTCCAGACCTGGGCACTCAAGCCGAAGTTCACCGATTACATGCAGAGCGTGATCGACGGCTTCAAGCAGAAGTACCCTGGCGTCGAGGTCGACTGGCTCGACCAGCCCGGCGACGGCTACTCGGACAAGGTGCTCAGCCAGGCCGCGGCCGGCGGCCTGCCCGACGTGGTCAACCTCCCGCCGGACTTCGCCCTCCCGCTGGCCAGGCAGAACCAGTTGCTGGACATCGCCAAGGCCGACCCGAAGCTCGCCGACGAGTACGTCGCGGGCGGCGTCGACGCCTACCGCTTCCGCGGCATGGACGGCACCTACGGCTACCCCTGGTACCTCAACACCGATGTGAACTACTGGAATTCCGAGCTGCTGACGAAGAACGGCCTGGATCCCAAGGCCCTTCCCGGCACCCTGGACGAACTGATCGCCCAGGCCCGGGTGTTCAAGGAGAAGTCGGACGGCTCGACCTACCTGATGAGCCGCAAGCCCGGCCTCGGCGACCTGGTCAACGCCGGCGTCAAGGTGATGTCGGACGACGGCAAGTCCTTCACCTTCAACACCCCCGAGGCCGCCGCGCTGCTCGACAAGTACCGCGCGGCGTTCAAGGAGGGCCTGCTGCCCAAGGACGTCCTGACCGACACCTACGCCGGCAACTCCAAGCTCTTCAACGCCGGCACCGCGGGCTGGACCACCGGTGGCGCCAACTTCATCACCAGCGTCGCGACCGACAACCCGACCCTCGCCCCGAAGATCGTCTCCTCCCCCGCGACGGGCACGCCGCCGCTCTACGTCCAGGGCCTGTCCGTCCCGAGGAACAGCAAGAACCCGGCCGCCGCGGTGGCCCTCGCCCGCTGGGTCACCAGCGCCGAGAACCAGGCCAAGTTCGCCCACCTGACCAGCATCTTCCCGTCCACCAAGGCGTCCGCCGGCGACCCGTTCTTCAGCAAGAGCGACGGCACCAACGCCGGTGACGCCAAGGTCGTCGCGTTCACCTCGCTGGCCAAGGCGAAGATCCTCCAGCCGGTCGAGGTCGACGACGCGATGGGCACCGTCATCAAGCAGCAGATCGCCCTGGCGATCAGCGGCGACGCGACCTCGAAGCAGGCCCTGGACACCGCCGTCGAGCGCTGCAACCAGCTGCTCAAGGGCTGATCCGACCCCCGGACGAGCCCCCGGCCGTACCCCGTACCGGTGGCGCGGCGGCGTCCTCCCCCAGGAGCCGCCGCCCGCCGGGGCCACCCGCACCGGTCGCACCGACCGCACCGACCGGCCACCCCCCGACCGGCCGCACCACCCGCACCGGCCGCACCGGCCGCCGGCACCGCCCCGGCCCGCCGGGCCCCGGCCGCGACACCCCTGCCGCAGGCCCCGGCCGCGGCTCCCCGGCCCGACGGCCCCGGCCCGCACCGCACCACCCCCGGGGACCCACCCTCCCCGCCCCAGGAAGGCATCGGTATGACCCACCGGCGTTGGTTCACCCCCTGGCTGCTCGCCGGGCCCGCGATCATCTGGCTGGTCGTCTTCAACCTCTGGCCGACGATCAACACGGTGATCCTCTCGTTCACCAACGCCAAGCCCCTGGGCGGCGGCCGGTTCACCGGCCTCGCCAACTACGAACGCATCTTCAGCGACGAGCAGTTGGCCGACGCCCTGCTCAACAGCATCGTCTACCTGCTGATCTGCCTCCCGCTGCTGACCGTCCTGCCGCTGCTGCTCGCCCTGCTGGTGCAGCGCAAGCTGCCCGGCATCACCTTCTTCCGCACCGCCTTCTACACCCCGGTGATCGCCTCCGCCGTCGTGGTGGCGCTGATCTGGGGCTGGGTGCTCGACGACCGCGGGCTGGTCAACGGCCTGCTCCAGCAGACCGGGCTGGCCGACTCCCCGGTCGCGTTCCTGACCGACCGCTGGCTGCTGCTGCTCAGCTCGATCGCCCTGACCACCTGGAAGGGCCTCGGCTACTACATGGTGATCTACCTGTCGGCGCTGGCCAACGTCGGCCGCGAACTGCACGAGGCCGCCGCGGTCGACGGCGCGAGCGCCTTCCGCCGGTTCTGGCACGTCACCCTGCCCGGGGTGCGCCCCACCATGATGCTGATCTCGGTCCTGATCTCGGTCTCCTCGCTGCGCGTCTTCTCCGAGCTGTACGTGCTCTCCAACGGCACCGGCGGCCCCGGCGGCCGGGACATGTCGGTGGTGATGCTGATCCAGATGTACAGCCGCGGCTTCACCGGCCACCTGGGCTACGCCTCGGCGCTCAGCCTGCTGCTGTTCGTCATCACCCTCGGCCCGATGCTGCTCCTGACGCGCCTGAACCGGAAGGCGGACTGACCCCGTGACCCGACCCGCCACCCCCACCGGGCCCGCCCAGGCACCCGCCACGGCCCCGGTCCCCGCTCCCCGCGAGCCCGCGGACCGCCCCGTCGCCGCCCGGCGCGCCCGGAGCTTCAACTCCCCCTCCCCCGCCCAGACCGCGCTGCGCTACCTGCTCCTGCTGGTCGTCCTGCTGCTGGTGATCGGCCCGTTCCTCTGGCAGCTCTCCACCTCGCTCAAGGGGCCGGGCGAGGACGTCTACACCAAGCACCCGAGCTTCTTCCCGCAGGACCTCACCTTCGCCAACTACGGCAAGGTCGCCGACACCATCCCGGTCTGGACGTACGCGGCCAACTCGCTGGTCGTGGCCGCGATCGCGATCTTCGGCAACGTGGTCGGCACCACCCTGGCCGGCTACGCCCTGGCGAAACTGCGCTTCCGCGGCGCCCGGCTGGTCTTCGGCCTCTTCCTCGCCACGCTGGTCCTGCCCGGCGAGGTCACCATCGTCTCCCAGTACGTGACGGTCCGCAGCCTCGGCCTGGCCGACTCGCTGACCGGCGTCGCCCTGCCCGGCGCGATCGCCATGCTCAACGTGCTGCTGATGCGGACGGCCTTCGCGGCCGTCCCGCCCGAACTCGACCAGGCCGCCCTGGTGGACGGCGCCTCCGTCTGGCAGCGCCTGTGGCACATCGGCCTGCCGAACGTGCGCGGCATGCTCAGCGTGATCGTCATCTTCACCTTCATCGGCGCCTGGGACGACTTCCTCTGGCCGCTGATCGTGCTCAACGACCCGCAGAAGTACACGCTCACCGTCGGACTCCAGTACCTCAACGGCACGTTCAGCGCCAACCCCCGGCTGATCGCGGCCGGCACCATGATCGCCTTCCTGCCGATCGTCGTGGTGTTCGGCGTCTGCCAGCGCTTCTTCTTCAGGGGCGTCGAGGAGGGGGCCGTCAAGGGGTAGCCGCGCCATCCGCCCGACCCGTCGCCGTACCCGCGACGGCCGCACCCACCGAGGAAGCCCACCGCGCATGACCGCCGCTCAGGACCGCCCGCAGGACCGCGCCCAGGACCGGGCCGGGGAGCACACCCAGGCCCCCGCCGCCCCGCGCTTCGGCGTCAACTACACGCCCAGCGCCGGCTGGTTCCACCACTGGCTCGACTTCGACCTCGACGCCGTCCGCGCCGACCTCGACTCGATCGCCGCGCTCGGCCTGGACCACGTCCGGGTCTTCCCGCTCTGGCCCGTCTTCCAGCCGAACCGGACGCTGATCCGCCCGCGCGCCGTCGAGCAGCTGACCGAGCTGGTGGACGCGGCTGGCGAGCGCGGCCTGGACGTCGCGGTGGACGGCCTCCAGGGCCACCTGTCGAGCTTCGACTTCCAGCCCTCGTGGACGCAGACCTGGCACCGCCGCAACCTCTTCACCGACCCGGACGTGATCGACGGCCAGGCCGCCTACCTGCGCACCCTGGCCGCGGCCCTGCACGAGCGGCCCAACTTCCTCGGCATGACGGTCGGCAACGAGGTCAACCAGTTCTCCGGCGACCCGCACCCCGACCCGGACCGGGCCACCCCCGGGCAGGTCGACGCCTGGCTGCGCCGGATGCTCGCCGCCTGCGAGCAGGGCGCGCCCGGCCGGCTCCACCTGCACGCCTCCTACGACGCCGCCTGGTACCTGGACGAGCACCCGTTCACCCCCTGGCACTCGGCCCGGCTCGGCGCCGCCACCGCCGTGCACTCCTGGGTGTTCAACGGCACCGCCCAGCGCTACGGGGCGCACTCCACCGCCACCGCCCAGCACGCCGCCTACCTGGTCGAGCTCTCCAAGGCCTGGGCGGACGACCCGCACCGCCCGGTCTGGCTGCAGGAGGTCGGCGCGCCGGCCCCGCACATCACCGCCGAGGACGCCGCCCGGTTCACCGGCGACACGGTGGCGGCCGTGCTGGACTGCCCGGACCTCTGGGGCGTCACCTGGTGGTGCTCGCACGACGTCGACCGCTCGCTGGCCGACTTCCCCGAGCTGGAGTACAGCCTCGGCCTGCTCACCACCGACCGCCGGGTCAAACCGGCCGGCGCCCGGCTCGCCGCCGCCGTCGCGGACCTGCGCGCCGACCGGCGGCCGCCCCGGCCGCGCACCACCGCCGTGGTGGTCGCCACCGGCGACGACGTCACCTCGCCCAAGCGCTCGGTCTGCGGCCCGGGCGGCACCGTCTTCGAGGCGTTCATGCGCCTCGCCGAGGCCGGCGCCCGGCCGACCGCGGTGCTCGCCGAGCGCGCCGAGGACCGCGCCCACCTGGCCGCCCGGGGCATCACCGAGGTCGTCCACCCGGACGACGTACGCTGACGAACCACCGCCCGGACCTCGCGAAAGCCGCACCCCGACTCCCCGTCACCACCCCTCAGTCACGCAACGGAGCCTGCTGACATGCACGATGACCGCAGCCTGGTCGAGTCCCGCCTCAAGCGCGTCCTGGAGGAGCGCATCCGACCGGCGCTCTACCCGGAGTCCGTCCCGCTGGAGGTCACGGTCTGGACCGCGCCCGGCGAGCCCGTCCCGGTCGCCGAGGGCCTCGCCGCGCCGCGCACCCCGATCGCCGTCGGCGACGCCTGGGGCGCCCCGTGGAGCACCAGCTGGATCACCGTCGCGGGCACCGTGCCCGAGGCCTGGGCCGGGCGGACCGTCGAGGCGCTGATCGACCTCGGCTTCGACGCCAACATGCCCGGCTTCCAGTGCGAGGGCCTGGTCTACCGCCCGGACGGCAGCCCGGTGAAGGGCCTCAACCCGCAGAACCAGTGGGTGCGGATCGCCGCCCCCGCGGCCGGCGGCGAGCAGGTGCTGCTGCACGTCGAGGCCGCCGCCAACCCGGTGATCCTCGACTACCACCCCTTCCTGCCGACCGAGCTCGGCGACAAGGACACCGCCGGCGACCGGCCGCAGTACAAGCTGGCCCGGATGGACCTCGCGGTCTTCGACGAGACGGTCTGGCAGCTCGTCATGGACCTGGAGGTGCTGGGCGAGCTGATGGAGGAGCTGCCGGTCGACGGCGCCCGCCGCTGGGACGTGCTGCGCGCCGTCGAGCGGTCCCTGGACGCGATCGACCTCCAGGACGTCAACGGCACCGCGGCCGCCGCCCGGGAGCAGCTGGCCGGCGTGCTGGCCTCGCCGGCCGTGCCCTCCGCGCACCGGATCAGCGCGGTCGGCCACGCGCACATCGACTCGGCCTGGCTCTGGCCGCTGCGCGAGACCGTCCGCAAGGTCGCCCGCACTACCGCCAACATGACGGCGCTGCTGGAGGACGAGCCGGACTTCGTCTACACCATGTCGCAGGCGCAGCAGTACGCCTGGATCAAGGAGCACCGGCCCGAGGTCTACGCACGGGTCAAGAAGGCCGTCGCCGAGGGCCGGTTCGTGCCGGCCGGCGGCATGTGGGTGGAGTCCGACACCAACATGCCCGGTTCGGAGGCGATGGCGCGGCAGTTCGTCCACGGCAAGCGGTTCTTCCTGGAGGAGTTCGGGGTCGAGAACCAGGAGGCGTGGCTGCCGGACACCTTCGGCTTCACCGGCGGGCTGCCGCAGATCATCCGCAACGCGGGCTCCAAGTGGCTGCTGACCCAGAAGATCTCGTGGAGCCAGGTCAACAAGTTCCCGCACCACACCTTCCTCTGGGAGGGCATCGACGGGACGCGGATCTTCACCCACTTCCCGCCCGTGGACACCTACAACTGCTCCATGAAGGGCAAGGAGATCGCGCACGCCGCGCGGAACTTCAAGGACAAGGGCGTGGCCCGGCACTCGATCGCCCCGACCGGCTGGGGCGACGGCGGCGGCGGCACCACCCGCGAGATGATCGCCAAGGCGGCCCGGCTGCGGGACCTGGAGGGTTCGGCGACGGTCCGCTGGGAGCGGCCGGCCGAGTTCTTCGAGAAGGCCGAGGCCGAGTACCCGAACCCGCCGGTCTGGGTCGGCGAGCTGTACCTGGAGCTGCACCGGGCCACCCTGACCAGCCAGGCCAAGACCAAGCAGGGCAACCGCCGCAGCGAGAACCTGCTGCGCGAGGCCGAGCTGTGGTGCGCCACCGCCGCGCTGCGCACCGGGCTGGCGTACCCGTACGAGGAGCTGGACCGGATCTGGAAGACGGTGCTGCTGCACCAGTTCCACGACATCCTGCCCGGCTCGTCGATCGCCTGGGTCCACCGGGAGGCCGAGGCGACGTACGCGGCGCTCGGCGAGGAGCTGGAGGCCCTGATCGAGCGGGCCCAGCAGGCCCTGGCCGGGGACCGGGCGGGCGGGCGCGAGCTGGTGTTCAACGGCGCCCCGCACACCCGCTCGGCGGCGCCCGCCGGCGGCGCCGCGCCGGCCTCGGCGGCACCCGCGGACGGCTGCGCGGTCACCGCGCGGGCGGGCGGCGGGTTCGTGCTGGAGAACGGCCTGCTGTCCGTCACGGTGGACGGCGAGGGCCTGGTCGTCTCGGCGGTGGACCTCGGGACCGGGCGCGAGACGGTGGCCCCCGGCGAACGCGCCAACCTGCTCCAGCTGCACCCGGACTTCCCGAACATGTGGGACGCCTGGGACGTGGACCAGTTCTACCGCAACTCCGTCACCGATCTGACCGGGGTGGACGCGCTCACCGTGTCGCTCGCCGCACCGGACGCGGTCGCCGTCCGGGTGGCCCGCTCCTTCGGCTCCTCCACGGTGGTCCAGACGCTGACCCTGCGCGCGGGCGCCCGGCGGCTGGACATCGACACCGAGGTGGACTGGCACGAGACGGAGAAGTTCCTCAAGGCGGCCTTCCCGCTGGACGTGCACACCGAGCGGTACGCCGCCGAGACCCAGTTCGGCCACCTCTACCGGCCCACCCACACCAACACCAGCTGGGAGGCGGCCAAGTTCGAGGCCTGCAACCACCGCTTCGTCCACCTGGACGAGCCGGGCTGGGGCGTCGCGCTGGTCACCGCCTCCACCTACGGCCACGACGTCACCCGCACGGTCCGCGCGGCGGACGGCGGCACCACGACCACGGTGCGGTTCTCGCTGCTGCGCGCCCCGCGCTTCCCCGACCCGCAGACCGACCAGGGCCTGCACCGGTTCCGGCACGCCCTGGTGCCGGGCGCCGGGATCGCCGACGCCGTCCGCGAGGGCTACCTGATCAGCCTGCCCGAGCGGCGGGTGACCGGCACCGCCGACGCCGTCCGGCCGCTGGTGGAGCTGGACGAGGACGCCCTGGTGGTCAGCGCCGTCAAGCTGGCCGACGACGGCAGCGGGGACGTGGTCGTCCGCGTCTACGAGGCCAACGGCGGCCGCGCCCGGGGCCGGCTCACGACCTCGTTCCCGCTGGCCGGGGCGGTGCCCTGCGACCTGCTGGAGCGGCCGTGGGACGGCACCCGCGGCTCGGTGACGGTGAGCGGCGGCGGCGTCGAGCTGGCCCTGCGGCCGTTCGAGCTGGTCACGCTGCGCCTGACGGCCGCAGCGGGCTGACGCCCCGGTCCGGCCCGGCGGGTGCCCGCCCGACGCCGTCCGTCCGGGCGTCCCGCGGGCCCGCCCGGGCCGGACCTACCCTGCCCCTGTGCCCCCGCCCGCCCGGGCGGGGGCCCTGTCCCCGGTTCTGGAGCCCCTGCGATGACCGCCGCCCCGCCCCTCCGCCCGCTGTTCGCCGCCCTCGACATCGGCGGGACGAAGATCGCCGGGGCGCTCGTCGACGAGCGCGGGGAGCTCTCCCACCGGCTCCAACTGCCCACCCCCGCCGAGCAGTCCGGCGCGGCCGTGCTGGCCGTGGTGCACCAGGTGCTCGACCGGCTCGCCACCGCGCCCGGCTGGGCCGCGGTGACCGCCGTCGGCATCGGCAGCGCCGGGCCGGTGAACCTCCGGCACGGCACCGTCAGCCCGGTCAACATCCCCGGCTGGCGGGCGTTCCCGCTGGTCGCCGAAGTCGCCGCGCACCCCGCCGTGGCCGGGGCGGCCGTCCCGGTGGCGCTGGCCGGGGACGGCGTCGCGATGGCGGCCGCCGAGCAGTGGCGCGGCGCCGCGCGCGACGCCGCCAACGCGCTCTGCCTGGTGGTCTCCACCGGGGTCGGCGCCGGGCTGGTGCTGGACGGCGCGGTGCGGCCCGGCCCCAGCGGCAACGCGGGCCACCTCGGTCACATCAGCGTCGACCTGGACGGCGACCCCTGCCCCTGCGGCTCGCGCGGCTGCCTGGAGGGGATCGCCTCCGGTCCGGCGATCGCCCGGCGGGCCGTGGCCCGGGGCTGGCGCCCGTCGGACGGGGGCGAGGACCGCTCGGCGCGCGCCGTCGCCGCCGACGCGCTGGCCGGCGATCCGGTCGCGCTCGCCTCCTTCGACCGGGCCGCGCAGGCGCTGGCCGCCGGGATCGCCGCCACCGCCGCCCTGGTCGACCTCGACCGGGTGGTGATCGGTGGCGGGGTCGCCGCCGCCGGCGCCCCGCTGTTCGACCCGCTCGCCCGCCACCTCGACCGGTACGCCGCGCTGCCCTACGTCCGGGGCCTCGACGTCCGCCGCGCCGAACTCGGCACCGACGCGGGCCTGATCGGCGCGGCGGCGCTCTGCCGCCCGGCGCCGGCGGGGTGTCAGGCACCCCCGGGCCCGCTGTAGCCGCCCCGTCGGCCCCCTCAGGAGAGGCCCCGCATGCCCACACCCACCCGTCCCCCGTTCGCCCCGCTCCTCAACCCCGTCCGCGGCTACGCGTGGGGGTCCATCACCGCCATCCCCGCGCTCACCGGCGCCCCGCCCACCGGCGAACCGCAGGCCGAGCTCTGGATGGGTGCCCACCCGTCCGCGCCCTCGCTGCGGGACGACGGCGCGGGCGCGGGCCCCCGCCCACTGGACCGGCTGATCGCCGAGGACCCGGACGGCGAGCTCGGGCCGGACACCGTGAAGCGGTTCGGGCCGCGACTCCCCTTCCTGTTCAAGGTGCTGGCCGCCGACCGGGCGCTCTCGCTCCAGGTGCACCCGACCCGGGCGCAGGCCGAGGCCGGCTTCGCCGCCGAGGAGGCCCGCGGCATCCCCCGGGACGCCCCGCGGCGGATCTTCCGGGACCGCGGTCACAAGCCCGAACTAATCTGCGCCCTCGGCGACTTCGAGGCACTCTGCGGGTTCCGACCGGCGCCCGCCACGGCCGGGCTGCTGGACGCGCTGGCCGTCCCGCTGCTCACCCCGTGGGCCACCGCGCTGCGCCACCGGCCGGCCGAGGAGGTACTGCCCGCGATGCTGCGGCACGTCCTGGAGGACGTCCGCCCCGGGCCGGCCGAACTCGCCGCCGTGGGCGCGGCACTGCGGCGGGTCGCCGCCGGCGGCGGACCGTACGCCGCCGCCTGCGCCGCCTACGCGCGGGCGGCCCGGGACTACCCCGGTGACCCGGGCCTGGTCGCCGCGCTGCTGCTGAACCACGTCCGGCTCGGGGCGGGCCAGGCCCTGGCGCTGGACGCCGGGGTGCCGCACGCCTATCTGCACGGTCTGGGCGTCGAGTTGATGGCCAACTCGGACAACGTGCTGCGCTGCGGCCTCACCGCCAAGCACATCGACGTGGACGGGCTGCTGGCGGTGACCTCGTTCCGGACCGGTGAGCCCCCCGTGCTCACCGCCTCCCCTGCCGCCGGGCTCCCTGCGGACGGCTCGGGGGCCGGTCGGGGGATCGAGGAGGTCTTCCCGTCACCGGCCGAGGAGTTCCGGCTCTCCCGGCTGCGGCCCACCGCCGCCCCCACCGGGATCGACCTGGCCGCGCCGCAGATCCTGCTCTGTACGGCCGGGCGGGCCCGGCTGCGGAGCGCCGCGGGCCACACCCTCGACCTGCGGCCGGGCGGATCGGCCTACCTGCGGCCGACCGGCGACCCGGTCCTCCTGACGGGCGCCGGCGCGGAGCTGTTCCGCGCCACGACCGGCTGAGCGGCGCGGGCGACCCACCGGACGACCCACGGGATGACCCACCGGGTGAGCACCGGGTGGCTCCCACGGCCGCTTCCGGCCGCCGCCCCGTCGGGGTGTGGGGAGCGCGGCAGCCGGTCGGCGTCCCGGTCGGGTGCTCCGCAGTCGGCGGCGCCATTGCCGCCGCTGCCAACCCCACCGCCGCCGTCCTCGCCACGGCCGCCCCCCGTACCCGCCGCCGTCGCGTCGGCCACGACGGTCGCGGCCCGGCCGGGCGCCCGGCGGTGTCCGCGGGCCCGGCCGCCGCGGCCTCGCCCACCGGTCCTGCCCGCGCTGCGGGTCATGCTCGTCCTACGGCCCTGCGGGCCCTGTCCCGGACGCGTCCGTGGTCCCGGACGCCCCGGATGTGCTGGATGTGCTGGATGCCGGCAGCGTCATCGGTGCCGGCATCGCCGCCGTCAGCGCGCCGAGGCGCGACAGCGTCGGCGGGCGCGGAGCGCCGAGCCGGGCAGCGGGCTGCGCGATGCCGACACCGGCACCCGCTGTGACGGCGCCGAGGCCGTCGCCTCGACCGCCTCGCCCGGGACGAACGCCGAGAGAAATCGGCGCTCGGACTGGCTGAGTTTACGGGAACGGCCCGATTCGCGGTCCCGGGCGACCACCACGGTGCGCGCCCGCATATAGGTGAGCGGATCGCGGCAGACATTCACCACCACATGCGCGGAACTCCGGCCCAGCCGCTCCACGGTCAGCCGTACCAGCAATGGCTCCGGCTGGTGGTGCAACTGTTCCAGGTAATCGATCTCGTGCCGTGCGATCAGGAATCCGGACGGAAAGAGGGATTCCCGGACGGCGACCTTGTGGTGGCAGAAGAGGTCGTAAATCCCCTCCTGGACGTAGGAGACCAGCCGGGCGTTGTTGATGTGCCCGTTCTCGTCCACGTCGCTCCACCGGGTGGGGCAGGTCAGGACGTGCGCGTTGGAGTGCGGCGCGCTCACGGCTTCTTCAGCCCGGCATCGCCCTGGCCGCCCGCTCCGGCGGGCAGCAGCGCCCGCCGCAACCGGGCGTAGTAAACGGCGTGTTCGGACGCCATCCGGGCCGCCGTCCACCCCTCCTCGGCGGCCTCGGCGGCAGCCTGGACGACCAGGCTGTCCAGCACCCCGTCGACGGCCCGGCAGAGGTCGGCGACCGCCGCCAGGCGCTCGGGGACGTCGGAGCCGCCGGCCCCGCCCCGGGCCGGGAAGGCCGCGAGGGAGTCCACGGCGAGCCGCAGCTCGTCCACGGCGACCGGCCGGATTTCCGAAATGCTATTACCCATGAGTTTCTCCCGAATTAGCTGAGGCATTCGTCGGATGCGTTCGAACGGACCGGTGCGGCACACACGCAAGCGAGGTACCCCCCGGTGCACTGGACGCTATCCCAGGCTGGGCACCGCATACGAGGTTTGGGCGGCCGCAGGGGAAACTGCCCACCATTGGAGTAGTTTGCCGGGGCATAAAATCTGCCGCATCAGCCGAATGCCACCCCGGGCCGTCACCCTGAGCGACCGTCACCCACTCCAACTGGCCCACCAGCGCGCCTTGTACAACTGCGTACCGCGCAGGGTCCGGGCACCGTCCGGACCGTGGAGTGCCAGGACGGAGGTGCACCAGGAGCAGGCCGCCGCATGGTCGGGGGCGGCGGTGAGCAGCCGCCCGGTGCCGGGTTCGTCGCCGACGCTCTTGATGTCACGCTCCGCGGCCTCGTCGGCGAACCGCACCCGGGTGAAGCGTCCGCCGGCCGGGTCGAACTGCCACAGGTGCTCGGCGGTGCTCACCCAGAACCGGCCCGGCGCGGCGAGCACCGGCGCGAGGTCGTGCCCGCCCGGCTCCGGCAGCGGGATGCTCCGGGCGGCCGTGAGCACCGGCGCGGCCGGTGTGCCGCCCACCCGGAGCGCGGTGAGTTCGTCGTCCCCCACTGCCCAGAGCAGCCGGGTGCGCCCGTCCCACTGGACGCCGTGCGCGCCCTTGAGCGGGTACACCGCGTGGACGGTGCTGCGCGGCCCCCGCGAGGCGGCGTAGAGCCGGACCCACCCGCCCGTGCTGGCCGCGACGGCGACGTTGCCGTCCGGCAGCAGCTCCACGCTGTGCGGGTTGGCGCCGCCGGTGTCGGCGGCCCAGGAGGTGCCGCCGGTCGCGGTGTCGACCACCGCCACCAGCCCCCCGCTGGCGGTGGTCAGCAGGTAGCGGCGGCCGCCGCGCACCCGGCTCTTCGCCTCGTCCGGCATCGACCAGCTGTGCGCCGGGGTGAGATCGGCGAGGTCCGCCGCGCGGTCCGCGCTCCAGGACCACACCACCGGCAGCCGGCCAGGCCCCCGATAGGCCATCAGCTCCTCGGCGCTCTGCAGCAGGAGCACGCTGCGCGATCCCTGATCCACCACGACGACCGCCCAGCCGGGCCGCGCCGGCAGGGCCGAGGCCGTCGGCGCACCGAGCCCCAGTGACACGGCCAGCCCCACCAGTCCCACTCGCCACCTGCGCACCCGCACCGTCCCTCCGCCGTCTCGGCCCCGGGACCACCGTGCGTCGTGGCGACCGCCGCTGCCACCGCGGCACGCCCGAACGGCCGCCGGGAGCACGGCCGCTCGGTCGCCCCTCGGTCAGTGCCGTCCGGAGATGGCGTCCGCCAGCCGGGCGAGCGGTGAGCCGGTGGCCCGGCCGGTGGACTCCTGGCGGTCGGCGGCGTGGTACGCGGCGTAGAGGGCGTGCACACCGAGCCAGCGCAGCGGCTCCGGCTCCCAGCGGCGCACCCGGTGGCCGACCCAGGGCAGCCGGGTGAGCTCGGTGTCACGGCCGAGGACGAGGTCGCGCAGGGTGCGGCCGGCCAGGTTGGCGGTGGTGACCCCGCTGCCCACGTACCCGCCGGCCCAGCCGAGCCCGGAGGCGCGGTCGAGGTCCACGGTGGCGCACCAGTCGCGGGGGACGCCGAGCACACCGGCCCAGGCGTGGTCGATCCGGGCACCGGCGGCGGCCGGGAAGAAGCTGTCGAGGATCTCGCGCAGCTGCCGGACGGTGGCCGGCTGGGTGGTCCCGTCCGCGTCGGTGCGCGAGCCGTACCGGTAGGGGACGCCGCGCCCGCCGAGCGCGATCCGGTCGTCCGCGGTGCGCTGCGCGTACATGTAGGCATGGGCGAAGTCGCCGAGGACTTCGCGGCCGGTCCAGCCGGTCCGGGCCCAGAAGGACTCCGGCAGCGGTTCGGTGGCGATCATCGCGGAGTTCATCGGCAGCCAGGTCCGCCGCTCGCCCCGGAGCCCGGCGGTGAACCCCTCGGTGGCGCGCAGCACGTGGTCGGCGGTGACGGTGCCGTTCGGGGTGACGGCGCGGGCCCGGCGGCCGGCGCCGCCCGGCTCGACGGCGGTGACCGGCGTCCGCTCGTGGACGCGGACGCCCAGACCCGCCACCACCTCGGCGAGCCCGCGGGCCAGCTTGGCGGGCTGGACGCGCGCGCCGTAGGGCGTCCAGGTGCCGCCGAGGGTGCCGGCGATCCGGATGCGCTCACCGGTCTCGGCCGCGGTCAGCAGCTGGACGCGGTCCGCGCCGAAGGAGCGCTCGGCCGCCGCGAAGGCCTGCAACCGGGCCAGCTGGGCCGGGGTCCGGGCGACCTCCAGGACGCCGCCCCGGACGAGGTCCGCCTCGATGCGCTCGGCGGCGACGGTGTCGGCCACCTCGCCGACCGCCTCGTCCATCACCCGCTGCATCGCGGCGGCCGGCCCGGCCCCGTACCGGCGGGCGAAGGCCGACCGGCCGGCGAACCCGTTGTAGAGCCACCCGCCGTTGCGCCCCGAGGCGCCATAGCCGCAGAACCGGCGCTCCAGCACGGTGATCCGCAGTCCGGGGTCGGCCTTCTTGAGGTAGTAGGCGGTCCAGAGCCCGGTGTACCCGCCACCGACGATGCACACGTCCGCGTCGGCGTCGCCCGGCAGCGCGGGCCGGGGCTCGGGCAGCCCGGTCTGCGCGTACCAGAAGGAGACGCGGCCGTTGACGGCCGGGGATTCGTCGCCGGTGCGGTCCACGGGAACCTGCCTTCGCTCGGTGGTCTCCCCGGACGCTATGCCGCGGCGGTGCGCCGCGGCCACCGACACGGTGGCAGGATCCGCGCACGCCGCCCTGCACTGTGTCAGAGCCTCCGACGCCGGCCCGATCGACAACTCTGGTTACCTCACAGCATTTCGGTAACTATAGTTACCATCATGTCAACACCGGAGATCACCGCCCCGGAGCGGGCGGCGCTCGCACGGATCCTTCAGGACGCCCTCGGCCCGCCCGCCCCGGCCGCGCACACCGGGCGCCACCGGTGCGCAGTGGACGCCGTCGAGGTGGCCCTGGCCGTGCTCGACAGCCGCAGCCGGAGCGTCACCGCGAAGTGACGGCCGCCCGCCCCCGGACCGGCCGGCAGGGCGCCGACCGGTCCGGCCCGCGGCGGGTCAGCGCGAAGCGCCCGCTCCCGCGCCGATCGTCGAGCCCTCGATGGGCGCCGACAGCGGGATCGTCTCCCCGGCGAAACCGGCCTTGACGAACTGCCAGGTGAGCCCGTTGATCACGCCCTGGCCCAGTGGCGCGAACCTGGCGAAGGCTGGCTGACTCAGGTCCAGGTGCGTGGAGTCGCAGGACGGACACTTGTCCCGGACCGGGACGGTGACCGTCTTGCCCTGATAGGTCACCTTGACCGAGATGCCCTTGCACAGCGGGTCGTTGTTCGGATTCGCCGAAGTCCACCAGGTGTGCGAGACCGCCACCAGCATCTGGTTGGACGCGTTGATCTGGGTGCCGCAGGCGCCGTAGCCGGCGTCGTTGTAGTAGGTCGCCTTGCCGGTCATCGGCTTGTTGATCGGGATCGCGGCACTGGCCGAACCCGCGGTCAGGGCGATCAGTGCGGCGGCGGCGAGCGGAGCGCCGGCCAGGATCCTGAGGTTCTTGACGACTCGCATGGTTCCCTCCGATTGTCGGTGCGGACGGCATGACCGAGTACAGGCAGGCCGGCGAACCTGCGGAAGCTCCCGAGCAGGCCGAATCGGCCTGCGGTGCAGTGGAGTTCGGGCACGTCCGGCCTACCCAGGGAAGGACCGTATGCCGGACGTCGAAGGGAGGTCCATACCTTTGATGTGTTGTCATGAACACAAAGCAGGAAGCTTTACGAAAGCGGCCGAAGGCGGGACGATACGTGACCGCAGAGCGGACGACGCGTTGTCAGTTCACGCGTCCCACTCTCCGGAGGCCCCCTTGCGCATCCCGTCCCGCACGCCGTCCCGCACCCCGCTCCGCCCCGCGTTCCGCGTTCCGCTCCGCAGCGCCGCCCTCGGCGCCGCCCTGCTGGGCGCGGCCGTCCTGACCGGCGCCACCGCGACCCCGGCGGCGGCCGTGCCCCGGGAGGTGAACCAGGGCTACGTCATCCCGGTCGGCGGCATCACCGACCTCGGCGCGCTGCCCGTCCTCGGCAGCCTCGGGATGGACTTCGCCCGCCTGCTCGGGCAGTCCTGAGCCACCCGTTCAGCACCGGGCGGCCGGCCCCGGCACCGGCCGCCCGACACTCCCGCACTCCCGCCCCCGCGCCCTCAGGCCCGGCCGCGCACCCCCGGGACGGCCAGCTCGAACAGCCGCCCGGAGAGGGGGTGTTCCTCGCTCCGGGCGGTGGTGATGAACAGCGTGTCCAGCCCCGGCCCACCGAAGGCACAGCTGGTCGTCCGCGGCGCCGGGACCTCCACGGTGTCCAGCAGCCGGCCCTGCGGCGAGAGGCAGTGCACCGCCCCGCCGTCCCAGAACGCCACCCAGAGGTTCCCCGCCTCGTCCAGGGTCATGCCGTCGGGCGTCCCCGGCAGGTGGGAGACGTCCAGCGAACGGATCCGGCGGCCGACCGGACCGTGCTCGGGGTACTCGTAGAACTCGATCCGCCGGGTCGGGGTGTCGATGTGCCAGAGCCGGTCCGGCTCGGGCCAGGCCAGGCCGTTGGGGATGGCCAGGCCGTCCAGAATCGGCCGCACCGAGCCGTCGGACTCCAGCCGGTACAGCGGCCCCGGCTGCTGCGGCCCGGTGCGCTGCATGGTGCCCGCGACCGGCCGGCCGTACGGGTCCCGCTTCCCGTCGTTCATCCGGCGGTCCGGCCGGTCGGCCTCGACGGCGGCGAGCAGCTCCGTCCGGCCGGTCGCGGTGTCCAGCGACTCGAACCCGCGCTCGGTCGCGAGGACCGGGCTGCTGCCCTCCGCGGCCGGCATCAACGTGCCCGGGGTGACCTCCAGTTCGAGCACCGTGAGCCGGCCGCTCGGACGGTGGAGGGTGAGGACCTCGCGGTCCGGGATGCCGATCCAGTGGATCGACTGCGCGGCCGCATCCCAGACCGGGCCTTCACCGAGGGTGAGGCAGGGGGTGTCGGCGACGGGTTCGGCACGCATGGGCATCTCCTCGGACTGGACGGCGGGCTCGACGCGACGGGCTTCCGGAAGCATCGCACCCGCCGGCCGGATCGGCAGGTGCCGGGGCGGGACGGATTCACCGGACGAGCCACACACCGCAGTCGAACAGTGTGACGATCCGATTCCGGACAGTGACGATCGGGATCGGGTCAGCCTCCGGCGATCACCTCCCCGGCGCCGCCGCGCACCGCCACCCTGGTCCCGGCACTCTCGCGTGCCGCACCTACAGGGGAGGGCAGTTGAGGGGCACCGCCGGCCGAGTGGACCTACTCCGCACCGAGGTCGAGAACGGCTTCACCGAACTGCGCGACACCGGTGACGCCCTGCGCACCGAACTGCTCAACGCCATCGTCGACGGCCTGCGCGACCACCGCGACGAGATCGTCACCGCGCTCACCAGGGAGCGGCAGTCCGCCGAACAGGCCGACCGCGACACCCGGCGGCTGCAGCGCCGGCTCACCGAGGCGCGCGAGGAACTGCACCGCCTCCAGCTCCGGGCCGCCGAGACCGCCCAGCCCCGGCCCGAACCCGTCGACCCGCCGGATCCCACCTACCTCCCCGTGAAGGAGACGCCCGTGCCCGAGACCGCCCACGCCGAGGAGAGCAGCAGCCCCTCCCCCGGCATCACCGCCGAACAGGCGCAGCAGCTCATCGACCTGCTCACCCGGCTCACCCCCGCCGAGGCGGCCGCGCCCACCCCGGACCGGCCCGCCGCCGACGCGCCGCCCGTCGACGCGGGCGGCGTCGCCGACCTCATCCCCGCCACCCTCGCCTGGCCCGCCCACGTGGCCACCCTGCTGAAGGCCGCCGCCGTCAACACCGTGGCGATCGCCTGCAACCCGCACACCTGGGAGTTCCTCGGCACGCGGGTCGAGGGCGCCGAACACTTCGACCAGCAGGAGGCCGCCCAGCGCCCCCGCGGCGCCTTCCAGGAGGACGAGGCCGACACCATCCTCTCCGGGCGCAGCGTCATCGCCCTCCTCAACGCCCTGCGCACCACCGTCCACGCGGGCACCGGCCAGGACGTCGAGACCTGGGCCCTCGCCGTCACCTGCTACGAGCGCATCGCCGAAG
The DNA here is from genome assembly GCF_055564815.1 of Kitasatospora sp. NPDC028961. Taxonomy (NCBI): domain Bacteria; kingdom Bacillati; phylum Actinomycetota; class Actinomycetes; order Kitasatosporales; family Streptomycetaceae; genus Kitasatospora; species Kitasatospora sp. NPDC028961. The sequence goes on along the minus strand of NZ_JBVHVO010000013.1, from coordinate 176,556 downwards.
TCATCAACTCCACCCGCCCGGCCCGCGACGAACACGAGTCCACCCGCCCCCGCATCGTCCTGGACGACCTCACCGCGAAGACCCCCGCCTGAGCCCGTCCCCACCGGACGGAGGCACCAGGCACGGCGTGGTGACGCTGAGCGCCAGTCGGGCGTCCCCGGTGCTGAACACCGTGGCGACGTACCGGCTCTCGGGGTGGCGGGCCGTAACGGTGGAGTTCGCCGGCGCGGTCGACGTCTCGCGATAGCCGGAGACCGTCAGCCCCTCGGTCTTCAGCAGGTCCCTGACGCTGCGGACGACCTCGTTGTGCCGGGCCCCGGGCACATCGCCGTGGACGAAGTAGGCCAGGGTGAACCGGTCGTCCGGCGCCGACTCCCCGTTCGCTCGTACACGCCTCATTCGGCCGATCCGCTGGATTCCCACACCGGAGTGGGAAGTCGGACCGGCCGACCTCCCACTCCTCCGGTGGTCCGTGGCGGGGGCTACATCGGGGTGGCGAGGGGGACGGTGATCTGCTTCAGCCAGGTGTGGGTGGCGAAGTCGCGGGCCTTGAGGACGACGCGGTCGTTGTGGACCTCCACCTGGAGGCCCTGGTTGAAGGTGCCGGGCACGGCCGACTCGCCGCCCTGGCCGTTGTCGGTGTAACCGGTCTGCACGGCGCCGGTGTTGACCACCGAGAAGCCGTCGAGGTTGGCGGTGCCCGGGACGACGCGGCGGACGTACCAGTCGGAGAGGCCGAGGTCCCAGTGGGTGTGGCCGCAGAAGACGAAGACGTCGCGGTGGCGGCCGAGCAGGCCGAGCAGGCGGTCCGCCTGGAGGTAGTCGTGCAGGTAGAGGTTGTTCCGGCTGCCGGAGACGGTGTTCGGCAGCGGGTGATGGGTGATCACCATGACCGGCCGGCGGCGCTGCGCCCAGTGGGTGAGCCGCTGTTCGAGCCAGGTGAACTGGGTGTCGCTGAGCCACACCTCGTCCCAGAGCTTCGGGTCGTGGAAGTGCATGTAGCGCTCGGTGCCCAGGGTCAGCACCGGGATGCCGCCGAAGACGTGCTCGGAGAAGACGGTGCTGCGGCCGGCGAAGGTGTAGAAGCTGCGGAACAGCGAGTCCTCGGTGGTGCCGTTGGGCCAGGCGGCCTGGTCCAGGGTGGCCGGGTCGCGCCACTTGGGCACGTAGAACTCGTGGTTGCCGATCGCCCAGGCGACCGTCGCCGGGTGGCTCGTCCTGGCGAACTCGGCCCGGACGGCGGCGTATTCGGCGTCGTAGCCGCGCGGGGTGATGTCACCTGCGACGGCGAGGCCGGAGGAGGCGGGGTTGGTGGACCTCATGTCGCGCAGCGCCACACCGAGGTCGGCGAGGTCGCCCTGGATGTCGCTGATGACGTTGAAGGTGGTGACGGGGCCACTGGCGGAGGGCCGCGCGGCGGCCGGGGTCGCGGTGACCGCGGTGGCGGTCACCGCGGTCACGGCTCCGGCGGCGGCGGTGCTGAGCAGGGTCCTGCGGTCCACGGGTACGTCCTTCCGGGGGAGGGCGGCGCCGCGCCGGACGGACCGGCCCGGCGCCGCCTGTGGGGATCAGACCCGTTATCTCTAAGTGATCACGCTGAACGGACCGGCAGAGACGGTGTGTATACCGCGTGAACGGCTCCCCAAGCGCCGCACCCGGCGTGGGTCCGGGCCCGGGCCCGGACCCACGGGGCGTCAGCTCAGGGCTGCCGCCAGGAGAGCGGCCGCCTTGGCGACCAGCGGCTCGTCCGCCGCCGCGTCGGCGTCGCGCTGGGTGGACAGGACGGCCAGGACGACGGGCGTGCGGTCCGGCATCCAGGCGATGCCGACGTCGTTGGTGGTGCCGTACTCGCCGGTGCCGGTCTTGTCCGCGAGGGTCCAGTCCTTGGGGAGTCCGGCGCGGAAGCGGGCGGCGCTGGTGGTGTTGGCGAGCAGCCAGTCGGTCAACTGCCGCCGGTCCCGCGGCGCCAGCGCGTCCCCGAGGACCAGCTTCTGGTTGGTCCGGCCGATGGCGGCCGGGGTGGTGGTGTCCGTCGTGCGCTCCGGTTCGGCGGAGTTCAGCGCCGGCTCCCACCGGTCGAGCCGGGTCACCCGGTCGCCGATGGACCGGCAGAACCGGGTGATCGCCGTCGGACCGCCGAGCTCACGGAGCAGCAGGTTGTCGGCGGCGTTGTCGCTGTAGTCGATGGCCGCCGCGCACAGCTCGGCCACGGTCATGCCGTTCGCGAGGTGCTCGGGCGTGCCCGTGATCGGGGCGTAGCCCGAGTCCTTGACGTCCTGCTCGGTGTACCGGATCCGCTTGGCGAGGTACTCGCCACTCCGGTCGAGGTCCCGCAGGACGGCCGCGGCGGTGATCGTCTTGTGCACGGAGCAGATCGGGAAGCGCTCGTCGGCGCGGTACGTCACGGTGCGGCCCGTGACGGTGTTGCGCCCGAACACCCCCAGCCGGGCGCCGTGCTCCCGTTCCAGGTCGGCCAGGGCCCGGCCCACCACCGCGTCCCCACCCGCCGGAGCGAGGCCCGCCGCATGGGCCGACCCGCCTGCCGACACACCGGCGGCGAGTACCGCCCCGGCACCGAAGGCCAGCACCGCGCGACGCCCGGGGCGCCCTGCGAAGGTCTCCACGATCGCGTTCTCCTCTTGTTCGGCAACGATCCTTCGGAACTCAGGACGCCCCGGCAGCCCCACCGGTTCACCCGCTTCCCAACGGATCGTCCGACGAACGGCCCCGGCCCGCCTTCACGGGGCCCGCCGGGCTCAGAAGCCGGTCGTGTCCAGTACCAGCCCCAACGGCGCGGGCAGGTGCAGCGAGGTACCGAACGGATGGGGCCCTTCCACCCGGGTGTAGCCGAGCCGGCCCGGCTGCGAGAACAGCGTGCAGGTGCGTTCCTGACGGTCGACCAGGAGGTAGACCGGGGCCCCGAACTGCGAGTAGCGACGCCGCTTGGCGGTCCGGTCGGTCTCACCGTTCGACGGCGACGTCACTTCGACGACCAGCACGGTCTGATCCGGCAGGAGCGCGCCCAGGGCCCGGAGGGGGTGTTCGACCGTGGTCGGGCGGCCCTCCTCCCGGGCGGGTCGGCCGGGTTAAGCTCACCGTCGTACGCATGCCACACATTCAGGGGGGACCTGTGATCGGCGAACTGCTTCCCGCGGCGGTCGTGGTGGAGACGGCCTACGACGACCCGCCGCAGGCGCGGCTGGAGCCGGCGGAGGAGGCGGTCGTCGCCCGGGCCGTCGAGACCCGGCGGCGGGAGTTCACCACCGTCCGGTACTGCGCCCGCCTCGCGCTCGGACGGCTCGGCGTCCCGTACCGGCCGCTGGTACCCGGCCTGCGTGGCGCGCCGAGCTGGCCCGACGGGGTGGTCGGGAGCCTCACGCACTGCGCCGGTTTCCGGGGTGCGGCCGTCGCCCGGGCGGGCGAGGTCGTCTCGATCGGTATCGACGCCGAGCCGGCCGAGGCGCTGCCGGAGGGGGTGCTGGACGCCATCGCCCTGCCCGGCGAGCAGGAGCGGAACGGCAAGCTGCTCGCGGACCGCCCGGGGCTGCCCTGGGACCGGCTGCTGTTCAGCGCCAAGGAGGCCGTCTACAAGGCGTGGTTCCCGCTGACCGGCGTCTTCCTGGAGTTCTCGGAGGCCGACATCACGCTGCGTCCGGACGGCACCTTCCACGCCGTCCTGCTGGTTCCGGGCCCGGTGGTGGACGGACACCGCCTCGGGGGCTTCGACGGGCGGTGGGTCGTCCGGGACGGGCTGCTCGCCACCGCGATCACCGTCCTGCCGGGGGCACGTGGCTGACGGGGGCACGCGGGTCGTACGTGGCGGCCCGGGCCGTCGGGGCCTGGGCCGGTTCCGGGACTACTCGGACGGGTGGGGCCGGAACGGCCGCCTGACCTGCCGGCGGCCGGCCCGGCTCAGAGTTTGAACAGCTTGTCGTAGGGCTGCACGACTCGCACCTGGTGCGAGCCGAAGTCGACCAGGACCGCGCCCTGGCCGGCGGTCTCGGTGCTGATGATGCGGCCCAGACCGTACTGGTCGTGGGTCACGCGGTCACCGGCCTCGAACTGCTTGAGGGGCGGTGGGACCTCGCTTCGGAAGGGACTGGTGGGCAGGTGGCGTCTCGGCGCAGGTGATTTCGTCATCCCTGGAAGTATGCGCCCAGTTCGCGGTCCCCGGCCGCACCGGGGCGCCGAATTCCGGGATCCGCCCGGGCCGCCGACCGTCCGGTACCGGCCCGCCGCGAGGGTGGCCGAGCGAGCGCGGCGGCCCGCCGGGGCACCCCGTTCCGGCGCCGTTCCCGCCGCGTTCCGGCCCCGTTCCTGCGCTGTTCCCGGTTGCCCCCGGCCGCCGGCCGGCTCCGCACCGGGCACCGCCGGCGGTGGCCGCCACGCCCCGTGAGGGCTCCCGTACGGGGTGGGAGAGTTCGGACGGTCGCTTGACAAAGCCGGATCCGGCGGCGGCCGCACGGGAACGGGCGCCCGGGCGAGTCGTCCCCGGCGGCTGGGAACGCGAGCGCGCCCCGGACCGGGGCGCGGCTCAGGCCAGGGCGTCGCAGAGGCGGACGAAGGTGCGCCCCTGCGCCAGCAGCGCCGGCAGGGCCGCCGCGAAGCCCGGCGCCGTCCCGCCGCCCGGGTGGTTCATATGGGCGATCACGATCGCCCCGGGCGGCGCGGCCGCCACCTCGCTGCGGACCTGGGCGGCGCTGAAGGTGGCACCGCCGTCGCCGTTGACGGTGAAGCCGGCCACGCGTTCGCCCAGCCCGGTGACGATCCGGGTGGCGACGTCGTCGTAGTGGGCGGTGCCGGAGCGGAAGAACCGCGGCGGCCGGCCGAGCAGGGCGGTCAGCTTCGCCGCGTTGCCCGCGATCTCGTCGTACGCCTCGCCCACGTCCCGGGTGCCCGCGATCCCGTACGCGGAGCGGCCGGCGACCGAGAGCGGCCGGTGCGCCGTCCCGTGGTTGGCGATCTCGAACAGCGGGTCACCGGCCAGGGCCTCGAACTCGGCGGGGTTGGCGTCGATCCAGCGGGCGTTGAGGAAGAGCGTCGCGGGGACGCCGTTGGCCCGGAGGAGGTCGATCAGGTCCGCGTCGTAGCCGGAGCCGCCGGGGCCTCCGCAGGCGTCGAAGGTGAGCGCGGTGGTCCGTGCCCCGTCCGGCAGCCCGGTGATCACCCCGGACACCTCCAAGCCCCACTCCTCGGGCACGGCGTCCCCGTAGCGGGCCACCACCTCGGCGCGCCCGACGGCGGGCGCGGGCAGCGGCGGCTCCGGCACGGCGGGCGGCCCGGCGGCGGGGGCCGGGGCTTCGGCGGGGGACGAGGCGGTGGCCGAGGCACTGGGCGAGACAGTGGGCGAGGTGATGGCCGGTGCGGCCGGCGCGGCGGAGGCGGTGGCCGCCGCCACGGGCTGCGCCGTGGGCTGCGTCGCCGGTCCGGCCACCGCCCCGGCGAGGGGTCGGCAACCCGCCAGCGCGCCGCCCGCCGCCAGCACCAGGACCGTCCGACGACTCAGCCCCATGCGCCCATTCCTCCACACTCCGTCATAAAGTCAGACGAACCGCCTGTCTGTTTCTATGAATACCGATCGGCTGACACCCGCAACTCCACGCCCAGGTCGGCCCGCCGCTCCCCCGGCCGCGTGCGAACCCCCGGCGGCGGGTCCGGACGCGGGTCCGGACGCGGCTCAGGACGCGGCTCAGGACGCGGCTCAGGACGCGGCTCAGGAGCAGGAAGTCGGCCGGTCCGACGTCCTACTCCGGACAGCCCAGCAGCGCCCGGCCGACGGTCCGGCCGAGCCCGCCGACCGAGGAGCCCCCGTGCCCGAACCCCACCCCACCGACCCCCGGCCCGGTGATCCACGCCCCACCGGCCCGCACCCCACCGGCCCGCACCCCGCCGAGGCCGTTCGGACCGTCCTGTCCGGGCTCGCCCTCGGGGAGTCACCCCGCTGGCACGACGGCCGGCTCTGGCTCTGCGACTGGGGCGCCCAGGAGCTGATCACGGTCGGGCCCGACGGCCGGGCCGCCGTCGCCGCCACGGTGCCCTCGTTCCCGTTCTGCATCGACTGGCTGCCCGGGCCGGACGGCCGCCTGCTGGTCGTCGCCGGCGGTGACGGGCGCCTGCTGCGCCAGGAGGCGGACGGCGCCCTGGCCCCCTGCGCGGACCTGCGCCCGCTCTCCGACCGGCCGTGGAACGAGGTGGCCGTGGACGGCCGCGGCAACGCCTACGTCAACGGCATCGGGTTCGACCTGATGGGCGGCGAGGCGCCCGCGCCGGGCCTGATCGCCCTGGTGACCCCGGACGGCGAGGTCCGCCGGGTGGCCGACGGCCTGGCGTTCCCCAACGGCATGGCCGTCACCCCCGACGGCTCGACGCTCCTCGTCGCCGAGTCCTACGCCGCCCGGCTGACCGCCTTCACCATCGGGCCCGGCGGCGACCTGACCGACCGCCGGGTCTGGGCCGAGGTGCCGGGCTCGGCACCGGACGGGATCTGCCTGGACGCCGAGGGCGCGGTCTGGTTCGCCGACGTCCCCGGCCGCTGCTGCGTCCGGGTCCGCGAGGGCGGCGAGGTGCTCCGGCGGATCGAGCTCGACCGCGGCTGCTTCTCCTGCGCCCTCGGCGGCCCCGACGGCCGGACCCTCTTCCTGACCGCCGCCGAGTGGCCGCCCCCGCCGGGCGCCCGCACCGGCCGGCTCCTGGCCGTCGACGTGGACGTCCCGGCCCACCGCCCGTGAGCCGTCCCGGCCCGGGCCGCCGTGACGCGGCCCCGACGGCGGTGCCCGGCCCACCGTGCGCGCGTCCGGCGTGCGCGCGTCCGACGGCTCGCCGGTCAGGCCGGGACGGCGGGCCGGATCCCGTCGAGGATGGCCCGCGCGCCCCGGTCCACCAGGTCTCCGGCCAGGTCCGCGCCCAGCCGCTCGGGCTCGCTCGCGGGCCCGGTGACCGATCCGGTGACCTGGCGCCGCCCGTCGAGCGAGGTGACCTGGGCGAACAGGTGCAGCGTCCCGTCGGGCCGGGTCGTGGCGCAGGCGCCCACCGGCACGCTGCACCCGCCGTGCAGCTGCGCCAGCAGGGACCGCTCCGCGCGGACCTCGCGGTCGACGGCGCGGTCCCCGACGGTCGACAGCACGTCCCGGACCCCCCGGTCGTCCACCCGGACCTGGATGCCCAGCGCGCCCTGGCCCGGGCTCGGGGGGAAGAGGTCGAGGGGCAGCGGTTCGCCGATCGCGTCCTGCCGGCCGAGCCGGTTCAGACCGGCGACGGCGAGGACCACGGCGTCCAGCCTCATGGACCGCAGCTTCTCCAGCCGGGTCGGCACGTTGCCCCGGATCGGCACCGGGACGATGTCGGGGCGCACGGCGAGGAGCTGGGCGATGCGACGGGCCGCGCCCGTGCCCACCCGGGCCCCGTGCGGGAGCCCGGCCAGCGTCGATCCGCACAGCGCGTCGCGGACGTCCTCGCGGCCCGGCGGGGGCAGCAGCATCAGGCCCTCGGGATTCGCGGTCGGCAGGTCCTTCAGCGAGTGGACCACCACGTCCACGTCCCCGCGCAGGAGGGCGGCCTCCTGCTCGGTGCTGAACGCCGACCCGCCGCTGACGGCCGAGACGTTCGCCAGCAGCGACGTGCGGTCCCGGTCGCCGCCTTCGAGGATCACCCGCTGGGTGAAGGCGATCTCCGGGAACCGGTCGCGCAGCGGGGCCAGGAAGTCGCGCACCTGCGTCCGGGCCAGGGCGCTTGCACGGGAGCCGACCAGGTACGTGGGCACGGGAACCAACTCCTACGGTTGACTGCCTGTCAGTTCCATCGTAGGCGGGGCGGCCCGCTGCCTTTACAGACAGCGCGTCGGAAACGGGCCGTACCCGGCGGGCCGGTCGCGCCGGCGGGCCCGTTGCCCCGGCGGGCCCGTTGCCCCGGCATACCGGCATACCGGCGTGCCCACCGGCCGGCCTCCCGGGCACCTTCACCGGACCGACCCGCTGCGGCCCGGCCCGGCTCACCGGCGGTTCACCGGCGGGGGTAGGGGGCCGGGCGTGCCGGCCGGGTGTCCGCCCGCCGCCGGTGTCCGCCCCAGACCGGAGGCTCCGATGACCGACCGCGACGCCGACACCCCCACCGAGCCCGCCCGATCCGGCTCGCCCCGGGCCGGCTCACCGCAGACCGGCCCCGTCCCGGCCGGGGCACGGACCGAGCGTCCCGGGCCCGACCGGCGCGGCCTGCTCCGGACCGGGCTGGCCACCGGCGCCGTCACCGCCCTCGGCCTGGCCGCCGCCGCACCCGCCGGGGCAGCCGACGCGCTGCCCGACCGGACGATCACCCTGGCCGGCCATCTCCCCACCGGAGCCCCCGACTTCGTCCTACTGCCGTTCGACGTCCCGGACGGCGTGCGGGAGATCGCCGTCTCCTACGGCTACGACCGGCCGACCGTCCCCGCCGGGACCCCCGGCAACTCCTGCGACATCGGCCTCTTCGACGAGGGCGGCACCGAACTCGGCGGGCGCGGCTTCCGCGGCTGGTCGGGCGGGTTCCGCACCGAGTTCACCGTCGCCCGCGACCGGGCGACGCCCGGCTACCTGCCCGGTCCGATCCGCCCCGGCCGCTGGAACATCGTGCTCGGCCCCTACCAGGTGGCACCCCAGGGGCTCGACTACCGCGTCCAGGTGACGCTGCGGTTCGGCCCGCCCGGGCCGGAGTTCACCCCGTCCTACCCGCCGGAGCGGGCCCGTGGCCGGGGCCGCGCCTGGTACCGGGGCGACTCCCACCTGCACACCGTGCACTCCGACGGGCGCCGGCTCCCGGCGGAGGTGGCGGCGGGCGCCCGGGAGGCCGGGCTGGACTTCATCGTTTCCACCGACCACAACACCACCTCCGCGCACGGCGTCTGGGGGCCGCTGGCCGGGCCGGACCTGTTGATCGTGCTCGGCGAGGAGGTCACCACCCGCAACGGCCACTGGCTGGCGCTGGGCCTGGATCCGGGCCGGTTCGTCGACTGGCGCTACCGGGCGCGCGACGGGGAGTTCCCGCGCTTCGCCCGGCAGGTCCGCCGCCAGGGCGGCCTGGTGGTGCCCGCGCACCCGTACTGCCCGTACGTCGCCTGCCAGTGGAAGTTCGGCTACCAGGACGCGGACGCGGTCGAGGTCTGGAACGGACCGTGGACGTACGACGACGAGTCGGCGGTGGACACCTGGGACGCACAGCTCGCGGTCGCGCTGCGCGAGGGGCGGCCCTGGCTGCCGGCCGTCGGAAACAGCGACGCGCACAGCACCCCGCAGGTCATCGGCTCCCCGCACACCGTCGTCCGGGCCGAGGACCTCACCCGGGCGGCGATCCTCGACGGGCTCCGGGCCGGCCGCAGCTGGCTGGCCGAATCGGCCGCCGTCGGGCTCGACCTCACCGCCACCGGGCAGGGCCGCCAGGCGGGCATCGGCGAACAGCTGACCGTTCCGGCGGACGCGCCGGTGGACGTCCGGCTCGCGGTCTCCGGAGTGCCGGGCGGCACCGTCCGCCTCCTGACCGACGAGGGCCAGTTGCACCAGGAGTCGCTGCCCGCCGACGGCGCCGGCACGGTGGTCTGGCGCACCACCGCCTCGCTCGCCGCGTACGTCCGGGCGGAGGTGCGCCGGCCGAGGGCGGACGGGACGCCCGGCCGGGGCAACGCGATGGGGCCGGACCTCCCGTGGGGGCCGATGGCGGCGCTGACCAACCCGATCGTGCTGCGGACGCCGAAGCGGTCCGGGGACCGTTAGCGTCGGTCCGGCGATTCCCGGGACGATCGGTGGGAGGAGTCGTGGAGGTGCGGTGGGGGCGGCGGTCCGAGGACCGACGGGGGGAGGACTCGGAGCACCGGCGTGGACTAGGTTGATCTCCGACAGCAGTCGGTCGTGGGGACGAGGCGGCCGGCTGTCCGTAGCCGGGTCCGGCCGCCGTGCCAGGGCCCGGCCGCCGGTTCGTCTCCGGTCGGCCCGGTGCGCCGGCCGCCCCCTCCCCCGGTTACCCCGTCCCCCCGGCCCGCGAAGGGATCAGCAGCTGTGAACCGTACGACCGTAGGTGGGCCGAAGCTCGGGGGCGGTCGGGGTGCCGGCGGCGTCGTCGTCCTCGCCGACCCGGCCGGGGCCGGGAGCGGCGCGGTCGCACCCCTGCTGGCCAACTCCCTGCACCCGAGCGTGCTCCTGCGGGCGGACGACTTCCGGCGGGCGATCCGGCAGGGGTTCGTCCCGTCGCACCTGCCGCAGGCGCACCGGCAGAACGAGACGGCCCTGGCGGCCGCGATCCAGGCCGCCTTCGCCTTCGCCACCGGCGGCTACCAGGTGGTGCTGGAGGCCACGGTCGCGCCGCCGGCGCTGGACGTGCTGCGCCGGGAGAGCCGGACGACCGGGGCGCCCCTGCACTACGTGGTCCTGCGGCCGTCCGGCGGCCCCGGGGAGTCGGACCCGCCGGACCGGCACGACGTCGACGTCGCGGCGGAGCCCAAGGCGACGGCCGGGACGGTGCTCGCCGGCCTGGGCCGGGGGGCCTTCCTGCTCGGCTGGTGAACCCGACGGAGGCCGCCCCCGGCACCCCGGTGGACGCGGCCCCCGGCCGAACCTGACGACACGCGGCCCTCGGCACCCCGATCCACCGGGATGCCGAGGGCCGCGCGTCGTCACCTGCCGTCGGTGGGAGCAGGCCCGCACGATCAGCCGGCAGCCGGCTCCGGGTCACGGCGGCGGGTGGAGACCAGCCCGAGCGCACCGCCGAGGAAGAGCAGGGCCCCGGTGGTGGTGAGCAGGATGTCGGTGCCGTCCGCACCGGTGGAGGCGAGCGAGCCGCCGCCCGGCGCGGCGGGCGCGGGGGCACCGCCGGCGGCCTGGGTCGGCGGGGGCGACCCCTCGGTGGCCGCGGTGGCCGGGCCGGACGCACTGGTGGCCGTACCCGTCGGGGTCACCGGCGGCTTCGAGGTGGTGGTGGTCGCACCCGGGGTGGTGGGGGCGGTCGAGGCCGGCGTCGTGGGTGCGCCCGTCGGCGCCGGTGTGACCGGGGCCGAACTCGGCGGGACGCAGGCCGTACGGGCGGGCGTCGGGGTGCCGTCGGACGGGCGGGCGGACGGCGAGGCCGACGGGCCGTCCGCCGGCGGGACCGCGTCGGCCGGGCGGGCGACGGTCGGGGTCGGCAGCGGCCAGGTGGTCCGGCCGGGGCCCGGGGGCAGCGTGGTGACGACCGACGGGCTCGGGCAGGGGCCGGCCCCGCCGGGCACCGAGTCCACGTGGTAGCCGGCCACGATCCGGGTGTAGTCGTACGCGGTCTGCTGGACGCCGCTGCACGTCGCGGTGGTGAAGGTGCCGCTCGCGCACGGGCGGTCGCGGTTGACCGCCCAGAAGCCGAACCGGGCCAGGTGGTGGGTGGCGGCGAAGTCGCGGACGGAACGGAAGTCGGCCGGGGTGAGCTGCTCGCCCTGCTGGTCGGTGCGGCCGTTCATGGAGGAGAGGCCGGAGTGGCGCCAGGCCTTGTCGTCGTCCCAGCCGTAGGCGGCGGCGACGGCCCGCTGGAGGCCGCTGACGGCGGTGACGGTCGCGGCGGCCATGGTGCCGTCATGGCTCGTGAAGTCGAACGGCATGGCCGTCCAACCGTCCACCACCAGAGCGGCCTTGGCGGCGGTCCTGATCAGGTCGGCGCCGTCGGCGTCCGGGCCGGTCGGGTCGACCGGGAAGCTGACGTAGACGAGCAGTCCGGGGTTCTTGGCCTTCAGCGTCTTCAGCGCGTCGACGACCCGCTGCCGCACGGCGGGGGTGCTCAGCTCGGTCGACTCCAGGTCGATGTCCACGGCCCGGAGGCCGTACGCGTCGACCACCTTCTGGTAGGCGGCGGCCAGTTCGGCGGCGGTGGCGCAGCGTTCGCCGAGCTTGGCACCGTCCCAGCCGCCGAAGGAGGCGAGGATCTCGCCGCCGGCGGCCCGGATCCGCTTGATCACCTTCTCGTCGGCGCCGCCCGTGAGGGCGCGGCTGCCGTCCCACTTCGGGTCGCAGCCACCGCCGGAGAGGACGAAGGAGAGGGCGAACTGCCGCAGCCCGGTGGCCTTCATGACGGCGACCGGGTCGGGGGCGTCGCCCCAACCGAGGTACTCGGAGACGGCGTTGAGGCCGACCGGGTCCGCGGCCTCGGCGGCGGGAGCCTGGTGCTGCATGAGGATGAGCGCGGCGCCGGCGACGAGGGCGGTGGAGGCCGCCGCCATCCGTCGTCGTCGGGTGAGCCGGTGTTTGGGCATCGGGACTCTCCTGGGCTGGGAGCGGACGGGCGGGCCGGCCCGGCGTCCGCCACGCGGCGCGCCCCGGCGGTAGCCCTCCCACAAGGGCACCGCCGGGGCGCCAGGGACCCGGATCCCGCCGGGGCGCGGGAGCCGGGAGTTCCATGGCCGGAGCCGGACGCTGGACCTGGGCCGGTGGGCCCGGGACACGCCGCGCGCCGTACACGGGGCGCGGCTCTCAGCAGTAGCTACGGATGGGCCACGCCTCCCGGTTCACGCTCTCCACACCGGATTGACCGTCAGAGACGCCGCACCGGGCCGGAGTTGACACCCCCCGGAGGGCGGGTGAACCGGCGCCCGCACGGGGGGACGAGCGCCGGTGGCGGTACCGCCACCCTGGAGAACGGCCCGGACCCCCGGAGTGGTTCACCGCCGCGGAGAACTTCCTGCGCCCTGAGCCCTGAGCTCTGGCCTGGGCCTGGGCCTGGGGCCCGCCCCGTGCGCACGTCCACGTACTGGGCGGCGCCCGGGCCGCCGCCCTCACCGCCCGACGGCCGGTTCCGCACCCTCACCCCCGCCGCCGAGGTGCGCCCCCCGGCCCCGACGACCAGAGTGAGGTGGTGAGCATCCTGGTACTCCTCGAACCCGAACTCGTCCGCACCTCGACAGCGAGCGGCGGCACCGACTACGTCGAGGTCGTGCGCGCCGTCCACGCGGCCCGGGCCGCCCCGGCGCCGGCCGGTCGGCCCGAGGGACTGACCCTCTGCGGCATGGGAACCGACCGGATGCGCCGCGACCCGTACCGGGCGCCCGACCCCGACGCGCCGTGGTACCCGCCGAAGTGGAGCGGCCAGGTGTGCCCGTTCTGCGACCGCGTGCTCCGCACCTGAGTGCGGACCGGGGCGGTCACCCCGCGGCGACCATGCCGCGGGCTTCGAGGATCGGGCGCAGCGCGCGGACCGCGTAGAAGCTGCGGGACTTGACGGTGCCGACCGGGACGCCGAGGACGGCGGCGGCCTCGGCCATCGAGCGGCCGTGCATGTGCAGCTCGACCAGGACGTCGCGGTGGTGCGGCTGCAGCTCGGCGAGCGCGATCGCCATGTCCTGGGCGGCGAGCACCTCGTCGTAGGGGTCGTGAGTGCCGGCGTGCTCCTCGGGAGCGTCGTCGGCGACCTCCTGGGCGCGGGCGGCCTGCATCCGGAAGTGGTCGATGGCGATCCGGCGGGCCACCGTGAACAGCCACGGACGGCTGTACTCGGGGCCCCGACGGATGGCGGCCGGGTTCTGCCAGGCGCGCAGCAGGGTCTCCTGCACGATGTCCTCGGCCTTGCCCCGGTCGCCGCTGGTGACGCGCAGCATCGCGCGCAGCAGGTAGCCGCCGTGCAGGCGGTACAGCTCGGCCAGGGTCTGCTGGTCGAGGGTGGGCCGGTCCGCACGGCTGACGGGAGCGTCCGGGGCGCCCCCGGCCTCCCCGGCCTCCCCGGCTGCCCGATGGGTGTCCTCGGCGTGAACGGTAGCGTCGATGGCCACGGCGGTTGAGTCCCTCGCAACGGTTGGTCGATATGTCGGGACGAGCCGGTGCGGCTGTCCCTCCCCCCTTGCTGGGACACATTTCCAGCCACGGCCAAGACCGGACCAACGCTGCGCCAACGAACCTCACGCCAGGGCGTTGGCGGCGGGAGGGGCGTCCGCCGCTCCCCGTACCGCGGCCGCCGGGCGGCCGATGTCACGCCCCGTCGACGGAAGCACCCGGCCGGCCGGGCCCGCGGCTGCTTCCACTCCCTACCTACGGCCGGACCCGGCCGCACGGTTCACCGGCCACACGGTTCACCGGCCGCGCGGTTCACCGGTGGCCGATCACCGCCGGGCGGTGGGCGCCCCGGGCCGACCGGGCCGCCGCCCCGGGCCGACCGGCACGGCCGGGGCGGAGCGGCACCGCGTCAGCCGGTGCGCCGGTGGTTCCCGCGGGCGCCCTCGGCGGTGAGGTCGGTCAGTGCCGTGGTCAGCAGCTCGCGGGCCTCGTCCGCGCGGTCCAACTCGATCAGGGCGGTGCCCAGCTCGGTGAGGGTCTGGGTCATGCTGTCGGGCTGCCCGGCCCCCTCGAAGTGGCCGAGGGCCTGGCGGTAGGCGTCCTCCGCCTCGGACCACTCCAGCAGTGCGGAGTGGTCGAGGCCGACCTCGTGGGCGGCGAACCCGGCCAACAGGTGGACGATGTGCGGAGAGGAGCCGTCCAGCCACCCGAGGATCTCGGCGAGGAGCAGCCGGTGCCTCTCCAGCGCCTCCCGGGGCCGGCCGGACTCCCGCAGGCAGGAGCCGACGCAGCGCAGCGCCACGATCCGCCCCACCTCGGCGGACCGGCCCTCCAGCGAGGTGAACACCTCGGCGGCCTGGCGGTAGGAGTCCATCGCCTCCTCCGGCCGGTGCAGCCGGCGCAGGGCGGTGGCGCAGTAGGCGAGGGCCCAGGCCTCCTGCTGGGCGTCGCCGATCCGGCGGGCCAGGTCCAGGGCCTCCGAGGCGACCGCGAGCCCCGACCGGTAGCGGTGCAGGCAGGTGATGTGGGACCAGGCCAGGTAGTTCAGGTGGACGGCCTCGGCGAGCCGGTCGCCGACGGCGCGGGCGGAGTCCGCCGAGAGCCGGAAGACCTCGGCCCAGACGTCCCAGTGCAGCAGGCTGTCGGAGAACCAGTGCATGGCCTCGGCGGTGTCCACCACCTGCCGGTGCCGGCCGGTGGCGTTCGCGTGCTGCAGGGCGGCCAGCCACTCGGGATGCTCCTCCTCCAGCCAGCGCCGGGCGTCGGCGAGGGTGACCGGGGCGGTGGCCGGATCCGGGTCGGCCGATTCGGCGCCGGCGTGCTCGGCACCCTCCACGTCGAACCGCAGACCGGCGGCGGCGGCCCGGCGCAGCAACCGGTCGCCGGCCTGCTCGCGGGCGGCCTCCAGGGCCTGTGGGCCGTCGTCGGCGGCGAGCCGCTCGCCCGCGTAGAGGCGGACCAGGTCGTGCAGGCGGTAGCGCTCGGGGGTCGCGGCGGGCTGCAGCAGTCCGGCGTCGGCGAGTTCCTCCAGCCGGCGGTCGGTCTGCTGGACGGGAAGGCCCGCGTAGGCGGCGACGGTGGCGGCGGTGAAGTCCTTTCCCGCGGACAGCGAGCAGCGGCGCAGGACCAGCGCGGTGGCGGCGGGGAGCTTGCGGTAGGAGAGCGCGAAGGCCGCGCGCACCCGCAGGTCACCGGCCTCCAGCACGTCCAACCGGTACTCCTCGGCGGCGAGTTGGCGGACCAGGTGACTGACGGGCTGCTGCGGGCGGGCCACCAGCCGCTGTCCGGCGATCCGCAGGGCGAGCGGCAGGTGGCCGCAGAGCCGGGCGAGTTCGGCGGCGGCGTCGGGTTCGGCCGCGAGCCGCTCGGGGCCGGCGATCCGGGCCAGCAGGGCGGCCGACTCGCCGGGGGCGAGGACGTCCAGCGGCAGGCGGTGCACCGACTCCAGGCCGGGCAACACGTGCCGGCTGGTGATGATCGTCAGGGCCGGGCCGGAGCCCGGCAGGAGCAGGCGGACCTGTGCCTCGTCGGCGGCGTTGTCCAGGATCAGGACGAGGCGCCGCTCCCGGACCAGGGTGCGGAACAGGCTGGCGCGCTCCTCGGTGTCGGCGGGCACCGAGCGGTCGGCGACGCCGAGGGCCCGGAGGATCTGGCCGAGGGCGTCGCGCGGTGCGAGCGGCGTCGGAGCCATCCCGCGCAGGTCGAGGGAGAGCTGGCCGTCGGGGAACTGCGGGGCCAGGGTGTGGGCGGCGTGCAGGGCGAAGGCGGTCTTGCCCAGGCCGGGCTGACCGTAGGCGAGCACGATCCGGGGGTGTGCCGGATCGGCGTCCCGGACCAGCCGGTGCAGCCGGGCCAGGGCGTCCTCCCGGGCGGTGAAGTCGGCGATGTCCCGGGGCAGCGCGAGTGCGGAGAACACCGCCTCGGCCGGGCTGTCGCTCCCGGCATCGGGCACGGTCGCGGTCGCAGGGGAATCCACGGCGGCGGGCGCCTCGGGGGCGGCGGGCGCGGGTGCGGCGGTCGCGGGCACGGCGGCCCCGGGGGCCCCGGGGGCCGGGCGCGGGGCCCGCACGCGGGCGGGGGTGCGCCGGGGACGCCCGTCGCGGGCGGCCCGGTCGAGCGCGGCGGTCCGGGCCGCGTCGAGGCGCAGCGCGACGGCCAGGGCCTGCACGGTGCGCTGCTGCGGTCCCCGGGTGCGGCCGCGCTCCATGTCGCCGAGCGCGCGCAGGCTGATCCCGGCCGCCCGGGCCAGCTCGGCCTGCGTCAGACCGGCCAGTACCCGGAAGCGTGCCAGCAACAGGCAGAACTCCTCCGCCGCGGCGGAACTGCCTGTCGCTATGCCCTGCGGGCTGCCTGCGGGGTTGCCTGTCGCACCCATCGCCACCCCTGTCACTCACGGTGTCGGCCGCTTCACCGAACACGTCAGGTCAGACAGTATGCACTGGTCAAAGTCGTGATCTTGCACCGGATCGACCCACGCCCGGCCGCCCGGTGGCGCCCCGGCCGGAGCCGGGCCGCCGGTCCGACCGCTCGGGAACGGGATGGGCGGAACACGATGCGCCGCCACCTGCGGGGCGGTGGCCCCGCCGCTACTTCCGCCTGTGGTTCTGCCCATCCCCGCACACGAGGGTGCCCAGAACCGCCCGCCGTCCGCACGGGCGGGCACGCGGCGGTCAGCGGTGGCGGCTCCCGGCCGCACGGCCCGACGCGCTCAGGAGCGTGACCACCGGCGCAGGCCGGCAGGCCCCATGCGACCGAGACGGGTCCACCCGCACGCGAGGTCCCCCGACACCGCCCTCAGCGGCGGCGCCTCCCCGGCCGCGCGGCCCGGCCCACCCGGGGCCACCGCCGCCGGCGCAGGCCGGCAGGCCTCATGCGACCGAGACCACCTGAATCCGCCCGAGACGGACCCACCGTCAGCGGGCAGCGGTGGCGGCGGCCCGGCGCTCCTCCGCCGCGGCCTCGGCCGTGCGACCCAGCGCCCGCAGGACCGTGGCCATCAGGGTGTGCGAGCGGGCCTCGACCCCCGGATCGGCCTGGGTGCGGCCGAGCACGAGGGCCAGCCGGGCCGTGGTCAGGGCGTCGCCGTGGCGGCCGAGCGCGTGGAGGGCCTCGGCCCGGGTATGGGTGGCCCGGACGGTCTCGGCCGCGTCCGGGTGGGCGGCGAGGATGCGCACGGCCTCGTCCGCGTGGGCGAGAGCCGCTTCGAGGGCGCCGCCGGCCACCTGGGCTCCGGCCAGGTCGTCGAGCGCCCGGGCGAGCAGCCGGTCGTCGGCCAGCGAGCGGGCGCGGGCCACGATGTCCGCCATCAGCGGCACGGCGCGGTCCGGCCTCCCGGCGCCGGCCAGGCCGGCCGCGATCCGGACCCGGCAGTGGTGGCGTTCGACCGGGTCGCCGACCTGGTCGGCGGAGGTGAGCGCCCGGTCCAGGTGGTCGAGGGCGGCCCTGACGTCCCGCCGGTCGACCAGGACCGCGGCGAGGTCGGTGGTCAGCCGGGCCACGGCGGCCGGATCGGCGCAGGCGCGGGCGGCCCGCAGACCGGACTCGACGGTGGTCCACCACCCGGCGCGGCGGTGCCCGGACCCGGCGTAGAGGGCGCCGGCCCGGTGGGCGAGCCGCCAGGCCTCGGCGAACCGGCCGTGCCGTTCGGCGCGCAGCACCAGGCCGCGGACGGCGGGCTCCTCGCGGTCGAACCAGTCGGCGGCCCGGCGGGCGCTCGGCGGCAGGGGGCGGTCCCCGGCGGACGGGCCCACGACCGACGGAGCGACAGCGGACGGGCCGACGGCGGACGGCGGACCGTCGCCCGGCCGGCCGACCCAGGCGGCGGTGGCGTTCAGGTAGTGCTCGATCAGCCGGTCCAGGGCCGCCGCGCGCTGGTCGGCCGGGAGTTCGGCGGCCAGCCGGGCGCTGTGCCGGCGGACCAGCTCGCGCCGGGCGAACAGTCCGGGCGCGCCCTCCTCCACCAGGTGGACGGCGTCGAGCTGGACCAGCAGGCCGCGGGCCGCGGCCGGCGGCACCTCGGCGAGGGCGGCGGCGGCGAGCGGCTCGATGACCGCGCCGGGGTGCAGGCCGAGCAGGGCGAACAGGCGCGCCGCGGCCGGTGCCAGGGTGCGGCAGGTCAGGTCGAGGGCCGCGCCGAAGCCGGGCGGACCGAGGTCGGCGCGGGCCGGGTCGGCGAGCCCCGACGGCTCCTCGGCGAACTCCGCCACCAGGTCCTCCAGGGCCCAGTCCGGGCGGGCGCCCAGCCGGGCCGCGGCGAGCCGCAGGGCGAGCGGCAGGTGGTCGCACCGTTCGGCGAGTTCGGCGGCGGCGAGCGGCTCGGCCGCCACCCGGGCCGGGTCCAGCACCCGGGCCAGCAGCTCCTGGGACTCGGCCGGGGTCAGGGCGTCCAGCGGGAACGGGGTGGCGCCCTCGTGCACCAGCAGGTCCCGCAGCCGGCTGCGGCTGGTGATGACGGTGACGGGTCCGACCCAGGCCCGGCCGGTCCCGGGTCCGGCCTCGGGCGGCGGATCGGGCAGCAGCGGGGCGAGTTGCTCGTAGGAGCGCGCGTTGTCCAGCACGATCAGCAGCCGGCGGCCCGTCACCAGCTCGCGGAAGCGGCGGGCGCGGCCGTCGAGCGAGCCGGGCAGCGCGCTCCCGGTGACGCCCAGCGCGGTCAGGAAACCGGCCAGCACCTCGGCCGGCTCGCGGGGGCCGCTCTCGTCGAAGCCGCGCAGATCGGCGTGGAGCCGGCCGTCGGGGAAGCGGTCGGCGGCCCGGTGGGCCCAGCTCTGGACCAGGCTGCTCTTCCCGACCCCGGCCGGTCCGGTGACCAGGACGGGGCCGGCCTCCCGGCCGGCGGCGACGGCCGCGTCCAGGCGGTCGAGCTCGGCCGCACGGCCGACGAACCGCCGGTTGGCGCGGGGCAGTTGTGAGGGCACGAGGTGCGGCGGGCGGGCCGTGGCGACGGGCGGCCGGGGCTCGGCGCGGGGCGTGGTGAGGACGGCCGGCCGGCCCGCGACGCGCTCGCCGGCCAGCCGCAGTTCGGGCCCCGGCGCCGTCGGCAGCTGCGCCGTGACCCGCTCGTACCAGGCCCGCGCCTCGGCCCGGCGCCCGGCCTGGTCCAGGCAGTCGATCAGCCGGACGGCCAGCCGCTGGTGGGTGGGGTGGGCCGCGGCGGTCTCGACCAGCTCGGCGACCAGTTCGGCGCCGCGGTCCAGCCGGCAGAGCCCCTCGGCCAGCCGGTCCAGGGCGCGCAGCCGCAGGTCGGTCAGCCGGGGGGCGGCCTGCTCGCGCAGCAGGGCGGAGCCGCAGTCGGTCAGGGCCGGACCGCGCCAGAGGTCCAGCGCCGCCCGCAGCAGTGGCAGCACCGGGTCGTCCGCCCCGGTGGCGCGGTCCGCCGGGGCGGCGGCGGGGTCCGGGCGGCCGGGGAGCAGCACCCCGGCCCGGTCGCAGAGGCGTTCGAAGCGCAGGGCGTCCACCTGCTCCGGATCCCCGCTCAGGACGTAGCCGGCGCCCCGGGTGGCCAGCTCCAGTCCACCGTCCAGCAGCCGGCGCAGTCCGGCAACGTGCCCCTGCAGCGCGGCGCGCGCGGTCGCGGGCGGGTTGCCGTCCCAGACCAGCTCGATCAGCCGGTCGGTGGGCACCACCCGGTCGAGTTCCACGGCCAGCGCGGCGAGCAGCGCACGGCGCTTCGGCGCCGAGGGCGTGGCCGCCGTGCTGCAGTCGTAGCGGACGGTCACGGCACCGAGCAGGTCGATCCGCATACGGCCTCCTCGTCATATGTCAGTGATCGGCATATTGACGGATCCGGCCGGGAATTGCCCAATCACGGACCACGGTGTGCCCGAAAGGGCAGGAGCCGGCACCCCGCTCCGGCGTCCACGGCGCGGACGAAATGCCAACCCGGACAAACGGCACGGATACACTGCAGCCCGATATCAGGCTGGACCGCCGTGGGGGGCGACTGTGGGCGACCGCGTGGGCATCCGACTGCTCGGCCCCGTGGAGCTGCGAACCGGGTCCGACGGGTACGTCGCGCTACCCGGACCGCAACGGCGCGCCGTCCTGGCCCTGCTGGCCCTGCGGCTCGGACGGGTCGTCGCGGTGGAGCGCTTCTTCGAGCTGCTCTGGGGCGAGGAACCGCCGGCCCGGGCCAGGGCAGCCCTGCAGGGGCACGTCGCCGCGCTGCGCAAGGTCCTCGCCGCCACCCCCTTCGAGCTGTCCACCCGGGCGCCCGGCTATCTGCTCACCGGCCCGGCCGAGCAGGTCGACGCGCTGCGCTTCGAAGCGCTGTCCGCCCGCGCCGGGGAGCACGCCGACCGGGCCGACCGCGGCGCGGACGCCGAGGCGATCGGGCTGCTGGAACGGGCCATGGGCCTGTGGACCGGCGCCGCCCTGGCCGACCTGCCCGACACCGAACTGCGACAGGCCCTGGCCGGCCGGCTGGAGGAGGCCGGGACGAGGGCGCTGATCGGCTGGGCCCGGCTGCGGCTGCGCCAGGGCTCCGGCGCCGCCGCCGTGGAGGCCCTGGAACAGCGGGTGCGGGCCGACGGGCTGCGCGAGGAGGTGGTGGCCCTGCTGGTCCGCTGCCTCCACCAGGCCGGGCGGCCCGCCGACGCGCTGGCGGTGTACCACCAGGCCCGGGAGCTGCTCTCCCGCGAGCTGGGCATGGTGCCCGGCGCGGAGCTGCAGGCCGCACTGGCCCGGGTGCTGGCCGAGGAGCCGGCCGCCGGGACGGTGCCCGGCCCCGGGCCGGCGGCGCCGCGCGCCCCTGCGAGCACGCGACCGCCGGTGGCCCCTGAGCCGCCCGCGGCCGCCGGCCCGCCGGTGGTCCCCGCCCCACCCGTGGCCGGTCCGGCCCCCGCGGCCGCACCCGCACCGGTCGAGCCCTCGAAGCCCCGTCAGCTCCCCCGCCGGCCCATCGGCTTCGTCGGGCGCGGCCCGGAGTCGCACTGGCTCGACCGCGAGTGCGGTCCGGACCGCACCGGTGACGGACTGGCCGTGGTGGTCGGCCCGGCCGGTGTCGGGAAGAGTGCCACCGTCATCCGTTGGGCGCACCGGACGGCCGCCGGCTTCCCGGACGGCCAGCTCTTCGTCGACCTGCGCGGCTTCGACCCGGCCGGACCGGCCGACCCGGCCGAGGTGCTCGGCCAGTTCCTGCTGGCCCTGGGTGTCCCGGAGGCGGCCATCCCCGAGGACCGCGCGAGCCGCGCCGGCCTCTACCGCGCCCGGACCGGCGACCTCCGCCTGCTCGTCCTGCTGGACAACGCGCACAGCGCCGCCCACGTCGCCGACCTGCTGCCGGCCGGGCCCGACTGCGCCGCCGTGGTCACCAGCCGCACCTCCCTGGAGGACCTGGTGGTCACCGAGGGCGCCGCCATCCTGCGGCTGGAGGCGCTGCCCGAGGGCGACGCGCTGCGGCTGCTCGAACGGAGCCTGGCCCCGGAGCGGGTCCTCGCCGAGGCCGCCGCCGCCGAGCGGCTGATCGCACTCTGCGACCACCTGCCGCTCGCCCTGCGGATCGCGAGCTCCCGGCTGGCCGCCCGACCGGACTGGACGATCACCGACCTGGTCGCCGAGCTCTCCGACGAGCGGACCCGGCTGCTCGCCCTGGAGACCGACGGCGCGGTCAGCATCCGCACCACCCTGATGCTCACCCACCGCCACCTCTCCGACCGGGCCGCCACCCTGCTCACCCTGCTGGCCGCGCACCCCGGCCGGGAGGTGGACACCGCCGCCACCGCCGCGCTGCTGGGTGCCGACCCGGCCACCGCCCGCGACGCGCTGGGCGAACTGGCCGCCCACCACCTGCTCGGCGAGAGCGCGCCGGGCCGGTACAGCCGCCACGACCTGATCCGGCTGTTCAGCGTCGAACTCCTCGCCGAACAGCCCCCCGAGCTCCGCCGGCTCGCCGTCGAACGGCTGCTGGACTACTACGTGACGGCCGTCCAGCACTGCGGCGAACACCTCGAACCCGGGCAGGACGGCTACGGCGAACGCGCCCACCCGCCCGCCGCGCTGCCCGCCGCGAGCGACACCCGCGCCGCGCTCGACTGGTTCCGCGCGGAGCAGTCGACGATCCGCGCGCTGGTCGACACCGCCGGCGCGGTCGACCCCGAACGGGCCTGGCGCCTGGCCATGTCGTCGAGCGCGCTGTACTACGGCTCCAGCCGGCTGGCCGACTGGCTGAGCTGCCTGCGGGCGGGCGAGCGCGCCGCCGAACAGTGCGGCGACCGGGTCGCCACCGCGCTGCTGCGGGGCGCCTCGGCGAACGCGCTGCTGGGGCTGGAACGCCGTGCGGAGGGGGCCGAGGCGGCCCGGCGGGCCGTCGCCGACACCACGCCCGCGGACGGCTTCGCGCACATCCGCGCCCTGGCCACCGCGTCGCTCGGCACCGCCCTGCTCGGGGACCCGGTCCGGGCCACCGCACTGGCGGCGGCCGCGGTGGCCCTCGCCGAGGAGTCCGGCTCCGCGCACCGGACCTCCTACGCCCTCGGCTACGCCGCGTCGGCCGCCCTGATGGCGGGCGACCACGACGGCGCGCTGCGCCGGGCCCGCGAGACCAGGGCCCTGCTGCCCGACCACCCGGCCGCGACGATCCACGCCTGGTCGATGCTGACCGAGGCGCACGCCCTGCAGGCCCTCGGCCTCGCCGAGGCCTCCGAACTGGCCTGGGCCCGGCTCCTGGTCACCTGCGAGCAGGCCGGTTTCCTGCACCTGCAGGCCGTCTCGGAGGAGTGCTACGCCGCCTTCCTGCGGACCCAGGGCCGCGAGGAGGAGGCGGCCGAGCACCTGAAGGCGGCCGTCGGACTGTACCGGCTGCACCGACATCAGGCCGGCTCCCCGAGCGGCGTGCCCGCCGCGATCGAACGCTCACTGCGGCCCCCGCCGGCACCGGCGCCCCTGCCGGCGGCCGGCGCGCCGGCCGGCCGGACCTGACCCCGCATCAGGCGGCCCCGGGGCGGTCCGCCAGGACCGACCGCAGCCCGCGGACCGGGGACACCTCGCGGGCCCCCACCGCCGCCGGCCGGTCCGTCCGGCGCAACCCCACCAGCACCTCGCCGTGGTGCGGGTGCGGCCCGGCCGCCACCCGGCCGCTGTCCGGCAGCGCCGCGGCCGCCTCGCCCTCCCGTGCCCGGGCGGCGACCGTCAGGTAGTGCTCGACGGCGATCCGGCGGGCCACCGCGAACAGCCGGGCGCGACCGTTCTCGGGCCCGTCGGCGACCGCCCCGGGGTTCCGCCAGGCACGCAGCAGGGCCTCCCCGACGATGTCCTCGGCCGTGCCGCGGTCCCCGCCGGTGACCCGCAGCACCGCGCGCAGCAGGTGGCCGCCGTGCAGGCGGTGGAGCTCGGCGAGGGTCTGCCGGTCGAGGACGGGCCGGTCGAGGACGGGCCGGTCGGGAGCGGGCCGCTCCGCTCGGCCGACCGGAGTGTCCAGGGAACCCCCTGCCTCCCCGGCTGCCTCGGCCGCCGGGTGGGTGTCCTCGGTGTGAGCGGAAGCGTCGATGGCCACGGCGGTCTGAGTCCCTCGCAACGGTCGGTCGATGGGCCGGGACGAGCCGATCCGGCTCTCCCCTCGGTAGGACACGCTTCCAGCCACCGCCAAGACCGGACCAACTCCGCGCCAACGCTCCTGACGGGCCAGCGGCGGCGGCCCGGCCGCGCCCGCTACGGCGCGGTCCGGTTCCGTCGGCGGCCCGCTCCGAGCGCCGCCGCGGCGAGGGCGACCACCGCGACCAGCCCGGCGCTCGCCCCGGCCAGTGCCGAGGCCCGGGTGACGGCCGTCCGGTCGGGCGGCGGCGGGACCGTCACCGGGTCGGTGGTGGCCCGCGGCGCACCGGTGACCGGCGCGAGGGCGGTCACGGCGGCCACCACGTCCACCGTGCCCCAGCCGACGGCCGGGTCGGGCAGTGCCGATCCGGGCCGGTAGGCGGTCGATCTCAGCCGCTCGACGACCTGGGCCGGCGTCCACCCGGGCTCCCGGGAGAGCAGCAGGGCCGCCACCCCCGCGACGAGGGCGGCGGCGCCGCTGGGCCCCGAGGCGGTGAAGTGACCGCCGCCCGGTCCAGAGGCCTGGAGACCCTCGCCGGGCGCCGCCAGGTCCACCCGTACGCCGGGGACGCCCGCCACGCCGGCGGCGGACACCGAGTCACCGGAGCCGGTGGGCGCTCCGCCGGGGCCGATCGAGGCCACCGCGACGACGCCGGGATAACCGGCCGGGTACACCGGACCCTTCGCCGACTGCCCGTCCGGCCCGGCCGGGGCGACCAGCAGCAGACCCTTCGCCCCGGCGTACTCGACGGCCTCGGCGAGCGCCTGGCTGGGAGCCGACGCCACGGCTCCGACCAGCGCCACCCGGGCGCCGGCGTCGGCCGCCGCCCGGATGCCCTGGGCCAGCAGGTCCGCCGTGGTCGTCCCGGCGTCGTCGGTCACCCGGACGGCCAGCACCGTCGCCTCCGGGGCCAGGCCGGCCGGCCCCCCGTCGGGCGGGCGGCGGCCGGCCAGCAGCGTGGCGAGGAAGGTGCCGTGGCCCACGCAGTCCTGGCCGGAGTCGCCCTGCCCCTGCACCCGGGTGCCGATCCTGAGCCGCCCGGCCAGCGCACCGGAGTCGGTGCCCGCCGCCGCCTCCACCCCGGAGCCGAGCACCGCGACGGTCACTCCGGCGCCCCGGCCGCTCGGCCAGACCGCCTCGGGCCGCAGGTACACCTGGGACCAGGGGGCCCGGTCGGTGGTCCGGGCGGACGGCTTGCGGCAACCGCTCTCCCGGACGTCGGAAAGCGTCTGACTCACCGGTGGCAGCTCCGCCGACGAGGGCGACGCGGTCGGGGACGCGGGCGCCGGGGTGCCGGCCGGGGCGCCCGCGGCCGACCCGACGGGGACCAGCAGAGCGGCCACGCACACCGTGGTCGCCGCCCCGACCCGGCGCCGGCGGACGGCCGGCCCGGCCGCCACCCGACGCCGCCTCATACCGCGCTGCCCATCCGCTCCACCGCGATGTCCTGCGGCAGGAGCAGGCTGAGCTCGGAGAGGTCCGCGAAGTCGAGCCGACCCAGCCGGCCCGCCTGGCGGGTGATCATGCCCTCCAGGGTCTGCCGGGCGAAGCGGCCGTTCCCGAAGGTGCGGTCCCTCGGGACGGCCGCGAACAGCCGCTCCAGCGCCGCCAGGGTCTCCGGCGCGCAGGTGTAGCCGGCCGAGTCGGCGTGCCGGCCGACGATGGTGACGAGTTCGGAGTCGCTGTAGTGGCCGAAGTCGACCTGCCGGGAGAAGCGGGACGCCAGGCCCGGGTTGGAGGCCAGGAAGTGCTGCATCTCGTCGTCGTAGCCGGCGACGATCACCACCACCTCGTCCCGGTGGTCCTCCATCAGCTTCATCAGGGTGTCCACCGCCTCCTGCCCGAAGTCGCCGCCGTTGCCGTGGCGCGGAGTCAGGGTGTACGCCTCGTCGATGAACAGCACCCCGCCGCGGGCCCGGTCGAAGGCCTCCTTGGTGAGCTGCGCGGTGTGGCCCACGTAGCGTCCGACCAGGTCGGAACGGGCGGTCTCGATCAGCTGACCACCCGGCAGCACGCCCAGTTCCGCGAGCAACTGCCCGTAGAGCCGGGCCACGGTGGTCTTGCCGGTCCCCGGCGGGCCGGCGAACACCAGGTGGTGGCTGATGGTGGCGGTGGGCAGCCCGGCCTCCTCCCGCCGGCGGACCTGGCGGATCAGGTTGACGAGGTCCTCGACCTGCTCCTTGGCGGCGGGCAGGCCGACCATCGCCCGGAGCTCGGCGAGCAGTTCGGTGCCGTCCTTCCTGGCCTCCTGCGCGGGCTCCACCGGGGCGACGTCCTCGGGGACCAGCAGCGCCAGGTCCTCGTCGGAGATCTCGGGCTGGGTCGAGAGCCTGGTCGCCTGCCGGTCCACCATCTCCTCGAACACCTTGCGGGCCGCCCGGCCGTTGCCGAAGTCCTCCCCCTTGGGCATCCGCTCGAAGAGCAGGGTGAGCGCCTCGCGGGCGCCTTCGGCCAGTTCGTAGCCGTGCCCGGCGGCGGCCCGCTCGACGATGGTGACCAGCTCGTCGACCGCGTAGTTGGCGAACTCCACGGTGCGGCTGAAACGGGAGGCCAGACCCGGGTTCGAGGCCAGGAAGTCGGTCATCTCGGTGGAGTAGCCGGCCACGATGACCACGATGTCCTCGCGGTGGTCCTCCATCAGCTTGACCAGGGTGTCGATCGCCTCGCGCCCGAAGTCCGGCCCGCTGCCGCCGGAGCCCGCCGAGAGCGTGTAGGCCTCGTCGAGGAAGAGCACCCCGCCGAGCGCGGACTGGAACACCTCGGTGGTCTTGAGGGCGGTGCCGCCGATGATCGAGGCGACCAGATCCGCCCGGGCCACCTCGGTCAGGTGGCCGCTGCGCAGCACGCCCAGCTCGGCGAGGATGCTGCCGTAGAGCCGGGCGACGGTGGTCTTGCCGGTCCCGGGCGGGCCGGCGAACACCAGGTGGCGACTCATCGGCAGCGCGGGCATGCCCGCGAGTTCCCGACGCCGGGCCAGCTTGTTGAGGTTGACCAGGGTGGCCACCTGCTCCTTGACCCCGGCCAGGCCGACCAGCGACTCCAGCACCTCCAGCGGGCCGGGTGCGCCGGCCGGCCGGCCGGGCGCGTCCTCGGAGACGGACTCCCCGGCGGCCTCCCGATCGGCGCCGGGGGCGGTCCCGGCCGGCTGCGCGGCACGCGGCGCGGGCGCCGAGCCGGTGGTGGCGGTGCCGTGCGCGTCCGGCAGGCCGTTCTCCTCGCTGACCAGCTCTTCGAGGGCGAGCCGCTCGCTGGGCGCGTTCTGGCGCAGGCCGGAGCCGCGGTTGCGGGAGAGTGTGCAGCCGGTCAGCCGGACCGCCTCGGTGGAGTCGGTGCGCACGCCGTCGCCGGTGTTCTCCGTGGCCGTGAGCTGGGCCAGCACGGCTCGCGCCCCGGCCCCGATGCGCACGCCGTGGCGACGGTTGCCGGTCACCCGGACCCGGGTGCAGGTCAGTTCGGCGCCGTCCTCGGCGGTGATGCCGTCCTCGGCCGATCCGGACACCTCGCAGTCGCGCAGCGTCGCCGTGCCGACCCGGCCGAGCAGCACGCCGGACCCGCCGGACCCGCGCACCACCGTGGCGCCGACCCGGGTGTCCGCGCCCTCGGCGAACCGCAGGCCGGCCCGGCCCGCGTCCAGCACCTCGCAGTTCTCCAGCTGCCCGCGCCCGTCCCGGACCGCGGTCATGCCGTCGCCCTTGGCGCGGTGGACGGCGACCCGGCGCAGTCGCGGGTTGGCGCCGTCGGTGATCAGCACACCGCTGCCGGCGACGTCCCGCACCTCCAGCCGGTCGAAGTCGGCGGAGCTGTCGCCGGTCAGTTCCACGCCGTCGGCGCCGCAGTCCCGCACGACGGTGCGGGCCAGCGTCGGGCCGGACGACTCACCCACCCAGATGCCGGTGCCCTGTGCGCTGTCCACCTCGCAGTCCTCGAAGGTGCCGCGCGAACGGGCCGTGACGTGGATGCCGTGCCCGGCCGTCCGGGAGGCCCGGCAGCGGCGCAGCTGGGGGTCGGTGCCGGCGGCGAGGGCGATGCCGTGGCCGGAGGTGGCGGTGACCGTGCAGTCCTCCAGGACGACCTGGGCGGAGGAGCTGATGTAGATGCCGATCGTGGTGTCGCGGACGGTGGTGCGCACCAGCCGCGTGGTGCTGCGCTCCTCCAGGGCGATGCCGGGCTTGTCGGTGACCGAGATCTCGCAGCCCTCGAAGGTGCCCCGGGCGTCGCCGTTGGCGCAGATGCCGTTGCCGCGCGCGTCGCGCAGCACGCAGTTGCGCAGCAGCGGGTTGGCGCGCTCGCCGATCACCACCGCGGAGCTGCCGAGGTGTTCGATCACGCAGTCCTCGATGATGCTGGTGCCGCTGGAAGTCTCGACGATGCCGGCGCCCGCCGGATTGGTGACCCGGCATCCGCGCATCGCCAGGGTGCCGTCCCCGCGGGTGAGGAGGGCCGTCCAGGAGCTGCCGACCACTTCGCAGTCCTGGACGGCGGCCTGCCCGCGCGGCACGTCGATGGCGGGCATCTCCTCGTCCTGCCCCTGCAGGATCAGGCCGGTCAGCTGTACCGCCTCGGCCGTGACCTGCACGACGCAGCCCCGCCGGGCGGTGATCCGGACGCTGCCCCGGGCCTCCGCCGCGGTGATGGTGACCAGTTTGGTGATCACCAGGTTCTCCTCGTACCGGCCGGGGCGCACCGAGATCACCGCCCCGCTGCGGGCCGCCGCCAGCGCCTCGCCGATGGTGCGGTACCGGCCGTCCCGCTGCTCCGGGCACACCGTCAGCACGTGGCGCGACATGGGGTGGCCTTCCTTTCGCTTGATCCTTCTGAGCGGTTTGAGCGGGCTGATCCGCCTGAGCTGCCTGGGCCGCCCGGCCCGTCCGGGCCGTCCGGGCCGTCCGAACCGACGATGCCCCGGACCGGTCCGGCCGCGGCTCCGCCTGGTCCGGCGATGCCCCGGACGCCCGTCAGCCGGTGCAGTCGGCGCGGACGGCGGCGGCAGCGTGATGGGCCTTGTCGGCGCCACCGCCGCCCCAGTCGATGCCCCGGTCGTGCATCATCACCGCGATCCGGCCGCCGCTCACCGTGTAGGTGCCGGCGCTGAACCAGGAGCCCCGGTTCGCGGTCTGGTCGATGGGAAAGGAGCCGATGACGCCGCTGCCCGGCGTCGAGCTGTTCTGCACGGTGTAGTAGGTGGGCTTGCCACCGACGAGCTTGCGGTCGCTGCTGTTCGGAACGTAGACGGAGATCCGGCAGCTGCCGCTGGTGACCGGGGCCGTGGAGAAGGTCCACACCACCGAGTTGCCCTTGTCCTGGCTCGTCGAGCCGGTCATCGGCACCGAGTCGTACTTGCCGTTGCAGCCCGAACCGGAGTAGCCCCCCGCCGAGTTGACCGTCCAGCCGGTGCTGCCCTCGGTCCACTGGCCGTACTGGGCGTAACTGGCGCCGGAACTGCTGCACCCGGTGCCGGCCACGGCGCTGAAGGTGGGCGCGGCGGCCTTCGGCGGGGAGGTCGGCTGGGGCACGGGCTGCTGCGGGACGGGCTGCTGGGGCGCCGGCTGCTGCGGGGCGGGCTGCTGGGGCGCCGGCTGCTGCGGGGCGCCGCCCCCCGTGCTGCCGCCGCCACCGGTACCGCCGGCGCCACCCGTACCGCCGGTGCCGGTGGAACCACCGGTCGCCGGCGGCTTGGCGCCCGGGGCTGCCCCGTTGGAAGGCTTGGAGAGCAGGTTGGTACTCGGAGCCGGGGCCCCACCGGTGTTCGGCGCCGCCCCGTTGCCCGGGGTCGGGCCGGGCGCGCCCTCGGAGGTCCCCGGCGTGCCGGGCGTGGTCGGGGCGCCCGTGGCCGGGTCCGGGAGGAGGGTGGGATCGGCGGGCGCGGTCGGGGCGCCGGAGGCGTTCGGATCGGTCGGTGCCTCGCTCGGCGCGGGATCGCCGAACTCCGGCCCCTCGGGGAGGGGCAGGTCCGCCTGGCTCAGGCCGACGTTGTCGCCCGTCCCGTCCTTGCCGGTCCGACTTCCGTCGGTGATCAGGAACGGCAGACCCATCAGCACCACGCCGGCGGTGGCGGCGGCGACCAGCACCGGCCGCTTCAGCCGGGCCCGGCCGAAGCGGTCCGGGCGCGCGGCCGGCGAGAGGGTCGTCGGCCCCGGCCCCGGCCCCGGGTCGGGCCCCGGCGCGGCCACCGGTCCGGGCTCGACGGGGGCCGGCGGCACCGGGGGCGCCGCGGCCGCGACCGGGCCGACGGCGACCTGCCCGTACTGCGGAACGACCGGCGGCGGAGCCGCGGGCAGCACGGCGGCCGGCGGCACGGCGGCAGCCGGTGCCGAGGCCGGCGGAGCGGGCGCCGCACCGGCCGTCCCCGACTCCTCCTCCATCTCCCAGGCCACCGACGGCAGCTGAATGCTCGCCGTCCCGCCCTGAGCCCCGTTTCCACCCGTGCTCGTGCCCACCGCAGCTCCTCGGCTCCGCATGCAGTCCCTGTCGGCGGAACCGCCCGGCCGACAGGGCCACGGACGCTTCCACTCCGTACCTACGGCCCGGCCGGGTCCGACGGTTCACCGGTCGCCCATCAGCGCCGAGAAGATGCTCTCCTCCGTGTCGTTCCTGGGCGGGGGCGGCGACACCCGGAAGCCCCACTCGGCGCCGGTCGCGGTGGTACTGACGAGCCTCACGACCACCTCCACCTCCCTGGGAACGGACCGCAGCTCGTGTCGGAGCATCCGCTCCAGCTCCGCCCTGGTCCTGCTCACCCACTCCGTGGTGGGGCGCGAGCCGGGCTCGGCGGTGACCTCCAGCACGAGCCGGGGGTCCGCCTCGCCGAGGGTGCCGATCAGCGTCCTGATCCGCTGGGTCAGCCGGCTGGTGCCGTCCGCCCGCAGGACGGTCTCGGTGACCGCGATCGTGTTCGGGTCGGCCGCCGGCGCCGGTTCCGGCACGAGGGTGTGCTCCGCGACCGGCTGGGACAGCAGGGTGTCCAACCGCTCGACGGTCAGGGGCGGACCGTCCTGCGCGGCGCCGATCGCGCGGACCGCCGCCCGGCCGGCGTCGCGCCCCGCGTCGTCCACGGCGTCGCCGCGCATCAGCGACCGGACGGTGTCGAGCACGGCGTGCTGCTCGGTGCCGTCGGCCAGCTCGACGAGCCGGGCCATGCCCCGGGTCCGGGAGCGGATCTGTTCCTCGGAGGGCCGGGCTCCGGCCTGGACCTCTCGTTCCGAGCCGCCCGCCATGAAGGCGTCACCGTAGAGCGCCCGGCCGACGCGGGCCGTGCGGAGCAGGTTCTCGTGCTGCGCCGGCACCGTCGTGTCCCATCCGGCCGCCTCGGCGATGCGCTGCAGCAGGCGGGGATCGGCCTCGCCTGCCCGGACTTCGCCGTCCGGCGCACCGTCGTGGAACACGAGGTAGCCGTCGCCAGAAAGTACCGTCCCGGTGGTCTCCCGCTCGGGGATGTCGACCATGATCGGAACAACGGCCTTCTGCGTGTGGGGCTCCTTGGCCCCGTCGACGAACGTCACCTCCACCTCGACGTGTCCGGTGTACCGGGCCATGCTGGTCGGCACCTTGGCGTTGGCGAGC
Organism: Kitasatospora sp. NPDC028961; assembly: GCF_055564815.1. Classification (NCBI taxonomy): domain Bacteria; kingdom Bacillati; phylum Actinomycetota; class Actinomycetes; order Kitasatosporales; family Streptomycetaceae; genus Kitasatospora; species Kitasatospora sp. NPDC028961. Next base: position 145,224 of record NZ_JBVHVO010000013.1, on the reverse strand, counting down.
ACCTGGCCGCCGGACGCGGTCGAGAGGTCGTGCCTGCTCTGGTAGGCCAGATCCGCGTTCCCGGTGAACCGGCCGGCGAAGTCGCCGCCCCGGCCCCAGGTGGGGCCGGCCGTCAACCGGCCGCCCGCCTGCAGCGAGCGCTGCGCGGTGTTGCTCGCACCGCCCGCGGTACCGGCCGACGGGCTCATCTCGGCCCCGCTGTCGGTGCGCTGGTACTCCAGTTCCTTGATGGTCAGCCGCACCTCCACGCCGGCACCGCCGGCGAGGGCGACCGGGCCGATCGCATAGGTGGCGAGCCCGGCGTCCGGCCTCGGCGGGTTCTGCCCGCCCCCTCCGGCGGTGTTCGCCGCGCCCTCGGCGGTGTTCGCCGCCGGCTCGGCCTGCTGGTGGACCGCGGTGTTGAGGTGCCCGGCGAGACCGACCGGATCGACGATCCGCTCGACGGTGTCCTTGATCCGGTTCCAGCCGTCCGGGCCGAAGTAGGACTTCCCGGCGGCGATCACGCCCTGGAGACCGTCCGCACCACCCAACAGGCGGACCACGTCGGAGTCCGCCAGGCCGCTCGACCAGACGCGGGCCGGTGGCTTGCGGACGACGCCCTCGCCAGTGCCGAGGTTCTCGGGCGTCCGGGGGATCCGGGTCCGCTCCCCCGGCCCCTTCGCCGCGAACCCGTTCGGATCGGGCTCGGCCGGCCGCGGCGGCACGGCGCCCGGTCCCCCGGGGGTCGTGGCCGCTCCCTCGGCCGGCACGACCGGAACGGCCGCCCGCGTCTCCGCCCGGTCCATGACGGTCTCGACGCCGACCTTCCGGGTGAAGTAGCCGTAGGTCGTCCCGCCTGTCAGGGACCTGCGCTCGACGATGAAGTGCAGGGTCGCCTCGCCGGTGAAGACACTGCCGGGGACCTTGGCCTTCGTCGCGTTCCCCGCACCCGAGCGGCTGGTCCGCTGCTCCTGGTGCTCGGCACCGGTCGCCCCGCTGAGCGAGCCGCCGAGGTACCAGGTGCCGGCGCGGCCGGCGACCCCGCCCGCGACGGTGTGGCCGGTGCCGCCGCCTCCGCCGGTCACCCCGTCCGCGGCGGCATAGGTGTGCTCCACCTGCGCGCCCGTGTTGAACTCGGTCACCTTGATCGCACCGGTGTTCCTCAGACTGTCCAGGGAAGCCCCGATCCGGATGGTGACGCCCCCGTCGCCGATCACCACCCGGCGGCCCGCCATCATGGCCTTGAGCTGCTCGTGGACGCCGTTCGGAGTCAGCACGTCCAACAGCTTGCCCCGGAGACCGGAGCGGCCGCGTCCGTTCAGCCACTCGGCGGCCGTCTTGCCGTCGAAGAGCGTCTCGCCCTCCGCCGCGCGGCCGAGGACGGACTCGCCGAAGCTCCTGGTGTTCCCACCGGGCTCCCTGCGATGCGGGTCGAAGACGTTGCTGACGTAGTCGGCGGAGCCCAGCACGTAGGAGTTCTCGATGCGCTGCGGCACCCTGACCGGTGTCGCGAACGCCTCACCCGTCGCCGAGGGCTGAACGTGCACCGGCCGGATGACGGTTGCCGTGACCCCGATCGAAGGCAGTCGAACCTCGTTGTCGGAGACGCCCGGGATGTTCACCCGACGGCTGGTGATCCGCACGTCCAGCGTCGCCGCCGTGGTGAGGAGGTCGGCCTGCTCGGTCGCCTTCCCCCTGCTGGTGGTACTGCCGGCGCTGTCGAGGGAGAAGCCCGTCGACACGTCGTCCCGGCGCACGTACCCCCCGCTGTTGTCCAGCGGGGCCGTGAGGTCCGGCGGGGTCGCCCTGCCGGTTCCGCCGATCCCGAGCAGGGACCGGTCGCGCTGGTCGTGGGAGATGCCGTGGCCGATCTTGTTCTGGGTACCGGCCTCGGACTCGAAGCTGCCGAGCGTGTCGATGTGACTGGCCTGGCCCGCCAGACGGCCCGACACGGTGACCTCGGCCTCCCAGAGCCTGCCGGCGACCTTCACCGTGACGTCCCCGCCCCGGCTGAGCTGGGAGAGGTTGGCCTGCAGGGCGCCGGAGCCGAGCCGCTCCCCGAGGATCCGCGCGACGTCCGCCGGCAGCTTGCCGAAGCTCCGCTCCAGGCTCGCCACCACGGCGTCCTTGACGGCGGCCGCTCCTTCCAGCCGGTGCGTCACGTCCGAGGCGCTCATCTCGGCATAGGGCACGTTCGCGTCGACCGGCGTGGTCGCCGGCGCAGCGTTCCCCGGCCGCTCCCGGGTGAAGGCGGCACCCAGCGGCACCTCGCCCGCCGGCACGCTGTACTCGCCGACCCCGCTGCGGTCGAGACTCACTTCGGCGCGGACCGGCGCCTCGGCCACGACCGCCGTGGTCCCCCGGGTCAAGGTCACCCGCAGGTGCACGCCGGCATCGAAGATGTCCTGCGGGAGCGCGAACTTGCCGTTGCCGTAGACCTTGTCCGAGGCGGACCCGCGGACACCCGTCCGCAGCCGCTCCTGGCCGCCCGCACTGACGTAGCCCGTCCCCTGGTTCGAGGGGCCGACGTTCGACTGTCCCTGGCCGAGTCCGTGTCGGGAGGCCACCCGGCGCTCCGAGCTGAAGCTGCTGCTCTCGTTCTGCCGGGTGAGTTCGGCCGCGTTGCTCCCCCGCAGGTACGTCATGTCCCGCAGTTCGGCGGTGACGGTGACGCCGATGCCCCGCTTCACCAGGGCCGCCAACGCGGCGGACATCTTGGACCGGTTGAAGGTGGCCAGGCCGAATTCCTCCCCCCGGGTCATCGACGTGAGCCGCGAGGCCACCATCGGCTGGCTGACCAGCTGCATCACCTCGGCCCGGATCTCCGGCCACACGTCTCCGAAGAAGACAGCCCCCTTCTCCTCCAGGTCCCTGCGCAGCGCCTCGACCGAGACGACGTCGCGGACGACGGTCGTCGAGTCGAGCCCCCCGCCCTCGGCCGACCAGACCGACACCGGCGGGTGGCGCAGCACCTGGTCCGGAACCACGGTCTGCTCAGCCGGGCCCAGGTCGGGCTGCTGCCCGGCCGCTGCCCGGAAGTGCCCCGCGCCGTGCCCTCCACCGGTCGTCGCATCCGCCGCCGGGGCCCCGATCTCGCTCTGCGGGATGACGGTCCGGAACCCGACCGACTGCGTGACCGGATCCAGGAAGGGCTTTCCTCCCTTCCTGACCGCCACCTTGAGGTCGCTGAGCCCGTCGAAGACGACGCCGGCCTCCTTGGTCTTGGTGGTCAGCCCGGTCTCCAGCGTGTGGCCCGAGATCTGTATGACGTCGGCCCCGCGCCGACCGCCCCCGACCAGTGACATGCCGGCGAGGTCGTTGCCTCCGCCACCACCGCCCTGAGCGTGCCAGAGCCCGCCCTTGACCTTCTGCCGGACGCTGGTCAGCTGGGCACCGGTGCCGACGTTGAACTCGGTGGTCCCCGTGGTGGAGACGTGCCGCATCTCCTTCACGGTGGCGGTCACCTCGGCCCAGAGGTCGGTACCGGGAATCCGGACGACCAGCGGCTCGCCGGACATCATGCTCTTCAGCTCCTGGTGGAGCCGGGTGAAGTCCACCTCGGCCACCAGCCGGTCGGACAGCGTCCGGAGGTTGTCGGCGCCCAGCTTCGCCTTGTCCTCGACCGACAGCCCGTCGAGGACGCCCTCCAGCAAGCGGCCCCGCCGCAGGGGCGGTCCCCCGTCGTTCGGCGCGATCCCGGTGGTCGAAGTCGTGCCCGATCCGACCGGCGCCGGGTGGACGGCGGTCGACCCACCGCTCCCCACACCCGCGCCGTCGTCCTCCGCCGTCACCCGCGGCGCGGTGGTGCGGACCGGCTGCATCTCGATGTGGTCGCCCTGTTGCTCCGCCCTGGAGCGCGGCAGGACGGGCTCCTGCTCGACGGAGTAGACGTCCAGAAGGACGTGGGAGCCCCCGAGGCGCAGGCTCCTGCGGACCGCCTCGGGCGGTAGCAGCGTCCCCGCCGCCGCGGGCGCGAGCGGTGCGCCGTTCCCGTCCAGCGTCTCCCGCAGCGGGATGGCGACCTCCAGCGGGATCTCCAGCGGCCTGGCGGCCTTCAGCTCCGACGCCCGGGCCGCCGGGCCGTAAGGCCGGCGGTGCTCCACCGTCAGGTGCAGTGTCCCGTGGAAGACGGCGGTCGGCTCGGCGGTCTTCGCCCGGGAGAAGGTCCGCCCGCCGAGCGACAGACCGGCCCCGTTGACCCAGTCCCACTGGCGGCCGGCCGAGCCGAAGATCCGGAAGAACTTGGACAGGCCCTGCTGGGCCTGCACGCCGAGACCGGCTCGCCAACGGCGACCCGACTCCGTGGTCAGGGTCGACTGGCGATCGGCACCGTTCTCGTACTCGAACTTCTCGTCGCGGCGCGCGAAGGTGAGATCCGCGACGCGCGCGTGGACGGCGATCGTGCCGTCGCGGGCGTCCGTGCCGATGGGCACGTGGATGACGTGGCCGCGGGAGAGCGAGGTGAGCTCCGCCCGAAGACCGGCCGCACTGAAGACGGTCTCGGCGAGCGTCCGCGCGAGCCGTGCGACCTCAACCGCGTCACCTGGAGCGACCTCGGCGATCCTGGCCCTGATCTCCTCGACCAGGTTGGCGTCCCGCAGCCCCAGGCCGGTGACCATATGGGCGGCGGACAGCACGCCGTCCCGGCCGACCCGAACCGGTGGCCGGGGCGTCTGCGGGTCGGGATGCGGTTGTTGCTGGACCTGCTGGCTCTGCTCGACCTGCTCGACCTGCTCGACCTGCTGGCGGGCCGCCTCCGCCTCCTGCTCCGCCTGGCGCCGGGCGGCCTCCTGGGCCTCGCGCTCGGCCCGCTGCTGCTCCTCGGCCTCCCGCTCCTGCCGACGCCGGGGCTCCTCCTCAGCCTCCTCGCTCTGACGCCGGTCGGCTCGCTCCCGCTGCCGCTCCTGGTCCTGCCCCTGCTCGACCCGCCGCCGCGGGGACGCGGCCCCGGAATCGACGTCGGAATCGGAATCCGCGTCGGACCTGGGCCGCTGCCCGGTCGTCAGGGCATCGGCATGGGTGTAGTCACCGGGCCCGTGGCGCTCGACCACCACGACGCGACCGTCCTCGGGGCCGAGAACGATCATCCGCTCCGTACTGCCGGGCGTGCGCCACCGGTCCAGCACCTCGATGCGGACCCCGAGCGCGTGCGCGGTGATGGAGGCGAGGAGGTCGCCGGCATCGCTCCGGCCGCGCTCCGCCCAGTGCTCCACCGCGGTGAGCAGTTCCCCGTGGACCTCGTTCCACGGGCCGGGCTCCAGGTCGAGCCGCGTTGCCCAGCGCTCGTAGATCCGGTAGGCCTCACGCGCCAGTTCGGGATCGTCGCGCAGGCGCCGGTCGACGACATCCCGCAGTTCGGCCGCGGTCCGGCCGTGGGACGGGCCCGCCGCCTGGTCGCCGAGCGGTTCCCGGAACAGCTCGGGGGCGCCGGCGATGACCGCGTGCAGGACGGAGAGTCCGTCCCGCTCGGCTCCCCCGGAGCTGGTCGTCTCGGTGTGCGGGGGCGTGTGCGGGGGCGGCACCGTTCCCACGGAGCCGCCCGACGACTCGGACGACTCGGACGACTCGGACGACGAACTGGTCCGGACCCTGGCGACGGGGCGGGGCGGGGCCGTCCCGTCGCCGGACGGTGCGAACAACTGGGTGTCCGGTCCGGTCGTCCGCCGGTCGCCCTGCTTGGTGTTGACGAACTGGAAGGTGTGGCCCGCTCCGTCGCCGCCCCCCGGCCAGCCCGGCCCGTTGGGTCCGGGCAGCCACTGGGTCCCGCCGTTGGCGTCGCCGCCCAGCATGGCGTCCAGGTCGAGGAACCCGTCCATCGAGGTGTCCCCGTCCGCGTCCTGGTGCGGCAGAGCGGCCGTCATGTCGACGTCGCCCGCTCCAGCGGCCTGGGGGGTGGCCGCGGGCAACGGCATGTACGCGGGCGCGTCCAGCCCCGACTGGTCGAGGGACGGACGGAAGCCGCCGAGCGCGCCGTTCACCACCTCGCCCTCGATCCGGACGCCGCCGTACTCACCCACCCAGGTGTACCCGTCCATCCAGTCCCACCTGGTCAGGCCGGGTCGCCCGGGGTTCAGCGGGTCCGGCGTGACCACACCGGCGCGGTGCGCCTGGAGGTACGCCTGGTCGGCCGCGTACGCCGCCTGCTCGGCCGTCCAGTGGGCCGGGAACATGGTCCGCCGGATCTCGGTGAGCGGCAGCAGACCGAGATCGCCGATCATCGTGACGTCTTGCGGAGAGACCGTTACCGGCTCGACGGTCTGGTAGGTGCCGTTGCGGCTCCGCCCACCGGCGACCTCCGACATGAGGGGCGACGGCCGCAGGTGTCCCCCGCTGCCGTCCACTACGCCGGCGCGCTCGGCCTGGTGGAAGCCGGCCCGCGGGGGCAGACCGGCCGCGCCGGTGCCGGTGACCGGTGTCCGGGCAGCGAACCCGTAGGACCTGTCGATCGCCGCTCCCAGACTGGCGACATGACTGACCGCCAGGACTCCGGACGGGTCGCCGCCGTCGGGGAGCGGCCCGGGCCCCTCGGTGTGGAAGACGGCTCGGCCGATCTCGTGGGCGAGTTCGCGCGCGCTGCTGGACAGGTTCCAGCTGCGCACGCCGAGCTGCGCGCCGCCGGGGTGGACGACGACGCTGTGGTTCGCCAGGGCCGGAGTGTCGGTGAAGACGACCGCGACCCGCAGCCGGTCGCCGTTGGGCAGCCGGTGGCCGGTGTTGTAGATCTCCTCGACGCCGTGCGCCGCCCGGCCGCGCAACTGCTCCAGCTGTCCGGCGGTGTTCGGGTCGTCCGGCCTCAGCAGTGAGGTGTCGAGGTGGAGGCGCACGCTGGCCACGGTCTCGGTCCCGCCGTCCGGCAGTTCGAACCGCAGGGCCGTGAAGGACCGGTCGCTCACGGCGAGCAGTCCGTTGGCGTCCAGGTCCACGAAGGAACCGACCACCAGGTAGGGCTCCAGTTCCCGCGGCGTCGCCGTCCGGGACATCGGGCGGCCGAGTGACTGCCCGGGGTCACCCCAGAAGTCGGTGACGGCGCCGTTCTCCACCCGCACGTTCACCCGCACGCCGAGGTGCGTCCCGCGGTGGACGACGGGGGCCTGCGCCCCGGGAACGGCCTCCGCCGCGGGCCGGCCGGGTGTGGTGGTCGTGAGGAGCCGCGCCACGTAGTGCCGGTCCTCCCGCGACCACTCACGGGGGAGGCCGCGTCCGGCCTCGGGCGACAGCTCGGGCGCGAGCTCCACCGTCCCGGCCGGCAGCAGGGCCCGGTTCACCGTCGCCGGGCGGTCGCCGGTGCCGGGTACGCCGGGCTCCCTCAGCGGGTTCGGGTCGGGCGGGAGGTCGGCGCCGGCGGCCCGGCGGATGTACCCGGAGAGGTCTCCGCCGGAGCGGTTCAACAGCTCGGGCACGAGGGTGGCGAGCTCGACCTGCTGGTGGAGCCGCACGGAGGAGTGCGCCCCGTCCGGCGTGTCCGTGAACTCGATCCTCAGCCGGGTCAGCGTGCCGTTCGGTGCCAGGGCGCCCACCCCGGCGTCCACGGTCCGCTGCACGAGCGCCTGGTAGGCCTCTCTCTGCTGCGGGGGCGTGTTGGGGTCGGAGTCCAGGTGCACCTTGACCGTCAGTTCGACACCCGACTGCACGGTGTCGAACATCACCCACTCGACCACTCCCCGGAGCGGCGGGTGGTTCCCGGCGAGGACTCGGTCCCCGTCGGGCAGTTGCATCTCCATGCGGCCGTTCGACTGCGGCGTGCCCTCGGCGGGCCACTGCGTGTGCCACGGCACCAGGGGCTGCTCGGCGACCGGGCGGTGCACCAGGTGCTGCCCGTCCCTGACGAGGCCCTCGATCAGCACACCGTCGGCGAGCCCCGTCCAGTGGGTGGTCCCGTCCGCCCGGGTCACGCTGTGGAACCTGTTCCCGTAGGCGGTTCGCACCCGGTCGTGCAGGACGGAGGGCGTCCACGCGTCGGGGTAGAAGGTGTGCGGCTGGCCGTCGGGGCGCCGCTGCCAACGGGTCGGCAGCTCCGCCATCGGTGAGCGCGGGTCGACCCGCGGGTCCAGGAACCAGAGGTGTGCCTGGTAGGTCCCGTTGGGGTTCTCCATCAGCCGGTCGCCCTGCGCCAGACCGCGTTCACGGCCGGAGCCGACGGTGGGGAAGTGGTGCGCGCCGGTCAGCGTCTGCCGGTCGCCGTAGCGACCGAACTCCTCGACCCGGTAACCGAATTCGCGCGCGGTCGCGGAGCGCCACGGCAGGTAGGCGGGAGCATCCAGGCCGCTCTGGTCGGCGGCGGGCCGGAACGAGAGGAAGTTCTCGCCGGTCACCGCGCCGAGGCGGTCACCTCCCCTCAGCTCGCCTTCGATCCGCACCCCGGCGTACTCGCCGGTCCAGTGGTACACGGCCGGCCCGAAGTCGTCCGGGCGCAGGGTGACGGCGTTGGTGCGGCGCGCGTGCAGGTACGCCTGCTCGGCCGCGTACACCGCCTCCTCGGCCGTCCAGTGGCTGGGGAACATGGTCCGCGTCGGCCTGGCGCGGGGCGGCAGGACGGAGTCGTCCATCGTCCCGGGGCGGGGCGGAACCGCCGTGGCCCGGGGCGGCAGGTCGACGTCGCCGGCGAGGCCGGCGGTGCCCGGCCGCCACCACTCGGCCGGGCCCTCGACGGTGTACGTGCCGTTCCGGTGCCGCCCGCCCGGCAGCGGTGCGGGGCGCGGCCCCGTCGCACCGGGCGGCGGGGCGAGATGGCCACCGGCGCGGTCCGGCCCGTAGAGCGCGTGCTCGATCGTCCCGGCCGTGAACCGGGCGCGCCTCGGCAACCGGGCCGCCGGGGGCTGGGTACCGGGGGTGCCCTGCGAGCCCGCCGGGGGCTGGGTACCGTCCGGACGCGGCCCGCCGGGCGGGTCGGCGACCGGCCGCAGGAGCCGGTCGACCACCGCGCCGATCGCGCGCAGGTTGCGCGGGGCCAGCACCTGCGTGCTGTCGACGATGGTGGGACCGCCGAAGGAGTTCGCCTCGTCGAGCAGGTAGCGGCCCGAGGGGTCGTGGTCCTGGGCCGACATCAGATAGCCGTCGGTGTAGGCCGTCTCGCGCCGTTTCCGACCGGACGGCCGGTATTCGTCCGCGAGCCCGAGCACGTGACCGAGCTCATGGGCGGCCACGTTCGACTCCAGGTCCAGGTGCCAGAGCGCCATGTGCGCCCGGACCTCCCCAGCGGCGACCACCACCGTGTGGTCCGCGTTCTCGCGGGTGTCGCTGAACGTGAGCTCGACCCGCAACTGGTCGCCGTTGGGCAGGCGCTGACCGAGGTTGTACGCGTCGTCGACACCCTCCAGCGCGCGCCGGCGGAGCTCCGTCAACCGCTGCCGTACCTCGGGGGCGGCGGTGTCCAGCCCGGTGGTGTCCAGGTGCACCGCCACGGAGAGCACCGTCCGGGTGTCGCCGTCGGCCAGTTCGACCCGGCGTGCCCGGTAGGCCTGGAAGTGCTGCGCGTCCATGCCCAGGCGCAGCGGGTCGTTCTCCGGCGGGCGCACCGTCGCCCTCGCGAGGACCCGCGTCTCGGCCGGCTCCGGCCGGCCCGTCGCCGCTCCGGACCGCTGGTGTGCCTCGCCCCAGAAGTCGGTGATGAGACCGTTCTCGGTGCGGACGTTGAGCCGGACCCCGGCGAACTCGCCCCGGTGGACCACCGGCGCGGACGTCAGGAGGCCGTCGTCCCCCACCGCCCGGCCGGGCCGGTTCTGGGTGATCCAGTGCGCGGCGAACCTGCGTTCCCCGTCCGTCCAGTCCTGCGGCAGGTTGCGGCCCGCGTCGGGCGCCGTGACATCGAACCGGTCCGCGGGGGCGTCCGAGTGCCCGGTCACGAGGCGGGGTGCGCCGGCCGGGGCGGACGGCTGCTCCGCCGCGCTCCGGTGCGCCGGCAGGACCGAGGCCCGGTCCAGCGGGGACAGGGCCAGGGAATGTGCGAGGTCCAGGGTCAGCTCACGGGGCCCCCGGACGTCCAGAGTGTCGACGACGGCGGCCAGCGGGCCTTCGAGCCGCGGCCCGTCCGGGCCGATCCGCACCGGCACGGCGGCCTCGGACGGCCGGTCGGTGAACCTCAGCCGCACCTGGTGCAGCGGGCCGTCGGCCTCCAGCTGGGGCAGGTCCGCCCACAGGCTCGCCATGAAGTCGTCGGCCAGCGGACGGATCCGCTCCTGGCCGGCCTCCACCGAGCGGCCGACCCGCCGGTCGAAGAGGTTCCGCAGCTGCTGCCGGGCCGTTGCGAGGTCCCGGTCCGACAGGCCCTGGGCGCCCTCCAGTCGCACCGTGACGGTGAGTTCGACGCCTTCCTGCCCGCTGTTGAACAGGACCCGCTGCACACCGACCGGGTGGCCGCCGACACCGGCGGCGTCGCCGCCGATCAGGGCGCCGGTCCGGGTACCGCGCACGACCACTCCCGAGTCGTCCCAGGAGTCGTACCGGCTGTGCGGCTGGTGATCGCTCGGCCGGTGGTATCGCACCGTCCCGTCGAGCGCGCTGACGCCCTCGATCCGCACACCACCCGCCTCGCCGACCCAGTGCACGCTCCGGCCGTCCGCGGACGGCGTCCGCCTGAGCGGGTTCGCGGCCGCCTCCAGCACGCGGGAGGTGATGTCGAAGGCGCCCCAGCTCTCGGGGTAGTACGCGTGGCCGGGCGCGTTCGCGTCCCGCTGGTTGCGGGACGGGAACCGGGTCAGCGGCGAGGCCTGGTCGACGCCCGGCAGGGGCGTCCAGTCGTACACCCGGCGGACCGCGTTGTGCTCGACCACCGAGGGCGGTCCGGACCGGCCCCGGTCCGGACCGATCAGCGGCGGTTCGCCGCCGATCACGAGCGCCTGCCAACCGGGCCCGTACCCGTCGACCTCGAAGAGCCCGAGGGTCTCCTCGGCCCGGCCGGTGGACAGCTCGTGGGCGCTGGCGTCGCTGCCGTCGTAGTGGTTGACCCCGTTGTGGTACACCGTCACCGGGGTGCCGTCCAGCGGTCCGAAGCTGTTGCGCTCGGAGCCGTCGTGGTTCAGCACGCGCAGGCGGACGCGGAGGGCGTGGGCCAGCGCGGGCGGGAGCATCTCGCCGGTGTCGCCGGCCCACTGGGTGTCCCACTGCCGGACGGTCTCGCGCAGGGCGGCGGCCTCCACGGCCGTCACCCGGACCTGGTCCGACTGGAGGAACTCCTGGAAGTGGGCGGCGCTGCCGCGCGGCTGGGTCCCGACGAAGTCGGCGTACGGGGCCACCAGGTGGTCGGGCACCTGGGTGACCCCGACGAGGGCCAGGCGCGATCCGGCCACGATCCCGGTCGGCAGCTCCGCGGCCGGCGTACGGTCCAGGTAGTCGCCGACGGTGGCGCGCAGGCTCTCGGCGAGGAGTTCGGGCGTCGCGTCGGCGGCGACCGTCCTGCCCCGCCCGGCGAGCGCGTTGTGCACCGTGTTCGGGGCCGTGGCCGCGACCGCGTGCAGCAGGCAGAGGCCGTCCCCCGCGACCGTGACCAGCCGGGGCCGCGCAGCGGCGGCCTCCGCCGCGCTCAGCGGCAGGTAGGGGAAGCCACCCTGCTCTCCGGGGCGCGCCACGGGCACGTCGAGCTGGGGCGGGAAGGTCTGACCCGGCTCACCCCTGAAGTCGGCGATCAGGCCGTTCTCCACTCGGACGTCGAGCCTGACACCGGCCTGCTCGCCGCGGTACGTCCCGTCGGGCAGACCGTGCCCGGCCGGCGGGGCGAGCCGCTCCAGCACCCGCACGGCCACGTGCCCCGCGTCGGCGGCGTTCCACTCACGCGGCAGCCCGGCCGACGCGGCGGTCCACCCCGGGTGGTCGAGCGCCTGGTTCAGCGCTTCGGTGAGACGGGGCCGGAGCTCGGCGGCGCCGATCAGCGGCACCACCGCGGGCGGCTGCTCACCGGGCCGCAACGGGCCGGGCTCGCGCAGATCGGTGGGGCCGTGCAACGGGAAGGCCTCGGCCAGCGCCGTGGTGAGCGGGGGTGCCTCCCGAACCAACCGGCCGGCCTCCGCGAGGAAGGCGTCCCGGCCGCCGACGATCCCCAGGCCTCCGAGGAAGGCGGCCGGCGGGGTCGTGAGGGCGGGGTCGACCGGGACGGTGACGTAGGCGTCGGCCGGGTCGTCGGTGAACTCCAGTCGCAGTCGGACGAGCATGTCCCGGTGGCCGTCCGGGCGCTGGGCCGCGGCGTCGACCCGCTCGAAGGCGTGCCGGTCGGCCAGGTCGACCAGGCGCTGCCGGGCCTGCTGGACCTGCTCGTGCGTCATGCCGGCAGTGGGTTCGAGGTGGAGGCGCAGGGTCACGTCGAGGCCGTGCTGACCGCTGTCGAAGAACACCCGCCGGGCCACCACCGGGCGGCCACCGACCTGCAGCGGGGCCGGTTTGGCGTGGCCGACGACGTGGTTGTCGTCCCAGCGGTCGAGGGGAGCGGCCGGCTGGTCGGCGGTGGGCCGGTGGGCCAGGTGACGGCCGTCGCGGATCAGCCCCTCGATGCGGACGCCGTGGGACTCTCCGACCCAGTGGACGGTCCGGCCGTCCGGCAACGGCACCCGGTTGAAGGCGTTGGCGTGCGCGGCGACCACCCGGCGGAGCACCTGCTCGGACTCCCAGCTCCGCGGGTACATGGTGCGCTCGGCCGTGTCGGCCGAGCGCTGCCAGCGGGACTCGAACTCCGCCATCGGCGAACCCACCCGGACCCGGGGGTCGAGGAAGTGGGCCACGGCCCGGTACGTCCCGTTGTGCTCGGCCGGACCGCTGTCGACGAGCCGCACTCCGTGAAGCAGCAGCAGTTCCTCCTGGGTGTGCCCGGTGGCGATCTCGGTCAGCTCGTGGTGGAGGCCGGTCAGCGTCTGGCGGTCGCCGTACCGGACGACGTCCTCGGCCCGCTGGCCGAAGGGCCCCGGCCGCATCGGCGGGGCGGGCACCAGCGGGCTCGCCGCCAGGCCGGTCTGGTCGTCCGAGGGGCGGAAGGAGAGGAACTCCCGCCCGGACCGGGCGCGCGCGATCAGCACCTCGCCCTCGATCCGGACGCCCGCGTACTCACCGGTCCAGCGGTGGGTCGCGCGCTCGGGGCCGAACGTGCCCGGCGTGCCGTCCAGGGCGACGACCCGGTTGGTGCGGCGGGCGTCCAGATAGGCCTGCTCGGCCGCGTAGACCGCGTCCTCCTCCGTCCAGTGCTCCGGGAAGAGGGTGCGCCGGCGGGGCTGCGTGGCGGCGGCGGCGGAGACGGCGAGGTCTCCGGCCCGGTCGCCGGAGACGTCGGCACGGGGCCGGCCGGTGGCCGCCGGGTACTCGACGACCAGGGTGCCGTTGTCGTGCGTCGTGACGGTCCGGGTCGGGCGGACCCGCTCGGAGCCGGGCGGCGGCAGCAGATGGCCGCCGGGCTGCCCGGCGTCGCCGTACAGCGCGGTGTGGCGGGCCGCCCGGTCGAAGGCGGCCCGGGCCGGCGGGGTGCCGGGGACGCTGGGCTCGGCCTGCCACCGTCCGAGCCCAGCGTCGACGGCCTTGTTGAGCTCGCGCAGGTGGCGCGGCGCCAAGGCCGCGGTGGCCCGGCCGCCGTTGTCGGGAATGCCGGCGTCGACATCGATGCCGAAGCGGCCGAACTCGTCCAGGTACTGGGCGGCCATCAGCCGGCCGTCGGTGTGCCGGGCCCAGTTGAAGCGGTCGACCCGGCGGTACTCGTCCGGCAGACCCAGCCAGTGTCCGAGTTCGTGGGCGATCGACTGGCCCGGGAGGTCGTGCCGCCACTCCACCATGTTGTCGCCGTCCGGGACGCGCCCGGGGAAAAGCTTGACGGTGTGGTCCACCACCCCTTCGGCGGGGGCGACCTCGACGCGGACGATCAGCCGGTCGCCGCCGGGCAGCCGGTGGCCGACGTTGTAGACCTCGTCGACCCCCTGCTGTGCGCGTTGGGCGAGGTCACGCACGGTCGCCTCGACCGCGACCTGGTCCGATCCGAGCATGGAGGTGTCGACCCCGACCCGGAGGACGAGTTCGGTGGCCCGGTCCCCGTCGGGCAGCAGGCCGCGCCGTGCCTCGAAGGAACGCAGGGCACTGGCCGAGAAGACGCCCGAGTCGGGCGCGTTCGGCGCCCCGGAGATTCGGGCCGACGAGTACCCCGGCCGGAGCGAGGATCCCGGCGCGGCGGCGCCCAGCTGGTCCGGGCCGAGGCCGCCGAGGACTCCGAGGGCGCCGAGATCACCGAGGAAGTCGAGATCACCGAGGAAGTCGAAGGCGCCGGGGGCGTTGGGGTCGAAGGGCAGGGCGTTGGGGTCGAGACCGAGGTCGTCGAAGAGGAGGTTCGCCGGCTCGTTCCCGGTCGGCAGGGGAACGGCCTCCGCCATGTCGATGTCGTCCTGGCCGAGCGCGAGGGGCATCAACTCGTCCGCCTCCTGGCCGAGGTGACCCTGGGGATGTTGGCCGCCCCCGACGCCGGAGCCGCTGCCGCCCTGGCCGCCCGGCCGGTGGCTGCGGGAGGGCGAGACCTCGGCCATCTCGACGTCCGACATGGCCGATGCGTCCGAGTGCGGCGTCCCGGGCGGGGTCTCACCGTCGGGATCGTGGCTGTACCGGTCGATGAGCCCGCCCACGGCGCGCACCTCGAACCACTCGCCCGCGACCCGACCGCGGTGCGTCATGACGCCCGGCTGCTGCGGGTCGGGCACGCCCGGTTCGACGGTGAGCACGCGGTGGGCGGCGTACCGACCCTGCTCCCGCGACCAGCCCCCGGGGAGTACCGGAGCCGGGTGGAGGACGGAGGAGGGGCCGAAGGAGGCGTCGACATCGCCACGGAAGTCCCGCAACTGGTCTACGGTGAGGGGCCGTTCGGCCGTTCCGGGCGTGCCGGGCTCGCGCAGCGGCCCGGCAGCGGCGTTGGGGAGCAGGCGCCAGCCGGTGGCGGGCGACTCGTCGGCCAGCTCACGGATGTACCCGGGGATGTCCCCGTCCGCCGCCGCGATGAGGCGGGGGAGCAACGCTTCGAGGTCGATGTCGTCGTCGTGGGGGACCCGCAGGCTGGAATGGGCGTCGGCCGGGTCGTCGGTGAACTCCACCCGGAGCCGGACCAGCGGCTCGTCCCCGCTGGACAGGCTGTCGAGGTGCGCGTCCAACGACTCCTGCACCTCGGTCCGGTACTGGGCGCGCTCCTCGGGGGTGGAGCCCTCGGTCCGCAGGTGGACGGCGGCGGAGAGCTCGATGCCCGGCTGGCCGCTCTCGAAACGGACATGGCGGATCGTCACCGGAAGGTCGCTGTCGGGGGCGACGGTGGTGCGCCGCTCGGCCGACCGCGCCGCCACGGCGTCGCCGCGCCACTGCGGGTGCGGCTGTTCCGGCTGGTGGACGGTCGGGCGGTGGGCCAGGTGCCGGCCGTCCCGGGTGAGCCCCTCGATCTGGATGGGCAGCGCCTCCCCGGGGAGGTGCGCCAGGCCGACCCAGCGCTCGGTCCGGCCGTCCGGCAGCCGCTCGACGGTCGCGTTCCGGTGAGCCTCGTGCACCGCCTGCTCGACCCGGGAGGGCAGCCAGGTGCGGGGGTAGAAGGTGTGGGTCTCCTGGTCCGCGCGCCGGTACCAGTGGGACGGCAGCTCGCTCCGGGGGTCGTCCGTACTCATCGTCGGGTCGAGGAACCAGACCGCGGCCCGGTAAGTGCCGTTGCCGTTGGTCTCCACCGGCTCGCCGAACTCGACGCCGTGCCAGCGGGCCGAGTCCTCGGTCGGCCGGAGGTGGGCGCCGTCCATGGTCTGCCGGTCCCCGTACAGGGTCAGGTCGGCGATCCGCTGGTCGAAGGGCTGGTCGACGCGCCGGTACGGCAGGTGGTCGGGCGTCTCCAGCCCGCGCTGGTCGTCGGCCGGGCGGAACGAGACGAACTCGGAACCCCGCAGCTCGCCCTCGATCCGCACGCCGCCGTACTCGCCGGTCCACCGGTGGCCGAGGCCACTCTCGCGGATCCCACCGTTGCGGCGGGCGTCCAGGTAGGCCTGCTCGGCCGCGTACACCGTCTGCTCGGTGGTCCAGTGCTCCGGGAACATCATCCGGGTCAGCCGGGAGCGAGCGGGCGTGCTGTCGTCCGCAGCGCGTCGCGGCGCCTGGAAGGACTCGTCCCCCAGGCCCGCTGTGGTGCGGACCCGCGCCCGGTAGGTGCCGTTGAGGTTCTCCGAGCCCGGGACCGGCTCCGGCCGCTGCTGCGCGTCGCCCGGACGCGGCGCCAGATGGCCGGTCTCTCCGGGCCGGAGGCCGGACAGGGCCTCCTGGCGCGTCTCCAGACGGAACAGCGCCCGGCGGGGCAGGCCGTCGGAGGCGAACCGGTCGGCGTTCGACCGGCCGTCCGCGTGCCAGGCGCCGTTGATGACGGCCCCGAGCTGGCGCAGGTTGCGCGGCTGCAGGAAGCGCTCCCGGTTCTCGATCTCGCCGCCGAACCGGTTGTCCTGTTCGATCTGCACCCGGCCGGACGGGTCGATGTACGTACCGCCCATCAGGCCACCGTCCGGGTACACCGCGCGCGCCCCCTCCGCGGCGTCGCGGTACTCGTCGGGCAGGCCGAGCTGATGGCCCAGTTCGTGGATGATGGTCGTCTCGGTGGTGCCCAGCGCCCAGGTGAGGTTGTCCTCCCGGATGGAGGCGGTGCGCACCTCGACCGTCACATGAGGGTCCTCGTCGGGGTCGACGAACTGCAGCCGCACCCGCAGCCGGTCGCCGTCGGGCAGCCGCTGGCCCTGGTTGAACAGGCGGTCGACGCCGTCCTGCGCCGACTGCCGCAGGGTCTCCAGCCGCTGGGCGGATACCGGCAGCGAGAGGTCGACGTCGGCCACGTCCAGGGTCACCCGGATCGTCAGCAGGGTCTCGCGGTCGCCGCCCGGCAGGTCGTTGCGGTGGATGTCGAAGCCCTGGTGGCGCTGGGTGCTCTCCAACTGGAGCGCCTTGTCGTGCAGCGGGGTGACCCGGACCGGGGCGTCCTGGGCCCAGAAATCGGTGACCCGCCCGTCCTCCAGCCGGATCTCGATCCGCTGCCCGGCGAACTCGCCCCGGTGGAACACCGTCCCCGTCCCGGAGGGGAGTTCGCCCCGGCGCTCGGCGTCGGCCATGATCCGGTCCGCCGCGTAGCGGGTCTGTTCGGCCGTCCAGGTCTCGGGCAGGCCGCGGCCCGCCCGGTCGGAGAGGTCCCGGGTGGGCCAGTGCGGGAACGCCGCCTCGGCGCCCTCCACCCAGCGGGTCCCCGGCAGGGCCTCGACACCCGCCGGCCGCTCCAGCAGGTAGCCGGGGCGCCGCTCGGCCGGAGGCAGGACGGCCGCGTACGCCTCCTCCGCCAGGCGCGGCGCGATGATGTCGAGGCGCTGTTCCGCCCGCTCCATGCCCCGCGTGTTGACCCCGCGCAGGAACGGCGGCACCAGCTCCGTCGAGTTCGCGTGCCGGGCGGTCGGCATGTCGACGCGGAACGAGGCCGCCGCGGGATCGTCGGTGAACCGCACGTCCACCCGGACCAGGCCCGGGACGCCCACGTCACGCCGTTCGACCAGGCTGACGAAGCCCTCGATGAACCGGCGGACGTAGTCCTGGCGGCGCGCCAGCACTTCCGGCGCGGTGCCCTCCGGCACGCTCACGTGCACCCGGGTGACCGCCTCGAAGCCCTCCTGCCCACTGTCGAACAGCACCCGCCGGACCGACTCGATCCCCAGCCGGCCCCGCCGGTCCGTCCCCTCGTTGCCCGAGCGGTGGACCACGCCGTCCTCGTTCCAGGCCCGGTACGGCGCGTGCGGCTGGTCCGGCGTCGGACGGTGCAGGAGCACCGCTCCGGCCGCGTCCCGGACCCCTTCGATCCGCACCCCGCCGGACTCGCCGACCCAGTGGGTGCGGCCGTCCGCCAGCGGGGTCTCCCGCAGTGGCAGCGCCGACGCGGCACGCGCGTGCGCGAGGGCCGCGTCGGCCGTCCAGTCCCTCGGGTAGTAGACGTGGCCCGGGGCGTTCTCCGGGCGGCGCCAGCTCGACGGGAAGTGGGCGTGCGGGGAGTCCGCCTCCACGTGGGGCGACAGCGACCAGTCGTGGACCCGTACCGTCCCGTTGTGCTCCACCACTGGCTCCGGGCGCGGCGGGCGGTGCTCCGGGCGCAGCAGCCCGGCCGGGCTGCCGTCGTCGTGCCGCGGCCGGTGCCAGAGGCCGTCCAGGTCCAGGTGGAGCGAGGGGGCCGGCTCGGGAGCGGTGTGCGCCACCGGGGCCTGCTCGAACTGCTGGACCGGCGTCGGCGCGTGCAGCATCTGCAGGTCCGGCCGTTCCTCGCGGGGGCGGGGTCGGTACTGGTTCGCGAAGGGCCCGTCCGGGACCCCCTCGAAGTCGGTGATCCGACCGTTCGTCAGTTCGACCCGCAGGGGAACCCCGGCGAAGCTCCCCTCGACGGTCTGCGACGGGGTTTCGGTGAGGTCGGCCTGCGCCGCGACCCTGCGCGCAGCGTAACGGCGTTCCACAGCCGTCCACTCCGGGGGCAGGCCGCGGCCCGCCCCGGCGGCGAGGTCGGCCGCGAAGTCCGGTGCGTCGGCCAGCCCCACGTCCTCGCCGGCCTCCACGCGGGACACGGTCTCCGGACGCTCGCCGGTTCCGGGGGTCACCGGCGGGCGCAGCGGTGCCGCCGGCGGGGCGTCGTCCCCGCGGGTGCGGTGCTCCCAGGTCACCGGATGGGCCGCGTCGAGCTCGGTGACGAGGCGGCGGAGGTCCCACAGACGCGAGCGGAGGTTCGTCTCGAACACGAAGTCGATGGCCGGCGACAGCGGCGGCCGCCCCGGGGCGACGGCCTCGGGAGCCACGAAGTCGAGCCGCACCCGGACCGCCGGGTCGCCGGGCCGCAGTGCCTCCCGGGTGTACCTGTCCGCGACCTGCTGGAGAGCGCGGCGCTGCTCGGGGGTGGTGTCGCCCGCCCGTACCTGGACGACCAGCTCGCTGCGCAGCTCGCCGTTGCCGAGCAGGTCGCGGCGGAAGGTGACGCCGTTGTGGTCGCCGTCCTCCTGCAGCGGGTGCCGCACGAAGGTCTCCACGACCCTGCCGCCGTCACCGTTGCGGAACGGCTGCCAGCTGGTCGGCCGGTGGGCGAGGTGCTGCCCGTCGCGGACGATGCCCTCGATCCGGACGCCCCGGGACGTCCCGATCCAGTGCACGCTCCCGTCCGACAGCTCCGTCTCGTGCAGCCTGGCTCCGTAGGCCCGGTCCACCTGGTCGAGGAGCTCCTCGGGCCCCCATTCCCTGGGGTAGAACATCTGGCTCGGCTCGTCGGCCCGCCGGTACTGCCGGGAGGGGAACTCGCTCAGCGGCGCGTGCGGCGAGACCGTCGGGTCCAGGTACCAGACGGTCGCCCGGTAGGTGTGGTTGGCGTTCTCCGGCTGGGGGGCGTCGATGCGCAGGCCGTGGTCGGCGGGCGTCATGGCCCGCCCCTGGTGGTGGACGCCGTCGAGGGTGTACCGGTCGCCGTAGCGGGCCAGGTCCTCGACCCGGTGGCCGAAGCGGGACCCCTCCCCGGGCCGCAGCCAGTGCGGGGTTTCGAGCCCGCGCTGGTCGAGCGAGGGCCGGAACGAGGTGAAGTCGCCGCCCCGGATCTCGCCCTCGATGCGGACTCCGGCGTACTCACCGGTCCAGTGGTACGAGACGGGGCCCGTCTCGGTCAGGTTTCCGGTCCGGCGTGCGTCCAGGTATGCCTGCTTCGCCGCGTACACCGCGTCGTCGGCCGTCCAGTGGTCGGGGAACATCATCCGCCACGACCGGCTGGTGAAGCGTCCGTCCGGCGCCTCCGCCAACCGGTCGCCGAGGACCTCGGCACCGGCCACCAGGTAGGTGCCGTTGCGGTTCGCAGCCCCGGTGGGCTCCGGCCGGGGCCGGTGGGAGCCGGCCGGCGGGACCAGGTGGCCGCCCAGGCCGTCCGGCCCGCCGTGGAGCGCGGCCCGCCGGGTGTCCTCGCCGAACGACGCCCGGGCCGGGAGCTCTCCGGCGCGAGCCTGCCGGGGGGCGGTCGCGAAGACCGCGTCGAGCACCGCGCCCAGCTCGTCCAGGTTGTGCGGCCGCAGCGCCACATCCGGGTTGGTGGTCCGCCGCTCCTCCATGAGGGGGTGGTCCGCGTCGTACCAGACCCGGCCGCGCTGGTCGAGGGTGGGAGCGGTCATCAGGCCGCCCTCCGGGTAGACCGGCCGGGGCCCGGCCTCCGCGCGCCGGTACTCGTCCCCGAGGCCGAGCAGGTGGCCGATCTCGTGACCGACGGTCCTCGGCGCGGAGTGCACGCCCCAGTTGCGCGCGCTCTCCTGTGGCTGGTCGAGCCGGACGTTGACGACGTGGTGGGCGTCCTCCGCGCGGTCGACGAACTGGACCGCGACCTCCAGCAGGTCTCCGTTGGGCAGTCGCTGGCCGTGGTTGAAGACCTCCCGGACGCCCCTCTCCGCGGTCAGCAGCATCCGGTCGAGGTTGCGCGTCGTCTCGGTCAGGCTCGTGCCCAGGTCGATCGGAAGCGGATGGATCCGGACGGTCAGGACGGTCTTGGTGTCGCCGTCGGACGTCGCCACCCGCTGAGCCTCGTAGGCCTGGACGGACTGGGCCCGGAGGCCGGCGAGGAACGGGTCGGCGGGGGGTCGGACCTCCGCCGTGGCCAGCACCCGCACGGGCGCCGGTGCCGGGGCCGCCGAGGCCTGGTCGCCGAGGCGCTGGCCCGGCGCGGCCCAGAAGTTCATGATCTGTCCGCGGTCGATCAGCAGCCTGATGTCGGCGCCGGCGAACTCGCCGGTGAGGATCTCGGGTTGCGGACGGCCCCGGTCCCGGCCCCCCAGCTCCTGGAAGACGTGGTGGGCGGCGTGCAGGGCCTCGCCGTGGGACCACTGCGCCGGCAGGCCGAAGCCGCCGCTCTCCCAGGCGACCCCGTCGAACGCGCGCCGGATCCGCGCCGGGTCCTGGGCCGGGGGCGGCACCTCGACCGCGTCGAGCGCCGCCCCGTGGTTGTCCGCCGGGTCGCGCAGGCGGAGCAGGGGCGCGTACTCGGGGTCCATGTCGTGTCGCGCGGAACGAGTGGCCTGGGACACGGCGTCGACCAGCTCGGCGGCCCGGTCCGGGTGGAGCGCCGCCGGCAGGCGGCCGATGAGGTTCGCCCCGTCCCCGGGGCGGACGGCGACGGTCCAGTCGGCCTCCCGCGGGTTGTCGGTGAAATCCACCGACAGCGCCAACCGCCGGTCTCCGGTGGGGTCGGCGGGGTCCGTATGGCCGCGGTACTCCTCGAAGTGCCGGTCGGCCGCGCGGGCCAGCTGCTCCCGCACGTGCTGGACCTGCTCGGGCGTCATCCCGTCGGCCGGCCGCAGCAGGACCCTGAGCGTGAGCTGGTGCACTTCGTGGCCGTTGTCGAAGAGGGCCCAGCGGCCGCCCGCCTCCAGGTCGGCGCCGAGCCGAACCGCCCGTTCGGACGACCGGAAGAGCGTGCGGGCCTCCCTCCAGTGCGGGGTGGCGACGGGCTCCATCTCGGCCGGTCCGTGGGCCACGATCCGGTCGTCCTGTGAGATCCCGGCGATCGGCATCTCGCCGAAGGCACCGAACCAGCGCCTGCGGCCGCCCCCCAGGGGGACGTTGACGGTGTGGTCGCCGGCTTCGGCCGTGGCGGCGGCACGACCGGCCTGCCCGGGTGTCCAGTGCTCGGGGTAGAGCAGGTGCCCCTCCCCGGAGACCCTCCAGCGCGACGGGAACCGGGACAACGGGGCCCCGGGCTCCACGGCCCGGTCGAGTTCCAGGACCTCCGCCCGACGGACGCCGACCTCGTCCGGCGCCGTACCTTCCGGGAGCCGCACCCCCCGGCGCCCCGCGCCCGGCAGGGTGCCGGCGTGGGCGGACCGGTCCGGGCCGGACCCGGTCGTCGTCAGGTCGTGCTGGCCGTCGGACGGGCGGAACGAGACGAACGTGCCCGTGCTGCCCTGACCGGCCAGCTCGCCCTCGATCCGGACGCCGTCGTACTCGCCCTGCCAGCGGCGGACACCGCTGCCGTCGTCCTCGACCCCACCCGTGCGGCGGGCATGCAGATACGCCTGTTCGGCCGCGTACACGGCACGCTCGGCCGTCCAGTGGGCCGGGAACAGGGTGCTGAAGCCGCCCTCCGCCGTCCGGACCAGCAGGGTGCCGTTGGCTTGACGCCCCAGCACCCGGTCCGCGCCGGTCGCCTCCGGGTCGAGGCCGGCCGGCAGGTGGCCCGGCTCCTCGGCGTCCCCGGTCAGCGCCCTGACGCGGACCGCCTCGTCGAACACCGCCCTGGGCGGCAGGGGCCGCGAGTCGGACCGGAACGGCCCGCCCGACACTTCGTCCGCCAGGGCGCCCAGCGCGCGCAGCCGCTCCGGCCTCAGCACCGGGACGACACGACCCGACCCGCCGCCGGTGTGCACCTCGAACGGCAGGTCCGCGGCGCGGCCGAGCTGGCGGACCAGCTGCTCCTGGGAGATGCCCAGATGCCAGTTCCGGTCGTTCTGCCGGGCGCTGCCGTCGTGCAGCCGCACCGTGTGGTGGGCGGCGTCGGCGTTCTCGACGAACTCCACCCGCACCCGCAGCAGGCTGCCGTCGGGCAGCCGGTGGCCGGTGTTGAACTTCGCGGCGGCCGCCCTGACCCGGCCCTCCAGCGCGTTGAGCGCGTCCGTCCGGTCGATCGGGGCGCGCTCCGCGTCGTGCGTCGGCAGTGCCGAGCGGTCCAGGTGGGTGCGCAGCACGAGGACGGTGGCGTCCTCCCCGTTGGCCAGCACGCCCCGACGCAGCTCGACACGGCGTTGCGCGCCGGCGTCGCCCACCGTGACCTCGGTCGAGGTGTGATCCGGTGCCAGTCCGGTGGCGAGCTCGTGGGTCAACGGAGACGACGGGTCGGGCGTCGACGAGGACGACGGAGAAGAGGACGAGGACGACGAGGACTCGCCCGCCGAGGCCCCCGGGTGCCGAGGGGCCATCGGCGCCTGCGTCGGCTCGGGGACCGGGACGGTGTGCTGGGGCGGGAACGTCTGGCCGGGCAGACCGCGGAAGTCCACGACCCGGCCGTTCTCCGTCCAGACCTCCATCCTGACCCCGTGGAACGCACCTTCGTGGACCCGTCGGGCCGGGTCGACCAGGTCCGGCCGCGCGCTCCCGCTCCCCATCACGTGGGCGGCCGCGGCCATGCCCTCGGTCCGCGTCCACGCGGCGGGCAGACCGCGGCCCGCGGTCGGCGGAAGCGGCTGGACGAAGCCCATCCTGAGCATCGCCTCCGACTCCGCCATCCGGCTGACGGTCACCGGGCGTTCACCCGTCCCGGGCGTACCGGGCTCCTGCAGCGGGGGCGCCACCGGGCGCGCGGCACCGGGGCCGGCGGTCCAGCCGGTCCTCGGGGCGTCGTCGGCGAGCGTGCGGACGAGCTCCCGGAAGGGGCGGCCGGGGGCGTCGACCAGCTCGGGCAGGAACCTCCGCAGGTCGAGGACCTCCGTGTCGGCCTCCCTGCGGATGATGGTGCTGCTGTGGGCACCGTCCGCCTCTGTCGCGAACTCGAGGTTCAGCCGCACCGGCGTTCCGCCGGCGGTGTTCTGGGCGCGCGCGTAGGCGTCGGCCGCCCGCTCCAGGTCCCGCCGGACCCGCTGGACGCGCGCGGGCTCGGTGCCCTCCTCGAAGCTCAGGTGCACCCTGGCCGTGAGTTCGACGCCCTCCTGCCCACTGCCGAACCGGGCGTGCCGGACGGTCACCCCGGGGCCGCCGGGGCCGGTCTCCAGCAGGGTCGACGCGGACAGCGCGACCACGTGCTCCTGACTCCAGTGGGTGTGCGGCTGCTCGACGGTCGGCCGGTGGACCAGGTGGATCCCGTTCCGGGTGATCCCCTCGATCCGGACACCGTCGGCCTCGCCCACCCAGTGCTCGGCCGAGCCGGGCCGGGGGCGGGGGCCGATCGACGCCGCGTGTGCGGCGTCGACGGCGGCCAGGACGCGGCCCCGGTCCCAGGCCGCGGGGTACATCGTGTGCGCGGTTCCGTCCGGGCGGCGGTGCCAGCGCGAGTCGAAGTTCGCCAGCGGGGCGCCAGGGGACACGGTGGGGTCGAGGAACCAGACCCGGGCCTGGTAGGTGCCGTTCTCGTTGGCCTCCCCGACCCTCGTCACCTCGATGCCGTGGGCCCGGACGGACGACGGGGCCGACGGGGCCGGTACGTGGTGGACGCCGGTGAGGGTCTGCCGGTCGCCGAACCAGCCGTGCGCCTCCGTCCCCAGGCCGAAGAGCCGGTTCACGGGTCGCGCCGGCCCGTGGGTCGGGGTGACCAGCCCGGTCTGGTCGTCGGACGGCCGGAAGGACGAGAAGTGACCGTTCGTCACCTCGCCCTCGATGCGCACACCGCCGTACTCGCCGACCCAGTGGTAGGAGGCACCGTTCTCGGTGACCCGGCCGGTGCGACGGGCCGTGTGATAGGCCTGCTCGGCCGCGTAGACGGCGTCGTCCGCCGACCAGTGCTCGGGGAACATCGTCCGCTGCCGCCTGGGGCCGGGCCCGACCGCGAGATCGCCGGCCGCGCTGCTGGTGGTCCTCGGCTCGACGCCCGGAAGATCGACCACGAAGGTGCCGTTGCGGTTGACCGGCCCGACCCGTTCCGGGCGCGGCCGGTCCGAGACGGGCCCCGGCAGCAGGTGGCCGCCGGTTGCGTCCCCGTCGCCGTGGAGGGACGTGCGGCGGGCCTCCTCGTCGAAGCCGGCCCGGAGCGGCACCGCACCGCGGGCATCCGGACGGATCGGCACGTGGAGCGCCGAGTCGACGACTGCGCCGAGGTCACGGAGGTAGCGGGGCGGCAGGCCGAGCGGGGCCCGCTGGCCGACGGACCGGCCCTCGTGGTCCTGGTCCGACAGGAACAGGCCGAACCCGTCCAGGTGATTGGAGGCCATGAGCGCGCCGTCCTCGTACACGGGCCGCGGGCCCCACGCCACCTCCCGGTACTCGTCGGGCAGGCCCAGCGCGTGCCCCAGCTCGTGGGCGAGCGTCAGCTCGTCGGTGGCCAGGCTCCAGTTCGTCAGGGACTCGCGGTCGTACGTACGGTGCACGACGGCGGTGTGGTGGGCCTCCTCCGGGCTGTCCACGAACTCCACCCGCACCTGCAGCAGATCACCGTTGGGGAGTCGCTGGTCGCGGTTGAACTGTTCGCCGACACCCCGGCTCGTCCGGTCCCGAAGACCGGTCAGCCGGGTCAGGGTGGGCCCGTCCAGGCCCCCTCCGGCCGTGGACTCCAGGCCCGAGGTGTCCAGGTGCAGCCGCAGTGTCAGCTCGGTCCGGGTGTCCCCGCCGGGGAGTTCGACCCGGGTGGCCTCGAAGGACTGCCAGCGGCGGCCCGACAGCTGCCGCTCGAAGGCGTCCTCCGGCGGGCGGACCTCGGCGGTGCCGAGGACGCGGCGCGGGCCGGTCTCCACGGTGGGCGGTGCGGTGCCGTCACCCGTGCGCTGGCCCCAGAAGTCGGTGATCCGGCCGTTCTCGACCCGAACGGCGACCTCGACTCCCGCGAAGGTGCGTGCACGGAGCTGTCGCGTCGCCACGCCACCGGCCAGGAGGTCCGGGTGGCCGCCCTGTGTCGACCGCGCGACCTGTTCGGCCGCGAACCGGGCCTCCTCCGCGGTCCACTCCGGCGGAAGCCCCCGGTGCGGCCTGTCCCACGCCTCGGGCGTGAAGGACTCCCGCAGCCCGGGCAGCAGAGCCGTCATGGCGTCCGTGGTCGGCGGCATCGGCTCGTCCGGACGGACCGCCCCGGGCTCGCGCAGGCTGCCGGGCACCGGCGACGGAATCTCGGTCGGCGGCACGTGCGGGTCCGGCTGCGTGGCGGTCGGTCGGTGGGTGAGGATCCGGCCGTCCCGGCTGAGCCCCTCGATCCGGATGCCGTAGGCCTCGCCGACCCAGTGCACCGTCCCGTCGGCCAGCGTCACCTGTCGGGCCGGGTTGTCGGCCACCTCCCATGCCGCGGTCGTGGTGTGCCCGATCGTCCAGCCCGCGGGGTAGCGCATCGGCGCCGGCGCGTCGGCCGGACGGTGCCAGCGACTGGGGAAATCCGCCAGCGGGGAGTCCGTCGGCAGTGCCGGGTCCAGGAAGTAGACCTCCCCCCGACCGGTGCCGTTGAGGTTGAGGGTCGCCGGGTCGACCGGGGCGGCGTGGACGCCGTGGGCGATCGCCACCGCGAAGTCGACCTCGTGGTGGACGCCCGTCATGGTCCGGCGGTCGCCGTAGTCGGCGATGCGTTCGGGCCCGCCGGCCTGGGCGGTCCCGGGCCGGTTCGGCGCGTAGGCCGGGGCGGTCAGCCCGCGCTGGTCGGGCGAGGGGCGGAAGGAGGTGATCACACCGTCCCGCTGGTTCCCCAGGATCCGCACTCCCGCGTACACGCCCACCCAGCGGCGGTCGGTCGGCTGCAGGCCGCGGGCCACCGCGTCGAGATGCGCCTGCTCGGCCGCGTACACGGCCTCGTCCGCCGTCCAGTGCGCCGGGAAGTACGTGATGTCCGTCATGCCGTCGTCCGCACGCAGGCGCAGGGTGTGGTTGGGGTTCTGCTCGTACTGCACCGTCGGGTCGGCCGCCCGCAGCTCGGGCGTCAGCGGACGGCCGATCCGGCCCTCCGGCCCGAGCAGCGATTCGTCGCGGACCTGCGGCGTGATGGTGGCGCGCCACGCGGGCGCGGCGGCCTCCGAAGCGGTGACCGGGGCGAACGCGCCGTCAACGGCGGCGCCCACCTCGCGCAGCCCGCGCGGGACCGGCCCCTGGACGGCCCGGCGCCCGCTGCGGGCGGTCTCCTCGTAGACCTCCCGGTGACTGTCGCGCAGACCGAGGGCGTGTCCGAGCTCGTGGGCGAGCACGTCCCGGCTGACCCGCAGGCCCCAGTTCGCGCCGTCCTGGCGCACGGTGCCGGCGTGCAGCTTCACCGTGTGGTGGGCGGCGCCGGGCGCGTCGACGAACTCCACCCGGACCCGGAGCACGCTGCCGTCCGGCAGCCTGTGGCCCGAGTTGTACGCGTCGGCCACGGCGGCCGCGGCCCTGGTTCGCAGGGCGTCCACGGCACGGTCGGACCGTGCGGGGAGCCCCGCGGTGTCCAGGTGGGTCCGCAGCACGAGCTCGGTCGCCCGGGTGCCGTCCGGCAGGGTTCCGCGCCGTGCCTCGAACGGCGTTGGCGCGGCGGTGTCCTGGGCCCCGGCGGGACGACGGACGTCCGTTGTGGTGTAGTCCGCCAACAGGTGGGAGCCGGGTGGCACCGGCACGACGTTCTGCTCCTCGCCGGCGTGCGGCGGGACGACGGTGGGCGTCAGCGGGTCGGGGGCGTCCCCAGCAGCGGGGATGTGGCCGACCGCTGCGAGGGGCGGCCCCGCGACCGACTGGTCGGCGGACTCGGTGGGCATGCGCGGGGTCAGCGGCGACCGCTCGTCCGGGGTCCGGGGCGGCGTCGGCACCGGCGGCTCGTCGGCCGGGTTGCGGCGGTCGCGGGTGGGCTCCTGGCCCAGCAGGACCGAGGCGATGCTCTCGGTCTGCCGCTCGGGCCTTGTCGGCCGCGGCCCGTCCGTGGGCAGCGGCTCCTGCACCGGGTGGCGCCCGTTCTCGTCCGGGCCGGCCGGGGGGCGCGGGGTGGGCGCGTGCGGCGGCGGGGGGACCGGGGCGTCGTGGTCGGACGAGGCGGTGGGGACGGGCGCCGGGCGGGTGACATCCTGGTGCCCGGCGGTGGTCGACGCCGTGGCGGTCGCGGTCCGCTGCTGTCCGGGCTCGTTCGGCACGTCGGTCCGGTGGTGCTGGACCGGCGGCAGGTCGGTGGCGGACTGGGTGGCCCGCGGTGTCGGCCTGCCGGGCGTGCCGGCCTTCGGGGCTTCCTGCCGCGGTGCGTCGGACTTCGGCGCGTCCGGCTTCGGGCCGGTCGCGGGGTCGTCGTGCGACTGCACCCGGACGGGCGGGGTGGTGGCTGTCCCGGTGGTGGTCGAGGTGGCCGGCTTGGCGCTCGGCGCCACCTGCGCGTCCCCGCTGTTGGACGTCTTCGACGGCCGCGCCGGCGGAGGCGTGGCAGGGGCGTCGTGGGTTCCGAGGAACTCCAGGGCGTGCAGACCGATCGGTGCGTCCGAGTGGAAGTCCATGTGCTGCAGGAGCTGCTGCATCAGCTTGGCGACCTCGGGGTCGGCCTTCGGCGAGTCGATCTTCACCCCCGAGGCGTGCGAGATGCCCTTCGCCACGTTCTCCAGCGAGGGGTCACGCGCCAGGACGGCGGCGTCGAAGGACCCGCTGTGGCCCATCCGGGGCACCGGGTACGGGACGACCTTGCCGGACGCGAGGCAGGCCAGAGCGGCGAAGTTGATCGGGTGGTGGAGAGGGAAGTTCTTGGACGCACCATCCGCCACCGCCGCGTGCTGGGTGTCATGGACCCACTGGGTGTACCTGTGCATCAGGGGGGTGGCCCCCAGGTGCATCATGTGGCCCATCATCCCGGTCATCATGCCGCCGACGAAGCTGCCCCCGGTGACGGTGAACTCGTGGTTCTCCCCGAAGATGAGGTTGTAGAAGCCCTCGGTGAGGACGTTCTGCACGCCCGCCTTGATGTACCCGCCCACGGCCACACCGAGGTGGAACATCTTGTTCCCCGCCGACATGTGCTCGGCGAGGTCGGGCAGGGTCTCGGCCAGCATCCTGAACTCGCGCCCCTCGAACTTCACTCCCCCGTGGGAGAGCGCCGATCCGAGCGCGTCCTTGAGTCCGGCCCGCTCTGCGGCGTTGCCGGCACCCTTGGCCACCCAGTTGGACGCGAAGGCCTCACCGAACTCCCGGCCGAGCGCCTTGGCGGCCGCGGCGCTGCCGACCTCCTTGCCGAAGTGCTTGGTGAAGATCTGCTCCATCTCCTTGACGAAGATCTCGCCGAGGGTGCCCTTCCCCGTCTTGCCGAACCCGTGCTGCAGCTGCTCGGTGGCCGCCTCCATCAGGCTACCGAGGTCCCGGGAGAAGGCCTTGGCAGCGGCCTTCGCCTCCTTGGAGATGGCCTTCGCCGCGAGGGCCTTCTCCGAAGCCGCGATCGCGTCCTTGCTGACCTTGCCGAGCGCTCCGACCCCTTCCTTCTCGGCCGCCTTGACCGCGGCTTCCAGCAGGCCCTTGAGCCCGTCGACGTTGCCGTGGACCAGGAAGTTGCTCAGCTTGTCCGCCAACAGCCGACCGCCGCTCTTGCCGAGCAGTCGGCCCAGCAGCTTGCCCAGGCCCATGCCGAAGAGCTCCAGCGGGCCGCCGAGGACACCGCCGATGAGGCCGAAGAGGGCCGCCTGCTTGGTGTACTCCTTGTCGGTGTGCTCGCGGTTGCCCTGCCCGATCTGGAGGTGCTGGATGATGCTGTCCATCACCAGACCGCCCACGATGCCCGAGAAGGTGTGCATCGCGATGGTCTTGAGCAGGTACTTCATCAGCGCCTTGAGCGCGACCTTGGTGAGCAGCTTCCTGAGCACCAGCCCGGACAGGCTGGCTCCGAAGCTGAACGGCGCCCAGAAGATCGCCAGCGCGATCTCGACCATCAGCTGCACCAGTTGGGCGATGGCCATCCACTTGGTGTACTCGACCGCGTTGGCCACGTCGCCGGCGCATTTGGCCAGTGCATCGGCGGTCTTGGCCGCCGCCCCCACGTAGTCCTCTGTGCTGCTGTTGGTCTTGCCGACGAACGAGTTCATCTGCCAGAGGAACGACTTGGCGGCCTGGCCCTCGACGTGGCCCTTGCAGTGCTCCGTCACCTTGATGATCAGGTCGCGCAGTTCGGGCAGTTCCTTGGACAGCAGCTCGTAGCTGTCCCGCAGCTCGCGCAGGTCTCCCTCCTTCACCTCCGGCCAGGGCATGCCGGTGATGATGGTGAAGAACCGTGCTGTCGAGGCGTTGACCTCGATCGACGAGTGGGGCACGTGCTGCCTGCCGTTCCGGTCGTTCCAGGGGCGCCTGCGCGCCGTCACTGCTTGTCGGGGGTCCTACGGCCGATTCCTCCGCAGACCCGCGGAGGGGCCCGAGGGCCCGGGGTCAGAGCCCGTTGGCGATGTCGTGGGAGTGGTCGTTGGCCCGGTCGAGCGCGTCGGCCAGCACCTCGCCGTTCTGGCCGACCGAGCCCATCGTGCCCTTGATCTTGAGGATCAGGTCGTAGAGGTTCTTGGTGCCGTCGTCGACCTGCGCGTGATACTGCTTGCCGATCTCGTCGTTGCCGCCGACGTGCAGGTTCGCGATGTTGATGGTCTCTACGTGGTGCAGGACCTTGTCGACCATGTCCTTCAGTTCGAAGAACTCGCCGAACTTCTGCTTGAGTTCGGCGGTCTTCGCGGTGGTACTAGCCATGGAACTCCTCCTGGCGGTTCGCCTTCTTCTTCTGGTCCGGCGCCTCGTAGCCCGGGCGCATCGCCCAGAGCGGTTCGAGGATCTCGTCCAGCTCGGTGCCGCCGGTCATGGAGAGCCGCAACGTGTCACCGAGGCCGTCGAACCGGCCGATCCGCTCGGCGACCTGCTCGCCCACGGCCGCGCGGGCCTCGTTGAGCGAGTCGGTGAGGACCTTGGCCAGCTCGGCGGGGGCCATCTCGCGGTAGCCGTTGGTGTGGAAGGTCATCGAGACGACCTGTCCCTGCGAGCCGACCTTGACGGTGACCATGCGGTCCTTGGAGGTGACCGAGGCGGTGAGCTCGTTCATCTCCTTCTGCATCTCCTCGGCCCTGGCCAGCTCGGTCTGCATCTCCGCCATCGCCTCGGCGATCTGTTCGGCGAACGGGTTGCTCATGTGTCGCTTCCTGTCGTGTCGTCGAAGGCCGGTGTGGGGGGGGGGGGGGGGGGGGGGGGGGGGGGGGTGGGGATGGGGGGGGCGGGGGGGGGTGGGGCCGACGCGCACTGCGGCATCTGCAAGAGAGGTCGC
>NZ_JBVHVO010000013.1:97287-114409 GCF_055564815.1 Kitasatospora sp. NPDC028961 | reverse complement strand
GGTGTGGTTGTTTTTTTTTTTTTTTTTGGGGGGGAGATGGTACCCGTGTCCCCCCCCCCCCCCCCCCCCCCCCCGCCACACCGGTTGCGTCAGCGTCCGATGACGCCGTGCACGGCGCCGGTCTCGGT
The DNA here is from genome assembly GCF_055564815.1 of Kitasatospora sp. NPDC028961. Taxonomy (NCBI): domain Bacteria; kingdom Bacillati; phylum Actinomycetota; class Actinomycetes; order Kitasatosporales; family Streptomycetaceae; genus Kitasatospora; species Kitasatospora sp. NPDC028961. The sequence goes on along the minus strand of NZ_JBVHVO010000013.1, from coordinate 114,281 downwards.
GCCCCAGGTCTCTTCGTCCTCCGCCAGCCAGGTGGTGCGCCGGCGGTCCTTGTCGTTGGCACCGCCCTGGCCGCCGGCGCCCATGCCGCCACCGGGCGGCATCATCGGCGGCATGCCGCTGGAGCTGGTGGGGGTCTGCCGACCGGTCAGCAGGGCCTGCTCCTGGGCGGCGGCCTTGGCGGCCTTCTCCGCGGCCATCCGCTCGGCGTTGGCCTGGTCGACCGCGGCCTTCATGGTGTTCGGGTCGGCCCCGCCCGCGAGCGCGCGGGAGCTCAGACCGCCGCCCATGCCGGTGATCACCGGGCCGCCGCCGGAGGTGAACGGACCCGACCCCGAACCGGACAGGCCGCCGCCGAGACCACCCGTGTTGTACGCGAACCCGCCGGGGCCGAAGTTGCTCGGCGTCAGCAGACCGTCCCCGCCCTCGCCCGAGTACCGGTCGGCGAGCAGCTGCCGGTACTCCGAGACGGTGTTGCCCTTGTCGTCGCGCAGGGTGCCGTCCGGGTCGATGGTGTAGTTCGGGCCGGCCACCATGGGATTGCCGCTGGAGTCGAGCACGGGGTTGCCGTTCTCGTCGACGATCCGGCCGTCCTTGGTGATCACCGAGCCGGGCGGGACGGTGACGGGCCGGTTCGAACCGCTCCCGCCCAGCGACGAGTTGTCCCCCAGCAGATTGTTCCCGCCGATCCCGCCGCCGATCAGGTCGAGGCCGCTGTTGGAACCGGATCCGCCGCTGCCCCCGGAGGTGCCGGAGCTGCCGCCGTTGCCGGTGAGGTTCAGGTCACCACCGGACTTGTCGCCGTTGAGACCGAGGTCCTTGGGACCGGCCCCACCCGTGATGTCCTTGATGTCCGGGCCCGGGCCTGCGCCACCGCTGGTGCTGGTGTCCGTCTTGATGTCCGGGTTCGAATCGGTCTTCGGACCGTCCCCGCCCGGACCGTCCTTGGTCGGATCGTCGGTCGACGGCGGAGCGGGCATCGGCATCCGCAGCTCGAGGTTCGAGACATGGGTGTCGAGCAGGATCTTCGTGGGGTTGTACACGCCGTCGACCTGCTTCTGGGCAGCGTCGGCCTGGACGTCCAGGACATCGACGACGTTCTTCACCCAGATCACCCGCGCGTCGTGGTCCACCTTCTCCCAGAACGCCACCGTCTTGGGATCCCCGCCGGGCCCGGGCTTGACCACGAAGGTGAAGCTGTTCGAGGTCTGCGAGCCGGTGTTACCGGTGACACCCTCAGGCGTGGGACTGGCGTGGTCGCCGTCGTGGAACCCTCCGCTGCCCACCACGCTCTTCGTCGTGATGCTCACCGTCGCCCCGCTGAGCGCCGACACCAACGCCTCGGTCGCGGCGTACGCGGCCCAACGGTTCCGTGAGTTGAGGTAGTTGGTCCAGCCGGTGTTCAGTGTCGTCACGGCGGCGTTCAGCGCGGGGGGGCAGAGCCGCAGGCTGCTCTCCACCTCCGACTCCAGCTCGCGGTGGAAGCGTTCGACCTCGTTCCCGAAGGCCTGTAGGAGGCCGCGGAAGGAGCCCGCCGCACTGCCCTGCCAGTCGCTGCCCGGCGAGTCGATGTCATCCGCCCAGGCGCGGACCCGGGGAGCCAGGAGCGCGACGAACGTCTTGATGTTCTTGATGTCATCGGCCACCTTCCCGAAGCCGGGAATGTCCAGCTTGTCGTTGACGCGCTTGTCCTCGGGAAGATCACGCATGCGGAGGAGCACCGAGGCGCCGTCCAGAAACTTCTGGATCTTGGATTCCGGCCCCTGCACCACGTCGAAGTCGATACTGCTGCCCAGCGTGTAGGAGCCGTGGCGCGTCTTGCCGTCCTTCGTGTAGGTGAAGTTCCAGGACACCCAGATGTCGAAGTGGGAGCCGCTGCCGTCCACACCCCGCCAGCCGTCCAGGATCTCGTAGTCCGCCTTGCCGCTCTTGGCCTTCTCCAGACCGCTCTTGATCCACTTCTTGCTGTCGTCGACCACCGACTCCCTGGTAGGTGTCGCCTGGTCGCTCGACGCTTGCAAGAACGTGAGCATGTCTTCCCATTTGCCCATGTCAGGACCCTTCGCGGTCAGGCGCTACGACAGGTGGGGCGGGGCCGGCCCGCGCCGAGGCCGGCTCCGCCTGCTGATGGGCACTCAGCCGCCGGGGCCGCGGCCACCCGATCCGCCCGTGCCCAGCGTCGGGTTGATCAGCCACATCAGCTGAGCCTCGGTGAGGGCCTCGTCCTGGGCGTTCGACAGGATGAGGTCGGCCATGCCGAGGTCGCCCTTCAGCTTGGTCAGCTGCTGCGTGAGCGTGGTGAACTGGAGACCGACCGCCTTGCAGTACTCCGTGAAGGACGTCTTGAACGCTCCGGGAGTGGTGAACAACATGCCGTCGGTGCCCGCCAGGAACGCGATGTGGTCGTACTCCTTGATCCTGGTGACCGCCGCGTTGCCGTTGATCTCGGTGATCAGCGCTTCGAGCTTCTCCTTGGCGAACTTCGCCAGGTACTCGTCGGTGATCTCCGTCGTACCGCCGCTGCCCTCGCCCTCCGGCTTGTCCCCCATCGGACTCAGCCCGCGACGTGGTCGAAGTGGCTGCTGGCCCGCATGTCCGCGTCCTTGATGACGTTGCGGATCTCGGTGAGGGCCTGGTGGGCGGCGACGATCTTCTTGCCCATCGCCTCGTCGGAGTTGTGGAGCTGCTGCGAGAGTGCCCCGGCCGCCACCGCGAAGTCACCCACCAGCTGGACGTTGATCTTGCTGTCGAGGTAGTCCTTCAACTGGGTCATCGCGGTGTGCATCGTCGCCGCGTGGGCTTCGAGGTCGTTGATGGCGCTGTCGATGCCGGCGTAGTGGAGCGACATGTGGCCCATGGTGCGGTCCCTTCGAACGGAGAGTCGGTAGGCGGAGCGGGCACCGGCCACCGCGGTCCGCGGCAGCGGTGCACGGGATCGGCTAGCGGGGGTTCAGGACGTCCTCGACGTGCTGCCCCGGGCCGCCGCCGTTGAAGTTGGCGATGCCCGTCGTGTGGTCGTCGGCCGCGTTGAAGATCTGGCCACCGTCGCCGAGCTTGGCGTGGAAGGCGTCGTAGTCCCGCTTGACCAGCGCGTACTGCTCCAGCCAGGCCTGGATCTGGTTCTGGAACGTGGTGCTGGCGGCGCCGGAGAAGCTGTCCCGGACGGCCGTGTTGATGTCCTCGATGTAGGCCGCGGTCTGCGACATCTCGTTGTACCGGGACTCGACCATGGTCCTGATGTCCGTCAGGACGTTCTGGTCGATCGTCGTCTGCTGAGCCACCGCGAGTACCTCCTCCGTGAGTGCCGGCCGACCCGGCCGGCAGCGTGTGCCACGGGCCGGCAGGAGCGGCCCGCCAGGGTGAACGGGACGCCGCCGCCGGACGGTTCACCGTCCGGCGGCGGCTCGGCCGATCACCGCGCGCAGCGGCCCTCGGCGGCGGCCGGGGGCTGCACGATGCCGCCGGCGAGCGGCCCCGGATCGAGGCTGGGCCCGGTGGGCAGCAGCGAGAGCACCCGCCCCGGCACCGCGCTCGGGGCCGCCCCGGCGTAGCCGAGGCGTTCGGCCACCGCGGCGGAGGCCAGCGGGTACTTCACGCCGGTGTCGGTGACCAGGTAGAGCGTGGTGCCGAAGCCCCCGCCGGACAGCGCCCGCACCAGGGCGCCCCCGCCGGGGCGCACGGCGATCCGGTCGGCGGGCGTGCAACTGGGGACGACGCCGGGCTGGAGCGCGGGTGGCAGGCCCAGCACGGCGGCCGCGTCCGGGACGGCCAGGGCGAGTTCCCCGCCGTCGTCCGCCGGGTTCAGTGCCCCGCAGACGGCCTGACCGGCGGTCGGCGTCAGCAGCACCGGCGGCCGGGCGGGCAGTTCGGCCGGATTGAGCGCGGCGGTGGCGGCGGGAGGTGCGGAGTGTGCGGCGAGGTCCTCCGCGCCGACCGGCGAGAGCGTGACCTGACCACTCCCGTAGGCATCCCGCTGAGTGCGCAGATCGCCCTGCACCAGCGCGAGTTGGGTGGCGTTGAGCGGCACCAGACCCTGCTCGGCGAGCACGTAGCGCTCGTCACCGGTGCCGGAGAACAGCTGGCCGATCCGGGTGGCGTGCCCGCCGAGCGTGGGGCCGTTGCGCCCCCGGCCGGGGAGGTCGGGGGCGCGCAGATCCGGTCCGGTCGGGAAGGCGGCGAGGAACGCGGCGGTGACCGGGACGGGCACGGCCGCGGTGTAACCGAGGGCCCGGACGGCGCCGCCGGCGGTGTCGAGGGCGAACCGGCGGCCGTGCCAGAGCAGATGGACGCCGCCGTCGGGCGCGCCGACCAGGACACCCCGGTCACCGGCGCCGCGGCCGGACTGGCGGGTGCCGACCGCGACGGACAGCTGGGGAGTGGCGCGGCCCTCCGCGGAGCCCGCGGTCTGGACGGTGCAGACGAGCCAGTCGGCGCCACCGACGGCGGCCCGTCCCGGCAGCCCGTCGGGGGCGCCGACGATACCGATCGGGGTGCCGCGCTCGGCCTTCTCCAGCGAGCGGGCCGAGACCTGGTCGACCTTCAGCTGGTCACCGGCCAGCAGCTTGGCGCTGGCCTCGTTGAGCACGGGGTGGAGCAGGCCACCGGCGAAGACGTACCGGGCACCGGTCTCCTTGACCACCACCAGGGTGCCGGGCTTCTGCCAGCCGGTCGCACCGCCGGGCTTGACCATGCCGTAGACGCCGGCGCCGGCGCCGATCAGCAGGGAGACGGCCAGACCGATGGCGGCGCCGCGGTTGGTGCGCCCGACGGGGGTGTCGGGGGCGTCCGGCTCGGCGCGGAGCACGCCTGCGGCGACCCGGCTCATCACGAACAGGTGGGCCTGCACCTGGTCCCGTCGGGACTGCATGCGGTGGTCCTCCTCGGTGCGGGTTTCAGGGGGAGCGGGTCGGCGCCGGGCGGCCGCGCCGGTCAGCCCGCCAGGCCGCGCATCATCCCGTAGAAGCCGAGCACCTGGAGTGCGAGCGGCAGCAGGGCGAGCGCGGCGAGCGAGTGCAGCAGGTCGCCGGCGCGGCCCCAGTAGGGCAACAGCCGCCGGCCGGGCACCGTCCAGGCCGTCACGGCGAGCGCGGCCGCAGTGACGAGCAGTGCGGTGAACAGGACGAACCGGCCGGACTGGTCGGCGTCCTGCCCGAACCGCACGGCCAGCAGGCTGACGCCCAGCGCCCCCGGCAGCAGCATGGCGAGCCGCTGGCGGATGCCCCCGATGTCCCGGGCGTGCAGCAGGAGCAGCACCGACAGGTCGGCGGACATCGCGGTCGTGCCCCATCCGCCGTCGCGGGCCGTGGCGAGCAGTGCGAGGGCGGTCGCACAGACGCTGCCGGCGGCGATGAAGAAGCCGGCCAGATAGCTGTCGGCGATCAGGCTGCGAGCCGCCACGTCCTCCGCCGGGAAGGGCTCGATCTCCTCCTGGAGCTCTTCGGCGTTGCGGGGCAGCGCGGGCAGTCGCAGCCCGGACAGCTTGAACGCCAGCCCGGGCACGAAGGCGCCGAACAGCACCGCGGTGGCAGCGATCACCGCGGCGGAGTGGGTCGTCGGGATCCCGTAGGTGGCCAGCGCGCCCGCGCCCAGGGCGAGCACGGCCGCCACCACCAGGCCGGCGAAGAACGGACCGGCTCCGACCAGGGCGAGCGCCAGCACGGTGGCTCCGACCGCCGCCGAACCGCCCGCGAGCAACCGGGCCGGGCCGGTGACCCCGGGCAGCAGGGCGGCCGCCGCGGCCGCGTAGGCGACGCCGGCGGACCCGATCGCGGCCCCGGCCGGCCGGTCGCCGACCGATCTGGTCGCCGCGGCCGCGCCGCCGAGCAGCAGCACGGCGGTGACGGCGGCCGCGACGCAACGGGGGCCGTCCGGTCCGGGCAGGGCGAGCAGCAGCAGACCGCCGGCCAGCGCGACCAGGCCGAGGGCCAGCGCGAAGTGGTGGGTGGCGGCGGGCCGCCAGGAGTCGCCGCGGGCGATGGTGCCGGATCGGACGCCGTCCACCAGGTCGTCGTAGTGCACCTCGGGCAGCGCCTCCTGCCCGGGGCGGAGGAAGAGTTCCTCGCCGTCGCGCAGTCCGAGCGCCTCCAGGGTGCGTTCCTCGTCCAGCGGCGGGCCACCGGCGCGCTGGAGCACCCAGCCGGCGTGCTCGGTGCCGCCCTCCTCGACGGTGGGACCGGCATAGCCGAGGACGGCGGGCAGCAGGTCGGCGAGGACGACATCGCCGGGGAGGGCGAGCTCGAAGGCGGTGTCCGGGGCACGGAACCTCAGCCGGACCAGCCCTGCCGCCACCGTGGTACCGCTCACCTGTCGTGCCCTCCCGTGGAACGCCGGCCCGCCCGGTCTCCCGTTGGACAACTACGGGCGGCGGCGGGCGGACGGTTCACCGGCCACCGCGGCCCGCTCCCGCGCAACGCCGGTGAACCACCGGGGCCCCGCGGGCCGTACGCCTGAGTGCGGACCGGCCCGAGCCGCCGGGCCCACCGCCACCAGCGGCGTCCCCCGCGCCGCGAGAGGAGAATCCCCGTTGAGCGTGGTCGTGGTCGACCGTCCGCCCCGGCGCCCCGGACCGGCGATGCCGGACGGCGAGCTCCAGCTCCAGGAGCCGCCGGTCCTGCCGGAACAGCAGAGCGGCATGTCCAACGTGATCGCCATGGCACCGATGGCGCTCAGCTCGCTCTCGATGGTGATGATCTTCCTCAACCCGCAGTCCAGCGGCGGGCCGCTCACCTACGTGGCGATGGGCATGATGGGCCTGTCCGCCGTCGGCATGCTGGTGACCCAGCTGATCCGCGGCGCCAGCGACCGCAAGCGCCAACTGCGCGGCGAGCGCCGGGACTACCTGCGCTACCTCTCCCAGATGCGCCGGCAGGTCCGCCGCCACATCGTGAACCAGCGGCAGGCACTCGCCTGGCGCCACCCGGACCCGGCCGCGCTCGGCTCGCTGATCCGCACCTCGCGCCTGTGGGAGCGCCGCGCGGCCCACCCCGACTTCGGTGACGTCCGGATCGCCACCGGCGCCCAGCGCCTGGCGGTCAAGCTGGCACCGCTGTCCACCCAGCCGGTGGAGGACCTGGAGCCGCTGTGCGCGCACGCACTGCGCCGGTTCATCCACGCGTACGGCTCGATCGCCGACCAGCCGATCGCCGTCCACGTCCGCGGTTACGCCCACCTCCTGCTGCGCTGCGAGGAGCCCGAGGAGGAGGCCGGACCGGCCGCCACCGCCGGCCCGGGCACCTCGCCCAGCGTGATCGGCGCACCTGCCGCCGCCTCCGCCGATCCGGACGCCCCCGGCGCACCGGCCGATCCCGAGCCGGCCCGCGCCCTGGCCCGCGCGATGATCACCCAACTCGCCTTCTTCCACGCGCCGGACGAACTGCGGGTGGCCGCCGCCGTCTCCCCCGAACTGCGCGAGGAATGGGCCTGGCTGAAGTGGCTGCCGCACGCCCTGCACCCCACCGAGACCGACGGCGCCGGCCCGGTGCGCCTGGTCGCCGACTCGATGCTGGAGCTGGAGCAACTGCTGGGCCCGGAGTTCACCGACCGGCCGCCCTACGAGCCGGACGCGCAGCCGGGCCGGGACGAGCCGTTCACCCTGATCGTCCTGGACGGCGTCAAACTGCCCAGCAGCAGCCGGGCCCTGCTGGCCGGCTACCGCAACGCCGTCCTGCTCGACCTCGCCGGAGCCGTCGAGTGGCAGCACGCGCCGTTCCGGCTGCGGCTGCGGATCACCGACGACCGGCTGGACCTGGTGGCCGCCGACCGCAACCGGCGCGACGAGGCCACCCCGCTCGGCCGCCCCGACGCGCTGAGCGTCCCGGCCGCCCGCCGCTTCGCCACGGTGATGTCCCCGTACCGGCTGGGGGACTCCCGCGACGCCTCCGAGCCGCTCAGCACCGACTTCGACCTCACCTCGCTGCTGGGCGTCAACGACCTGTACCAGCACGACGTCGCGCGCAGCTGGGCGGACCGCCCGCGCGGCCGCCGACTGCGGGTGCCGATCGGCGTCGGCGTGGACGGCAACCCCGTCGAGCTGGACCTCAAGGAGTCCGCCCAGGGCGGCATGGGCCCGCACGGAATGCTGATCGGCGCCACCGGCTCGGGCAAGTCCGAGCTGCTGCGCACCCTGGTGCTGGCGCTCGCGCTCACACACTCCTCGGAGACCCTCAACTTCGTCCTGGTCGACTTCAAGGGCGGTGCCACCTTCCTCGGCCTGGACGAACTCCCGCACACCTCGGCGGTGATCACCAACCTGGCGGACGAGGCCGCCCTGGTCGACCGGATGCGCGACGCCCTGCACGGCGAACTGAACCGCCGCCAGGAGCTGCTCCGCTCGGCCGGCAACTACAGCTCGCTGCTGGACTACGAGACCGCCCGGGCCGCCGGCACCCAGCTCGACCCGCTTCCGACACTCTTCATCGTGGTCGACGAGTTCAGCGAACTGCTCTCCGCGCACCGCGACTTCATGGAGCTGTTCATCATGATCGGCCGACTCGGCCGCTCACTCGGCGTGCACCTGCTGCTGGCCTCGCAGCGCCTCGACGAGGGCCGGATGCACGCCCTGGAGTCCCACCTGTCGTACCGGGTCGGCCTGCGGACCTTCTCCGCGATGGAGAGCCGCGGTGTCCTCGGCGTGCCCGACGCCTACCAGCTGCCCTCGCAGCCCGGCAACGGCATCCTGCGCAGCGACATCGCCACCCTCACCCGGTTCAAGGCGGCGTACGTCTCCGGCCCGTACCGGCGCCGGCGCGGAGCGGCGCAGCAGGCCGCGGTGGCCGGCCAGATCGTCCCCTACGGCACCGAGTACACCGCGCCACGCCGCCCCGACCCCGAGGCACTGGCGGCCGAGGCGGCCCGGCAGGCCGCCGAGGAGGAGAACACCGCGACGCTGCTGGACCTGGCCGCGGAGCGGATGCGCGATGTCGGCCCTCCCGCCCACACGGTCTGGCTGCCGCCCCTGGAGACCCCGCCCACCCTCGACGAGCTGCTGCCGCCGCTCGCGCCGTCCCCGCACCACGGTCTGGCACCCGACGGCCGCGCGGCGGTCGGCACGCTCTCCGTCCCGGTGGGCGTGGTCGACCGCCCGTTCCAGCAGATGCGCGAACTGCTCACCGCCGACCTGTCGGCCGCCGGCGGCCACGTGGGCATCGCGGGCGGCCCGCAGAGCGGCAAGAGCACGATGCTGCGCAGCCTGATCACCGCCCTGGCCCTCACCCACACCCCGCGGGAGGTCCAGTTCTACTGCCTGGACTTCGGCGGCGGCACCCTCGCCGCGCTGCGCGGGCTGCCGCACATCGGCGGCGTCACCGGGCGCCACGAGCCCGAGCGGGTCGGGCGCACCCTCGCCGAGGTCAACGCCGTCATCGCCCGCCGCGAGCAGACCTTCGCGCAGCTGGGCATCGACTCGATGGCCACCTTCCGACGCCGCCGGGCCGCCGGTGATCCGGCGCTGGCCGACGAGCGCCATGGCGACGTGTTCCTGGTGGTCGACGGTTGGGCCACCCTGCGCCAGGAGTTCATGGACTTCCTGCCCGTCCTCACGCTGATCGCCGGACGCGGCCTCAACTACGGCGTGCACCTGATGATCACCGCCGGCCGCTGGGGCGAGATCTCCAGCGGACTGCGCGACCAGCTCGGCAGCCGCTTCGAACTGCGGCTCGGCGACCCGATCGACTCCATGATCAATATGCGGGCCGCCGAGACCGTCCCCCGGGTCCCCGGCCGGGGACTCACCCAGGAGCGCCTGCACTTCCTCACCGCGCTCCCCCGGATCGACGGCGTCGGCGACAGCGAGAGCCTCACGGACGGCGTCGAGGACCTCGTCGACGCCGTCAACGAGCACTGGACCGGCCCGCGCGCCCCCGAGGTGCGGATGCTGCCGCTCCGGCTCGACGCCGCCACGCTGCCCGCGCCCTCGGGCAAGCTGCGGGTGGCGATCGGTCTGGAGGACACCGCGATCTCCCCGCTCTGGCACGACTTCGAGGAGTCCCCCCACCTCCTGGTGGTCGGCGACAGCGAAAGTGGCAAGACCAACCTGCTGCGCCTGATGGTCTCCGCGATCACCACCGCCTACACGCCCGCCGAGGCCCGGATCATGCTCGTCGACTTCCGGCGCGGGCTCTACGACTGCGTCCCGGAGGAGTACCGCCTCGGCTACGCCGTCGCCGTGGACGTGCTCCGGCAGGTCGTCACCGGGGCCGCCCGGGCCATGGAAGCCCGGCTGCCCGGCGAGGAGATCACCCCGGCCCGGCTGCGGCTGCGCGACTGGTGGACCGGGCCCGAGCTGTTCATCATCGTCGACGACTACGACCTGATCCCGAGCCAGGTCGGCAGCAGCCCGTTCGGCCCCGTCCTCGACCACCTCGCCCAGGGCACCGAACTCGGTCTGCACCTGATCGTGGCGCGCTCCGCCAACGGCATCGGGCGCGCCTACTCGGACCAGTTGCTGCGCCGGCTCCAGGACGTCAACACCCCCGTCACCCTGCTCTCCTGCCCGCCGAGCGAGGGCACCCTGTTCGGCAGCGTCAAACCGCGCGTGCTGCCACCCGGGCGCGCCCTGCACATCACCCGGCGCCGGACCGTCCAGGTGCAGACCGGCCTGATGCCGGCGCCGGCCGGCGAGGACGGCTGACGGCCCCCGCCCGGCACGCCGCTGAACCGGTGGCCGGGCGGCGTCCGTATACCCCGACGATGAGTCTCTCCCGCCTCGGCCTGCCCTCCGGTGACCCGGCCGCGCCCCGCCGCCGGTTCGGCCGCCGGCGCGGCGCGGCCGCCGCGCTGCCTGCCGGCCCGGGCCCCGCCGCCCCGGTGGCGGCGGTCGCCACTGCCGCTCCCGGCGCCGGTGTCGCCCTCCGGTCCGAGCTGCGCCCGGTCGGGCCGCACTTCGTCATCGCCCCTTCCACCGCCGGGGACGACGAACTCTCGGCGGCCGTCGGCACGCTGCGCCCGGTGCCGGGCAGCATCGTCGTGGTCGCCGCCGCACCCGACTCGGCCCCCGTCCTGCGGGACCGGATGGCCGACCTCGGCGTGATCGCCCGCTCGCGCGGCGCCGCCACGCTGGTCCTGGCCGCCTCCGGCCTCGCCGCGCTCGCCCCCAACGGCCGCCGCCCGGCCGAGGTGGTCGCCGACCGGGCCGGCCTGCCGGTGATCGCGCCGGACGGCCTGGTGGAGATCACCCCGGACGGCAACCTCAAGGTCACCGCGCCCGACGGCGCCGGCGAGACCGCCTCCTGGTGGCACTGCGCACCCGGCAGCGCACCGCGCCGGGTCCGGGAGACGATCGGCGCCACCGCCCCGGTCGAGCCGCCCTCCACCGCCGTCGCCGTCGTACCCGCCGGTCAGACCGGGCACCTGCCGGTCGAGAGCGCCACCGCCGCCCGCCGCCCCCCGGCCGTGCACGTGCTGCGGCTGCCCGCCGGCTTCTGGCTCACCCACCCGTCCGCCCCGCCGCCCGGCCCGATGCCCGGCCTCGGGCTGGCCGCCGCGCCGCCCGGCACCGTGGTGCTGGTCGTCGGCACCCCGGCGCGGCCCGTCCTGCTGCCCGAGGACTTCGCGGAGGCCGTGGTCGGCCTGCCGGTGGACACCTCGCGGCTGCTGGTCAGCGCGCCCTGGGCGGCCCCGGACGAACTCGCCGCCCTGACCGGGGCGCTGTCGGCCCGGCTGGCCCGCCCGGTCAGCGCCGCGATCGGCCTCCCGGTGCTCGGCCCGGGCGGCCCCACCTCGCGCATCCTCGACACCCACGGCCGGGCCCGCTGGGAGCCGTACCTGCTGCGGCTCGCCGCCGCGCCCGGCCAGGGCACCGCGCCCGCCGCCTGGCGCAACGGGGGCGCCTCCTGGCGGACCGACGGTCCGGGCGTCTTCGAGGCGTTCCCCTACTGGGCGCTGGAGGCCGTCCCGGCCGGCCTCTGGCTCCGGCCGGAGCCGCCGCACGTCCTCACCCCGCGCTTCCGCCGACCCGAGGCGGCCCGCCCGCTGCTGATCGTCGGCGAGCGGGACCGGCCCGTCGAGGCCGATGTCTTCGAGGAGCTGGGCAGCCTGCTCGACCGCCTGCCGTCCTCCGGCTCGGACGGGTTCGGGCTGCTGGTGCACGGGCTGCTGGAGCCGTCCACCGAACGGATCGCCCGGTTCATCGCCCGGATGCACGACCTGGACTGGCTCGGACCGGAGCAGCCCGCCGGGTCCGTGCCGGGCGTGGCGGCGGTGTCGTACGGGATCGGCGGCCTCCCCGCGGCCCGCCCGACGGCCGTGGAGGCCGCGCCACAGCCCGCGCCACAGTCCGTACCGGCCGCCGTGGCGCCGCCCCGGGCCGCGGCTCTTGTCGGGGCGCCTGCCGTCCCCTCGGCCGTCGCCGTGCCGACCACCTCGACGGGCGCCGGCGGGGCGGGCGCCGCCGAGCCCGTGACCACGCCCCCGGAGGACCCCTCGGCCCCGGCCCCGGCGCCGGCCGCCGCCCCACCGTCCTCGCCGCTGCCCGGGCCGCTGGGTCCGCCCACCCGGACCGCGACCAGCGGCGGACCCGGTGGCCCCGGCTTCCCCGCACCGGTGGCCGCGCCGCCATCCGGACCGGATGCCCACGGCACCGCCCCGGCCTTCGCCGGTGGGCCTTCGCCGGACTCCGCGCCGAGCACGGCTCCGGCCGTGGCGGGCGAGGGACGGTGGACCGACCCGGCCACCGACCCCACCGCCGACCCCGACCGGGCGGACACCGGGCCCGAACCGTCGGTCGAGGAGCCGGACTTCGCCTGGCCCACCGGGCCTGCCATCGAGCAGCCCACCGAACCCCATGCCGTGGAACCGGACCAGCACCCGCACGAACCACCGGACAGGCACCCGGACGCCGAACCCGCCGAGCACCCCGGCGAGGAGCCGGCCGGGGACCCGGCACCCGCACCACTGCACGCCCGTCACCTCCGCCCGGAGGACTTCCCCGTCCCCGTCGCGGTCAGCGGCGCCGACGACCGGGACGCCGTCCGGGCGCTGCTCGGCGAGCACTACCACCGCTGTTCCGGCCGGGTCGATCAGGTCGCCACCCGGTTGCCGGGGCTGCGCTCCACCTCGAAGGACGACATCAAGCCCGACCTCGCCGCCGTCCTGCTGCACCACGGCGACGCCGGGATCCCGGCGGGCCGCGCCGAGTTGATCGCTGCCGCCCGCTCCTGCGACCCGGCGCTCGCGCCCTTCCTCCGCTGCCTCGGCTCCGGCCTGCGCCGACTCCCCAGCCACCACGGGGCCGTGCTGCTCTGCGCCCCGCCCGGCCCGGATCCGGCGGCCCTGCTCGCCCACTACGCGGTCGGCCAGGTGGTGACGGAGCCCGCCCCGGTCACCGGCCTGACCGCCAGCGCCGTCGAAATCCTCGGCGCGGCGGTCGAGTTCGTCATCTGGTCGGCCACCGGGCGGCGCACCTCGGCCTTCGGCTCGGGCACCGAGGAGCTGCGGGTGACCTTCGCCCCGGGTACGTCCTTCACCGTGGTCGCCGTCCTGCCCTCCGATGACACCGAGAACGCGGAGGACAACGAGCACGTCGAGGACCCCGCGTACGCCGCCGAACCGTCCGGCCGCCGCCCCGCCCGCGTCCTGCTGCGCGAGTACACCGGTGCCGCCGGAGCCGACCCGGCCGAGCGGGACCGCAGCGCCCTGACCCGCCTCCAGTCGTGGCTGGACCGCAGGGACCGGCTGGGCCCGGCCGAGCGCCGGCGGATCGAGGACCCCGAGCGTTTCCACCTCACCCCGGGGGTCGAGCTTCTGCCTGGTCCCGAGGGTGCGTGAACCCGCCGTCGGACGGCGGCCGTTCACCAAGCGAACCCGCTCGCCCGCCGTTCCCGCGGCCGATCCGGCCGCCCGACCCCGGAGCCTCCATGCCGATCCGGCCCACCCCGCTGCCCCTCGCCCTGACCGCCCTCCTACTGGCCGGTGCCCTCCCCGTGCTCCCGGCCGCCGCGGCGTCCCCGGGCCCCACCCCGAGCGGCTCGCCCACCACGACGGTCGCCGACCCCGCCCCGGCGAACCACGGGCGCCCCCACCGCACCACTCTGCCCACGGCCAAGTCGCCGACCACGCCCAGTGGTTCGCCATCCGGCTCCGCCTCCGGCTCGCCGTCCGGCAAGCCCACTACGACCGGAGCCGGCGACCTCACCGACCCGCATCTCAAGGACATCGCCCAGCAGTTCGTCTCCAGCGCCGAGAACTCCTCCCTCGACTGGAAGGCGCAGTTCGCCTACATCGAGGACATCAAGGACGGCCGCGGCTACACCGCGGGCGTCGTCGGCTTCTGCTCCGGCACCGGCGACATGGTCGAACTGGTCCGCCACTACCACGAGTTGAAGGCCGACAACGTCCTGGCCAAGTACCTCCCCGCGCTGGAGAAGCTGGACGGCTCCGCCTCGCACAGCGGCCTCGACCCCGACTTCACCTCGGACTGGAAGAAGGCGGCCCAGGACCCGGTCTTCCGCAAGGCCCAGGAGGACGAGCGCGACCGCGTCTACTTCACCCCGGCCGTCACCCAGGCCAAGTCCGACGGACTGCACGCGCTCGGCCAACTCGCCTACTACGACGCCATCGTGATGCACGGCCCGGGCAACAGCGCGGACAGCTTCGGCGGAATCCGCGCGGCGGCGCTCAAGAAGGCCAAGCCCCCGGCGCAGGGCGGCGACGAGAAGGCCTACCTCGCCGCGTTCCTGGACGCCCGCGCCGCCGCCATGCGCACCGAGGCGGCCCACTCCGACACCTCCCGCATCGACACCGCCCAGCGCCTCTTCCTCCAGGCCGGGAACCTCGACCTGCACACCCCGCTGAGCTGGAAGGTCTACGGCGAGTCCTTCCACATCGACAAGTAGCCCACCGGGTGACGGAAGAGCGGCGGGCCGCCCGCGGAGGCGCCCCCCCGCTTTCGGTGATCTTGATCACAAAGCCGTTTCCCCGGACCCTGTTCGCCCATTCATCACCGCATGACAACCATTCCCGGCAGTCGCGCCGTCACCACGGACGACCGAAGCGCCACCCGGGCACCGGACTCCCCTGCACCGGCCGCCGTCGCCGTTACCACCAGCGTCACCATCCCCACCACCACTGCCACTGCCACCACCGCCGAGCTCACCCGGCTGCTCTACGGCCCCGACCACGAGCGCACCCACGGCCCGTGGCGGCGGTTGCTCGCCGACCCCCGGATGCGGACCGACCCCGGCGCCGCCACCGCGGACCGGATCGCCGCCAGCTACCGGCGGTTACGGCAGGTCAACCGGATGACCGACGCCACCGCACTGGCCACCGACCCCCGCGCGCTGGCCGCCCTTCACGAGTGGCTGGGCCCGCTGGACGGCGCACTGGTCGTCGTCGCCGGCATCCACTACAACCTCTTCCTCGGCAGCCTGCTCGACCACGACCCGCACGAGAAGCGGCCGTTGGACCCGTACCTCGCGATGGAACGGATCGGCACCTTCCTCTGCACCGAGCTCGGCCACGGCAACGACGCCACCGCGCTGCGGACCACCGCCGTCTACGACCGCACCGACCGCACCTTCACCCTGCACACGCCCGACGCGGGTGCGCAGAAGTTCATGCCGAACACCGGCCCGGCCGGTGGGCCGAAGTCCGCCGTGGTCGCCGCCCGCCTCCTGGTCGACGGCCGGGACCACGGGATCTTCCTCTTCCTCACCCCGCTCACCGACGAGGTCGGCCCGCTGCCCGGCGTCACCGTCCGCCCGCTGCCGCAGCGCCCCGGCAACCCGGTCGACCACTGCCTGACCTCCTTCGACGAGGTCGTCCTGCCCCACGAGGCGCTGCTGACCGGCGAACACGGCCGGCTCGGGCCCGACGCCGGGTTCACCAGCTCCCTCGGCAGCAGGCGGAAACGGTTCCTCACCAGCATCGGCCGGGTCACCGCCGGCAAGCTCTGCATGAGCGCGGCGGCGATCGGCTGCGCCCGCGCGGTGCTGACCGTGGCCGTCCGCTACGCCCACCACCGCGAGGTGACCGGCGCCCGCGCGGACCGCCGCATCCCGGTCTGGGCCCACCGCAGCCACCACGGCCCGCTGCTGGAGGCGGCCGCCACCACCTACGCGATGACCGCCCTGCACCGGGCCGCGGTCGAGCGCTGGACCGGCCGGGACGACACCGACCCGGGCGAGGTCGCCGCTGCCGAGCGGCTGGCCGCCGTCGCCAAGGGCTGGACCACCTGGCAGGCCCGCAACCTGATCATCGAGTGCCGCGAACGCTGTGGCGCCCAGGGACTGCTCCCGGTCAACGGGATCTCCCCGCTCGCCATGGACATCGAGGGCACCATCACCGCCGAGGGCGACAACCTCGCGCTCTGGGCCAAGGCCGGCGCCGAGCTCCTGCTGGCCGAGTCCGCGCCGCCCGGGGCCGTCCCCGAAGGCGGCCCCGACGACCCGGCCGTGCTCCAGTCCCTGCTGCACGCGGCGGAGCACCTGCACCTGAGCCGCGCCCGCGTCCTGCTGCGGCAGGCGCCGTCCGGGGATGCCCTGCGCCGCTGGAACACCGCCTCACCCGCCGCGCTGGCCGCCGTCACCGCCCACGCCGAACGCTCCGCCGGCGCCGCACTGCTGGCCCTCGCCGAGCAGGCCGCCGAGCCGCGGGCCCGCAGCCTGCTGCTCGACCTGTACCGGCTCTTCGCGCTGCGCCGGGTCAGCACGGAGAGCGGCCCTCTGCTGAGCGAGGCGTTTCTGACGCACCATCACGTGCGGCTGCTCCCCGACCTGATCGAGCAGGTCATCGGCCGACTGGCGACCCGGGGGCGGCAGCTGGTGGACGCCTTCGACCTGCCGGAGGAGTTCCTCGCCGGCCTCCCGATCGCCGGTCCCGACTACCAGCGCGCCTTCGACCACCCCGAGGCGCACTGGAACGCCACCGAGTCTGCCGTTCAACTGATCTGACCAGCCAACAGGCATCCGGGGCCACCCCGCGCCGGGTCCCGGGGGGGGGGGGGGGGGGGGGGGGGGGGGGGGGGGGGGGGAGGGGGGGGGGGGGGGGGGGGGGTGGGTCGGGG
>NZ_JBVHVO010000013.1:85777-97277 GCF_055564815.1 Kitasatospora sp. NPDC028961 | reverse complement strand
CAGGAAAACCCAACAGTGTCCCCTGGCAAACAAACCGCAACAACAACCACCCCCCCCCCCCCCCCCCCCCCCCCCCCCCCCCCCCCCCCCCCCCCCCCCCCCCCCCGGGACCGTCCACGGTCACTCCGGGTCGTGCTCAGCCGCGCGCGGGGTTCACCACGGCCGGGGCGGCCGCGGCCGCCCGGTGCCGGCCTCACCGGCGACCGCCTCCTGCCCGGAGACCTCGGCAGCCCGCTCGGCATGCACGCCGTGGTCGGCCGGGCCGGCCTGCGTCGTCCACCGGGGGGTGGTGCCCGCCCCGCCCCGGCTCCCGGTCGGTACGCCCCGCACGGCCTCATGCCCGAGCGGCACCGCCGGGGAGGCCTGCTGGGCCGCCGGCCGGCCCGTCTCACCGCGCCACACCGCTCCCCGGGCGGCCTCGTACCCGGCGGGCATCCCCGGCCGAACCAGTTCCGCCACCTCGGCGTCCCACACCGCGGGCGGCTCCCACTCCGCCGACGACTCCCACACCGCGGGCACCGCCCGCTCCACCGGAACCGCGCGCTCGGCAGGCACCGCCCGCTCGGCGGGCTGCCCCGGCCCCAGGTTGCGCATCGCCTTCTGCGGACCGGTCGCCCCGCTGACGGGCTCGCGCCCCGCCAACACCTCCTGGAGGGCGGCCGGTTCGACCGAAGCCTTCTCGTCCGCCCGCCAACGGGCCGGCACGGCCCGGGTCGCCGCCTGTCCCAGCTCCTGCCCCAGCACCTGCCCCTGACCGCTCTTCCGGCGGATCGCGGGGACCTCCCCGGGACCGAGCTCGGACAGCGGAACCGGGACGCGCTCCCAGCCTTCCGGCACGGGTGGGAGCGACTGCCACGGGTCGTGCGCCACGGCGGGCTCCCCGCCGGCAACCGCCTGATCCGCACCCCGCCCGGAAGGAGCCGCCGGACCGCGCCCCCACCCGGCCGACGCCGTGCCGACGCCCTCCTGCCCGACGCCGTGCCCACGGCCCTGCTCGACCCCGTGCCCGCTGCCCCGCTCGCTGCCCTGCCCGCTGCCGCGCCCGTCCTCACTCGCGGTCCGGTACCCCAACCGGTCGGTCCCCGCGAGCGTGGCCGTGCCCGGATAGGGGTCCGCGGAGGTGCGGACCACCGGGGTCGCCGCCGGGATCGGCGCCGAAGCCGGCTCCTCCTGCGGCGCCGCCGCGTCCAGGCAGACCAGCCGCAGCGTGAAGTTGCGCTCGGTCGGGTCGCCGTCGACCCAGTCCACGTCCTTGCTCCGCACCACCCGGGACCGCAGGCCGCCGTCCGATGCCTGCAACGGCCCGGGCAGCACCCGGACGTTGGGCCGCCACCCGAGGCCGGGGGCGTAGTGCTCCAGGTGCAGCTCCCACTCCTGCGCCGGGACCTCCAGCGACGCCCCCACCCGGCCCGGCAGCACCACCGCGCCGTACGGGGTGCGCACCACCGCCCGCTGGTCGAAGGCGGCGTCCTTGCCGATCACCGTGATCCGCCATGCTCCGTCCATCCGCAGCACGGGTGTCCTCCCCAGGTCGGTGGGTGCGGGACCGGCCGACCCCGCACCTCGCTCGACGGCTCGCCGGACGCCGGTGGTTCACCGGACGAGGCCGGGCCCCCGCACGTCCACCGGACGAGACCGGGGCCCACCGGACGGCGCCGGGCGTCCGCGGCTTCACCGGGGCGCGACCGCGACGCCCGGGGGTTCAGGGCCGCCGCGGCCGACCGGCCCTCAGGCGGTGCGTCGGCGGTGCTGGAGCCGGGCCGCGACCAGGACGCCGCCGCCGAGCAGCAGGGCGCCGCCGCCGACGCCCGCGATCAGCGCCGAACCGCCGCCGCCACCGGTGTGCGCGAGGTCCGTACCGACGGGCACCGCCGTGACGGACGGCGAGGCCGAGGGGCTCGGGGAGGCGGCGGGCGAGGACGACTGGGACGCCGTGGGCGTCGGACGGTCGGACGGCTTGGTACTGGGCGGCGGCGTGACCGGCCGGCTCGGCGTCCCGCTGGGCGTCGGGCTCGCCGACCCGCTGGGCGTCCGGCTCGGGGTCGGCGTCACCGAGCCCGTCGGCGTGGGCGTGGCCGTGCGGCTCGGGGTCGTGCTGGGAGCCGGGGTGGTCGGCGCGGGGGTGGTCGGCGTTGCCGTCGGCGTGGGCGTGGGTGTGGTGGTCGGCGTCGGCGTGACGCAGAGCGGCACGTCCGCGATCCGCTTCTCCACCTGGGTGTCGGCCAGGCGGTAGCGCCAGGTGTCCCCCTGACCGGTGTAGCCGACGGTGACCTTCACCGACCCGTGGGCGGCCACCGTGCCGTGGTACTTCTCGTCGCTGCCGACCCGGGTCAGCGTGTACTCCCCGGCGGCGCGGTAGTTGTTGCCCAGGACCAGCTCGACGTGGGCCGCGTCGGTGCGGCAACCGACGCTCAGCGAGGCGTCGGCCGGCTGCCAGGCCATCGCCGTCCCCGAACCCGCGGCGGCGAGGGCCGCGACGGCGCTTCCGGTCACCAGGGCCGCTCGAACGTGCTTCATCACTGCTCTCCTTCGGGTCCCGCAGGACGTGTCGCCCTGGGCCGGCGGCCGCACGGCCCCCCTGTCGTCTACGGCGGCACGGCGGGCTCCGGTTCACCGCCCGGAGGTGGATCCGGGAGCCGGCGGGAAGCCCGGACAGGCCGCTGAACTGCGGCGCGTCGGCGATCCGTAGAGCGAAGTGGACCGTGTGACCGCAGCCCGCGCCAGGAGGAGAACAATGACCGCCGGCCCCGACACCGCGTACCGCCCCGCACCGGCGGCGGCTCTCGACGCCTTCGGCACCGTCCTGCTGCCGCGGCTCGCCCCCGCCCCCTGCCCCGCCACCGCGTCGCCGGCACCGCTGCCCGTCGCGCACCCCGCGCCGCGGCCCACGGTGCCCCCGCCCGTGCCGCGGTTCGCTCCCCCGCAGCCCACCCTGCCCCCGCCCGCCCCGCGCCCCCTTCCGGAGCAGCGCCGCAGCGTGCTGGACGTGCTGCGCACCGGGGAGCGCCGTGGCCGCGAGCAGCTGCGGCTCATCCGCTCGCCGCTGCACGGCAGCTGCCGGATCGCCGTGATCAGCGCCACCGGCAACGTCGGCAAGACCTCGCTGGTGCGCGCCCTCGGAGCGATGCTCGCCACCGAACGCGGCGAGCCGGTGGCCGCGGTGGACGCGGGGGCGCCGTACCCGAACTCGCCGGTCCGGCCGGCCGGTCCGCCGTCCCGGGTCGGCATCACCGAGCTCGCGGCGGCGCTGCGCGGCGGCGGCCCGGCGGCCGTCGACCCCCGGCCGTACCTCTCCCCGACCCCGAGCGGGCTGGCCGTCCTGGCCGGCCCGGCGTACCCCGCGGTGGGCCGGCCGCTCGACGAGGGCGACTACCGCGCCGTCCTGGCGGCGCTCGCCGAGCGGTACCCGCTCACGCTGACCGACGCGGGCGCGGGGCTGCTCGACGGCCCGATGCGCGGCGTGCTCGACCTGGCCGACCAGCTGGTCCTCGTCACCACGCCGAGCGTGGACGGCGCGGGCCGTGCCACCGCGACCCTCGACCTGCTGCACGCCCACGGGTACGGGGAGCTCGCCGAACGCTCCGTCACCGCGATCTCGGCGGTCCGCGGCGCCGGGCGCCCGGTCCACCCGGCGGATCTGCGGGCGTACTTCGGCACCCGCTGCCGGGGCGTGGTGGAGGTGCCGTTCGACGAGCACCTCGCCGCTGCCGCGGAGTCCGAGCCGGGTCGGCTCGGCCACCGCACCCGCCGGGCGGTCCGCGAGCTGGCCGCGCTGATCGGCGACGAGCTGTGGCGGGCGGGCCGACCCACCGGCTGGTGAGCCCACCGGCGGCCGATCCGCACCTCGCCGCCCCGACCCGCCGACCGGTGAGCCCGCCGACGGCGCCCCGCCGCCCCCGGCTGCCCCTCCCACCTGCCCCCGAACGCCCACTCCCCCCCCCCGGAGCTGCCCGAAAGACCCGCCCGTTCGGGCAGAAGACCGTGCCCCGACGTGCATACCTGGTATGCCCGGCCACTCCCCTGCCGGACGCCTGCCGACCGGCGGCCGGCCCGGGCGGCACCCCGCCACCAGCGGCCTGACCGCCCGCTCGGGCCCCAGTACGCGGCCCCGACCAGCCGCTACGCCCGGAGCCTGCGGACCCCGCCGACGCCCGACGGCCCGCCCCACCGGCCGTGGACATGGCACGAGCGCGTCAGGTAGACCTGTCCACCCGGCCTCCCCGGAGGCCGCCGGCGCCCGCAACCACCTGATTGACCGTCAGTGAATTCCTCACGAACGGCGGTCGTACGCCGGGCGCCGGAGCGCCGTTCGAGCCGCCGGTGACGGCCGGTGGCGGCCTGAGCCGGGATGCTTCGCCGACGTACCGCCGTCCGCCGGGCGGCCCGGACCGCTCGTCGGGCGTGGCTAGACTGCGGCCGAGATGTGGACGGAAAGCTGAGACGATCCGCTTCTACCTGGGGGGATCCGTGTTCATTCGACTGCTGGGGCCGGTGGAACTGCGGGCCGCCGACGGTCGCGCCGTCGAACCGGCCGGCCCCAAGCGGTGCGCCGTCCTGGCCCTGCTGGCGCTCGAACTCGGCCGCACCGTCCCGGTCGAGCGGCTCTTCGAGCTGCTCTGGGGCGAGGCCCCGCCCGCCCGGGCCCGGGCCGCCGTACAGGGGCACATCGCCGCGCTGCGCAAGCAGATCGCCGACTCCCCCTTCACCCTGCTGACCCGCGCACCCGGTTACCGCCTCGACGGCCCGGCCGAGCTGGTGGACGCGCTGCTCTTCGAGCGGCTCACCGCGCTGGCCGCCGGGGAGTGCGCCCCCGGGAGCGACGAGGCCGCCGTCAAGCTGCTGCGCGAGGCCCTGGACCTCTGGCACGGCGGCACGGCCCTGGCCAACCTGCCCGAGACCGGTCTGCGGCACGCCGTCGCCGACCGGCTCGACCGGCGCCGCACCCGCGCGCTGGAGTGCTGGGCCGAGCGCCTGCTGCGGCTCGGCCGGGGCGCCGACGCCGTCACCGACCTCGACCGGGCCGCCGAGGCCGACGGCCTCCACGAGCCGCTGGCCGCCCTGCTGGTCCGCTGCCTCCACCAGGCGGGCCGCTTCGCCGACGCGCTCACCGCCTACCACCGCACCCGGCGCCGGCTCGCCGAGGAGCTGGGCCTCGCGCCGGGCCGCGCCCTGCAGTCGGCCGTGGACGACATGCTCACCGCCGACCCGGAGCCGACCCCTGCCGCACCCGCTGCGCCCGCCGCGCCGCCCGTACCGGTCGACCCGGTCGACCCGCCGGACCCCCGCCCGGCTGTGAACCAACTCCCCCGCGCGGCAGCACGGTTCGTCGGCCGCGCGGCCGAGCAGCGCTGGCTGGACGCCGAGTGCGCCGGACCGCACGGCGGCGGCAGCCTCGCCGTCGTGACCGGCCCGGCCGGCGCGGGCAAGACCGCGACCGTGGTCCAGTGGGCGCACGCCGCGGCCGGCGCCTTCCCCGACGGCCTGCTCTTCGCCGACCTGAACGGCTTCGGCCCGGGCCACCGCACCGGCCCGGTCGAGGTGCTGGGCAGGTTCCTCCGCGCTCTCGGCGTCGAGGAGCGCGAGCTGCCGGAGGACCGCTACGCCCGGGCCGCGCTCTACCGGGCGCTGACCGGCCGGCGCCGGCTGCTGGTCGTCCTGGACAACGCCGGTGACGCCGAGGACCTCGCGGACCTGCTGCCGGCCGGGCCCGACTGCGCCACCGTGATCACCAGCCGCAGCTCCCTGGAGGACGTGGTGGTCACCGAGGGGGCCGCCCTGCTGCGGCTCGGCGCGCTGCCGGCCGAGGACGCGCTGGGCCTGCTGGAGCACCTGCTGACCCCGGCCCGGGTCCGGGCCGAGCCGGAGGCCTCGGCCAAGGTCGCCGAGCTCTGCGACCGCCTGCCGCTCGCGCTGCGGATCGCCGCGGCCCGGCTGGCCGCCCAGCCGGGCTGGGCGATCGCCGACCTCGTGCCCGAACTCGCCGACGAGCGCACCCGGCTGCAGACCCTGGACACCCAGGGCGCGATCAGCGTGCGCAGCGCGCTGGGCCTGACGGTCCGCCGGCTCTCGGCCACCGCCGTCCACCTGCTCGCCCTGCTCGCCGCGCACCCGGGCCCGGAGACCGACGCCCACGCGGCCGCCGCCCTGCTGGCCACCGACACCGCCGAGGCCCGGCGGGCGCTCGGCTCGCTGGCCGCCCACCACCTGCTCACCGAGGACACCCCGGGCCGCTACCGCCGGCACGACCTGATCCGCCTCTACGGCGCCGAACTCCTCGACGAGCGGCCGGCGTCGGAGCGCGCCGGTGCCACCCTGGCACTGGTGGACCACTTCCTGGCGGCCGCCGCGCACGGCGCGGGGCTGCTCCAGCCCGGCCTCGACCCGTTCGGTCCGCCGCCGCCCGGTCCGGCCCGGCCGCGGCTGCCCGACGTGCGCGCCGCGCTGGACTGGTTCCGCGCCGAGGAGCCCACCATCCGCGGCCTGGTCACCTCGGCGGCCGACCTCGGCGACCACCGGCGCGCCTGGCGGCTGGCCTACCTGGCCAACTGCCTCTACTACGGCGCCGGCCGCCGGACGGACCGGCTGGCCTGCCTGCGCGCGGGGCTGGAGTCGGCCGTGCTGACCGGCGATCCGGCCGCCGTCGCCTCGATGGAGGCCTCCACGGCCCGCGCGCTGAGCGGCCTCGGGCGGGCCGAGGAGGCCCACCGGCTGGCCCTGCGAGCGGTCACCCGCACCGCGGACGCCGGGGGCGACGTCCATGTGCACGCCCTCACCGTGCTGGCGGTGGCCAGCGCGGCCCGCGGCGAGCACGCCGAGGCCGTCCGGCTGGGCGAGCGGGCGATCGCCCTGGCCGGCGCGCACGGCCTCGCGGAGCACGCGCCCTTCGCGTTCAGCAACACCGCCGCCCTGCACGGCTTCGCCGGGGACGCCGGGCAGGCCCTGCGCCGGGCCCGGGAGGCCCGGGCGCTGCTCGCGGAGCACCCGCAGGCGACGTACCACCTGTCCGCCATGGTCAACGAGGCGCACGCGCTCCAGCAGCTCCGCCGTCCGGCCGAGGCCGGACGGGCCTGGCGGGAGACCATGGAACGCTGTCGCGCCGCCGGCGCCGTCCATCTGGAGGCGGTGGCGGAGCGCCACTACGCCGACTTCCTGCTGGACGCCGACCGTCCGGTGGAGGCCGCCTCGCACCTGCGGTCCGCGCACTGCCTGTACGAGCGGCTCGGGGACGCCGGCGTCGCCCGGCAGCTGGAGCGCCGGCTGGCCACGCTGGCCGGCGCGGTCACCGTGGCGCCGTCCGCCCGGCGGGCGTTACCGGCCGCGTCCGGCGCCCGCCGGAGCCGGCCGCACGACCGCAGCAGCCCGTGCGGGGAGGTCCCGCGCCACCCGGAGGCCGGGGTGCGCCGGAGCACGGTGACGGTCCGGCGGGCCTGCCGGTCCGGCGACCACCACCGGGCCGCCGCCCGGCCGGGCCGGGTCTAGGACCGCCCGGGTCTAGGACGGCCCGGCGTCCCCGGCCAGCTCGGCGATCAGCTCCTGCACGCCGTCCTCGCCGAACCGGTGCAGCAGCATCGCCACCCACTCCACCACCTCGGCCCGCTCCAGCGGCGCCCACCCGGGCGCGGACGGGTGCTCGTCGACCACCAGCGCCTCGGCGACCAGGCGCAGCCCGTCCGGCACCGGCAGCAGCCGTGAGCCGTCCAGTCCGCGCAGGGCGAGCCGCCGGGCCACCGCCGCGACCTCCGCGCCGCCGGCCGGCGGCGCCGGTAGCCCGTGGCCGCACCCCGCTTCGCCCGTCGGCGCCTCCTCCCGGGGCTCCGCGGCCAACCAGGAGGCGATCAGCTCCCGGATCTCCGGCTCGTCCGCCATCTCCACCATGCCAGCAAGCATGCCAGCGCCTCGCTCGGTCATCATCACCGTCATGTGAACGAGAACGGCTGCCACCCCGTGCAGCGTTCAACTACGTCCGCGACCTGCGCCGGGACCACCTCGCCCGCCCCCGGCGCCGTGGCGGACCGACCGTCGGCCACCCGGCCCGGGCGGCAGTGGTCCGTACACACCCCGTCACCCGCCCGGGGCGTCCCGCGCGCCCCGGCGGGAGCGCCGCTACGCGCCGACCGTTCCGTCGATCGCCTCGCGCAGGAAGTCGGCGTGCCCGTTGTGCCGGGCGTACTCGTGGATCAGGTGCAGCATCACCAGCCGCAGCGACACGTCCGCGCCCCACTTCGGCATGTAGCCCGTGACGTCCAGCGACTCCGCCTCCCGCTCGATCCGCCGGGCGTGCTCGACCTCCGCCGTCCAGGCCGCGAACGCCTCGCCGCGGTCGGCGTCGGCCGCGTCGTACGCCACCTGGAAGTCGCCCTCCGGGGACCAGACGAGCGGGACGTCCTCCCGGCCGATCACCCGGCGGAACCACGTCCGCTCCACCTCGGCCATGTGCCGCACCAGCCCGAGCAGGCTCAGCGTGGACGGCGGGCTCGACAGCTGCTTCAACTGCTCCTCGGTCAGCCCCTCGCACTTCATCGCCAGGGTCGCCCGGTGGTAGTCCAGGAAGGCGCGCAGCATCTCGCGCTCGCCCCCGGTCAGCGGCGGAGCGACCCGTGCGTCGGTCGTCCCGGTGGTCGTGGTCGTAGTAGTCGCGGTCGTCGCGGTCGTCTCGGTCATCTCGGTCTCCCGGTCGGGTGGGTGTGGGCACCCCGGCCGGGCACCACTCCCATCCCAGGCCCATCCCGGCCCCGCTGTCCACCCGATATTCCCGTCCGCCCCGCACCGCGGGCCCGGCCCCGTCAACACGCCGTCACTCGCCGTACCTCCCAGGCCTCATTCGTCACGGTCCGCGTTCGTACGCCGACCGGTTTGGGTACGTACCTCGGCGCGCCCGAGGTCCGGGCGCCCGCCTCACGAGGAAGCCGAGCAGCGATGGACCAGAACCGCATTCCCGCGACCGTCCGACGGACGTACGGCGTCGACGACCTGAGTCAGGCCCCCAGCTTCGCGGGCGGATTCATCAACTTCGGCGACTGGAGCGGCATCGACACCGACGCGCCCACCCCGGAGGACCGCATCCGCAGCCAGGAGGAGCTGTACCGCCGGGTGCTGCGCACGTTCCCGGCCCCCACCGAGCGGCTGCGGCTGGCCGAGGTGGGCTGCGGCCGGGGCCTCGGCGCGGCCCTCGCGCTCTGCGAGTTCCGCTTCGCCGCGGTGACGGGCGTCGACATCCACCCGGACCAGGTCGAGCGCGCCCGCGCGGTCAACGCCCGCGCGCTGGCGACGTTCCCGGACCGCCTCGCCTACAGCCTGGGCGCGGCGGACGACCTGCCCTTCCCGGACGCCGCCCTGGACGGCCTCTACTCCGTGGAGGCGGCCCAGCACTTCCGTGAACTGACCGGCTTCGCCCGCGAGTCGGCCCGGGTGCTGCGCCCCGGCGGCCGGCTGGCCGTGACGACCTTCTTCAGCTCCGGCCCGGAGGTCGCCGAGCGGCTCAGCATCCTGCTCGGCAGCTTCGCCGAGGGCCTGGACGTCGCCCACCCGCTCGTCGCCTTCACCGACGACCTCACCCCCGCCGGCTTCACCGAGGTCACCACCGAGTCGATCGGCACCGCCGTCTGGCCCGGTCTGGACCGCTACCTGAAGGACACCGTGCCGCCCGGCCACTGGGCCCGCAACTTCCTCGCCGCCTGGCAGAGCGGCCTGCTCGACTACCACCTAGTCACCGCCACCCGCGTCTGACCGCACCGCACCGGGCGGCGCCCCCGGCCGAAATCCGAGGCTCGACGTGACCATGGCGGTGCGCCACACTCTTCCCTTGGCAACACACGCGCTCCCACCGCACCGACCGCCCCATGCCGAGGAGGCGACGCAGCCGCACCGCGCCGCTTCCACCACCGCACATCGGAGAGCACACGGTGACCACGAGTCAGCACCTGGAGATCGACTTCTCGTCCGGCAGATCCGGCACGGGACCGGCCACCTGGGGCCAGCAGGCCATCTGGGACGCCGTGGGCCGGCTGGCTCCGGCCGACGCGCCGCGCTACAACATCACGGCCTCCGCCCCGCTGGACCCGGGCCTGCCGGTGGCGGTCGTGCTGGGCGCCCTGGAGGGCCTGCTCCAGCTGCACGACTCGCTGCGCACCCGGCTCGTCGAGGACGACCGGGGGCGGCTGCGGCAGATCGTCGACCCGGCCGGCCGGCTGACCGTGCACACCCGCCGGTGCGACGGCGACGCGGCCGACCTCGCCGCGGTCGGCGCCGCCCTGCACGAGGAGTTGGCGGAGCTGCCCTTCGACTGCACCGCGCAGTGGCCGATACGCGTCGGCCTGGTCGAGACGGCCGGGCTGGTCCGGCACATGGCGCTCGTCCTCTCCCACACGGCGCTGGACGGCGCGGGCATGGGCCTGCTGGTGCTGGACCTCAGCGAGCTGGCGCAGGGCGCCTCGGTGGAAGCCATCAGCACCCTCCGCGGCGCCCAGCAACCGCTCGAAGAGGCGGAGTTCCAGACCTCCGCGCGCGGTCTGCGGCGCGATGTGAACGCCCGCGCCCATGTGGTGCGCAAGCTACGGCTGGGGCCGCCGCGGCTCTTCCCGCCCGCCGCGACCGACGCGCCGGAGCCCTTCCCGAACGCCGTGCTCAGCTCCCCGGCGCTGCTCCGGGCGGTCGACACGGTCGCGGCCGGCCACCGGGCGAGCACGTCCTCGGTGCTGCTCGCCGCGGTGGCGGTGATGACCGCGCGGCTCTCCGGCTCTCCGGACGCGGTGCTCCAGGTGATCGTCAACAACCGGTTCCTGCCCGGGCTGGCCTCCGCGGTGAGCCCGGTGGCCGGTGACGGCCTGTTCCATCTGCCGAACGCGGACGGCGAGTTCGGTGACGCCGTCCGCCGCACCCATGCCGCCTCGATCGCCACCTACCGGCACGCCTACTACAACAAGCGCCTGCTGGACGAGGAGATCGCCCGGCTGACCGCCGAGCACGGCCCGCTCGCCGACCGCTCCTGCGTCTTCAACGACACCCGCGACCTGCTCCCGTCGATGCTCGCCGCGCCCGACACCGAGCCCGAGCCCGACCCCGGGCCCGACCCCGAGCCCGGGTCCGACCACGACCCCGACCCCGGAGCCGGAGCGGGAGCCGGGGCGGCCGCCGCCGGCACCACCCTCACCTGGCCGGTCGAGTTCCCGCCGCGCCCCGGCCTCTCCTACGCCCTGGACGCGCTCCAGACCCCGGACGCGCTCCAGCTCGCGATGACGGCGGACAGCTCGGTGCTCCCCCGCCCCGCGATGGAGCGGTTCCTCTACGGCGTCGAGGCCCTGATCCTCAGCGAGGCCCGGGCGCTGGCCCCGGCCCTGGCCGTGCCCGCCTCCTGACCACCCGCGCCGCCGCCCCGCACGGGGGCCCGGCCGACCGCTCCACCGGTCGGCCGGGAGAGGGGGGTGCGAGGGGTTGCGTTCGGGGCGGGGGGGGTTCTTGGTCGTTTTTTCCTCACGCGGGCTCGTACGCTAGTAAACCGGTC
>NZ_JBVHVO010000013.1:61174-85768 GCF_055564815.1 Kitasatospora sp. NPDC028961 | reverse complement strand
AAACCCCCCCCCCCCCCCCCCCCCCCCCCCCCCCCCCCCCCCCCCCCCCCCCCCCCCCCCCCCCCGCCCCCCCCCCCCCCCCCCCCCCCCCCCTTCCCCCCGGGCCGGTGCGTCAGTGCCGCTGCTCGTGGACCGAGTTGGTCTCCTGGATCTTCTTCCACGACTTCGGCTCCGGCAGCTGCGCCGTGGCCGTCGGCGCCAGGGCCGGCGCGCCGGCCGCGCCGGGCGCCGACGCCGCCGGGACGCCCGCCGAGGAGAGGGCCGGCTTCGAGTCGGTGAACAGCCAGGTGTTGAAGAGCTCCCCGAGCGGCTTGCCGGAGATCCGCTCGGCGAAGGCCTGGAACTGCGGGATGGTGGCGTTGCCGTAGCGGCGCTCGGTCGGCCACCCCTTCAGGACCTTGAAGAACTTCTCGTCACCGACGGCGTTGCGCAGCGCCTGGATGGCCACCGCCCCCCGGTCGTAGACGGCTCCGGCGAACTGGTGGTCCGGCCCCGGGTCGCCCGGCCTGACCGTCCAGAAGGCGTCGCCGGCCGGGTAGAAGGAGTAGACGTAGTCGGCGAGCTCCTGTGCGGTGCCCTCGTTCTCGTGCTCGGACCAGAGCCACTGCGCGTAGCGGGCGAAGCCCTCGTTGAGCCAGATGTCGCTCCAGCGCTGGACGGAGACGCTGTCGCCGTACCACTGGTGGGCCAGCTCGTGCACGACGACGGCGGTGTTGGCGCCGCGCGAGAACTGGGCGGGGCTGTAGAACACCTGGGTCTGGGTCTCCAGGGCGTAGCCGGTCCTCACGTTGGGGACGTAGCCGCCGACCGAGTCGAACGGGTACGCGCCGAAGTAGCCGCTCAGCCAGTCCACCACCTCGCCGGTGCGCTCGACGCTGGCCCGCGCCGCGCCGTCGTTGTCGCCGAGGTCCTTGCTGTAGGCGGTGGTGACCGGCAGCCCACCGGGCGTGGTGTCGGTCCTGATGTCGAACTTGCCGATCGCCAGGGTGGCCAGATAGGTCGCCTGCGGCTTGGCCTCGCGCCAGTTGTAGCGCGTCCAGCCGGCCTTGGAGCTCTGGCCGGTCAGCAGGCCGTTGCTGATCGCCTGGGTGCCGTCGGGCACCAGGACGGAGACGTCGAAGGTGGCCTTGTCGGTGGGGTGGTCGTTGCTCGGGAACCACCAGGGCGCGCTCTCCGGCTCGTTGGCCGCGACGCCGCCGTCGGGGGTGCGCAGCCAGGCGGAGAAGCCGTCGCGCTTCACCTCGCCGGGCTTGTCCGCGTAGCGGACCACCACGGTCACCGGGCTGCCCTTGGCGAGCGGCCGGGCCGGGGTGATCTCCAGCTCCGACTCGCCGGTGGCGGCGAACGCGGCGGTGCGGCCGTTGACCAGGATCTCCTTGACGCCGAGCACGAAGTCCAGGTTGAACCGGGTGAGGTCCTGGGTCGTGGTGGCGAGGATGGTGGTGGTGCCTTCCAGTTCGTCGGTCACGGGCTGGTATTTGAGTCGGATGTCGTAGTGCGAGACGTTGTACCCGCCGTTGCCGGCGTTGGGGTAGTAGGTGTCGCCGATGCCCGCGGCGCCCGGGCCGCCCTGGGCGGCGGAGGCGGGGACGGTCAGCAGCAGGGCGAGCGCGCCGGCGGCGGCGGGGACGAGCATTCTCTTGCGCAAGGCGGTCTCCGGGGTCACTGGGACAGTGGGTCGGATCGATCCCTGTCCCGGCGGGCCCCGGCCCACTCCTCCGGGATGAAATGTTCATGAGAAGAAATGAGCCGACATGGCGCCGCCGCGCGCCCGTCACCCCCGACCGCTCGCGACCCGGCCCCGACCCGGCCTCACGCCCCCAGCGCCACCGGCGCCCGCACCAGCGAGCCGTACTCCGTCCACGAGCCGTCGTAGTTCTTGACGTCCGGGTACCCGAGCAGCTCGGTGAGCGCGAACCAGGTGTGCGCCGAGCGCTCCCCGATCCGGCAGTACGCGATCACCTCGCGGTCCCGGGAGACCCCCTGCCCGCCGTACAGCGCGCGCAGCTCCTCGGCGGACCGGAAGGTGCCGTCGTCGTTGGCCGCCTGCGACCAGGGGATGTTCACCGCGCCGGGGATGTGTCCGGGCACCTGCGCCTGCTCCCGCGGCAGGTGCGGCGGGGCCAGTGCCTCGCCCCGGTACTCGGCCGGCGAGCGGACGTCGACCAGGACGGCGTCGGTGCCGGGCTTGGCGAACACCTCGGCCGTGGCCAGCACCTCGTCGCGCAGCGCCCGCACCTCGGGGTGTTCGGGCCCGCTCAGCCGGAGGGCGCTGTGCTGGTAGTCCATCACCTCCTGGCTGAGCTCCCGCTCCTCCAGCTCCCACTTCTTGCGTCCGCCGTCGAGCAGCCGCACCGGTCCGAAGCCGCGCAGCCGCAGCAGCCAGTAGGCGTAGGCGGCGAACCAGTTGTTGTTGCCGCCGTACAGCACCACGGTGGTGTCGTCCTCCACGTCGGCCGCGCGCAGCAGCTGCTGCACGCCCTCGCGGTCGGCGTAGTCGCGGCCCACCCGGCTGTGCAGGTCGGTGGTCCAGTTCCAGCCCACCGCTCCGGGGATGTGCCCCTGCCCATACGCCGTGGTGTCCTCGTCCACCTCGACGATGCGGACGGTGCCGTCGTCGAGGTGCCGGGCGAGCCACTCGGTGGGGACCAGCGCCTCGGGGTGTGCGTAGCCGTTGCCGGTCATCGCTGCCCTCCTTCACTCGGACTCTTCGAACCTACGTCCGACCGCAGAGCCCGGCCACCCCCGCCCGCCGCGGCCCCTACCCCTCGGCTCCGGCCGGCCGCACCACGTAGTACAGGTTGAGCACGTCGCCCTCGACCCGCTTCGTCTCCACCGCGCCGAACCCGGCCTCCGCGAGCATCCGGCGGGCCGTCTGCTCCCCCCAGACCGTGCCCAGCCCCGCACCGCCCTCACCGAGCGAGACCGTCATGCAGTAGAAGGTCGACAGCGCGTACAGCGCCGGGGCGAGCGGGTGGTCGATGTTCTCCTCCAGCCGGCTGCTGGCGGCGATGTCGCCCATCAGGAAGACGCCGTCCGGCCGCAGCGCACCGGCGACGGCGGCCAGCGTCCGGGCCGGGCGGGCCAGGTCGTGGATCACGTCGAAGGCGGTGACCAAGTCGTAGGAGCCGGTGAGCGCGGCGGAGTCGGCGACCTCGAAGCGGGCGTTGCCCAGGCCCAGCTCGGCGGCCTCGGCCCGCGCCGCTTCGATGCCGGCCTCCGAGATGTCGACCCCGGTGCAGCGGCTCTCGGGGAAGGCCCGGGCGATCAGGTTGACGGCGTGCCCCTGCCCGGTGCCGATGTCGAGGGTGTCGATCCCGGCCCGCAGCCGCTCGGTCAGCCCGGGCACGAGCGGGAGGATGGCCTCCACCAGGGCCACGTCGTACACCCGCCGCGACTCCTCGCCCTGCAGGGCCTGGAACCGCGGGTACGCCGAGTAGGGCACCCCGCCGCCCTTCCGGAAGGCCTCCACCACCTGCTGCTCGACCTCGCCCATCAGCGCCAGGTACTGCATCAGCCCGGCCATGTTGTCCGGACCGGCCGCCCTGGTCAGGGAGGCCGCGTGCTCGGGCGGCAGCGCGTAGGTGGACCGCTGCGGGTCGTAGTCGACGATCCCGCCGACCACCATGGCGCCCAGCCACTCCCGGACGTAGCGCTCGTTCAGCCCGCCGGCGCGGGCGATCTCCTCACTGGTCGAGGGGGCGAGCCCGGCCATGGTGTCGAAAAGCTCGGTCTGATGGCCGATGCTGGCCATGAATCCCAGGCAGGCGTCGTTCAGCAGTTGCAGGGTGCGCCCCGCGAACTCCTCTTGCCGGACCGGATCGAGTGCCGAAGCGGACATCATTCCTCCTCCGCCGTCGGAGCCGACGCGAACCCCTCCCCCAGCCACGCTACGCCGCCCGCCCGGCCGGGGCCGATCGGCGGCGGCCCCACACGGATCGGCGCGGGCGGCCCGGCGATGACGACCGGGCCGCCCCGCGCCCACCGGGGTCGGCCGGCTCAGGAGAAGACGACGGACCGCAGGTGGAGCCGGTGGCTGTACTTCTTGCCCGGGAGCATCACGAAGAAGACGTCGCCCGCGCAGTCGAAGTCGAGGTAGACCGTGGCCGTCGAGCGGGTGTGGTTCTCGGGCGCGAAGGCCGGAACGTCGATGGTGGCACCCGGGAGGTCGATGCACTCGCCGCTCACCGGGTCGGCCAGACCGGTCTCCGTCCCGCGGCCGACCTTGTAGAGGAAGTCACCGGTGGCCGCACCGGCGGAGGCGGGTACCGCGAGGACGAGGGCGATGGCGCTGGCGGCGGCGAGCGTGGCGTTGCGGAGACGCATGGGGGAGGGGCCTTTCAGGGCGGTACACACGGGTACCGGGGAAACTGATGCGAGATCACCCTAGAAGCCCAAAAAGCGCAGAAACGGTTCTTCCAATCCACTCTTTCGAGTGGTTTAGACGGAAATGCCGCTACCTGGCACCACTCCCCCGCACATGCGTCCTCACCCCGGCGGTGCGGTGAAGTAGTACCCGGAGTCGATCAGCACCGGCAGGTACGCCTTCAGCGCGGCCACCGTCTGCGAACGGTCGCCGCCGCCGTCGTGGTTGAGCACGATCGCGCCCGGCCGGACGTCCTTCAGGATCCGCTCGGTGATCACCGAGGTGCCCGGCCTGGCCCAGTCGCGCGGATCCACCGACCACCCCATCGACCGCATCCCGAGCGAGGCGCTGACCTTGAGCGCGGCCGTGGACCAGTCCCCGCCGGGCGCGCGGAACCAGGTCGGCGGCTTCCCGGTGGTCCGGTTCAGCAGGTCGGAGGTGCGCTCCAGTTCGTCGCGCACCTTGCTCTCCGAGAGGCTCCGCAGATCCGGGTGGGTCCAGGTGTGGTTGGCGATGTGGTGGCCGCGCGCCGCGATCTCCCGGACCAGCCCGGGGTGCTCGACGGCGTTCTCGCCGATCAGGAAGAAGGTGGCCCTGATCCGGTACTGCTCCAGCAGGGCCAGCACGGTCGGGGTGTGGCGCGGGTCCGGGCCGTCGTCGATGGTGAGGGCCACCACCCGGCGTTCGGCGTCGAGTTCGTACACCGGCTTGCTCTCGGCGGCCGTCAGCACCCGGGGCGCGGCGACCGGCGCGACCGAGGCGGCGGGTGCGGAGGAGGCGGGGGCGGCGGGCGCCGAGGCGGGGCCGGCCGCGGAGGCCGAGGCGGAGGGGGCGGGCGAGGGAGCCGCAGAGGGCGGGGCCGAGGCGGCCGAAGCCGTCGCGGCGGCGGCGGGCACGGCGGCGGGCCCGTCCGAGGCCGCACCGGCGGCCTCGGCACCCGGCGCGGCGGCGGCCGCGCCGTCCACCCCCTCCGACCCCCGGCAACCGGCGACCCCGAGCAGCGACATCCCGGCCGCGACCAGTAGCAATCTACGCGAAGTAATCTGACGATCAGACAGCATGATCGATGCTTCCCCCGCGAACCGTCACGCCTCCCACCGGCAACTCCGACGGCCCCCAGCATCACTCCGACGGCCCAGCCCCACCGCGCCCCGGCGGACCGGGTGACCACCGCCCCGACCGGACCGCTACGCTGACCTCCCCAGTGTGATGATCTGTCTTCAGAGGACGTGGCCATGACGACAAGTCAGGACTTCTCCGACCAGGCCCAGGACGACGCCGTCGAGCTGAGCGAGTGGCAGCGTTTCGGCGTCGACACCAGCGCTCCGCACTCCGCACGCGTGTACGACTACTGGCTGGGCGGGAAGACCAACTTCCCGCCGGACCGCGCCATGGGACAGGCCATCGAGCAGGCCGTCCCCAGCGTGAAGGCGATGGCCAAGGAGAACCGGGCGTTCCAGGGCCGCGCCGTCCGCTACCTGGCCCGGGAGCAGGGCATCCGGCAGTTCCTCGACCTCGGCACCGGCATCCCCACCTCGCCCAACACCCACGAGATCGCCGAGGCGGTCAGCCCCGGCACCCGGGTGGTCTACGTCGACAACGACCCGATCGTGCTCGCCCACGCCCGGGCACTGATGGTCTCCACGCCCGCCAGCCGCACCACCTACATCCACGCCGACCTGGGCAAGCCCGCCGAACTGCTCGGCGACCCGGCGCTCACCTCCACGCTGGACCTCGACCGGCCGGTCGGCCTGCTGATGATCGCCGTCCTGATGCTGGTCGCCGACGAGGACGACCCGTGGGCCAAGGTCGCCGCGCTGCGCGACGCGCTGCCCAGCGGGAGCTGCCTGGCGCTCACCCACCCCACCCAGGACTTCGACCCGGAGAGCGTCGCCAAGGTCGCGGAGGCGGCCCGGGCCGGCGGGATGACCCTCGTCCCGCGCACCCGTGACGAGGTCGCCGCGTTCTTCGACGGCTGGGAGCTGATCGAGCCCGGGGTCGCCCCGGTGATGGGCTGGCGCCCGGACGGCGAGCCGCCGGCCGACCCGACCTCCGCCTACTACTGGGGCGGCGTCGCCCGGAAGCCGTAGGCGCGCCCATCGGCACCCCCGGGGCGGACCGGTCCCGGGGGCCCCGCTACTTCAGCAGCCTCGACAGCCGCCGGTCCGCGAGCGGTTTGCCGCCGGTCTGGCAGGTGGGGCAGTACTGCAGCGAGGAATCGGCGAACGACACCTCGCGCACGGTGTCCCCGCAGACCGGGCACGGCTGCCCGGTCCGGCCGTGCACCCGCAGGCCGAGCTTCTTCTCCGCCTTGAGGTCCCCCGCCGCCAGCCCGCGGGAGCGCTCCACCGCGTCGCGCAGGGTGGCGCCGAGCGCCTCGAACAGCCGGGCCCTCTCGTCCTCCGTCAGGCTCGACGCCAGCTTGTACGGCGACATCCGGGCCGCGTGCAGCACCTCGTCCGAGTAGGCGTTGCCGACCCCGGCCAGCACGCCCTGGTCCCGCAGCACGCCCTTCAGCCGGCGGCGCTCGCCGCTCAGCAGGGCGGTGAAGTCCGCCAGGGTGAAGCCCGGGTCCAGCGGGTCCGGGCCGAGCCGGGCGACACCGGGGACGGCGGCCGGGTCCGTCACCACGTACACCGCGAGCCCCTTCTTGGTGCCCGCCTCGGTGAGGTCGAAGCCGTCCCCGTCGGGCCCCTCCAGCCGCACCCGCAGGGCCAGCGGGTTCTTCCCGCCCGGGCGCGGGGGCTCGGGCGGCAGGCTGTCCTTCCACCGGAGCCAGCCGGCCCGGGCCAGGTGGACGA
The DNA here is from genome assembly GCF_055564815.1 of Kitasatospora sp. NPDC028961. NCBI lineage: Bacteria > Bacillati > Actinomycetota > Actinomycetes > Kitasatosporales > Streptomycetaceae > Kitasatospora > Kitasatospora sp. NPDC028961. Next base: position 78,601 of record NZ_JBVHVO010000013.1, on the reverse strand, counting down.
CCAGGTGCAGGCCGCCGGCCTCGATGTCGAGGAACTTCCCGTGCCGGGTGACGGGGCCGACCGTCCGCCCCTCCAGCGCCGTCACCGGCGGGTCGTAGGTCTTCAGGGCACTGATGGCCACCGGCTGCACCCGGGCGATCACCCGCCCGGTCAACCGCTCGGACAGGAAGGCGCTGAGGGCCTCGACCTCGGGCAGCTCCGGCATGCGCCCAGTCTCGCGCAGACCTCCGGCCCCCGCCCGCCGGTCGCCTCCCGGTCGTCCGGTCCTCCCGGTCGTCCCGGTTGTCCGGTTACCGCCGCTCTCGTTGCCCCGCGGCGGCCGGTGGGCGCAGGCTGGAGGTGCCCCGCACCACCGCAGCGCCCGAGCCCGGGAAAGGTCCGGCCCCCTCATGAGCACGCTCGAAGAGCAGATCGACATCGATGCCCCGGTGCTGGCGGCCTGGGAGCAGTTGCACCGGGTCCACGACTACCCGCGGTTCGTGGGCGGGGTGCGCAGCGCCTACCCGCACGGCACCAGCCTCGCGCACCTCGGGGTGGAGATCGGCGGGACCGAGCGCGACGTCGAGACCGAGATCACCGACCGGGGCCGGGGCCGGGTGATGGCCTGGCGGACGCTGAACGGCCCGCGGCTGCACGGCGCGTTCGCGCTGCTCCCGCTGGACCGGAGCCACACCCGGCTGCAGATCCGGGTCGAGTACGACCCGGAGACGGTGCAGCAGGTGTTCGGCGGGCCGCGCGGCTTCGCCCAGGCCGGGGCGATCGAGCGGGTGGTCCGTGCCGACCTGGAGCTGTTCCGGGAGATCGTCGAGGCCCGGACGGCCGCCGCCCGTCCCGGGCCGGCTGCCGAGAGCCCTCGATAAGGATCGAATAAGCCCAGCTCAGAGCCGGTGGTGAGGATCTTCACAGGAGTCCGTCGGACAGGTCGTCCACCGTTCAACCTGTGGCAGACTCGGATGCCATGAGTACCGGCCCGGCCACCAGGACGATTCGCGCGGCGATCTTCGCCGCGCTGGTCGTGCTGCTCGCCGGGCTCGGCCAGGTGCTGGTCACCGGACGCCCGCTGCCGCTCGGCACGCTGGCCGTGGCCGGCGGCGCCGTCTTCGCGGTGGCGTTCGCCCTGGCCGGATCCGAGCGCGGCTTCCCGGCGATCGCGGCGGTCTTCCTGCCGCTGGAGCTGGGTCTGAGCGCGCTGTTCGACTTCGCCCAGAGCACCTGCCCCTCGCTCCCGCCCGGCACCGCGCGCGGCTTCGAGCCGCTGCTGTGCGGCGGCGGCTCGCTCGGCGGGGTCCTGCTGGGCCACGGTGTCTCCCGGTCCGCCGGCCTGCTGGTGCTGCTGGCACTGCACGGCGCGATCGCCCTGGCCGCCGCCTTCTGGCTGCGCCGCGCCGACGCCGCGCTGAGCGCGTTCGCCGCCTCCGCCCGGGTGCTGGGCGACTTCGCCCGGCGCTTCCCGGCCGCCGCCGGCCACTGGCTGCTGCTGCTCGCGGCGCCCGTCCCGGCCCGGCCGCTGGTGCGGATGCCGTTCCCGCGCGCCAGCCGCGTGCGCGTCCCCGTCGAGGACGTCCTGCTCAGCCCCGCCGTCCGTCGTGGGCCTCCGGTGCCCGTCCCGGCCTGCTGAGAGCACTCTCCCGAGCGTTTCCCGGCCGGTCGTTCTCGCCGCGCGCCCGTGCGCGCCCGCCCGTCACCGACCGAGAGCACAGGACGACACCCGCCATGAGCAAGAAGCCCCAGCCGATCAACGCCAGGACGACGAACACCCGGGCCGCCAGGAGCGAGGCCCGGCGCGCCGCCACCGAGCGGATGCGCGAGGAGCGCGAGCGCACCGAGCGGGCGGCGAGAATCCGCCGCCGGACGATCGTCGGCGCCGCCTCCGCCGCCGTGCTGGCGCTGGCCGCCGGTGTGGCCTTCGCCGTCGGCGGCTCCTCCGGCCCGGGCGACACCGCCGCCGCCGGGCCGCTGGTCGTCCCCGCCAACGCGGGCGGCGCCGACGGCACCGTGATCACCTACGGCAAGGCCGACGCCCCGCACACCCTGGAGATCTACGAGGACTTCCGCTGCCCGTACTGCGAGCAGCTGGAGACCACCAACGGCAAGACCGTCCAGCAGCTCGCCGACGACGGCACGTACAAGATCGAGTACCACCTGGCGACGTTCCTGGACCAGGGCCTGGGCGGCAAGGGCTCGCGCACCGCGCTGGCCGCCGCCGGGGCGGCGCTCAACGAGGGCGTCGACAAGTTCAAGCAGTTCCACGACGTGCTGTACGCCAACCAGCCCGACGAGCGCAACGACGGCTTCGCCGACGTCAACCGGCTGCTGGACCTCGCCGAGCAGGTCCCGGGCCTGAAGACGGACGCCTTCGTGAAGGCCGTCCAGGACGGCACCTACGCCCCGTGGGCCAACCAGGTGAACAAGGCCTTCGACAAGAGCGGGGTCACCGGCACCCCCACGGTGAAGCTGGACGGCACCAAGCTCGACGTCTTCACCAACGGCGCGCCCGTCACTCCCGAGCGCTTCACCGCGATGGTCAAGCAGGTGACCGGGTGACGCCCGCCGGTACGGTCGCCGCACCCGCGCGCGGCCACGGCGCGAGCCGGCCGTTCGCGCTCCTGCTGCTGATCGGCGGCGCGATCGGGATCTTCGCCTCGGCCGTCCTCACTCTGGACAAGATCCGGCTGCTGGAGGACCCGTCGTACGTCCCCAACTGCAACATCAACCCGATCATCAGCTGCGGCTCGATCATGCGCAGCGACCAGGCCGAGGCCTTCGGCTTCCCCAACTCGCTGCTCGGCCTGGTCGGCTTCGCCGTGGTGATCGCGATCGGCGCCGGCCTGCTGGCCGGGGCGACGTACCGGCGCTGGTTCTGGCTCGGCCTCCAGGCCGGGACGGTGTTCGGGATCGGTTTCGTGAGCTGGCTGATGTACCAGGCGCTGTACCGGATCGGCGCGCTCTGCCCGTACTGCATGGTGGTCTGGGCCACCATGATCCCGCTGTTCTGGTACACCACCCTGCACAATCTGCGCACCGGCGTGATCCCGACCCCACGCGGCCTGCGCCCGGTGGTGCGGGAGGCCGGACGCTACCACTGGGTGGTGCCGGCGCTCTGGTACGCGGTGATCGTGCTGCTGATCCTCGACCGGTTCTGGTACTACTGGCGCACGCTGGTCTGAGCCTCCCCCCGGCTCCGGGCCCGTCGCGGCCCGGAGCCGGTGCCTCCGGATTCGATGCCCCCGGATTCGATGCCTCCGGAGCCGGGGCTCAGACGCCGGCCGGCTCGAACGCGTAGGCCGCCACCTCGGCCAGCAGCGCCGCCCGGCGGTCCTCGTCCAGGAACGAGGCGCGGAAGGAGTTGGCGGCGAGCAGGCGCAGCGTCTCGGGCGCGAGCGCGAGGGCCCCGGCCACCGCACGGAAGTTGTCGTCGACGTAGCCGCCGAAGTACGCCGGGTCGTCGGAGTTGACGGTCACCAGCAGGCCCGCCGCGAGCATGGCGGGCAGCGGGTGGTCGGCCAGCGTGTCGACGCAGCGCAGGCGCACGTTGGAGAGCGGGCAGAGGGTGAGCGGGATCTGCTCGCGGACCAGGCGGTCGACCAGCGCCGGGTCCTCCAGGCAGCGCAGACCGTGGTCGATCCGCTCGACCCCGAGGACGTCCAGGGCCTCGGTGACGTACGAGGCCGGGCCCTCCTCCCCCGCGTGGGCGACCCGGTGCAGCCCGGCTTCGGCGGCGCGCCGGTAGACCTCGCGGAACTTGGCCGGCGGGTTCCCGACCTCCGCCGAGTCGAGTCCGATCCCGGTGATCCGGCCGAAGTGCGGCCGGGCGGCCTCGAAGGTCTCCAGCGCGGACTCGGCGGACTCGTCCCGCAGGAAGCACATGATCAGCCGGGTGCTGACGCCGTACCGCTCCTCGCTGCGGTCCAGGGCCCGCCCGAGGCCCTCCACCACCACGTCCAGCGGCACCCCGCGGGCGGTGTGCGCCTGCGGGTCGAAGAAGATCTCGGCGTGCCGCACCCCCTGCCCGGCGGCCCGGGCCAGGTACGCGTCGGCGAGGTCGGCGAAGTCCGCCTCGGTGCGCAGCACCGTCATCAGCGCGTAGTAGAGGTCCAGGAAGGACTGCAGGTCGCTGAAGGAGTAGGCCCGGCGGAGCTCCTCGGTGTCGGCGTACGGGAGCGTGACGCCGTTGCGCGCGGCGAGCGCGAAGGCGAGTTCCGGCTCCAGCGTGCCTTCGATGTGCAGGTGGAGTTCGGCCTTGGGCAGCGGCATAGGTGATCGTTCCGAATTCTGGGAGGGAAAGGAAGGGGACGTCGGGATAGTCATCGTACGATCCGGTCACCCGCCCGCCACCTCCCCGGGCCCGCGTGCGCGGCGGCCCGGCCGCACGCCTCGCGAAAGGCCCCGGGGGCGACGACACTGCCGGTACGGGAGTCCCGTCGGCACACCGGTGTACCGGCCGCGGTCGGGGGCACCCGGGTACGGGGGGATTCGCGCCGAGGAGGTAGTGGACCATGCGGCACCCGGACGACGCTCCGCACACCAGGCCCGCGGGGATCTCCCCGCACGCCCTGGGCAACGACACCCTGCTGCACGAGCTGGAGCAGCTGCACCGGACCAGGCACGAGACCTTCCTGTACGGGTCGGAGGAGGCCCTGAAGCGGCACACCCTGCGGACCGGGCAGCTGGAGGCGGAGTACCTGCACCGGTTCCCGAACCGGCTGGTCACGGCCGGCCGGACCAGGGCGGGTGCCCGCGCCCGGGAGGCCGCGGCGCGGGTGGAGTCGCTGCCGGAGTGAGGCCGCGGCGGCCGGCGCCCGGCGGGACACGCCGGGCGGCGGTGGTGCGCTCGGGGCGGGGTGTCGGCCAGGGTGGAGCAACGACTCCGGAGCAATCCCCCACGGACACCTGGGAGCCCACCGCATGGCCATCGCAAGCGTCAACCCCGCGACCGGCGAGACCCTGGAGACCTTCGAAGCGCTGGACGCCGCCGGCATCGAGCAGCGGCTGGCCCGCGCCGAGGCGGCGTTCCAGTCCTACCGCACCACCTCCTTCGCGTACCGCGCCGAGCTGCTGCGCCGCGCCGCCGACCTGCTGGACGCGGACCTGGAGTCCGTCGCCCGCACGATGACCGAGGAGATGGGCAAGCCGCTGGCGGCCGCCCGCGCCGAGGCCGCCAAGTGCGCGAAGGCGATGCGCTGGTACGCCGAGAACGCCGAGGGGCTGCTCGCCGACGAGCACCCCGCCCCGGCCGACGTCGCCGATTCCGGCGCCGCCCGGGCCTACGTCCGCTACCGCCCGATCGGGGCGGTGCTGGCCGTGATGCCGTGGAACTTCCCGTTCTGGCAGGTGATCCGGTTCGCCGCGCCGGCCCTGATGGCGGGCAACGTCGGCCTGCTGAAGCACGCGTCCAACGTCCCCCGGACGGCGGTGGCCCTGGAGGAACTGTTCCGTCGGGCCGGGTTCCCGGAGGGCTGCTTCCAGACCCTGCTGATCGGCTCGGGCGCGGTGGAGGGCGTGATCCGCGACCGCCGGGTGGCCGCGGTGACGCTGACCGGCAGCGAGCCCGCCGGGCGGGCGGTGGCGGCGACGGCCGCGGACGAGGTGAAGAAGGCCGTGCTGGAGCTGGGCGGCAGCGACCCGTTCGTGGTCCTGCCGAGCGCCGACCTGGACGCCGCCGTGGCCACCGCCGTCCGGGCCCGGGTGCAGAACAACGGGCAGTCCTGCATCGCCGCCAAGCGCTTCATCGTGCACACCGCCGTGTACCGGCCGTTCACCGAGGCGTTCACCGCGGCCATGCGGGCGCTGACCGTCGGCGATCCGATGGAGGAGGCGACCGAGGTCGGCCCGATGGCCAGCAGCCAGGGGCGGGACGACCTGGAGGAGCTGGTCGAGGACGCCCGGGCGCACGGGGCCGGCGTGGAGTGCGGCGGCCGCCGCCCCGCGGGCCTGGAGGCCGGCTGGTTCTACGAGCCGACGGTGCTGACCGGCATCACCCCGGCGATGCGGATCCACCTGGAGGAGACCTTCGGCCCGGTCGCCACCGTCTACGAGGCCGCCGACCTGGACGAGGCGGTGGCGCTGGCCAACGACACGCCCTTCGGGCTCAGCTCCAACGTCTGGACCACCGACCCGGCCGAGCAGGAGCGCTTCGTCCGGGACATCCAGGCCGGCGGGGTGTTCTTCAACGGCATGACCGCCTCGCACCCGGCCCTGCCGTTCGGCGGCGTCAAGCGCTCGGGCTTCGGGCGCGAGCTGAGCGGCCACGGGATCCGGGAGTTCTGCAACATCACCACCGTCTGGGTGGCCTGACGGCGGCCGGGGCGGGGCCGTCCGGACCCCGCCCCGGCCGGGTCAGGCGGCCATCCGGTGCCTGCCCTGGCCGGGTGTCATCCACCGGGCGACCATGCCGCACAGCGCGATCAGCGTGACGCCCCACACGATGCTGAAGACGATCAGCCAGGGCAGCGAGGTCACCTGGGACCCGACGGCGCCGAGGCCGAGCGAGAGCGCGAGCATCAGCACCACGGCCGTCGGACCGAGGCTGAGCAGGCCGTGCCAGGCCCGGTGCGCCAGGCTCGGATGCCGCGGCGCGTCGGGGCCGGTGTCGAGCGCCTTGTAGGTCAGTAGGTCCATCTGGGATCGCCTCCGGACGTCGGGGACTGCCGGTGATCAGCTCACCGAGGCCTCACGAGACCTTGCGGGGAGCTGCGGACTTCCTGCTGGTGGTCTTCTTCGCGGCCGCGGCCGGCTTCGTGGTGCCGGCCGCGGCCCTGGTGGCGGCCCGGTCCGCGGTGGCCCGGCCGGTGGCCGTCCTGGGAGCCGTCGCCTTCTCGGCCGCCGCTTTCCCAGCCGCCGCCTTCCGTGCGGGCGCGCGCTTGCGGGGCGCCGGGGCCTCCGCCGGGGGCGGCTCCTCCACCGCCGCCGGACCGGCCTCCGGTTCGGCGCCCGGCCCGGCCCGGCGGCCGCGGTGGGCGCCCTTGGCCTCCTTGAGACTGCTGCGCAGCGCCGCCATCAGATCGATGACGTTGTCCGGAGCCTCGCCGGGCTCCGCCTCGTGCGGCACCTCCACGCCCTGGATCCGGGCCTCGATGACCTGCTGCAGCGCCTGCTGGTAGTCGTCGTGGAGCTGGGAGAGGTCGAAGTCCTCGGAGAGCGTGTCCATCAGCGAGCGGGCCATCTTCAGCTCCTGCGGCCGCACGGTCACCTGCTCGTCGGGCGCGATCCCGGCCGCCGGGCGGACCTCGTCGGGCCAGATGCAGGTCTGCAGCACCAGCGTCCCGTCGTGCACCCGCAGCACGGCCGGCGACTCCCTGGTCCGCAGCGCGATCTTGGTGACCGCGATCCGGCCGGACTCGGTGAGCGCGTCGCGCAGCAGCGCGTACGGCTTGGCGGCGGCCTTGTCAGCGACACCGACGTAGTAGGCCTTGGAGAACATCAGCGGGTCGATCTCGGCCGCGTCCACGAACGCCAGCACGTCGATGACCTTCTTGCTGGGCAGCGGCAGCTCGGCGAGGTCCTCGTCGGTGAGGGTGACGGTCCGCCCGTCGGGCGACTCGTAGCCCTTGGCGATCTCCGCGTAGGGGACTTCCTTCCCCTCCTGCTCGCAGTACCGCTTCATCCGCACCCGGCCGCCGTCCTTCGCGTGCACCTGGTGCAGCGGGACGTCGTGCTCCTGGGTCGCGGAGTACAGGTGGACGGGGATGCTGACCAGCCCGAAGCTGATCGTCCCCTTCCAGGTGGTCTGCATGGGGTGTCGCCCCTTCCCGGACGGTCCCCCTCCCGGAGATTTCCACTGTGCCCGGATTCACCCCGATCGGCCACACGGTCCCGGTCCGGGCCGACGCGGCGGGCCGGACCGGGCCGGACCGGCGGACAATGGCCGGGAGCCGAGGAGGTGGCGCCATGCCGGGGACGCGCCCGCCCCCGCCGCCCGAGCGGACCACGTACGTCGTGACGTACGCCGTGGCCGGGGAGCCCGGGGTCCGGCGGGCGGAGGTCACGGTGGTGCCCGGGTACTCGCAGGAGAGCGACATCCCGCGGATCCTCGCCGCCCGCCTCACCGGGCGGCCGGAGGGCGCGCGGATCGTCCTGCTGGAGCTGCGCCCGGCCTGAGGCTCCGGCCGGCCGCGGGGGCGGGACCCGCCGAACGGAGGCACCGGGGCGTGTCACCGGGTGATCGCGCCGGATCGCCCGGCACCGCTCCCTAGCATCGGGACTCCGTGGTCCCGCCCGACCAGGCGTGACGGAACGTCGCCCCCGGCCCCAGGAGCGTTCATGCCCTCGTCCTCGGGCGGCCCCGCCCGCATCCCCGGCCCGGCCCGCCCCCCGCAACCGCCCCGGCGCGGCGCCCTGCGCCGACTGGGCGAGTGGTGCGCGCGCCACTCGGTCCTGGTGATCGTGCTCTGGCTGGTCGCCCTGGCCGGCGTCCAGGTGATCGACCGGGCGGTCGGCGGGACGTTCTCGGACGACTTCTCGCTCTCGGACACCCAGGCGCAGGAGGGCCGCAACGTCCTCCAGGCGCACGAACCGGCGGCCGGCGGCACCAGCTCCCAGGTGGTGCTCCACGACAGCCAGTCACTGACCGGGTTCCAGAGCCAGATCGACCAGGTGGTCGGCTCGCTGAGCACGCTGCCGCACGTGCAGTCGGCGCAGAGTCCGCTGCCGCCCGCCGGCCAGCCCTCCCCGCCCGGCGGCCCGCTCGCCGCGGACGGCCTCACCGGCTACCTCACCGTCCGCTTCGACGTGAACCCCACGACCCTCGGCGACGACTACCTCGACGGTGTCGACACCGCCGTCGCCCCGTTGCGGGCGGCCGGGGTGGAGGTCGAGTACGGCGGGCCGCTGGGTGAACTGGCGCGCCCGGTGGCCGACGACCGGGTCAGCGAGCTGATCGGCTTCGGGGTCGCGATCGTCGTTCTGCTGATCGGCTTCGGCAGCGTGATCGCGGCCGGCCTGCCGCTGGTCACCGCCCTGATCGGGGCCGTCGTCGGCCTCGGGGTGCTCGGCCTGCTGGCCGCCGCCACCACCTTCGCCACGGTCGCCCCGACCCTGGCGACCATGATCGGCATCGGCGTCGGCATCGACTACGCGCTGTTCCTGCTCACCCGGCACCGACAGGGCCTGATGGACGGCAAGGACCCGGTGGCCTCCGCCGGGCACGCCGTGGCAACCAGCGGTCGGGCGGTGCTGGTCTCCGGCTGCACCGTGGTGATCGCGCTGGCCGGTCTGGTCGTCTCCCGGGTCAACTTCATCGCCAAGCTCGGCGCCGCCGCGGGGGTGACGGTGATCTCCGCCGTCCTCGCCGCACTCACCCTGCTCCCGGCCCTGATGGGCCTGATCGGCCGCCGGATGGACCGCTGGACGGTGCATTCGCCGGTCGCCGAGACCGGGGTCGCGCCCGGCGAGGAGATCACCGGGACGTGGCACCGCTACGCCCAGCGGGTGGAGCGCCGTCCGTGGTGGTTCCTGGCCGCCGGAGTGGTCGTCGTCGGCGTCCTCGCCATCCCGCTCTTCTCCATCCAGCTCGGCCACATCGACGACGGGGCCGACCCGACCACCTTCACCGACCGGCGCGCCTTCGACCTGATGTCCGACGCCTTCGGCCCCGGCTCCAACGGCCCGATCACCGTGGTCGTCGACCAGAGCGCCGTCGCGGCCGACGCCCGGCCGGCGCTGCTGAGCTCCGTGCAGCAGGCGCTGGCCGGCACGCCCGACACCTCCGGCGTCACCCCGCTCCAGACCAGCTCCGACGGTGACGTGCTGTTCAACACCGTCACCCCCGCCCAGCGGCCGCAGGACGAGCAGACCACCCAGCTGGTCGGGCACCTCTCCGGCACCGTCCTGCCGCAGGCCGTGGCGGGGAGCGGCGCCACGACCTATGTGACCGGCACGACGGCTGCCCAGGTGGAGTTCGCCGACATCGTGGCCGCCCGGCTGCTGCCGATCATCGCGGTGGTGGTCGGCCTGGCCTTCCTGATCATCCTGACCGTCTTCCGGGGCCTGCTGATCGCGGTGAAGGCGGCCGTGCTCAACCTGATCTCCATCGCCGCCTCCTACGGCGTCCTGGTGGCGGTCTTCCAGTGGGGCTGGGGCGGGCCCGCGCTGGGGGTCGCCGGGACGGTGCCGATCGAGAGCTACGTCCCGATGATGATGTTCGCCATCGTCTTCGGCCTCAGCATGGACTACGAGATCTTCCTGCTCTCCCGGGTGCACGAGGCCTGGCTGAGCACCGGGGACAGCCGGGGCAGCGTGGCCCACGCCCTGGAGATCACCGCCCGGGTGATCTCCTGCGCGGCGCTGATCATGGTCAGCGTGTTCGCCGCCTTCATCGTGAGCGACAACATCGTGATCAAGATGATGGGCCTCGGGCTGGCCGTCAGCGTGCTGATCGACGCCACCGTGGTCCGGCTGCTCCTGGTACCGGCCGTGATGACCCTGCTGGGCCCCGCCGCCTGGTGGACGCCCCGCTTCCTGGACCGGGTGCTCCCGCACCTCGACACCGAGGGCGCGGGCGAGCGGGCCTGAGGGCGGCGGGGCGGCGCGGGCCGGGCGGGCCGGGCCGGGCGGGCTCAGGCCTGGAGCGAGGCCAGCGTGACGATGGTGATGTCGGACGGCGCGCCGACCCGGACCGGCGGGCCCCAGGCCCCGGCCCCACGGGTCACGTACAGCTGGGTGTCGCCGTACCGCTCCAGGCCGGCGACGGTGGGGTTGGCCAGTTCGGCCAGGTAGTTGCCCGGCCAGAGCTGGCCGCCGTGGGTGTGGCCGGAGAGCTGGAGGTCGACGCCGTGCCGGACGGCGTCGTGGATGGTGACCGGCTGGTGCGAGAGCAGCACCGAGGTGCGGGCCCGGTCGCGGTCGCCGAGCGCCTTGTCGAAGTCCGGGCCGTCACCCTCGGTGCGCCCGGCGATGTCGTTGACCCCGGCCAGATCGAACCCGGCGAGCTCCACCCGGGCGTTCTGCAGCGGGTGGACGCCCAGCTCGCGGACGAAGTCCACCCAGGGGGCCGCGCCGGAGAAGTACTCGTGGTTGCCGGTGACGAAGTACGCGCCGTCCCGCGCCCGCAGCTGCGCCAGCGGCTCCGCCGCACGCCCGAGTTCGGCGACCGAGCCGTCCACCAGGTCACCGACGATCGCGATCAGGTCGGGCTGCGCGCCGTTGATGGTGTCGACGATCCGCCGGGTGTGCTCGCGTCCGAGGATCGGGCCCAGGTGGATGTCGCTGACCACGGCGATCCGGTAGCCGTGCGCCCGCGCGGGCAGCTTCGCCAGCGGCACGGTGACCTGCTTCAGACGCGGCCCGCGCAGCACCCCGTAGGTGCCGGTGCCGACCACGGCGGCCGCCGCGCCGGAGGCGCCGATCGCGAGCGTCCGGGCGACGAAGAGCCGGCGCCCGGGCGAGGGCGCGGTGGTCGGCACCGGCTCGCCGGCGGCCGGCTCGGCTGCGTCGCCGTCCGCCGCCGCGGGGGCGGCCGCGGACGCGGACGCGGGGGCGGCCGCGGACGCGGACGCGGGGGCGGCCACCGGCTCCGGCGGGGTCGCGGCCCGCGGCCGCGGCAGCCGGAGCAGCAGCGGGCGGAGGGCCTCACCGACCGCCACCGCCATCAGCAGGTAGAGCAGCACCGCCAGCCAGAGGTAGCCCGGCCAGGCCAGCCAGCGCTCGACGGACATCGGCAACCCCCGCCCGCCGACCAGCGCGCCCAGCGAGAGCAGCGGCAGCACGACGGCCAGCACGGTGCCCGCACGGCGCCACCGACCGCCGGGAGCGGAGACGTCGCGCACCAGGCGCCGCCAGAGGTACCAGTGCGCGAGGGCCAGGACGGCGAGGACGCCGAGCACCACGAGGACGATCATCACGCCGCCAGTATGAACGCCCGCCCGGCCGGCGCCGACGACGGCCCCCGAGGCCGCCGGACCGGCTGGCGCTGTGTCAGATTTGAGCTTTCCACCACCCCGGTCCACCCGCTCTGACCTGGCGCTTTATGTCCGCTGAGCGAACATTTCCGAAGGCCTTGTTCCGATACTCGTAGGTAGAAGTTAAGTTGCACCGCAATGCGCGGGTCCGTCCCCCACCCTCCGGCGTTCGAGCCGAGGGGCAGCCGCGCGGGAAAGGCACAGGGCACCCTCGATGAGTGCGGAAACCACCACCTCGGCCGGCTCGCCGCCGGGCGATGCCGCTCCGCAGCAGCAGAAGCAGCTCCAGCACGGTCAGGGCGCCGACGGGCACCTGAAGGCCGGGCTCAAGAACCGCCACCTGTCGATGATCGCGATCGGCGGCGTGATCGGCGCCGGCCTGTTCGTGGGCTCCGGCGCGGGCATCGCGGCCACCGGCCCCGGCATCCTGCTCTCCTACGCCCTCGCCGGCGTGCTGGTCGTCCTGGTCATGCGGATGCTCGGTGAGATGGCGGCGGCCGACCCGCAGAGCGGATCGTTCTCGGCCTACGCCGACCGGGCGCTCGGCCGCTGGGCCGGCTTCTCGATCGGCTGGCTGTACTGGTTCTTCTGGGTCGTGGTGCTGGCCGTCGAGGCCACCGCCGGGGCGAAGATCCTCAACAACTGGGTGCCCGGCGTGCCGCAGTGGGCGTTCGCACTGATCGTGATGGCGGTGCTGACCGCCACCAACCTCTTCTCGGTGGCCTCCTACGGCGAGTTCGAGTTCTGGTTCGCCGGCATCAAGGTGGTGGCGATCGCCGCCTTCCTGGTGATCGGCACGCTCGCGGCGTTCGGGCTGCTGCCCGGCACCCACGCGGTCGGCACGGAGAACCTGACCGGCCACGGCGGCTTCCTCCCGCACGGTGTGGGCGCGGTCTTCACCGGCATGCTCACCGTGGTCTTCGCCTTCATGGGCAGCGAGATCGTCACCCTGGCCGCCGGCGAGTCGGAGGACCCGGAGAAGGCGGTCAGCAAGGCCACCAACAGTGTGATCTGGCGCATCGGCATCTTCTACCTGGGTTCGATCCTGCTGGTCGTGACCCTGCTCCCGTGGGACTCGGCGGCCGTCAAGGGCAGCCCCTACGTCGCCGTGCTGGAGCACGTCGGCATCCCGGGCGCCGGCCAGGTGATGGACGTGATCGTGCTGACCGCCGTGCTCTCCTGCCTCAACTCGGGGATGTACACCGCCTCCCGGATGGCCTTCTCGCTGGGCCAGCGCGGCGACGCCCCCAAGGCCTTCGCCTCGGTGACCAGCCGCGGCGTGCCGCGGATCGCGATCCTCGTCTCGGTGGTCTTCGGCTTCGTGGCGGTGTTCTTCAACTACACCTCCCCCGACACCGTCTTCTCCTTCCTGCTCAACTCCTCCGGCGCGGTGGCGCTCTTCGTCTGGCTCGTGATCTGCTTCTCCCAGTTGAGGATGCGCAAGATCATCGAGCGCGAGACGCCCGAGCGCCTGACCGTCCGGATGTGGCTGTACCCGTACCTCACCTGGACCGCGATCGGCATGATCGGCTTCGTGATGGCGTACATGTTCACCGACGCCGACGGGCGGAAGCAGATGTACCTGTCGCTGGTCGCCGCAGCCATCGTGCTGACGGCATCGGCCGTGGTGGGCCGCAGGCGACGGGCTGCGGCAGTGGCGCCGGCTGCCTGAGCCGTCGCGCCGCCCGCACGCCGGGCCCGGGAGCCGTTGCGGAGGCTCCCGGGCCCGGTGGCGTTTTCCGGCCCGGCGCCCCGGGGCGGGGCCCGTCTCCGGCGCGTGGTGCGATGTCCGGCCCGGTGGCCGGCGGGCCCGCCCCCGGTACCGGATCAGGACGGGACGGAGATGACCCGCCGACGGCCAGCCCCTACCCTTCCCCCTATGCGAGATCTTGCAGCGGGGTTGGGGTACCTGGCCAAGGGCCAGAAGTGGGTGGGCCGGCACGGCCGCTGGTGGGGCTTCGGGATGCTGCCCGCGCTGATCACCCTGGTCGGGTACGTGGTGGCGCTGGTGTTCCTCGGCGGCTGGTCGGAGGAGCTCGCCGAGTGGGCCACCCCGTTCGCCGACGGCTGGGGCTCGCCCTGGCAGGGCCTGCTGCGCACCGCCCTCGCCGCGATCGTCTTCGGCGGCGGGCTGCTGATCTCCGTCATCACCTTCACCGCCGTCACGCTGCTGGTCGGCCAGCCGTTCTACGAGTCGCTCTGCGAGAAGGTCGACGAGACCGAGGGCGGCGCGCCCACCCCGCCGGACGTGCCGCTCTGGCGCGAGCTGGCCGTCTCGGCGCGGGACAGCCTCTACGTGCTGGTCCGGGTGGCCGGGTTCGGCGTCCTGCTGTTCGCCTGCGGGTTCATCCCGGTGGTCGGGCAGACGCTGGTGCCGGTGGCCGGGTTCCTGGTGTCCGGCTTCTTCCTCACCGTCGAGCTGACGGCGGTGGCCCTGCAGCGGCGCGGCGTGCCGCAGCGCGAGCGGATCCGGCTGCTGCGCTCCCGGCTCGGGCTGGCCTTCGGCTTCGGCGTGCCGCTGATCCTGGGCTTCCTCGTCCCGTTGGTGACCGTCCTCGCGATGCCCGGCGCGGTGGCCGGTGCCACCCTGCTGGCGCGCGACCTGGTGCCGGTGGAGGACGCCGAGCACGCCGAGGACGAGCCGGACGAGCAGGACCGGCAGGACCAGGCGGACGACGCGGGCGGCGCACCCGGGGTGCCCGGGGCGCCCGGGTACGGGTCCGGGTACGGCGAGCAGCGACCGGTGCCGGGGAACCCGTACGCGACGGGCCCGGAGCCGGTCCGGCCGTACGGCGGGCCGAACCCGTACTCCTCCCGCTGAGGGCCGGGGGCGCGGAGCGGTGACCGTCCGGTCACCGCGCGTCGCACCGGGGCCGCCGCGCTGTGAAGCCGCCCACACGGCTCCGCGCTGCTACTGCCCTCGATAGTTGTCGCCGGGCCGCGGTCCGCCCACGCAGCCGCGGAGCGGCATCGCCCGGCCGTGCCGGCCCGATGGCCGGCCACGGAGCGGACCGCGAAGAACGCAGGCCACCGCGCCGATTCACCCCCTGCTCCGTCGGGCCGGCGGTCGACCGGCCGTCGGTCGACGGGATCGGACCCCCCGCCTCGAAGCGCCCGGCCGCGGCCGGGCGCTTCGCCGTTCGGGCCACCCCACCCACTACCCGCCGTAGTAGCCGCTGCCTTTGCCGCCCCCGCCGGGCTCTGCGAAGAATGGCCAGTCGCCAGGCAGCGCGAACCGGTCCGTCCGCCGCGCGTCCCGCCCGCCCCGCCGTCACGGCCGGGGTGCCATGGCCGTCCCGGACGGCATCGCGGGCCCTGTCCGCCCGTGTCCTCGTGCCGGAGCCCCCGTGCTCCCGGTACGGCCCCCGACGGAAAAGGATCGTCCGCTCCATGCAGCTCAGCCATGCCCGCCGCAACTCGCTGATCACCGGTATCACCACCCTCGTGGTGGCGGGTGCGGCCACCGCCGCCCTCGCCGTCCCGCAGAGCGGCGGCAGCGTCGCCGAGGCGGCCGCCCCGGTGGCCGGTGTCTCCGTGGACGGGCAGCCGGTGGCCGCCCAGGCCGACCCGGCCGCGGCCGACGCCGCTGCTGCGGCCGCTGCCCAGGCGCAGGCACAGGCACAGGCCGAGGCGGACGCCGCCGCACAGGCGCAGGCCGCCGCGCAGGCCCAGGCCGAGGCGAAGGCCCAGGCGGACGCCAAGGCCAAGGCCGACGCGGAGGCCGCCGCCTCCCGCTCGCAGGAGCGCGCCGCGCTCAACGCCAAGCCCACCTACTCCGGCAGCGCCCGCGAGATCGCCGCCCAGATCGTCCCGGCCGGCCAGCTGCAGTGCTTCAGCAACATCGTGTCCCACGAGAGCAGCTGGAACCACCTCGCCGTCAACGCCTCCTCCGGCGCCTACGGCCTGGTCCAGGCGCTCCCCGGCTCCAAGATGGCCTCGGCCGGCGCCGACTGGCGCACCAACCCCGCCACCCAGATCAAGTGGGGCCTGGACTACATGAACTCCCGGTACGGCAGCCCCTGCGGCGCCTGGTCCTTCTGGCAGAGCCACCACTGGTACTGAGCCGACCCGGCCGGTGCCAGCCCCGAGGACCCCGCGCGGCAGACCCGCGCGGGGTCCTCGGCCTTTCCGCACCGCGAGGTCCGGGACCGCGCCGCGACCGGCCCGTCCGCGCGGGCACCGGCACCGTCGTCGGATCCGGCCGGCGGCGCCGCTCGACGTGGACACGTCCGGCATGACGGGTGAAGATATGGCGCACGCTCGTACGATTTGACGCGGATTGATCAGAATTACCGACCGTCAGGGCTTTGCCACCTTCCGGCCGCGCTCCTACGCTCCGGCCTCATGCCCTCTCCCCTGATCAGCGTCGTGCTCCCCGCCTACGACCAGCAGAAACAGCTGGCGGAATGCCTCGACTCGCTCCTCGCGCAGTCCTTCCGCGACTTCGAGGTCATCCTGGTCGCGGACCGTTCCCCCGAGACCCCGGCCGACCTCGCCGACGCGTACGCGGCGCGGCACCCGCAGGTCTCGGCGCTGCACCTCAACGCCGCCGTCGGCGTGGGCGTCAGCCGGGACGCCGGCGCCGCCCGGGCGACCGGCGAGTACCTGCTCTTCCTCGACGCCGACCACCTGCTCCCCCGGGACGGCCTGCGCTCGCTCGCCGACCGGCTGGAGCAGACCGGCCCGGTGGACGTGCTGCTGTTCGGGCACACCCGGCGGCACGGCGGGCGCGACTGGCCGGGCGGCGCGGAGGCGGTGCTGGCCGAGGCCGGGCCCGAGGTCACCGGGCCGGCCGCCCGTCCCGAGCTGCTCGGCGCGCCCGCGCTGATCTGGGACCGGCTGCTACGGCGCGACTTCTGGCAGGGCCGCGCGCTCGCCTTCCCGGACGGCCGCTACGAGGAGATCCCGGCCGTGCACCGGGCCATGCTGACCGCCGGACGGATCGCCGTGCTGCCGCGCGCCTGCGTCCAGCTGCGGCGGCGGGAGACCGTCCACCCGGCCGCCTCGCCCGGCAGCAGCCAGTTCGACATCTTCGACCAGTACGAGCGCAGCTTCGCCCTGCTGGACGAGGTGGCGGCCTGGCAGCCGGAGCTGGAGGCCGTCCGCGACGCCCTGTTCACCCGGATGGTCCGGCACTACCTGTTCGTGTTCGACCTGGCCGGGTGCGTGGCGCGGGCCGAGCGGCCCCAGTTCTTCCACCGCGCCGCCGAGCACCACCGCCGCTTCCAGCCGGCCGGGCACCGGCGGCCCGGCGGGCGCGAGGGCGTGAAGTTCTCGCTGCTGGCCGGCGGCGCCTACCCCGCCTTCGAGATGGCCAAGCTCTCGCACATCGCCAAGGGCACCCTCACCGGCTCGGCCCGCCGGCGGGCCTCGGCCTGACCCGGACGGCGCCGGGCCGGGAGACCGGACGTCCGTCCGGCGGAGCCGGAGCCGGTGTGGGGGGGGGGGGGGGATCTGGGCAGCCCAAACAAGGCCTCCCCACCCCACGTACCCCCCCCCTGCTGCTCGCTGTGGTGCCGCTCACCCACCCCCC
>NZ_JBVHVO010000013.1:0-61164 GCF_055564815.1 Kitasatospora sp. NPDC028961 | reverse complement strand
ACAAACCCCTACCACGTTCCTAACTGTCGTCCCGTCCTGTACCGCCTCAGGCTATGTGAGTTGGGGAAACAGCCCGTGCTGGACGCGGGGGGGGGGGGGGGGGCGGCCCCCCCCCCCCCCCCCCCCACACCGGGGTGGCCCGTACCGGGCGCGCCGTCCGGCTGGGATGATCGGCGGCGGTACGCCGAGCCCACCCCCGGGAGGACCCCCGTGAGCCGACCGTCCGCCGCCCCCGGCGCCGACCTCGCCCGGGAGCTCGCCGCGACCCTGCGCGGCGACGTCCGCTTCGGCGCCGCCGAGCGCACCGTCTACAGCCACGACGCGTCCAACTACCGCCACCTGCCGCTCGGCGTGGTCAAACCGGCCGACCCGGACGACGTCCGGACGGCCGTCGCGCTCTGCCGGCAGTACGGCGTACCGGTGGTGCCGCGCGGGGCCGGCACCAGCATCGGCGGGCAGGCGATCGGCCCGGGCGCGGTCGTCCTGGACTTCCGGCGCCACCTGGGCGCGGTGCACGGCGTGGACCCGGAGCGCCGCACCGCCCGGGTCGAGCCGGGCGCCGTGCTGGACCACCTCCAGCGGGCCGCCCGCCCGCACGGCCTGCGCTTCGGGCCGGACCCGTCCACGCACAGCCGGTGCACCCTCGGCGGCATGATCGGCAACGACTCCTGCGGCGCCCACTCCGTCGTCTGGGGGCGCACCTCCGACAACGTGGAGTCCCTCGACCTGCTGCTCGCCGACGGCACCGAACTCACCGTCGGCGGCCCGCTCGGGCCCGCCGAACGCACGGCGCTGCGCGCCCTGCCCGGGCGCGCGGGCCGGCTCCACCGCGACCTCCAGGACTTCACCGACCGCAACCTCGCCGTGATCCGCCAGGGCATGCCGGACCTGCCGCGCCGGACCTCCGGCTACCCGCTGGACGCCCTGCTCCCCGAACGCGGCCACCACCTCGCCCGGGCCCTCACCGGCACCGAGGGCACCTGCGCGCTGCTGCTCGGCGCCACCGTCCGACTGGTCGAGGACCTTCCCGCCCGCGCCCTGGTGGTGGCCGGCTACCCGGACGAGACGGCCGCCGCCGACGCCGTCCCCGCCCTGCTGCCGCTGCGCCCGCTGACCGTCGAGGGCATGGCCGCCGACCTGATCGCCGCGCTGCTCGCCGCCGGACCGCGCCCGCCCGCACTGGACCGGCTGCCCGAGGGCGCCTGCTGGCTCTTCCTGGAGACCGCCGGCGCGACCCCCGCCGAGGCCCTCGACGCGGCCCGGCGGCTCGCCGACGCCGTCCGCCGGGAGCGCTCCGCCACCACCTCGGTCGTCACCGACCCCGGCGAGCAGCGCCAGCTCTGGGGCGTGCGCGAGGCCGGCGCGGGGATCGTCACCCGGCTGCCCGGCGGCGGCGAGGCCTGGCCCGGCTGGGAGGACTCCGCCGTCCCGCCGGAGCGGCTCGGCGACTACCTGCGCGACCTGCAGGCGCTGCTGCGCCGCCACCACCTGCGCGGCGTCCCGTACGGGCACTTCGGCGAGGGCTGCGTCCACCTGCGGATCGACTTCCCGCTCACCGCGCCGCACGGGCCGGCGGTCTTCCGGGAGTTCCTCGAACAGGCCGCCGACCTCGCGGTCTCGTACGGCGGTTCGCTCTCCGGTGAGCACGGCGACGGGCAGGCCCGCGCCGAGCTGCTGCCCCGGATGTACCCGCCCGGGATCATCGCGCTCTTCGGCGAGTTCAAGCGGATCTGGGACCCCGACAACCTGCTCAACCCGGGCGCCCTGGTGGACCCGCGCCCGCTCGACGCCGACCTGCGGCTGGCCGGGCCGGTACGCGCGCTCCCGCTCGCCCTCCCGTACGCGCAGGACGACGGCAGCCTCGCCAAGGCCGTGCACCGCTGCGTCGGGGTGGCCAAGTGCGTGGACCCCGAGACCGGGGTGATGTGCCCGAGCTACATGGCCACCGGCGAGGAGCGCCACTCCACCCGGGGCCGCGCCCGGCTGCTCGCCGAGATGCTGCGCGGCGCGGAGGGCGCGATCCCGGACGGCTGGCGCTCACCGGAGGTCAGGGAGGCGCTGGACCTCTGCCTCGGCTGCAAGGGCTGCGCCGGCGACTGCCCGGTCCACGTCGACATGGCCACCTACCGGACCGAGTTCCTGTACCAGCACTACCGGCACCGCCCCAGGCCCCTGTCGCACTACTCGATGGGGTGGCTGCCGCTCTGGCTGCGGGCCGTCGCCCTGGCCCCCGGAGCGGCCAACCTGATCGCCCGGTCGGCCGCCGCCGGCCCGCTGAAGCGGCTCGGCGGGGTGGACCGGCGCCGGCCGGTCCCGGTGTTCCCGCCCGAGACCTTCACCCGCTGGTACCGCCGTCACCGCGCCGCGCACCCCGCCCCGGCCGGCGCCCGCCCCGTCCTGCTCTGGCCGGACACCTTCTCCGACCACCTCCAGCCGAACGTGCTGCGCGCCGCCGTCGAGGTGCTCTCCCACCTGGGCTTCGACGTCCGGCTGCCGGACGGCCCCGTCTGCTGCGGGCTCACCTGGTTTTCCAGCGGCCAGCTGGGCACCGCCCGGCGGGTGATGCGGCGCAGCCTGCGCGCGCTCGCCGCGACCGGGCTGCCCGCCGACACCCCGGTGGTCGGGATGGACCCGAGCTGCACCGCCACCCTGCGCGAGGACCTGCCCCGGCTGCTCGGCGCCGACGGCCGCCCGCTCGCCGAACGGACGCGCACCTTCGCCGAGTTCATCGACCAGTACGCGCCGGACGCCCCGCTCCCCCGGCTCCCGCTGGACGCCGTCACCCAGACCCACTGCCACCAGCACGCCGTCCTCGGCACCGCCGCGGACCGCCGGGTGGAGGCCCGCACCGGTCTGCGCAACCGCGTCCTCGACTCCGGCTGCTGCGGGCTGGCCGGCAGCTTCGGCTTCGAGCGGGGCCACTTCGAGGTGTCCGTGACGATCGCCGAACGCGTGCTGCTGCCCGAGCTGCGCGCGGCGGACCCGGACACCGTCGTGCTGGCCGACGGCTTCAGCTGCCGCACCCAGATCGCCCACCTGGCCGAGGGCCGCCAGGCCCTCCACCTCGCCGAACTGCTGCAGCGGGGCCTCCGGGAGCAGCGCTGACCGCCCGGTGGGAGCGGCGCGACCCCTAGACCGCCTGCGGCTCCTGCACCTCCGTCGACCGCGGCGGCTCCTCCGCGCAGACCGCCGAGACGAACTCCGCCAGCCGGGCCTGCGGCAGTCCGCGCGCGATGTCCGCCTCGCTGATCATCCCGACCACCTCGTGCTCCGGGTGGTTGATCACCGGGAGCCGGCGCACCCGGTACTGCTCCATCATCCGCAGCACCTGCTCGGCGTCCTCGTCCGCCTCCACCGTCATCGGCCGGCCCTGGGCGATCTCGCCCGCCGTCACCTGCTCGGGGTCGCGGCCCTCGGCGACGCACTTCAGCACGATGTCGCGGTCGGTCACGATGCCGAGCAGCTTCTGCCGCTCACCGCAGATGGGCAACGCCCCGACGTCGCGTTCCCGCATGATCCGGGCGGCGGAGGCGAGGGTCTCGTGCTCACCCACGCACGCCGCGCCCGGGTGCATGATGTCGCTGGCTCTGGTCATGATCGGCCTCCTGACGTGCCTGCCACTCCCGTCCCTCCATCGTGGTCCGGGCCCGGGGGCGCCGCCACCGGGCCCGGCGCGGGGTGGCCGGCGCCGTTCAGCCGGTCCACCGGCGACTGCTCCAGCACCTCCTCCAGCGGCGGGAGTTCGAGCTGCTCCACCTCCGGCAGCCGCGGCGGTTCGGCCGGTGGCGGCTCCGCGCCCGCCTGGTCGCCGCCGTCGCCCACCGTCTTGCGGTTCACCTCCGCCGCGCTGTCCAGGAACCGCAGCAGCTCGACCGGGAACGGCAGCACCAGCGTCGAGTTCTTCTCCGCCGCCACCTCCACCACGGTCTGCAGCAGCCGCAGTTGGAGCGCCGCCGGAGTCGCGCTCATCACCGCCGCAGCCTCCGACAGCCGCGCCGAGGCCTGGTACTCGCCGTCCGCCGTGATGATCCTCGCCCGGCGCTCCCGCTCGGCCTCCGCCTGCCGGGACATCGAGCGCTTCATCGACTCCGGCAGGGCGACGTCCTTGATCTCGACCCGGTCGATCTCGATGCCCCAGCCCAGCGCCGGGCTGTCGATCATCAGCTCCAGTCCCTGGTTGATCGGCTCCCGGTTGGCCAGCAGGTCGTCCAGCTCGCTCTTGCCGATGATCGAGCGCAGCGAGGTCTGGGCGACCTGCGAGATGGCGAAGTTGTAGTCCTGCACGTTGACGGTCGCCTTCACCGGGTCCTCCACCCGGAAGTAGACGACCGCGTCCACCCGGACGGTCACGTTGTCGCGGGTGATGCCCTCCTGGGCGGGGATCGGCATCGTCACGATCTGGACGTTCACCTTGCGCAGCCGGTCCGCCACCGGCATCAGCCGCACCAGCCCGGGGCCCTGGACCTGCTCGCGCACCCGGCCGAAGCGGAACACCACGCCCCGCTGGAACTGCTGCACGACCCGGACGCTCAGCCCGGCCCACACGGCCACCAGTACGACGGCCGCCAGCACCGCATCGAATATCAGCATCGCGGTCTCCTCGCGCGCGCCGCCGCCCCGGCGGTCGCCGCCCCGGCCCGGCCGGGGGCCGCCGGAGCAGCCGATTCCACGCTACGCCTGCGGAGGCGCCGCCGGAACGGCCGACCGCCGGCCGCCGCGCCTAAGATCGTCCCCATGTCCCAGCCCGTAGCCGACGGCCCGGCCACCGACCCCGAGGACCCGGGCCACCCCGTCGCGGCCGCCGCCCGCACCGCCACGGTCCCCGCGCTGGACGCCGTCGTCACCGGCTGCCGCGCCTGTCCCCGCCTGGTCGAGTGGCGCGAGGCGACCGCCCGCACCAAGCGCCGCGCCTACCTGGACTGGGACTACTGGGGCCGCCCGATCCCCGGCTTCGGCCCGCCCGACGCGCCGCTGGTCCTGGTCGGCCTCGCCCCCGCCGCGCACGGCGGCAACCGCACCGGCCGGATCTTCACCGGCGACCCGTCCGGCGACCTGCTCTACGCCACGCTCCACGAGCTCGGGCTGGCGAACCGCGCCGAGTCGGTCCGGCACGGGGACGGCCTGCGCCTGCGCGGGGTCCGGATCACCGACCCGGTGCGCTGCGCGCCGCCCGACAACAAGCCGACCACCGCCGAACGGGACACCTGCCGCCCGTGGATCACCCGCGAGCTGGAGCTGCTGCGGCCGACCGTGCGGACCGTCGTGGCGCTCGGCGGCTTCGCCTGGCAGGCGCTGCTCCCGGCGGTGGCCGCCGCCGGCTGGCAGGTGCCCCGGCCCCGGCCGGTCTTCGGCCACGGCGCCCGGGTCACCCTGCCGGCCGCCGACGGCGGACCGCCGCTGGAGCTGTACGGGTGCTACCACGTCAGCCCGCGCAACACGAACACCGGCCGGCTGAGCACCGTCATGCTGCGCGAGCTGCTCCGCGAGGCCGCCCGTTCGGCCGGTCTGGACCCCCTCCCGGAGCGCCCGGGCGCCGGTGGGGAGCCGTAGCCGTCCGGCGGCCCCTCAGCCCGCCAGTACCTCGGTCAGCAGCCCGCCGACCAGCCGGACGCCGTCCTCGGTGAGGATCGACTCGGCGTGGAACTGCAGCGAGGCGAAGTGCGGGCCGCGCAGCGCGTGCACCTCGCCGGTGTCCGGGTCGCGGCTCACCTCGACCAGACCGACGCCCTCGCACTCGACCTTGGCCTCGACGCTGCGGGCCGCGAAGGTGTTGTAGAAGCCCACCCGTTCCCGGACACCGAAGAGGTCGATCTCCCGCTGGACGCCCTGGTTCGGCGCCTCCCGGCGGACCAGCGGGAGGCCGAGCCGCAGCCCGAGCACCTGGTGGCTGAGGCAGACCGCGAAGAACGGCCGCCGCTCCCGGAGCAGCGTGTCGATCGTCGACCGCAGCCGCGCGATCTTGGGGTGGCCCGCGCCGCGCGGATCGCCCGGGCCGGGGCCCATCACGACGAGGTCGTACCCGTCCGGCGCGTACGGCTCGTCGAACCGGCGGACCGTCACCGCGAGGCCGAGCGAGCGGAGCTGGTGGTCGATCATCGCGGTGAAGGTGTCCTCCGCGTCCACCACGAGCACCCGGCGACCGGCCAGGGCGGGCCTCGGCCGGGAGCGCGCGGACGCCGGTGCCAGCCAGAAGTCGGCGATGCCGGCGTTGCGCCGCTCCAGCGCGGCCCGAACGTCCGGGTGCGCGCCGTAGACGGCCGGGGTCGGGGCCTTGGCCGGGGTCGGGGTCGGGGTCGGGGCCGGGGCCGGGGTCGGGGCCGGTGCCGCCACCGGCGGGCCGTCCGCCTGAAGGGCCGCGAGCAGGCCCGCCGCCTTCGCCCGGGTCTCGGCCACCTCCTGCTCGGGGTCGGAGTGGCGCACCAGGGTGGCACCCACCCCGATCCGGACCCGGCCCGCGTCGTCGATGTCGGCCGTGCGGATCAGGATCGACGAGTCCAGCGCGGATCCGCCGTGCTCGTCGCGCCCGATCAGCGCGACCACCCCGCTGTAGTAGCCGCGGCCCTGCGGCTCGTACCGGCGGATGACCCGACAGGCGCTCTCCAGCGGGCTGCCGGTGACGGTCGGGGCGAACAGCGTCTCGCGCAGGATCTCCCGCGGATCGCGGTCGGTGCGCCCCTCGATGAAGTACTCGGTGTGCGCCAGCCGAGCCATCTCCTTGAGGTACGGGCCCACCACCCGGCCGCCCTCCGCGCAGATCCGGGCCATCATCTTGAGTTCCTCGTCCACCACCATGTACAGCTCGTCGGCCTCCTTGCGGTCGGCCAGGAAGTCCATCACCCCGGGCAGGGTCGGGCCGGACGGCGGGTACCGGTAGGTGCCGCTGATCGGGTTCATCACGGCCTTGCCGCCGGCGAGGCTGAGGTGCCGCTCCGGGGTGGCGCCGACGAACGTTCGGGCGCCGGTGTGCACGATGAAGGTCCAGTAGGCGCCCGACTCGCCCCGCACCAGCCGCCGGAAGAACGACAGCGCGCTGTGCGTGGTGTAGCCGGTGATGTCGGCGAGGAAGGAGCGCTTGATGACGAAGTTCGCGCCCTCGCCCCGGCCGATCTCGTCGGCGACGACCCTGCGCACCGTCCCGGCGTAGGTCTCGTCGTCCATGTCGAAGTGGCCGCCGGCCAGCGTGATCGGCACGTCCGGGAGCCGTCGCAGCACCTCGGCCAGCGGCAGCACGCCCTGGTCGGTGACGGTCATCGCGATCAGCGGCTCGCCGTCGTCGGCGCAGGCGTAGCCGCGCTCGGCGATCTGCCGGTAGGGGACGATCGCCAGCACCTCGTGACGGGCGGCCCCGGCGGCGGCCCCGGCGGGAACGGCCCCGGCGGGAACGGCCCCGGCGGGAACGGGAAGCTCGGCGAGCGTCCCCGGCGTCGACACCGTGCCGACCAGCACGTCCAGCGCGTCCGGGCCGGTCGACTCCGGGCGGTGGATGAGGGCGAAGGGCGGCGGCCGCAGTCCCAGGACGCGGTCCAGCAGGTCCACGGGGTACGGCGCCGCCCCGGCCCCGGTCATGCGCCGGCCTCCCCGGGGCCACCGGCCGCGACGGCGGCCGGCCGGAGCCCGGCGAGGACGTCGTCGGTGGTGACGACCACGGCGCAGCGCTGGGCCGCGTAGTCCAGGGCCAGCCGGTGGTACTCCTCGGAGAAGTCCGCGACGGCGTCCGCCACCAGGAACGGCTGGATGTCGTTGGTGAACGCCTCGACCGCGGACATCAGCACCCCGACGTGCGCGTAGACGCCGCAGAGGACGAGCTGGTCGCGGCCCTGCTCGCGCATCCGGTCCAGCAGGCCGGAGCGGAAGAAGGCGCTGTACCGCCACTTGGTGAACACCCAGTCGCCCGGGGCCGGTTCGAGCGGCTCGACGACCTGCCGGTCGAGCGGGTCGACCCGCATGCCCGGCCCCCAGAAGTCCTTCAGCAGGCCGCGCTCCGCCTCGGTCATGCCGCCGGGCTGGGCGGTGTAGGCGACCGGGACCCCCAGGGCGGCGCTGCGCTCGCGCAACCGGGCGGCGTTGCCGACCAGGTGGTCGCGGACGACCGCGGGGAACGGCCGCAGGAAGTAGCGCTGCATGTCGTGCACGAGCAGCACCGCCCGGTCCGGGTCCACGGTCCACCGGGCGGTGTTGCCGGGCAGGTCGGCCGCGGTCGGCATCGGGTACGGCGCGATGGGGGGTATGCCCGCCATGGCCTTCCTCTCCTGGGTTCCTGGGTCGAATCGTTGGTGGGGCTGGTGGGACCGAGCGGTGTCGAGCGGGAGCGGACGGGCCGCCGGGTGGGTGGCGCGGGCGGCCGCGCCGGTGGGCCGGTCCGGCGCCGCGGGTACGCGGCGCCGGACCGGCGGGTGGGCTCAGCCCTGGGCCGCGGCGGCGCCCACCGGGGTCGACCGGCCGGTCAGCCACCAGGCCGAGACCACGGAGAGGGCCTGGCCCGGGTTGAGCCGGGGGTCGCAGAAGCTCGTGTACTTGGCCCCGACCTCGTCGATCCGGGCTTCGCTCTGGACGCATTCGGTCACGTCGTCGGGAGTGGTCTCCAGGTGGAGCCCGCCCGCCGTACCGCCGGCGTTGCGGACGGCGTGCTGGAACTCCCGCACCTCGCGGGAGATCTCCCGCACGAACCGGGTCTTGAGGCCGTCCGGCGTGCTGACGGTGTTGCCGTGCATCGGGTCGGTGAGCCAGATCACCGGGTGGCCCGCGGCCTTCACCGCCTCGACGAGGACGGGCAGCCGCCCGGCCACCGCCTCGGCCCCCATCCGGGCGATCAGGGTGAGCCGGCCCGGCTCGCGCCGGGGGTCGAGCCGCTCGCACAGGGCCAGCAGGTCGTCGACCGCCATGGTGGGACCCACCTTGCAGGCCACCGGGTTCATCACCTCGGCGAGCAGGGTGACATGGGCGCCGTCGACCTGCCTGGTCCGCTCGCCGATCCACGGCCAGTGGGTGGAGGCCAGCAGCAGCCGCCCCTCGTCGTCCCGGCGCAGCATGGGGACTTCGTAGTCGAGCAGCAGTGCCTCGTGGCTCGTCCAGACGGGCGTCCCGATGGAGAGGGGCCCGCCGCGGCTGCGCCAGCCCAGGTGTCCCATGACGTCGTAGGCGGTCTGGTAGCCCGTCAGCAGTCTCAACGGGTCGGGGCGCCGCAGCTCCGGGTCGGGCTCCGGACTGTTGACCATGTGCCCCCGGTAGACCGGCAGTTCGACGTTCCCGACCCGCTCGGTGGGGTGGGAGCGGGGCTTGGCGAACTGTCCGGCGATCCGGCCGGCGCGGATCACCGGCTTGCAGGTGTCCAGTTGGAGCGCGCCCGCGAGCAGGTCGAGCACGCCGACCTTGCGGGCCACGTAGCCGGGGGTGCACTCGGCCGGGTCCTCCGCGCAGTCGCCCGCCTGCACCACGTGGGCTTCGCCCGCGGCGACCCGGGCCAGCAGCGCGCGCAGGGTACGGACGTCCTCCGCCTCGACCAGTGCGGGGCGGGTCGCCAGTTCCTTCCGCACCTGGCGGACCAGCGCGGTGTCCTCCCACGGTGGTTGCTGCAACGCGCTTTCCAGTCGGATATCGAGCAGAGTACTTTCCACCGATTTCTCCAAATCGCGAACGGGCGATGGGCGCGGTCGCCCCACGGCCGAGCAGGCGAGCGTCGTGCGCGGCTGTCAACGGAGCCGGAATTCGAATCCACACAGGCCCGGGGGCGCGGTCGCCGCACCGTCGGCGGGACCGGGGAACTTCTCGTTCGTCCTGGGTGAACGTCGATGGAACACGAGGGCGGTGGGCGCAGAGGTCGGACCGGTCCGCCGCACCGCGACGGTGGGCGCCGAACCGTCGGCGGCCTCCGCCACCGTTCAAATCATGGAACAGAACGGAGTGCCGGCCAACGTTCGTCATCGCACTTCGTCAGGTGACCGGCACTTCGTCAGGTGACCGCTACTCCGTCAGGTGCCGAATAGTCCATCAGGTCGCTGCGGGCACGTAGCACCGCCGGCGGCCGCATCGGTTCGACGGAGCTCCGAAGCCGGCCCGACGAACTGAATTGCCGTCAAATCATTGTGACAGCAGGAAGACAGGCCGGCCTGGTGACGTCCGGACGGGGGCCTGCGAGACTTCGGGCCATGAACAGCGACCTCCTCTCCGGCAGAATCGTCCTCATCACCGGCGCGAGCAGCGGCATCGGCGCCGCGGCGGCCCACGTGTTCGCCCGGGAGGGCGCCACCGTGGTGCTCACCGCCCGCCGGGAAGAACGCCTGGCCGCGCTGACCGCCGAACTACGCGAAAAGGGAGCCCGCGCCGCGTACGTGGTCGGCGACGTATCCGTCGCCCGAGATGCCGCGAGGGCGGTCGAGTTCGCCGTGGCCGAATACGGGCGGCTCGACTCGGCCTTCAACAATGCGGGGATCGGCGGTGACCGCACCCCGCTGCACCTGATGTCGGACGACGTCTACGACACCGTCATGGACACCAATGTGCGCGGCGTCTTCAACTGCCTGCGGTACGAGATAACGGCGATGCTGGAACAATCCGGCGGGGGCACCATCGTCAACAACAGCAGTGTGGGCGGCCTGGTGTCGATCCCCGCCGCCGCCCCCTACATCGCCTCGAAGCACGCCGTCATCGGCTTCACCAGGGCCGCCGCCGACGAGTACGCCAAGCAGGGCATCCGGGTGAACGCGGTCGCCCCCGGAACCACCCGCAGCGAGATCACGGCCGACTGGTTCGGCCGCAATCCCGGCCTGGAGGATCTGGCCAACTCGCTGACGCCGCAGGGGCGTACGGCGGCTCCGGAGGAGATCG
The DNA here is from genome assembly GCF_055564815.1 of Kitasatospora sp. NPDC028961. NCBI lineage: Bacteria > Bacillati > Actinomycetota > Actinomycetes > Kitasatosporales > Streptomycetaceae > Kitasatospora > Kitasatospora sp. NPDC028961. The sequence continues at coordinate 50,340 of NZ_JBVHVO010000013.1, read as the reverse complement.
CGGAGGCGGCGGCCTGGCTGCTGAGCGACCGCTGCCCGTTCCTGACCGGTACCGTCCTGCCGGTGGACGGCGGCTTCGTCAACCGGTGAGCCGCCCCCGGCCGCCCGGCGGTGGCACCGTCACCGCCGCAGACCGTTGAACTCGACCCGGAAGGCCGGCTCCCCGCCCTGCGTGCCCGTGACCCGGACGGCGCACCGGGCGGGGTGGCCGGCCAGTGTCTCCTCCGCCTCGATCCAGCACGGCCGGTCGAACTCCACGTACCGCCGGAAGCTGGTGGCGACCCGCAGGGGCAGGAAGGACGACCGGCCCCGGAGGGCCTGCGCGGCCTGGGCCGCGGCCTCCAGCAGGGCCAGCCCCGGGACGTGGTCCACGGGGTGGTCGAAGAGCAGGTGGTTGTCGATGTCGTTGCGCAGCAGCCAGCGGTGCGGCCGGTCGCCCGGCGCGAGGGCGACGTCGGTGGCGCGAGGCCGGGCCACGAGGTCGGCGGCTATCGGCTCCGGTAACGGCCAGGCGCCCCAGCCGACCCCGAGGCCGTCTCCCCGCACCCGCCGGTAGGCGGCGGGCGAGATCCAGCCGAACTCGGAGTCCGCCCGGGCCGCCACGACGCCGTCGCAGCGGATCAGGATGCCCATCCGCAGAGAACTGACGGACCGTCGGTTCCGCACGGCGCCCGCCACCGTGACCCGCACGTCCAGCCTGGCGCTCCGGCCGCGTGGCACGCGGAAGTCCGGGTCGATCGTGTAGTCCAGGGTGCTCAACACGGTCTGATGGGTCAGCGGGACGCCGTACTCGGCGTGCGCGACGACCAGGCCGCACTGCCGGATGGTCTGGGCGAGTATCCGCGGGTCGTACGGCAGGCCCACCTGCACGGCCGGCCACCGGACGCCGACCCCGAACTCGTCGGCACCCAGCCGCTCCCAGCCGGTGACCAGGACGGACGTGCCCCGCCGCAGATGCGCGTAGGCGCCTACGAGAGCAGGCGAAGGAGTGGATGAACGTGGTGCGAGCGTGACGTCTTGCAAGGCCCCCCCTTGGTCTGACGGGTCGGCACAGTTCAGTGGACTGTGCTATTCAAGTACCGGCTCTCCGGTCGGTTTCGAACCATGAGCAAGTCTAGTTCAAGCAATGGTAAAGAGAATGCAGTGGAGGCATAAAGTGTCAAGGCAGGAGCGCGCGATCCATACCCGCCGGCTGATCCTGGAGGCCGCGGCCGAGATGTTCAACGAGCTCGGGTACGACGCCACCACCATCGGCGGCCTCATCGAGCGCATCCAACTCACCCGCGGTGGCCTCTACTTCCACTTCACCACCAAGGAGCAGCTCGCCCGCGGCGTGCTGGCCGAGGCGGTGACCATGGAGGGGCTGGCCCCGCAGGCCTTCAAGCTGCAGGAGTGGGTGGACCTCGCCCTGCTGCTCGCCCATCGGCTCCCCCGGGAGCCGATGCTGAGCGCCGCGATCCGGCTGTCCGTGGACGTCAAGTCCCGCGGCCTGTTCGGCACCCGCTGGCCCGACTGGATCGAGGTGGGGCAGGGACTGCTGACCGAGGCGAAGGAGCGCGGCGAACTGCTCGCGCACGTCGACCCGGCCGAGACCGCCCGGCTGTTCGTGGGGGCGTGGACCGGGGTCCAGCTGATCACCGAGACCCTGCCGGAGCGGACCCTCTCCCAGGAGATCTCGAACCTGTTCGCACTCGTCCTCCCCAATGTCGCCAGCGCCGGCGTGCTGGCCAGGCTGGACTCCTCCCCCTACCGCGCGAAGCGCCTCCTGGAGGAGGCCGGCCGGGCCGGGGCGCCGTCCCCCGTCGACTGACCGGCCGTCCGGACCACCGCCCGACCACCCTCGCCCCGGCGACCGTGCCGGCCGGCCGGCACGGAATTCGCACCTGCGATTCCCGTGTCCACGCGGCACGACGGGGCAGCCACCGTCCGCGCCGGCCTGTATAAATGAGAACAGGACAGCAGTCCTCTTTTGGGAGTCCGACCCGGACGACGCCGATGCGGGGCGGCGGTCCGTCCGGTCGGCTGGGGTGGCGGACCACGGGGGGATCAACCATGCGGCACCTGCACGGATCCGTCGGCGCGACGGACGGCGAACCGGCCGCCGACACGGCGCTCGACCCCGAGCTCAGCGCCCAGTTGTTCGGCTCGCTGCGGCGCAGCGGCCAGCGGCTCAAGGCCGAGCAGTACGTCCGCGGCCTGCTCGCACTGGAGGGGCGCAAGACCCTGCGCGGCATCGCGGCGCAGTTCGACGGCGCCGCGGCGCAGCAGAGCGTCCACCACTTCATCAGCGCGTCGCCCTGGGACTGGATGCCGGTGCGGCACGCCCTGGCCCGCGAGGTGCAGCGGGCCCTGGCACCGCAGGCCTGGGTGATCAGACCGATCCTGATACCCAAGGCCGGCTCCCATTCGGTCGGCATCGACCAGCAACTGCTGCCGCTCGGACGGATCGTCAACGGCCAGCACGCGGTAGGGGCCTGGCTGGCCTCCGGACACTGCGCCGTCCCCGTCGACTGGCAGCTGCGGCTCTCCGACCGCTGGCTGACCGATCCGCTGCGGCAACGGGCGAGCGTTCCCGCCGACGCCGCGGTCGCCACCATCGAGGACTGCGTCCGGGCCGCGGTGGCCGACATCCGGGAGATCGGCGGGGTGCTGCGCGGGCCGGTCGTGGTGGACGTCGGGGAGGTGGACGCCGTGGCGGTCGCCCGCCACCTGGCGGCCCTGGGCGTCGCGTTCGTGGTGCGGGTCGGCCCGCAGGCCCAGCTCTGGCTCGACCGGACCGAACTGCCCAGCTACAGCGGCCGGGAGCACACCGTGGGCGAGCTCGCCGAGTCGCTCCCCCGGCTGCGCCGGCAGGTGAATCCGGGCGACGGCCCGACGACCGCGGTGGCGATCCCGGTGGTGACCTCGCCGGCCCGCGGGGAGCGGATGCTGCTGCTCGGCGAGTGGCGGCCGGCCGGGCGCCCGCGCCGGCGGCTCTGGCTCACCAACGCCGACGCGCCCTCCGTCCTCACCGCGCTGCGGCTCACCCGGCTGCCGGGCGTCGTCCTGCGGGACTTCACCGCGATCTCCGAGCGGGTGGGGGTACGGGACTTCGGCGGGCGGTCGTTCCCGGGCTGGCACCGGCACATCACGCTGGCCTCGGTCGCCCACCTGATCGCCACCCTGGAGAACCGGCGGCCGCTGCTGCCCGGCGGCCGGGCCGGACGCTGACCCACCGGCTCCGGCTTCACAGGACTACTGTCCGGTAATGTGACACTCTCACTCCTCGTGCCATGGCATCGCCCCGGTTCGCTCCTTACTGTCTGGAGCAGGGCACGAGCACGTTCATGACCGCCCCGGGAGACCGAACAGGAGTGTGCACACGTGGAGTTCACCTCTGCCGGACTTCCCTGGCGGCGCTCCGGCAGGGGCCCGGCACGGACCGTGTCCGCAGGGCAGGATGGGCGTCCGCTCAGCCGCTTTGCCTCCCACCCCTGATCGAGCGCGGACCGGTCGGCTCCCGCGCTGAGGACAGGGGCGCCGCACCGCCAGGAAGCCGCTCCCCCACCCGCGGCAGGGCCCGGCGACGGCCGGTCCCGCTTCCGACCCCCACTCCGACCCGACCCCCACTCCGACTCGACCCGCTTCGCCCTCACCCGACCCGCCCCACCGTGACCCGCGCCGCGCCGCCCCGACCCACCCCGACCCGACGCTCCCGATCCACCCGGCCACCGCGAGGCCGGGCCCCGCCGCCGCCGTCCGGCGCCTCCCCCGAACACCACGACCACGGAGACGACTTGACCTCTCAGACGTTGGCACAGCGACGGCGCACCCAGGCTCCGGTCGGCGACAACGACCGGTCGAAGCCCTCCGCCCGCCCCCTGCGCCCCACCGGATTCCCCTCTTCCGTCCCGGCCCCCATCCCCCCTGCGGCCGCCTCTCCGTGCCCGGCGCCGGCCGGTCCGCACGGCACCGCCTCCCCGGCCCGGCTCGCGCCCGGAGGGCCGTCCGCGGCGGCCGAGCCGTCCGGACCGGGCCCGGCCCGGCACCCCCGCACACCGTTCCCGCCCGGTGCCCACGACGTCCTGCTCACCGAGCTGTGCTCGATCCTGTTCACCTCGCTGTCCCGCAGCGACCAGTGCCGCAAGGGCATGCAGTACCTGCGCGGACTGCTGGAGACCGAGGGGCGCAAGTCGATCCGCAACATCGCGGCGCTGCTCGGCAAGCCGGCCTCGGAGCAGAACCTGCACCACTTCATCTGCAGTTCGACCTGGGACTGGATCCCCATCCGCCGGGCGCTGGCCCACTACCTGGCCGGTGCGGCGGCCCCCCAGGCGTGGGTGGTGCAGCCGATGATCATCCCCAAGACGGGGCAGCACTCGGTCGGCGTCGAGCGGCACTTCTTCCCGACCCTCGGGCAGGTGCTGAACGCCCAGCACGCCATCGGCGTCTGGGCGGCCTCGGAGGAGCTGAGCACCCCGGTCAACTGGCGCCTGCATCTGCCCGAGGCCTGGCTCAAGGACGATCTGCGGCGCAGTCAGGTGTCGATCCCGGACGAGGCCGGGGTGGAGACCCTCGGCGAGTGCGTGACCGAGGCCTGCCTGGAGACCACCACGGGCTGGGGGCTGCCGGTCCGGCCCGTGGTGCTCGACATCGGTGAGTCACAGGCCATGACGATCTTCGGGAAGCTGCACGCCCACGGGGTGCCGCTGCTCGCCCGGGTCGGCGGCGACCTCCGGCTCTCCGTACTGGACCAGGCCCTGCCCGCCTCGGGGAGCAGGCCGCAGCCGGCCCTGCGCATCATGAGCCTGGCCAAGGACCTGCGCCGGCTCGTCCCCGGCCGGGAGCACGGTCCGCACACGGCCCCCCGGGCGGTACCGGCCGCCACCGTCCGGGTCGGCCTGCCCGCGCCGTCCGCACCGGGCACACCGACCGCACCGGGCACTCCGGGCACTCCGGGCGCTCCGAGTGGTGAACTCCTGCTGCTGGGCATCGGTGAGGAGGGCGGGCACTGGCCCGCGGAGCTCTGGCTGACCAATCTGACCGCCGTGCCACCGGCCACCCTGGTCCGGCTCAGCCGGCTCACCGGAAAGGTCGACCGGGACTTCACGGAGATCGCGGACCGGGTGGGCATCCGCGACTTCACCGGGCGCTCCTTCAGCGGCTGGCACCGGCACGTCACGCTGGCCTCGGCCGCCCACGCGGTCGTCGCCCTCGCCGACCGGCGCGAGCGGCCCGCCTGAGCGAGCCACCACCGGCCGGGCCGGCGAGCGGCGGGGGCGGCGCCGGCGCCGGCCGTCAGCAGCAGGACAACGCGTCGCAGGGCTGCGCCGCCCGCCGCCCGCCGGCCTGGCCCCACTCCGCGCCGACCGCCCGCTCGCCGCCCTCCGGCGGCTCCGCACAGCTGCCCTCCGGGGCGATCACGGCCCGCGCCTCCGCCGTCGCGAGCTGCGGCAGCATCAACCGCCAGAACGGCGTGACCGCCTGACGCGAGTGCCACTGGGGGTCGCGCCGCCCGAGCACCTCCAGCCCGGCGACGACGGCGGTGATCGCGGCCACGGCGTCGTCGAGCACGATGTCGGCGGCCAGGCTGCCCTGGGCCCTGGCGACGGTCAGCATCAGCTGGACCCAGTCCTGCCACTGCTGCCACAGGTCGGCGCCGCCCGGCCAGGTGGCGTCGCTGCCGAGGCAGAACCCGGCCCGCAGCACCGCGTCGGTGGAGAGCCGCCGGGCCAGCAGGTGCGAGGTGTCGACGAGCAGCTGGAGCGGTACGGGGTGTCGCAGTGGAACGTTCCCGGTGATGTGCAGCAGGATTTCCGAGGCGGCCGATTCGACCGCCTCGCCGAGCGCCCGCTTGTTCCCGAAGTGGAAATGCAGCGCACCGTGGCTGAGACCGGCCCGGACACAGATCTGGGTAATGGAGGATTCCGCGAATCCGGATCGGGCGAAGGTCTCCGCGGCAGAACGGATCAGTTCCTGCCGGGTGCGGACGGCACGATTCTGCTTGGCCATGGGAGCGCTCCGGAAATGGGGTGAGCGACGGGTGAAACGCGCGGAAGCATGCCGCGGGGCGACAAGGGAGGCGTCGATTCCGGTAGCCGTCACGCGTCCCGGCCGGATCGTGCCCGACAGCAGTCGCGCCGGGGTGGATCGCGCCCGGTCCGGATCGGCCTGGATCGGCACCCGGAGATTACCGCCGGGGCCGCCGCCCCCGGCCTGATCGGCATGCGCGCATTCACACGCACCGGGTCGGATTCTATCACCCCGGCAACCCTCCATGTACAGAACGTAATGGCCCGGAGCGCTGTCGCGGCTCGAATTGCTCGCCCTTTCGTTCGACCGCTCCGGCGGCCACCCGGCATTCGCATGCCGCTGGAATATTCCGGCCCCCGGGCCACCCCCGACCGCCCCGGGCCGCATGCGAAACCGCCCGGAGGGCCGGCCCGACGAATGCGGGCCGGCCCTCCGGGCGACCGGGTGTACGGGTTGCGCCGCGGGCGGTGTGCGCGCTCCTGCGGTCAGCGCTCCAGCGGGCGGATCTCGAAGAGCTTGTAGGTGACGTCCACGCCCGCCAGCTGCCGGTCGGCGCTGCCCAGCATCGTCAGCGAGCTCCCCGCCTCGGCGGCGAGCTGGGCGATCCGGGCGGCGTCACCGAAGCTGTTGAAGGTGACCAGGGCCCGGCCGCCGGGCAGCACCCGGGCGTGCACCTGGGCGAGGTAGCGGCCGAGGGCGCTGTAACCGCGGTCGAAGATCGCCCACTCGACGTCCTGCTTGAACTCGAAGTCCTTCGGTGCTTCAAAGACGCTGCAGTTCCAGAAGACGGTGTCGAAGCGCTCCTCGGGGCCGAGCGCGTCGAACACGTCGCTGCGCAGCACCCGGACCCGGTCGGCGACGGCGTGCCGTGCGGCGTTGCGGGCGGCACTGTCGACGGCGGTGTCGGTGATGTCGGTGGCGGTCACCCGCGCACAGCCGTGCAGGGCCGCCCAGACCGCGGTGACGCCGGCCCCGCAGCCGATCTCCAGGAAGCTGCCACCGGCCGGGTAGGGGATCGCGCCGGTGTACCACTCGGTGCCGGTGCCCGGCCGCGGCTCGTAGGTGCCGGGGATCAAGTCCCATTCCAGGCCGAGGAGTTCGAAGGTGGTCGGCTCGGTCTCGACCGGGCCCAGCTGCTCGACGAGACGGCGCCCGAGATCGTAGCGCTCCTCGAACTTCGCGGATGTCCGTTCCATGGTTCTCTGCTCCAGTAGTCGATGTCCGATGGGCGGTGGGTCGTTCGCGCGGCGGGCCGTCCGGCACCGCCGGGGGGTGCGGCGACGGCCGCGGGTCTCACCAGCCGAGGCGCTCGCCGAGCAGCTTCAGGTCGGCGGCGTACTTGGCGATGAAGGCGGGCGAGAGCTGCGGGATGTCCCGCGCCGGTCCGATTCCGGCGGCCCGGACGGCGGCCCGGAACCGGTCAGAGGGGATGACCGACCCGGGCACCGCCTCCTCCGGCCGCTTGAACGCGTGGACCAGCGGCAGCGCCGAGTGCTGTCGCTGCCCCTCGGGCAGGGCCCGCATCGCGGCCTCGAACCGGACGAACCAGTCGTCGTAGTCGGCCACCCGCTCGATCCGGTGCCCGGCCTCGGCCAGCCAGTCCACGAAGCTGTCGAGCGACACCCCGTCGTCGTTCGGGTTGACCAGGCTGAAGGTCCGGTAGCCCTCGGTGCCCTGCCCGCCCAGGGCCACCACCGCGGCGGCGGTGAAGTCCACCGGCAGGCCGTCGTAGTGCGCCCGCCGGCGGTTACCCCGGTCGTCGGTGCGGTAGAAGGAGTGCGGCGCGATGCCGGTGGCGATCACGCTGAGCAGCAGCCGGGTGAACTGGTCCGGGACGTTCAGCTGCCCGGCGTAACGGCTGTGCGCGAGGATCATGTTGGACCGGAACGTGGTGACCGGCAGTCCGCACCGGTCGTGCGCCTCGCGCAGCAGGACCTCGCCGGCCCACTTGCTGGTCGCGTAGCCGCCCGCGTAGCCCTCGTCGGTCTGCTGCACCGGGATCGCGGTCCTGACGTCCGAGTCCTCGTCCAGCGCCCCGCCGGCCCGGGAGGTGGCGACGGCCACGCTGGAGATGTAGGTGAAGGGCTTGATCCGGCCGGTGAGCCCCAGCCGGATCAGCTCGGCCGTGCCGACGACGTTGGCCTCGAACAGGTGCTGGTACGGGAGGACGTGGTTCACCAGGGCGCCGGCGTGGACGATCACGTCCACCTCCTCGGAGAGCCGCTTCCAGGTCGTGTCGTCCAGGCCCAGCCGCGGCTCCGCGATGTCGCCCGCCAGGACTTCCAGGTGCCCGTCGGCCAGCTCCCGGTAGCGGCGCACCAGTTCGTCGTCGCCGCTGACGAAGGCCTCGTCGAGGCGCCCGCGGGCCGCGTCCGCGTCCCGTCCGCGCACCACGCAGATCACCGTCCCGCCGACCGGGGCCAGCCGCTCCAGCCACTCCAGGCAGAGGAAGTGGCCGAGGTAGCCGCTCGCACCGGTCAGCAGCACCGTCCGGGGCTCGCCCGAGGGCCGCGGCAGGGTCCGGGCGTCGGCGACGGTCCGGTCGTCGAGGAACTTGTCCAGCGTGAGGTCCGCGGCGCGGACCCGCGTGCCGTCCTCGCCGTGCACCGAGGCGAAGGTGGTCCCCCGCAGGCCCGTCGCGCGCTTGGTCTCGATGTAGCCGGCCAGTTGACGCAGGTCGTAGGCGGGGCTGATGACGGTGTCGACGGGGACCCGAACGCCGAAGATGTCGTGGAGCAGGTTGGAGAAGGAGACGGCGGTCAGCGAGTCCCCGCCGACGTCCCGGAAGCGCGCGGCGGGGCCGACCTCGACGGTGGAGCCCGCGAGCAGCGCCCGGGTGGCCCGCTGGACCGTCTCCAGCACCGGCCGGTCGGCGCCCGTACGGCGCAGCTCCAGCAGCTCCCGGCTCTCCCGGGCGGCTATGTCGGCGTACAGCGCCTCCAGTTCGCGGCCGTAGCGCTCCTGGAGCCGGGGCCGCAGCAGCTTGCGGTGGTCCGAGAGCAGGCCGTTCGCCTGGTCGAAGGGCTCGGCCTCGATCAGGACGTCGCGCGGGATCTCGTAGGAGTTCAGTCCGGCCTCGCGGGCGATCTGCTGAAACGATTCGCTCAGCAGCTGGCGGAGGTGTTCCCGGTCGTCGCCGAACTGGTCGAGGGCGGCCGGCGTGGGCACGACCACGGCCAGCAGATAGGACCGCTCGCTGTTGCCGTACACGAAGATCTGCCGGACCAGCGGGCTCGCCGCGAACTCGGACTCCAGCCGCGCGGTCGCCACGAACTCGCCCTGGGAGAGCTTCAGCACGCTCTTGCGGCGGTCCAGGATGGTGAACCGGTCCGGCCCGAGCTCCGCGACGATGTCGCCGGTCCGGTAGTAGCCCTCCTCGTCGATGATCTCCGCCGACAGCTCGGGCTGCTTGTAGTAGCCGGGCACGACGGCCTCGGACTTCAGCAGCAACTCCCCCCGCGGGTGCGGGGAGTCGGTCCGGTAGTAGCCGAGTTCGGGCACGTCGGCCAGCTTGTAGTCGATCACCGGTGGGCGGAGCAGCTTGTCGTCGACGGAGACGGCGGCGGCCTCGGTGGAGCCGTAGATGATGGTCAGCTCGAAGCCCAGCAACGCCTCGACGAAGACCCGTAGTTCGGCCGAGAGCGGGGCGGAGCCGCAGCTGGCCCAGGCGAGCCGGCCGCCCAGGAGGTTCTCCCGCAGCTCGGCCAGGACCTCGGCCTCGACCGCCCGCCGGTCGGCGCCGGCGAGCTCCCGCCGGTCCAGCTCGCTCTGGTACTTCTGGTAGAGCATCTCGCAGACCCGTGGCACCAGCGACAGTTCGGTGGGCCGGACCAGTGCGATGTCCTCGAAGAAGGTCGACATGTCGCTGCTGGCCGAGAAGTAGCTGATCCCGCTGCGGGCGAGGGTGTTCTTCAGCGACGAGTGGCCGGCGACATGGCTCATCGGCATGTAGTTGATGTTGATCGCGAGGAGGTCGGAGAACAGCTTCGACCAGGCCCCGCCCCACATCGCGCTCAACAGCGTGTCGGTGTACATCGCGCCCTTGGGCGTTCCGGTGCTGCCCGAGGTGTAGATCAGCATGGCCAGCGGGTCGTCGCCGTCCTCGGGGACGAACAACGGCGCGTCGGGCAGCGCGGATCCGCGGTCGACGACGTCCGCCAGGGTGTCGATCGCCACCTCGCGGCCGGCTCCTGCGAGGCGCTCGCGCGCGGCGGTGAACTTCTCGAACTGGTCGGTGACGTCCGGGTGGTAGTCGAAGACCACCAGCCGACGGGCGGACGGGTTCGCCAGCAGGAGTTCGACCGCGACGTGCAGCCGCTCGATGCTCGCCGCGACGACGAAGGGCTCGGTCTCCTCGACGATCGAGGCGAGTTGCGCCAGCGGGGCGCTGGTCTGCAGCGGGACGCTGACCACGCCGAGGTAGTTGCAGGCGAGGTCGACCACCGCGTAGTCGCCGCTGGCGAAGCCGAGCAGGGCGATCCGCTCGCCCTGCTCCAGCGGATGCTCCGGGTGCCGGTGCCATTCCGCGGCCACCGCGCGGACCCGCCCCCAGAGTTCGCTGTAACTGGTCGTTTCGTAGTGCGCCAGGAGGCGGAGCGAAACGCGGCCGGTGTCGGCGTCCCGCACGAACTCCTTCGCGCGTTCACCGATTGCGGGCCGGTCCGTGTGGCGCTGCATGACTTTTGCTAACGTTTGCGCAAGCCGCATTCTGGGTCTCCGCATCGCATCGCCGGCAGACTGCCGTGGCTGTTATTCGAAGGACCGGTGCTGGTCGGCCTGCACGCCGACGACGGCACACTCGTCTCCCGGACGCTCCGTCCATTGCTCCGAGTTCGTGCCCCGATGCTAACCAGAGCCGAACCGGGTTCCTGAACAAACGAACGACGATCTGTCAGGTCGGCCGTTTGCCGGGCCCCGTACGCCGAGTTCTCCCGAGCCCACTCAAAGTCCTTCGCCTGCGGTCTTGTTGCCGTCGGACCGGGTCGGCCGGCGGGAACCGCCGGTGCGCCGCACCGCGGAGCGGGCGCATGCGACGCGGTCGAACGAGCCGGCCGCGCGCCACCGTCGATGACCGCCGTCCATGGCCGCCGGCCGGGCCCGGAGAGCCGTAGTTGACACGCTTGCCGTGTTCGCCTTGCGCAGGTCTGGTTACTTAGGGCAGCATCAAGCTTATGCAATATAGCGCGTAGACAATTATCGCGGACGCGGATTGAGCGCGCTCAAGATCATTCTAATGGGAGGGATGTGCCCATGTCAGGCAGCTCGGCTCCGAGTGAACACCGGACGGGAGGCGACGCCTTGGCAGCACCCGAGGCGCCGTCCGAGACGGCAGCACCGGAAGTCCAGCAGGACTCCCTGCGCTGGTCGGCACGGTTATGGGTGTCGCTGCTGATCTTCAGCGGCGTGATCCTGCTCGACGGGCTCGACATCTCGATGATCGTGGTGACCATCCCCGAGATCCAGAACGAGCTCGGGATGACCGCGGCCACCGCCCAGTGGCTGGTCGGCGCCTACATCCTGGCCTTCGGCAGCTTCCTGCTGCTGGGCGGGCGGGTCGCCGACCTGTTCGGCCGACGCCGGGTGCTGGTGATCGCGATGGCCGCGTTCGCGGTCGTCTCGCTGTTCGGCGCGCTCGCCGACAGCTCGGTCCTGCTGATCGTCTCGCGCTTCGTCAAGGGCATGGCGGCGGGCTTCGCCGCCCCGGCCGCGATGTCGCTGCTGACCACGACGTTCCCCGAAGGGCCCCAGCGCAACAAGGCGTTCGGCATCTTCAACGTCTTCGAGGCGTCCGGCTACTCCTCCGGCCTGCTGGTCGGCGGCCTGCTCGCGGGCCTGAGCTGGCGGTCCATCTTCATCCTGCCGATCCCGCTCTCCGTGCTGCTGCTGATCGGCGCCCTGCGCTTCCTGCCGCCGGACCCGCCGCGCACCGAACGGCCGCGGCTCGACATCGGCGGCGCCGCGACCCTGCTCGCCGGCACCCTCCTGCTGGTCTTCACCGTGGTCTCCGCCGCCGAGGCCGGCTGGGGCTCGGTGCGGACGATCGGCGGATTCGCCCTGTCCGCCGCCCTGTTGGCCGCCTTCCTGGTGATCGAGCGCAGTGTGAAGGAGCCGCTGATCCGGCTCGCCATCTTCCGCAACCGCAGCCTGGTGAGCGCCAACGTCAGCATCGCCCTGCTGTACGGCGGCGCGATGGGCTTCCAGTTCCTGCTCGCCCTCTACCTCCAGGACCTCCAGGGCTGGCGGCCGTGGCAGATGGCCCTGGTCCTGCTGCCGGCCGGCCTCATGGTGGTCATCATCGGCCCCAAGCTCGGCGCGCTGATGGAGCGGTTCGGCGTGACCAAGATCCTGATGGTCGGGCTGGTCGCCTTCCTCCCCTGCTACCTGCTGATGCTCTTCATCGGCCCCGAACCCGACCTCTGGCGCGTGCTGTTGCCCGCCTCCGTGCTGTGGGGCGTGGGCTTCGCGCTCAGCATCGCGACGCTCATGGTCGCGGGCACCAACGGTGTCGCGGACGAGGAGCAGGGGCTCGCCGCCGGCCTGCTCAACAGTTCGCTGCAGGTCGGCGGCGCCTTCGGCCTCGCCGTCGTGACCGCGGTCATCATGCCCGGCACCGAGCTGTCGATGTTCTACCCCGGCCTCGCGGTCATCCTCGGCTTCGCCGTCCTCACCTTGATGGCACAGTTGACGAGCCGTCAGAAGTGACCGACCGGCGCGGCGGGCCGGAGCTCCGGTGACCGCCGCGCCGGACGCTCCGGCCCCTACCGGACGGTCGACCGGTCGGTGGGGGGCCCGGTCAAGGGCGGTTGCCCGGTCGGCGACGGGAACCCGGCCGAGCACCCGCTTCATGACGGCCCGTCAGCCGAACCGCGCCGGCTCCCGGCCGGACGCCCGCGCTTACACCGCCCACTCGCTGGGCGGAGCGCCGCGCGCGCCGCCTCCGCGGCCGCCAACTCCAGCCCGTACAGCACGCCGTGCCCAAACACGTCGCCGGACCCGGCCGCCCGCTCCCGGAGCGCCGCCGCGGCCACCACCGCGTCCGGCCCGTCCGCCCGGAGGGCGCCGTCCAGCCCGGCGAGCACCGCGGCCCGCGCCCCGCTCCGGTCGAGCACCACCGCACCCGCGGTGGTGTCGTGTGCGGCCATGCGCGTACACCCCTTCACCTCGGCGTCGGCGGGACGCCTTCCGGGCTGGCCCGCGGACCCCGGACGGGCCCGGGGCCCGGGCTCAGGGCCTCAGTTGGACCGCCAGCGACATCGTGTAGCCGACGAGCGCGGCGAAGAAGCAGACCGCGGTGGCGTGCCGCGCGGTGAAGGGCAGCCCGGACAGCGAGGGGAAGAGCAGGACGGCGGTGCCCGCGGCCAGGTCGGCGATGTAGAGGCCGCCGGGCGGGACCACCCCGGTGGAGCGGGCGGCCCAGCCGGTGGCCACCAGGAAGCCGGTGAGCAGGATGAACCCCGAGAGCAGCCCGGAGCCGATGCTGGCCAGGGCGGGGTGCGGCTCGGGCGGATCCTCGCCCTCGGGGAGGGCGGGGCGCAGCCGGTGGGCGACGGCGAGTGCGGTCATCGCGACCGTCACGGCCGCGACGGCGCTGAGCAGGGGGCCAGGGTTCACCTGCGGCTCCTGGAGGTCGGGGGGTGGTGGCCGAGGACCGCGGCCAGCGCGGCCGGGACCAGCACGGCGAGGATCATGACGGTGGCCCAGACGGTCGGTTCGAGGGCGTGCGGCGCCGGCCCGCCGGCCGGGGGCGGGGGCGCGGCGACGACCGCGACCGTCGCGGACGGGCTCGGGGGCGGGGCGGGAGTCGGGGTGACGGTGGCCACGGTCGCCGGGGCGACCGCCGGGTGCTGCGCGGCGGCGGTCTCCGCGGCCGCCGGCCCGGGCACGGCGGACCGGGTCGGGGCGGGCGGCGTCGGGACGGCCGACATCGGGGTGGCCGCCATCGGGGCCGGCGGCACGGGCTGGGCGGATCCCGGAGCCGACGACGTGGCCGGCGGCACGGGCTGGGCGGATCCCGGAGCCGACGGCGTGGGCGACGGCGTGGGCGAAGCCGGGTGCCCCGGTACCGGACAGTGGATCGGCGGCAGGTGGCTGAACGGCGGCTCGGGCGGCTCGGGCGGCACGGGAAGCACCGGAGGCCAGAACGGTGGCGGCGAGGGGGGTGAAGGGAGCGAAGGAGGCCAGGGCAGCGGAGCGGGCACGAGGGCGGGAGGGGCCGGAACCGGCGCCGACGGCCGGGGCGGCCCCTGCACCGGAGGGTGCGCCTCGGCGGCGGCGGGCGGACGCGGGTGCGCCGCGCCGGTGGCGTGGTCCATCGCCCGATTGTCGGAGCGCCGCCCCCTCCGGCGGCAGCCCCTGACGCCCGCTCACCCCGGCTCCGGCGCCCAAACCCATCCCACCGGTGAACCCACCACCCCCGTACCGCAAACGAACGACCGATGACGGGCCATCTGTTCGCCGGTCACCGCTCACCCGCCGACGCACCCTCGTGCGGCGTGTAAGCGTCGTGGCATACTCCGGGGCATGACGACTTCCACCCCTGCGACCAGGGCCCTGCGGGCCGCGGTGTTCACCGCGCTCGCCGTGCCGCTGTCCGCGCTGGGCCAGGTCGTCATCACCGGTCGTCCGCTGCCGCTCGCCCTGGTCGCCGCCGCGACCGTCGTCGTCTTCCTGGTCGCGACCGCGCTGGCCGGCCGGGAGCGGCGGCTGCTGCACATCTCGGCCGTGCTGGTCCCGGTCGAGCTGCTGCTCAACACCACCTTCAACCTGGGCCAGGCCGGCTGCGGCCCGGTCCTGGGCGCCGGACACGCCCCCGCCCGCGGGATGAACCTGCTGGTCTGCGGCGGCGGTTCGGTGGACGGCTCGCTGTTCTCGGGGCCCCTGGGGCACACCGGGCCGGTCGCGCCCGCCGCCACCCAGCTGCTGGTCCTGCTGGCCCATCTGCTGGTCGCGCTGGCCGCCGCCGTCTGGCTGCGGCTGGGCGACGCCGCCCTGTCCGGTCTGGCCCGGGCGCTGCGCGCCCTGCGCCACGCGGTCGCGGCCCCGCTGCGGGCGCTGCTCCTGCTGCTGGCGCCGGTACCGCTGCGGCCGGTGCGGCGGGTGCCGCTGCCGGTCTCGGACCGCCCCCGGCCGCTCCGCGAGGCCGTGGTGCTCAGCCCGGCGCCGCGACGCGGTCCGCCGGCCTTCGCGCCTGCCTGCTGACACCCCCGTCCGGCTTCACGCCGGTCCGTAGGGCTCCCGGCCCGCGGACCCCGTCGGGCCGGACCGGCCCCGGGCCACCGCCCGGCACCCGCAGGCAGCGCGCCGACTCCCGAGCCCACCGACCCGGCCCCCTCGTGCCCGCGGCCTTCCGTGTCGCGCCGAGGTGGCCCCCAGGAAGCGCATGTCGCGCGCCGTGTCCAGGAGTTGACCCACCATGGCCCAGCCCACCGAACAGCCCGCCCGTAAGCAGTCCCAGCGCGTCAGCGCCCGCGAGCGGATCCAGGAGGCGCAGCTGCGCGAGCGCGCCGCCGCCAAGCGCCGGCAGCGGATCGTCGTCGGCGTCTCGATCGTCGCCGTCCTCGCCCTGGCCGGCGGTACCGCGCTGGCGATCAACGCGGCGGGCGGCGACGACTCGTCCGGCCCGTCCGCCGCCGCCGACCCGACCGCGCTGGTCGTCCCGGCCAACACCACCGGCCCCGACGGCACCGTGATCGTGTACGGCAAGCCGGACGCCGCCCACACCCTCCAGGTGTTCGAGGACTTCCGCTGCCCGGTCTGCAAGAGCTTCGAGGCGACCAACGGCGACACCGTCAGGAAGCTGGCGGACGACGGCACCGTCAGGGTGGAGTACCACCTGGCGGCGTTCCTCGACAAGAACCTCGGCGGCAAGGGCTCGCGCACCGCGCTCGCCGCCGTCGGCGCGGCGCTCGACGAGGGCGTCGACAAGTTCAAGCAGTTCCACGACGTGCTGTACGCCAACCAGCCCGACGAGCGCGAGGACAGCTTCGGCGACGTCAACCACCTGCTGGACCTGGCCGGCCAGGTGCCCGGTCTGAAGACGGACGCCTTCGTCAAGGCGGTGACCGACCGCACCTACGCCCCGTGGGCGAAGAAGGTCGCGGACGCCTTCAACGACAGCGGGGTGACGGGCACGCCGACGGTCAAGCTGGACGGCAAGCCGATCACCCTGTTCAGCGGGAACCGCGCCACCACGCCGGAGCAGTTCACCGCCCAGGTGAAGCAGGCCGCGGGCTTGCAGTGAGCACCACCGGCCCGGCCGACCACCCGGCCGGGCCGGCCCTTCACACCCACCGGAGTGCTCCGCGATGACCGCCCCGACTGCCGTGAACCCGCCCCGCTCCCGCTCCGCCGCCGCCTCCTCCCCGCCGCACGGCACGCCGATCGGCGCCGGCCGGGCGTTCGCCCTGTTCGTGTTCCTCGGCGGACTCCTCGGCCTCGCCGCCTCGGCCGTCCTGACCTTCGACAAGCTCCGCATCCTGGAGAACCCGTCCTACGTCCCCAGTTGCAACATCAACCCGGTGATCAGCTGCGGGTCGGTGATGCGCACCGAGCAGGCGGAGGTCTTCGGCTTCCCGAACCCGCTGCTCGGCCTGGCCGCCTTCGGTGCCGTCGCCGCGATCGGCGCCGGGCTGCTGGCCGGCGCCGCCTACCGGCGCTGGTTCTGGCTGGCCCTGCAGGCCGGCACCCTGGCCGGCCTGGTCTTCGTGCACTGGCTGATCGACCAGGCGCTGTACGACATCGGCGCGCTCTGCCCGTACTGCGTGGTGGTCTGGGCCACGGTGGTGCCGCTCTGCTGGTACACCACGCTGCACAACCTGCGCTCCGGGGTGATACCCGTCGGCCCCCGGCTGCGACCGGTGGTCCGCGAGGCCGCCCGCTACCACTGGGCCCTGCCGGTGCTGTGGGCCGCGGTGATCGCCCTGCTGGTGCTCAACCGGTTCTGGTCCTACTGGAGCACCCTGCTCTGACGCCCGCCCCGGAGAACGCCCCCGCCCCGAGAACGACGTCGGCCTCCAGGACCCGTGGGGGGTCCTGGAGGCCGACGTCGGGTACCGGCCCCCGGGCGGGGGCCCGCGCTCAGGAGGCGCGGTGGAACCGCTGGGGAAGCGTCCCCTTGCGCCACAGCTGGTCGAGGCGCTCGAAGAAGCCGTCGGAATCAGCGGAGACCACCCGCCGCTCGTCCGCGGTCATCCGGGCGAACGGGTCGTCGAACGCGAGCTTCTTCGGCTTGACGCCGACGGAGCTGCACATCCGGCGGCACGCGTGGCACCACGTCCGCCAGAACAGCACCGGGCGGCCCGCCCTGCTGCCCTCGTAGACGTAGCTGCGCACCGCGACCTTCCGGCAGACCGGGCACTCCTTCTCCGACTGGTCGTCGACGAAGTTCGGCTGGGCCGCCAGCTGACGGATCTCACTGTCGATGTAGGACTTCATTCCGGTGCTCCCACTGCTCTCCTACTTCCTCCCCTTCGTCCGGCGGAGGTACTCGGCGTAGCGCTTGTCCGCGTAGGCCTCGGCCTGGGCCTCCATGTCGGGCAGGTGGCCGTTCTTGTGATGGTAGAGCTCGTGGAGGATCGTCCTGAGGGCCGTCTCCATGTCCCGCAGCCCCTCCGTACTGATCTCGATCAGCGGGAGCTCGTTCGGCCCGAGGACGGCGACCCGCAGCGCGTTCCCGTTGCCCTTCCCGGTGAAGGGGCTGCTGCCGAGGGCGATGGAGTTGGGGTGCTCGATCTTCGGGACGTGGACGATGTCGTACCCCTTGACGCTCATCCCGGCCCGGCCGAGGGCGATGCGCACCGACTTGATGCTGACGCCGGTCCGGGCCGCCGCCTCGGACCCCCCGCCGGTCGCGGCGGCGGAGGTGCCGCCACCGCCCGGCGTGCCGCCGGTGCCGGTGGGCGTGTCTCCGGTCGCGGCGGGCTCGCCGCCACCGCCGTCGCCGGAGCCCTTCCCGCCCTCGGGCGCCTTGTCGGCCTTGCCCCCGCCGCCGGGTTCGCCGGGCTCCTTGCCGGTGCCCGACTTCGGGTTGCTGGGGCCCTCCGTCTTCGGTGTGGTGGGGGCGGGTTCCGCCTGCGGGGCGGTCGTGGTCGGCAGGTCGCCGTCCACGAACTTCCGGACCGCGCTGATGAAGCCGTCGCCCTCCGACATCGCGAGCTTGATGGCCTTGGCGCTCTTGAAGCCCCAGATGGTGCCCTTGACGAGGCCGACGCCGTCGATGGCCAGCGAGCCGATGGTGCCGGTCCACTGACCGGCGACGTAGGCGGTGGAGCTGGAGTCGGTGTCGAACAGCTCGGCCAGCGGGTCGTCGTCGACGTAACCGGTGTGGCCCAGCTTGTACGGGGTGTCGTTCTCGTAGTCGAAGATCTCGTTGAAGACCTCGTTGTCCCCGTTGTAGCAGTCCGCGGCGGCGTTCCACCCGTCCGAGAGGGTGTTGACGCTCCACTGCCACGGGTCGCCGACGACGGAGTCGCCGACGCCGGTGAAGAAGCCCCCGATGTCGTCGAGGCTCCACCACAGACCGGTCGGGTCGCTGCCCGAGACCGGGTTGTTCGCGGCGTAGGTGTAGCCGCCCATCTGGTT
Source organism: Kitasatospora sp. NPDC028961 (assembly GCF_055564815.1). Taxonomy (NCBI): domain Bacteria; kingdom Bacillati; phylum Actinomycetota; class Actinomycetes; order Kitasatosporales; family Streptomycetaceae; genus Kitasatospora; species Kitasatospora sp. NPDC028961. Next base: position 31,750 of record NZ_JBVHVO010000013.1, on the reverse strand, counting down.
GGGATCGCCGGCCTCGAAGACCGGGTCCACCGACAGGAAGCGGCCGAGCACCGGGTCGTACTGGCGGGCGCCGAGGAGGTCCAGGCCGGTCGTCGGATCGGCCGGCTTGCCCAGGTAGCCGTGGTTGTCCGCCCAGGAGGCCGGGGCGGGACCGCGCTGGTTGCCGTACGGGTCGTAGGCCCGGCGGGTGATCGCCAGCGTCTTGGCGTCGACCTGGAGCTGGGCGGTGCCCTGCGGATTGGTCGGCTGGTAGCTGATGGTGCCGTTGCTCGCCCGGACGATGGTCGTGCCGTCGGGGCAGCTGTAGTACCGCAGGGCGCTGACGGCCTTGGTGGCCTTGTCGAGGGTGAGCTGCTCCGTGCCGCCGAACAGGTAGAGCGTGGTGCTGGTGGGCCCGCGCTGGAGGAGCAGCGCGCCGTCGGCGTCGTAGAGGTAGGTGGTCTCCTTCCCGTCGGTGGTGATGCCGGAGGTCGCGCCCTCGGCGTCGTAGCTGATGACCTGGTCGAGCGGCGCCGCTCCGGTACCGACCCGCCTGGTGGTGTTGCCCGCGTTGTCGTACGTCGGGGTGAGCGTGCTGGTGCCGGTCGTCGGGTTCGAGGTGACGATCCCGGTCGCCGCGTTCGGCCGGGTGGTCGGCGTCGCGCCGGCCACCGGGTAGCTGCTGGACTGCGTGGTGTCCTTGGCCGCGTTGCCGGTCACGTCGTGCTTGACCTGGAGCGTGCGGTCACCGAGCAGGTCGTACTGCCAGTCGGTCCAGTACGGGGCCGGGCCGCCGATGGTCGAGGGACCGGGCGTACTGGTCCTGCAGGCGGCGAGCTGCCCGGCCGTCGGGCTGGTGATCCCCTTCGTGTCGGTCCAGGCGGTGGTCAGCCGGCGCAGTGCGTCGTAGCTGAAGCACTGGGTGTCGGTGACCCGGTCGGCACCGCCCGAGGACTGGGTCTCGGAGACGGTGGTGAGGTTGCCCACCTGGTCGTAGCCGTAGGTGGTGTCGGAGATCGGGTTGGCGGTGTTGTTCTGCAGGGTGACCCGGTTGGTGGCGAGCCGGCCGGTGACCTGGTCGTAGGTCTGCGCGGTGCGCAGCTGCTTGGTCGGGGTGCCGATGGTGGTCTGCAGGACCTGGCCGAGCGGGCTGTAGCTGGTGGTGTTGACGTAGGGGGTGGTCGGCGAGCCCATGGAGACCAGGCCGCCCTGGAGGTTGTAGCCGAAGCCGACGGTCTCCTCGGCCAGACCGCCCGCGGCCCCGAAGGTCGTCGAGCCGAGCAGGCCGACGGTGTCGGTGTAGCTCGCGGCCGTGGTGTACGTGCCGGCGAGCTTGCCCTCGCCCACCGGGACGGTCACCGTGCTGCCGGTCGGCTGGTACGCGGTCGTGTACCCGTCGATCCGGGTGACGTAGGCGTCGCCGGCGCGGCCGTTGACGTACCGCGTCGTGGCGTCGGGGTAGCCCTTGGCCTTGGCGTCGAAGCTCCACTCGGCGAGCAGCTTCGTCTGGTCGGTGGTGCTGGTCCCCGCGTACTTCGCGGTGGTGCGGCCCATGCCGTCGTAGACGTACGACAGCCACTGGCCCCGGCCGTCCCGCGCCCTGGCGAGCCGGCCGAGGTCGTCGTACTCCTTGACCGAGGTGCCGCTGTCGGGGTCGGTCTGCGAGACCAGCTGACCGCGCAGGTCGTAGCTGTAGCTCCAGACGTTGCCGGCGGTGTCCTTGACCGAGGCGACGTCGCCCCTGGCGTCGAAGGTGTAGCTGGTGGTGACGTCGGCGCTGCCGACGGCGCCGGCGGCCCCGGTGGACCAGACGACCGCGTTGGACGCGTTGGACACCGCGACCACGCCGTCGCCCCGGACCATGAGGTAGGCGCCGGTGGCACCGGTCGTGCCGCTCCTCCAGAGCCGCGCCGTCCTGGTCGCGTTCTGGACCACGAAGTCGCCGTCGGCCTGCATGACCGCCACGGCGCCCGGGTTGCCGGACGTGCCCGAGGACCAGAGCGTCCGGCCGTCGGCGAGCCCGGTCAGCACCAGGTTCCCGTCCGCCCGCATCGCCAGCCGGACGCTCTTGGACACCACCGACGTGCCCGAGGCGATCACCGTGCCGGCGGTCAGCTTCCGGTCGGGGGTGTCGTCGTGCACGACGGTCGAGGTGGTGCGGCCGAGGCCGTCGGTGTAGGTCGTCGTGCGCGCCGCACCGACCGTGGTGTCGACGCGGTCGGCACCCGGGTAGGACGTGCCGGACTGCCACAGGGTGCTGGCGAACGAGACCTGCTGGACCGAGACCGGCCTGCCCTGTCCGTCGTAGGCGGTCCTGGTCACCGACGGGCCGGTGTTGTTGGTCTCCGCCCACATGCCGGTGCCCGCCTCGTGCGCGGCGTCGGTGTAGGGGGCGATGTTGGAGACGGCCCAGCCGTGCGAGTCGTAGAAGCTCGACGACACGAGGCGCCCGGCGGAGTTGTCCGCGGTCGTGGTCTGGCTCTGCCGCGGCCTCAGCAGCCCGTCGTAGTAGGTGACGGACTTGTTGTACGAGCCGTTCTCGCGCAGGGTCTCGGTGGTGACGGCGGAGGGGTCCGGCTTGTCGCCGGCACCGTGCACGTCGTAGCCGAACTTGCGGTCGGGGCTCTGGGTCGCCTTGCTGCGGCCCGGCGTCCACACCTTGGTGCGGCGGCCGAGAGCGTCGAACTCGACGTCGGTGATCCGGCCGTTGACGTCGACGGCGTGCGTGACGGCGCCGCGCGCCACCGAGATCGTGCTGGTGGCCACCCAGCCCAGCGGGTTCCTGGTCGACAGCGAGTCCGGGAGGACGCCGTCGGCCGGGAGGTAGGCGGTCGTGGTGGCGGCACCCACCGCGTCCACCGTCTTGGTGACGCGGCCGTACTTGTCGTACTCCAGCCCGCCGAGCGACTGGTAGGACGGCTGCCCGGGGGCGGTGTACGACTTGATGGACTGGGTGCCGGTCACCAACCCGAGCGAGCTGCCGTTGCGGCCGAGCACGCCGTAGGCGGCCGGGTCCGGCACTCCGGCGGCGCCGTCGTAGAAGAAGCGCTTGCCGTAGAGCGTGGTGGTCCCGCCGGGTGTGGTGCCGCACGGCCCGGCGACGGTGAGGACCTCGCTCGGGTAGATCAGCATCATCGGATTGGCGGCGGGCGCCGGGGCGTAGCCGGTGGTGGTGCAGGTCTGCTGCCCCGAGGCCGCCAGGTCGCCCTTCTCGTCGACCTGGTGGACCCGGCCGAGGTCGTCCATGGTGGTCACGGTCTGCACGGTCCGCCACGAGCCGTCGGACAGCAGGCCCAGCGAACGGGCCGAGGTCGAACGGACCTGGTGGGCCTTCAGGTCGGGGAGCGTGGACAGCTTCGCGGGTGCCGGGTCCTCCGAGGTCCAGGCCGTCTGGGCGGCACTGGCGGTCTCGGCGACCGTCGGCGGGTCGGCCAGCGTCTTGGCGACGACGCTGCCGCCGGCCTTGGTGAAGGTCTGCGTCTCGTAGGGGGCACCGGCCGACCAGGGGTTGTCGGTGATCTCCTCGTTGAGCGAGTTCCGCACCTTGGCGGTGCGCCTGGTCCCGTCCGCCTTGTAGTCGCCGTCCATGCCCTGGAGGTAGGAGACGACGCTCTGGGTGATCGGGTCCGGCGCGGCGCCGGTGGTGGTGGTGACGGTGCGGTAGCCCCGGAACTGGTTCCAGGTGCGGTGCTGGTCGTCGGTCAGGTCGGAGTCGTCACGGTGCCAGGCGGCGCCGTCGCCGTAGGCGTAGTTGGTCACCTTGGCCGGCGAGCCGGCCTTCGTCCCGTCGCTGTCGGTGACCTGGGCGACCAGGGTCTTGTGGAACCAGTCCTCGATCGGGTCCTTCCCGCCCGGCGTCGTCCACCAGACCGGGTAGCAGGCCATGGTGTTGGCGTCGGCCGAGGCCGGCATGGTGTTCTTCTCGCGCGAGCACTCCGGCGCCCGGTAGGTGACCGCGACGGATTCGCCGGTCTCGGTCTGGATGCTGGAGACGCGCGGGTGGAACAGCGGCGGGGCGGCCGGAGAGAGGCCGTCGACCCGGTTGTCCATCTCGATGCCGGTGAAGGTGACCGGGTCGAGGGTGAGCGGGCCGCCGCCGCCGGCGGAGGTGTCCCGGCCGGTGTGGACGATCTCGGAGAGCCACATCACGGACTGCAGGGCGCCGGCGTTCGTCGGGTCCTGGGTCTTGCCGGTGACCGGGTCGTAGGTGCCGCCGGCGTCGGAGAAGACCTGCTTCAGCTCGAAGCTGTCGACGTCCTGCCAGCCTGAGCCGGTACGGACCTTGGTGTCCACCGACTTCAGCCGGAAGGTCGACCAGAAGGTCGGTCCGCCGGTGAGGCAGACCCCGTCGGTGTCGTCGTCCTCGACCTTGTTCTTGTCGGTGGCGAGGCAGGTCAGGTCGTACGGCGTGTCCGGCCAGTTGGTCGCGGTGTCCCGCGACAGGTTGTCGAGGGTGCAGACGCTGTCGGAGGTCGTGCAGCGTTGCGCCGCGTTGAACACGACCTTGGCGGCGGGCTCGCGGCCGGCCTGCGCGTCCGTCAGCTGGTAGCCGTAGGAGATCTGGGTGAGGCGGCCGCCCCGGGTGTACTGGGTGAGGGTGCCGCCCTTGTCGTCCTTGGCGACCTGGCCGTAGCCCATGTTGTAGTAGTTGGACTCGGTCGACCAGTCGTAGCGCTGGATGTTGCCGTGCGGGTCCACGGCGAAGTCGAGGTTGAACCGGTAGCCGACCGGCTGGTCGCACCGCGAGTCATTGCCGTCGGCGGAGTCGTGGCACGGGTCCTCCGCCTTCGGGTGGTAGACCGGCACGCCCCAGGCGCTGTTGGTCGCCGTGTCCGACGTGGTGCCCGGCGCGTGGTTCAGGCCCAGGTAGTACGCGGTGCCGTCGGTGGTGGTGACCTTGAAGTACTCACCCTGCCACAGGCCGTTGGTGGCCCCGGTCAGCCGCTCGATCCTCGTGCCGTCGTCGTTCTGCAGCCGGTAGCCGCCCGAGGAGTCCCGGAGCAGCTCGCCGGTGTGCGAGCCGAGCGAGATCGTGGCGTTCCAGCCGCCCCAGCACTCGTCCCCGGAGTCCTCGATGCCCTGGTCCTTGCACGCCTTGTAGGAGCGCTCGATGAAGCCCGGGCTGTAGCCCCAGCCGTCACCGATCCACGAGGACTGCGAGTTGCGGGCCGAGGTCTCGCCGTCCACCGACTGCGAGTCGTAGGCGAGGGTGACCGCCGGCGCGGCGCCGCCGAGCGACGGCGGCACGGTGATCGGGTAGGCGTAGGTGAACGCGCCGGAGGCGGAGGCCGTCCAGGCGCCCGAGGCGGACAGCGAGGTCGCCCCGTAGTCGCCCTGCGAGCCGCCGGAGCCGGCGACCGCCGCGACCGCCATGGTGGCCCCGGCCGAGCGCGCGGCCGACGACGCGGCGGCGAAGCCGCTCGTACCGGTCCGCGCGTCGGAGGCGACCGCGACCGTACCCGACAGCGTCCGGGCCCGCGGGTCGTTGGTGAACTCGATCGGCGTCTGCCGGCGGCACTCCGCGCGCTGCGGCGTCGTCAGTGCACAGCCCGGCAGCGCGACCAGCCGCAGCCGGGAGGCCCAACCGCCGCCGTACGCCTGCTCGATGGAGCTGTAGTCGAGCGACACCGAGACGCCGCCCACCCCCGGCCTGCCGTCACCGCGGGCCAGTCCGACCAGGAGCCCGTCGACGCCGGCGGCCTTGGCGCCGCTCCGGTCGGCCAGCCGGACCTCGACCGAGGAGAGCGGCGCGACCGGGGCGACCGGGGCGACCAGGCGCCCGGACCGCGGGCCGAGCGCCGAGGTCGGGACGGCGGACACCGAGACCGGGGTACCGCCCGCCTTCAGGCGCCCGGTGGCCGGCGAACCGCCGAGGTCGACGGTGGCGGTGGAGCCGCCGGGCCAGCGGGCCGCCTCCGGGGTGTGCGTCCGGAGCTCCCGGGCGCCCTTCGGAACGGCCGGCTTCGGGGCGGGGCGCGCCGCGCCCACCGGCCCCCCGGGCACCTTCGGTTGCTGGGGGAGCGGGTCGGCCGACCATATCTCGCCGGTGTAGCGGTAGGGGCCTACGAGGACGTCGGTGGCCACCGCCAGCGGCGTCGCCAGCGAGAACGCGGCAACCGTCGCCATCGCGACCGTCCCCCGTCTCGCCCATCCCCTCCCCCGGGCAGCACGAGACCATCGCACTTTCGCGCGCATCGTGAATCATCCCCCTATTAACAGTTTTGGACGGCCCCGGGGCTGATGCACCATCACGCGATCCCGCCCCTGGCCAGGGCGAACCGTATTGCCACACACGCATCACCGGCAATACCCTTCCCCGGCAGTCACATCGCTCACAACATTCACACCCGACCCAGGGGTTTCGACGGGTCGGGTGTCCGATGCCTGCGATGTGGCCAAATCCACTGCCCGCCAGGGGGGTTGTGAATCCCCCCGCGAAACGGTCGCGGGCACCAGACACATTCGAAGGATCTTTCGTGGGGGAAAACACCCGCGTCCCACGCGGTGGGACGCGATCGCCAGGACGTCGGCTCGCGCTGACGGCGGCGCTCGCCGGCCTGATACTCGGCACCGCCGGCCCGGCCCTGGCCGACGACCGGCCAGCGGACCGGCCCGCCGTCTCCGACTCACCGATGAGGGCGGCCTCCGAACGCGCGAAGAAGGAGCGGAAGCCGGTCGCGGTCGAGGAGTTGACCTCCGAGACGACCCAGACGGTGGCCAACGCGGACGGCACCTTCACGCTGACCGACCACGTCCAGCCGGTCCGGGTGAAGCGCGACGGCTCCTGGTCGGCCGTGGACGCGACCCTGGCGAGGAACGGCGACGGCACCTTCTCGCCGAAGGCCACCCCGGCCGGGCTGGCCCTCTCCGGCGGCGGCTCCGGCCCGCTGGCCACGCTCACCGACGCCAAGGGCCGCCGGCTCTCCGTCACCTTCCCGGTCGCCCTGCCCGCTCCGGCCGTCACGGGTGACAGCGCGACCTACGGCAACGTCCTGCCCGGCGTCGACCTGCGGGTCATCGCCAACGACCAGGGCGGCCTGCGCGAGGTCCTGGTCGTCCACGACGCCGCGGCCGCCGCCGACCCGGCGCTGAAGTCCCTGAAGCTCGCGGTCGCCACCAGCGACGGGCTGACCGTGGCCGCCGACGAGAACGGCTCCGTCACCGCGCGGACCACCGACGGGACGACGGCGTTCACCGCGCCGACCCCGGTCATGTGGGACTCCTCGACCACCGCCGGTACGGTCGCGGCGCGGCCCGCCGAAGCACCCGCCCCGGCGGCGCGCAAGGGCGAGCTCAGGTCGGCCCGCGTCGACGAGGCGCCGCCCGCCGCGCCCGCCCCCACCCGCTCCACCGAACGCGAGCCCGGCACCGGCGCGCAGCTCAAGCGGATCGCCGTGACGGCCGAGGCCGGCGCACTGACCCTGGTACCCGACGCGGGGCTGCTGACCGGCCCGGACACCGTGTGGCCGCTGTACATCGACCCCTCGGTCAGCCCGGTGACCAACGGCACCAGCCACTACGCCACGGTCCGGGAGGGCTGCCCCGGCATCGTCGCCTACGACGAGCCGCAGGACAACGGCCAGGGCGCCGGCTACCAGCACTGGAACGACTGCCAGGGCCTGTACCGGTCCTTCTACCAGATCGACACCAGCAACCTGACCGGTGACATGGTGGTCTCCCGGTCGGAGTTCCACATCACCGAGACCTACGGTGCGTCCTTCGACTGCAACCACACCGCGCCGGTGTCCCTGGCCACCGTCAGCGAGCTCGCGACCGACACCAAGTGGTCCAAGCAGCCCTGGGTGACCGGCGACGGGTGGCTCGGCGGCGCGCAGTACCCGAAGAGCTCCAACATCTCGAACCACTGCGGCAACCACGAGGCCGTGTTCAACGTCACCGGCCAGATGCAGAAGCTCGTCGGCCACAACTCCAACTGGACCGTCGGCATCTTCGGCAACGAGACCAAGTCGTCGGGCAACAACGACTTCATGCGGTTCAACACCAATCCGTACGTGGTCACGGTGTTCGACATCGCGCCCAACGCCCCCGACATGATCAGCCTCAGTCCGCAGCCGCACAGCCCGGACAGCAACGGCTGCGACGGCGTGAACATCGGCTGGATCGGCAACTCCGGCACCACCGGCAGCGCCTCCAACATCACCCTGAACGCCCGGCTCTCCACCAAGATGAGCGGTGTCAACCTCCAGGCCATGGCGCACGTCTGGGACAACATGTCCAACGACGGCGGTGGCAACCCGGCCGGCAAGTCCTGGCCGTGGAGCGCGTCGGTGAGCAACTGGGGCACCGTCTACGACAACGTCGGCTTCACCGTCGAGGACGGCCACCAGTACGGCTGGAACATGATCGCCAGCGACGGCACCCTGACCGGCCCCAGCTCCCCCTACTGCTACTTCAACGTCGACCTGACCCCGCCGAGCATCCCGACGGTCGCCGACAACGCGGCCTTCCCGCCGCTCGGCAGCGACCGGACGCCCACCGGCCACGCCGGCGCCCCCGGGGCCAAGGTGCGGGTCACCGCCAACGACCCGGTGCCGGGCGGCTGCACCCGCGGCAGCTGCGTGAGCAGCGGGATCGACCGGTTCGAGTACTCGCTGGACGCCAACATCCCCGGCGGCGGCCCGTCCGTCCCCGCCGTCCAGGCGGCCGGCGGCACCGCGACCGCGGACGTCCCGATCAGTGTGAGCAGCGCCCAGTGGGGCACCCACACGCTGTTCGTGCGCGCCGTCGACAAGGCCGGCAACACCCAGGGCACCGTCGCCCAGTACAGCTTCTTCGCCCCGTTCGACCCCAGCGCCAAGGTGGCCCCGGGCGACCTGAACGGCGACGGGGTCCCGGACCTCGCCGCCACCACGACCGCCGGCGACCTGGTGCGCGTCCCGGGCGGCGGCTCCACCGAGGACCTCGAAACCATCTCCACGCCGGCGACCAGCCCGGACGGCACCGGCTGGAACAACTACCTGGTCGCCCACCGCGGCACCCTCACCGCGGCCATGGCCGACGACCTGTTCGCCTATCAGAAGACGACCCACAAGCTGTACCTGTACCAGAACGACGCCAACACGGCGGGCGGCACCACGGGCCACTTCACGCTGACCCAGAACGTCGTCCCCCTCAACAACTCCGCGGGCTGCCCCGCCAAGGGTTCGGACGGCACCTGGAACAAGGTCACCCAGATCCTGGCACCCGGCAAGCTCGCCCAGATGGCCGACGTACCGGACCTGGTGACGGTCGACAACGCGGAGCTCTGGTACTTCCCGGGCACCTACCAGGCGGGCTGCAACCTCGCCGCGGGCGTGAAGATCGGCACCGGTGACTGGTCCCGCACCACCCTGCTCGCACCGGGCACGGTGAACGGCGTCCCCACCCTGTGGGCCCGCGAGAACGCCACCGGCGCCGTCAGCAGCTTCCCGCTGACCTTCGACGGCAACGGCGTCCCGACCACCCGGATCACCGCTCCGACCAGGGCCCCGCTGACCTCCGGCGTGCTCGACACCGCCGGTAAGAACATGTGCCTGGACATCAACGGCTCGAACACCGCCAACGGCACACCGGCGCAGATGTACAACTGCAACACCACCGACGCGCAGAGCGCCGCCCTCGGCACCGACAGCAGCGTCCACCTGCTGGGCAAGTGCCTCGACGTGAGCCGCGGCGGCCTCGACAACGGCAGCCCGGTCCAGCTCTGGGACTGCAACGGCACCGGCGCCCAGAAGTGGGTCCCCGGTCCGTTCGCCGGCTCGCTGCTCAACCCGCAGTCCGGCCGGTGCCTGGCCGACCCCGCGGCGTCCAACACGCCCAAGACCCAGCTGATCCTCTGGGATTGCCTGACCGACCACGCCGAGCAGGTCTGGGCCGCGACCACCACGGGCAAGGCCCTGCCGCCGGCCCAGCCGGTCCTCCCGACCGGCCTCGGCGACCGGCTGGCCCCGACCGTGGCCTCCCCCGGTGACGTCGACGGCGACGGCAACCCCGACCTGTACGGGACGTCCGCCACCGGCACCGTCACCCGGCTCCCGGGCGCCCGGACGCCGGCCGCTCAGGCGGCCGACCGCTGGAGGCTGACCGACACCGCCGACAGCCGGCGGGCCAACGACCTGACCGTGGCCGGCGGAGCGGCCGTCGGCCCCGACGCCACCCGGGGCACGGTCCTGAACCTGCCCGGCGGCACCGGCTACGCGGTCAGTGCCACCGGCTCCGTCGACACGCGCAAGAGCTACACCGTCTCCGCCTGGGTCAAGCCCGGCGACCTGGCCAACACCTCCGTGTTCGTCAGCCAGGGCGGCACCAACAACGTCGGCCTCCAGCTGTACTACTCCGCCTGGGCGCACGCCTTCGCGTTCGGCCGCAACGTCGACGACTCGGCCGTCGACACCTTCAACGCCGTCTACGGCCCGACCACCGGCGGCCTCAGCCCCAGGCTCAACACCTGGACCCACCTGACCGGGGTCTACGACGCCGGTACCAAGCAGCTCCAGCTCTTCGTCAACGGCGCCGCGGCCGGTGCCGCGGCCTACGCCGGCACCGAGTGGAACGCCACCGGACCGGTCCAGATCGGCCGGCGGGTCCTGGCCGGCGGGTACGCCCAGTACGCGACCGGCGCGGTCGGCGACGTCGTGATCGTCCCGTCCGCGCTGCCCGCCACCGCCGCCGCGGCGCTGGCCACCGACACCGCCCAGTTCGACGCCCCGGTGCTGCTCGGCGACGTCCACCGGCCCACCGACCGGTGGAGGCTCACCAACTCCGCCGACGAGATCCGGCCGGCCAACAGCCTCACCGTCTCGGGCTCGGCCTCGTTCGTCAACGACACCACCCGCGGCACCGTCCTCGGCCTGTCCGGCGCCACCGACGCGCTGGCCACCACCGGCGGCCCGGTCGTCGACACCGCCAGGAGCTACTCCGTCTCGGCCTGGGCCTACCTGACCGGGACGAACGACTACGCGACCGTGGCGGCCCAGTCGGGTACCAGCGTGAGCGCCTTCTACCTGCAGTACTCGAAGGCCTTCAACGCCTGGACATTCGTCTCGCCGTCCGGCGACTCGACCGGACCGGCCTCCTACCCGGCCGCGTTCGCGAGCACGCCGCCGGCCCTCAACACCTGGACCCACCTGGTCGCCACCTACGACGCGCCCGGCCAGACCATGAGCCTGTACGTCAACGGCAAGCTCGCGGCCACCGCCGTCAACTCCACTCCGTGGGCCTCCACCGGCCCCCTGACCATCGGCTCGGCCAAGAACGGGAACAGCTTCCCCGGCCGGATCAGCGACGTCCAGACCTGGACCAGCGCGCTCTCCCCGGCCGCCGTCGCCTCGCTCGACTCGGAGCAGCCCGTGCTGACCCAGCTCGTCTGACCCAGCCCGTCCGACCCAGCTCGTCCGAACCGCTGGGCCGGTCCATGACGTCGGCCTCCGGGACCCGCCAACGGTCCCGGAGGCCGACGTTCCGCTGTGTGGCGCCCCTGCGGACGGCTAGCCGAAGACCGCCCGGCGGAAGGCGTTGCGCAGGTCGGTGAGGGGCTGGGTCTCGCGGCTGTAGTGCACCTTGTTGGTGAGCAGCAGCGCCCAGCGGCCGAGCCGGCGGGAGACCCAGATCCCGGTGCCGGTGAAGCCGTAGTGGACGAAGGTGCCGTCGGCGGGTTCGGTGCCGGGGGCGCAGAGCCAGGACAGGCCGCGCGCGGGGGCGAGTCCGCCGGTCTGTTCGCGCAGCGACTCGGCGATCCAGGGCCCGGCCCAGGGCAGCGCGGCCGGCGGGTCGACCAGGGCGGTGAGGAAGCGTTCGAGGTCGCGGGCGGTGGAGAAGGCGCCCGCGTTGCCGCAGACGCCGCCGAGCAGCCGGGCCGAGGGGTCGTGCACCACCCCGCGCAGCGGGGCGCCGACGGCCCGGTCGTACTCGGTGGGTGCGGCGCGGGCGGCCGACGCCGGACCGAGCGGGCCGAAGCGGGTGTCGGTCATGCCGAGCGGGCGCCAGACCTGCCGTTCGGCGAGCACGTCGAGCGGGGCGCCGGCCAGGTCCTCGACCAGGTGGCCCAGCAGCACGGCGGCACGGTCGGTGTACTCGACGGCGGTGCCGGGCGGCCGGTGCAGCGGGGCGGCGACGACGCCGGCCCGGATCGCCGCCCGGTCCCGGCCGTAGCGCTGCTCGAACTCCGTGCGCAGCGGCAACCCGGCCGTGTGAGCGAGGAGTTGACGGGCCGTCACGCACCCCGTCGGCTGCCCCGCGGCCGGCGGCCAGTAGTCGCCGAGCGGGCGGTCGAGCGGGAGCCGGCCGGCCTGCCGGAGCGCGCCCGCACACGGCCAGAGGGCGACGATCTTCGTGAGGCTGGCGAGGTCGAAGAGCGTGTCGGGCCCCATCTCCAGCCCCTCGTACGGGCCTTGGCCTAGCACCCCGACGGAGCCCCGGCCCCGCCCGCCGGCGGCGTCACCGACGGCCCAGACGCCGCCCGTGCCGACCCGGCGCAGCCCCGCCTCCACCAATCGCTCCAACTCCCCGCCGGGGGCGCCGAGCACGGCCGGCGAGTCGGGGGCCGCGGCCCGTACCGGCTGCTCCTCCACGCCTGCCCCCGCCCGCTCAACCACCGGTCCGCCCGGAGCCTACCCAGCGGGCGGGCGGTCAGACGGCGGCCACGCCGCCGAACTCCTTGCCGAGGCAGATGCTCTGCGGGTGGTCGCGGTAGATGCCGAACTTCTGGATCGGGTCGTAGCCCTCGGATCCGTAGAGCGCGACCGCCTCGGGCTGCTCGGTGCCGGTCTCCAGCACGAACCTGGTCCGGCCGGCCTCGGCGGCGGTCTGCTCCAGGCGGCGCAGCACCGTCCGCGCGAGGCCCCGCCCGCGGGCCCGGGGGACGACGAACATCCGCTTCAGCTCGGCGTCGCCGTCGCGCAGGCCGTGCGGGCCGGCCTGTTTGGCGCGCCAGCCGCCGCAGGCCACCGGCTGGCCGTCGAGGTAGGCGATCAGGAACAGACCGGCCGGCGCCTCGAAGTCGTCGGGGTGCAGCTCGGTGAGGTCGCCCTCGCCGTAGCGGCGGACGTACTCCTCCTGCACCTCCGCCGAGAGGCGCTGGGCGTCCGGGTGGCCGTAGCCGGTGACGCGGATCTCGATGATGTCGCCCTTGCCGTCCCGCGGCTCGGCGGTCCCCGTGATGCTCTCCATGGTTGAAAAGACTACGACCTCGGGTCAGCGGCCCTCGAACCGGGCGACCAGCTCCTCCTTGCCGAACATCCGGGCGGTGTCGACGGCGGACGGCGTACCGGCCGTCGGGTCGGCGCCGCCCGCCAGCAGGGCGGTCAGCACGTCCTCGGCGCCCTTGAAGACGGCGCCGGCCAGCGGGGTCTGGCCGCGGTCGTTGGCCCGGTTCGGGTCGGCGCCGCGCGCCACCAGGGCGGTGACGGCGGCGGCGTGCCCGTGGTACGCGGCGAGCATCAGCAGGGTGTCGCCGCGGTCGTTGGTCAGGTTGGCGGGCGCGCCGGCGTCGACGTAGGCGGCGAGGGTGTCGGTGTCACCGGCCCGGGCCGCGTCGAAGAGCTTCCCGGCCAGCTCGATCACCTCGGAGTCCGGGGCGTCGGCGGGCTGCTGGCTGGCGGCGTCGGTCATGGCGGGCCTCTCCTGGGCGTTCTCGGGCACCCCGGGCCTCGCCCGGGAGCTTCTCGGTCTGTCGGTCGCGCGTACCGCACCGTAGCGGCCCGGTGCGCGGACGATCCAGCGCGCGTCCGGACTTCGGACGCAGGCCCGACCGCGGCATTCCCCCACACGACACACGGGCGGGAAGGTTTCGCCGCCGTTCGAGCGAACTTCCCGGGCCCCCCGGCCCTTCCCGGCCCCCCGCCGGGAATGCCTCGCCGCGCCGGTACACGGGGCCGCCGGGCCGCGTTCCGGGCGGTTCGCATACCTCCCCCCGGCGCCCATCCGGGTATTGGCCGAGAAGACCACCCATTTGCACCGTTCCATCATCTATTACTTTTTGTCACGATTAAGGCACATTCCGTGACACTGTCCCTGTCCCCCTCCCCGAGGAGCAGAGCGTGATCCTCTCGATTTCCGGCATCGTCCTGTTCGGCACCATCGCCTTTCTCTTCTTCCGCAGGGACGGACTAAAGGTCTCCCACGCGATCGTCTGCGCCCTGCTCGGCTTCTACATCGCCGGTTCCTCGATCGCTCCGAGCATCACCGCGGGCGGCGCCAGCCTGGCCAGCCTGCTCGGCGGCCTCAAGTTCTAGCGCGGCCACTCCCCCGTACGGGCCCGGGCGCGGATCCCACCGCCCCCGGGCCCCGTCGTACACCCGATGCCGACCCCCTGAACCCGACCGTCCCACTCGCCCGGGGAGCCAAGGAATGCCGCTCAACCGCCACCTCAGCAAGGGCCGCGACCTCGCCCGCACGGCCGGCGACCACGCCTCCGACATGTTCGCGCCGCTGACCGTCATCGGGCGCGGGATGCGCCACCACGTCGCCTGGGCCAAGAGCCGCTGGCAGGCCACCCCGAAGGACCGGCGCGGACCGACCGTCTTCCTGGTCGCCGCCATGCTGCTCGGCATCTACCTGCTGCCGCACGGGCTGCTGTTCGCCCTGGTGGCCCTGATGGCCAGCGCCGCCTGGAACGGCCGCTCCCCCAAGGGCCCGGCGGGCCCGCCCGAGCCGGACGTCGTCGACGTCAAGCTCACCGCCCTGTACGCCGCGCTGACCCCGTACCTGGCCTCGCCGGACGACCTCTGCCCGCTCTACCACCACGAGGGCGGCTACAAGGACGTCTTCAGCGCCTGGGAGTTCGACGCCGAGGGGCGGCTCTCCCGGCTGGAGCTGGTCTACCCGGCCTACTTCACCGACACCGAGCCCGCCGCCCGGGCCCGGATCGAGCAGGTCGTCCAGGGCAAGGCCGGCCGCGCCCGGGAGTACCGCTTCGACTGGGACGAGGAGTCCAACCGGCTGCGGATCGCCGCCCTGGCCCCGCTGCCCACGGACATCGCGGCCCAGCGCTTCGTGACCACGCCCGGCGAGATCGTGCTGGGCTTCACCGACGAGGCCGGCAGCGCCCGGACCATCCCGGTGGGCCAGGGCGGCGCCGTCACCCAGCAGCCGCCGGTGGTCTGGCGCACCGGCCCCCGCTCGGGCGAGCCGCACCTGCTGGCGCTCGGCGTGACCGGCTACGGCACCTCCAGCCTGATCCGGTCGATCGCGCTCCAGGCGCTGCCCCACGGCGACCTGGTGGTGATCGACGGCGCCGGCACCGGCGAGCACGCCTGCCTGGTCAGCCGGCCCGGCGTGCACACCGTGGAGACCAGCCTGCACGGCGCGCTGGCCGCGCTGGAGTGGGTCGCCCAGGAGACCGAACGCCGGCTGACCGCGCTGAACGCCGCCCGGCACGCGGGGGCGGCCGCGCCCGAGGACGTCACCCGGCCGCTCTGGCTGCTGCTCGACCACCCGACCGAGCTGAGCGAGCTGGCCCACGCCGAGGGCCGGCCGGACCCGCAGGACCTGCTGGAGCTCCCGCTGCGGCACGGCCGGGCCGCCCGGGTCACCGTGGTGTTCGCCGACGACATCGAGGCCCGGGACCGGATCACCCCGACCGTGCGGGCCACCACCCGGGCCCGCGTCCTGCTCGGCCCGACCGGCCCCGAGGAGTCCTACGGCACGCTCGGCGCGCCGCTGGACATCGTGCCCGCCGCGCACGCCCCGGCCGGCCGCGGCTACGCCCGGATCGGCACCGGCACACCGGTCCGCCTCCAGGTGCCGGCCACCGTCGACCCGCTGGACGAGGAGGCCCCGGCCCAGCTGCGCGAGGCGGTGATCGCCCTGCTCCCGCACCGCGACACCCGGACCGAGGCGGCCGCGCCGGTCGACGTCCCGCCGCGCCCGGCCGGCCCGCCGCCGGTACCCGTGGCCGAGCCGGTCCAGCAGCCGCAGGCGGTCGACCTGGGCAAGGAGCACGCGCCCCTGCGGTTCCGTCCACTGGCCTGAAAGGGGCCCGCCGGGGCGGGGCGACGTAGGGCGGCGGATCCCGTCCCGGTAGGCTCGTGGTGGAAAGGCCGACCGATCACCAGATGTGAAATAGGTGACACCTGGGGTGATATCCACGGCCAGATGTGACAAATCGGGCGCCGGTGGGTACAAACAGGGGCGGCACGACAGACGACGCATGTCCCGGGACGGGAATCTTCGTCGGAAGCCGAGCGTTGACCGAACGACGAAGAACAGCGACCACTAGTCCTGTGGGCCATAAGCCCGGGAGGCACGATTCATGAGCGAGCGAGCTCTCCGCGGCACGCGACTCGGGGCCACTAGCTACGAGACCGACCGTGGTATCGATCTGGCTCCCCGCCAGACCGTCGAGTACGCATGTCAGAACGGACACCGATTCGAGGTTCCTTTCTCGGTCGAGGCGGAGATCCCCTCGGCCTGGGAATGCCGCTTCTGCGGCCAGGAGGCAGTACTCCTCGACGGTGACGAGCCTGAGGAGAAGAAGACCAAGCCCACGCGTACCCATTGGGACATGCTGATGGAGCGCCGCACGCGCGAGGAGCTGGAGGAGGTGCTGGCCGAGCGGCTGGCCGTACTCCGCTCCGGAGGGATGAACCTCGCGGTACACCCGCGGGACACCCGCAAGAGCGCCTGACCCGTTTCCCGCCCCGGCGGGAGCACGCGAAAAGGGACCCTGGCCCCCAGGGTCCCTTTCGCATGTCCGGGTCCTTCGACGGCGGCCGCCCCGGGGCGCTGATGCCCCGGGGCGGCCGCCGTCGCCGGTCAGCCCTTCAGCGGCGGACGGTAGGCGGTGTCCGGGCCCTGCGGGCCGGCGCCCGGCTCGACCACCTCGCCCTGGATCACCTTGCCGTCCGGGCGGTGGATGCGCAGCTGCTCCTGCAGCCGCACCGCGTCCGCGAGCGGATCGGCCCCGAGGCCGGCGGTGCTGCGCAGCGCCTTGTCCGCGAAGCGGCGCCCGGCGGCCCGCCAGAGCGCCCGGGTCGGCGGGAGGAGCAGGGTCAGCGCCAGCGCGTCCGAGAGGAAGCCCGGCAGCATCAGCAGCAGGCCGGCCAGCACGGTGAGGCTGGTGCCGGTCTGCGGATGCTGCGACTTCGGGTCCCGGCTCTGGTCGATCGCCGCGGACAGCGCCTTCAGCCCCGCGCGCTTGATCAGCGAACCGCCGATCAGGGCCCCGGCGATCAGCAGCAGCACGACGGTCAGGCCGCCCAGCCACGAGCCCACCTGGACCAGCAGCCAGATCTCCAGCACCAGCCAGGCGGTGACCACCAACGGCAGCACCCGGCGGAGCTTTCCGCGCCGGGCCTGAGGGGCAGGGGTAGCTTGCTGGGTCACGGTACGAATCCACTCCATAGCGGTGCTCTGCGCGCCGCACGGGAGGTCCGGGCCGGCTACGGCACCACCTGGTCCAACGACCGGCCGCCGGCCGGTGTTCCACCGCCGCCCGGGCCGACGGGCCCGCCGACCGGCCGCGCCGGGGTCAGGAGGCCGTCGGGCCGGAGGGCTCGGAGGCGGCCGGGCCGGTCACCCGGCGGCGGCCGATCAGCAGGGCCGCCCCGCAGGCCAGCAGGCCCGCGACGGCCAGCGTCCACTCGGGCGCGACGCCCACCCGGTCCGCCACCGTGGTGCCGTCGCGCAGCGGGACGACGGCGGACAGCTCGGCGGCGGTCAGCTCCTCGGTGCGCTGCTGCACCGAGCCGTCCGGGGCGATCACCGCGCTGATCCCGCTGGTGGCGGCGATCAGCACGGCCCGGCCGTGCTCGACGGCACGCAGCCGGGACATCGCGAGCTGCTGCTCGGGCTGGCCGGTCTTCGCGTAGGTCGCGTTGTTGGTCTGGACGACGAGCACCCGGGCGCCCTTGTCCACCGTGTCGCGGACGATCTCGTCGTACGCCACCTCGAAGCAGATGACGTCGCCGATCTTCGCCGGGCCCAGCTGCATGACGCCGTTGTGGTCGCCGGGGTAGAAGTCGCGGGCGACCCGCTGCAGCCGGGTGATCACCTTCATCAGCTGGTCGCGGAACGGCACGTACTCGCCGAACGGGACGGGGTGCTGCTTGGTGTAGGAGGCGCCCGGGCCGGTCTTCGGGTCCCAGACGATGCCCTCGTTCTGGACGTGCTGCTCGTCCGGCCCGTCCACCAGGGTGCCGACCAGGGTGGGTACGCCGACCGCCTTCACGGCGTCGTCGATGCGCCGGTAGGCCAGCGGGTCGCTGAACGGGTCGAGGTCGGAGGAGTTCTCCGGCCAGATCACCACGTCCGGCTTCTCCACCCGGCCGGCCTTGATGTCGGCGGCGAGCTTCTCGGTGGCGGCGGCGTGGTTGTTCAGCACCATCATCGGCCGGCCGAGGAAGTCCATCCCCGGGTTGGGCACGTTGCCCTGGATCAGGGCGACCTTGACGGTGTCGGCGGCCGCGGTGGGCACCGGGACCAGATAACCGGCCAGCAGGGCCGCGACGGCGCCCAGCGCGGCCAGCGCGGCGGCCCGGGGCGCCCGGCGGGGCCCGCGCAGCCGCAGCGCCGCCCAGGCCAGCAGGGCACCGGCCAGCGCGACGGCGAAGGTCACCAGCGGGGCGCCGCCGATCGCGGCGAGCGGGGTGAACGGGGTGGCGGTGTTGGCGAACGCGAGGCGGCCCCAGGGGAAGCCGCCGAGCGGCAGCCGGTCACGGGCCCACTCCTGGGTGATCCAGAGGCAGGCCGCCCAGAGCGGCCAGCCGGGCAGCCGGGAGGTCAGCGCCAGACCGGAGCCGAGGGCCGCCAGGAAGAGCGCCTCGATCACCGAGAGGCCGACGGTGGCGTCCCAGCCGACCACCCGCAGCCAGCTGAGCAGCAGCAGGAAGAACGGCAGCCCGAAGGCGAAGCCCGTCCAGGCGGCCTGCCGGACGGTGCGGCCGAGGGTGAGCAGCGAGAGCGCGGCGACGCCCACCACCGAGAGCGGCCAGAGGTCGAACGGCGGGAAGGCCAGCGCGAGGAGCAGCCCGGCGAGGACGGCCAGGCCGGTGCGGGGCAGTCCGGCGCGCACCTTGGCGACGGCGCGGGCGGCCCGGCCGGGGGCGGGGGCGTCGGACGTCACGGACGCCTCGGGGAGGGCGTCCGACCGCTCCTGTGTGACGTGGAGTGCCACCGGCGCACCATCTTCCTGGTCGGGCTGTCCGCGCTTGGCTGTCCGTTGGCGCGTTCTTCACCGCCCGTTGAGTTCGGACGCTGTGCGAAAGACGGTACCCCGGAACCGGCCCCGCGCGTGAGGCCGGGTGGCCCGCCGAGCAGCGGGTTCCCGGCCCTGGTGGGGCGGTGTCAGCGCGGGCTGTGGCGGACCGTGCGCAGCGGCCAGTCGGCGGCGAGCCAGGCGGCCACCGCGCGGTACAACGGGGCGTCCAGCTCGGCGCGGTCGGCGCGGACCCAGGAGCTGACCGTCGTGGTGGCCGGGTCCTCGTGGTCCGGGTAGATGTACACGCAGCCGACGACGTCGCCGCCGGGGTCCGCCAGCACGGTGTAGGTGAAGCCGCGGCGGTGCTCGAAGTCGGCGGCGTGCCGGCGCAGGTCGGCCAGGTTGCGCTCCGGCGTCATGCCCTCGGCGGGCGGCCAGCTGCCGGTCCAGCCCGGGGTGGCGTGGATGTGGTCGACGCTCGACGTCCAGGCCGCGAGGTCGGAGTCGTTGTGCTGCTCGCCGAGGGGCTCCAGGCGGAACCCCTCGGCGGCGAGGGTGCGGGGGACGACGAAGCCGGCGGGTACCAGCGGATGATCACTCATGCCGGTCAACCTACGCAGCGCGGGCCGCCCCGGTCACCCGGACCTACCGCGCGGCCGCCCGCTCCGCCACGGCCCGGTGGACGGTCCGGCCGCGGACCACGGTGCGCAGACAGACCGGCAGCGGGCGGCCCGGGGTGAGGTCGGGCAACCCGGGGGTGCCGGAGCGCGGGTCGGTGGACCAGCCGGCCACCCGGGAGTCGGGGGCCTGGACCACGAGTTCGTCGGCGGCCCAGACCGCGTAGCTGGCGATCGCGCCGGGGACGAGCACGCCGTCCTGGTCGCGGCCGATCGCCCGCCAGCCGCCCCGGGTGTGGGCGGTGAAGGCGGCGCGGGCCGAGATCCGGTGGTCGAGGGTCCGGTGGAAGGCCGCCGCGCGGACGGTGCCCCAGGGATCGAGCGGGGTGACCGGGGCGTCCGAGCCGAAGGCCAGCGGGACGCCGGCCCGCAGCAGCGCGGCGAACGGGTTGAGCGCGGCGGCGCGCTCGGCGCCGAGCCGCTGGACGTACATGCCGTCCGGGCCGCCCCAGGCGGCGTCGAAGGCGGGCTGCACGGAGGCGGTGAGGCCGAGTTCGGCGAAGGCCGCGACGGACGCCCCGTCCAGTGCCTCGGCGTGCTCCACGCGGTGGCGCAGCGCCCTGACGCGGTCCGCGCCGACCCGCTCGCCGGCCGCCCGGACGCCGGCGAGGACGGCGCCCACGGCGGCGTCGCCGATGGCGTGGAAGCCGGCCTGCAGCCCGGCCTCGGTGCAGGCGGCGACGTGGTCGGCGACCTGCTCGGCGCTCAGGTAGGAGGTGCCGGTGTGGTCGGCGTCGGCGTAGGGGCTGTGCAGGCAGGCGGTGTGCGAGCCGATCGCGCCGTCGACGAAGAGGTCGCCACCGGCGCCCACCGCACCGAGCCGGCGGGCCGTCTCGACACCGCCCAGCTCGCCCCAGTAGCCGAACACCTCGGGCCCCTCGCCGTCGGCGGCGAGGTCCAGCAGCGCGGCGAGGTCCTGCTCCGAGGAGATCTCCGGGCCGGCGCACTCGTGCAGCGCGCCGATGCCGAGCTCGGCGGCCCGGGCCAGCGTCGCGCGCTGGGCACGCCGGCGCTGCTCGGGGGTGAGGTGCGCGAGCGCGGTCCGGCGCACGGCGTGGTGGGCGTCGCGGGTGAGCGGGCCGTCGGCGGAGAAGCCGGGCCGGTCGGCGAGGCCGGCGGTGAGCGCCCGCAGCGCGGTGGTGGCCAGCGCGGAGTGCACGTCGGTGCGGGAGAGGTAGAGCGCGGCGCCGCCGGCGGCCGCGTCCAGCTCGGCGAGCGTCGGCGGTCGGCCCTCGGGCCAGCCGGTCTCGTCCCAGCCGTGCCCGATGAGCACGCCGCCCCGCTCGGAGCGGTCGGCCGCGAAGGCGGCGAGGGCCTCCAGCGCGGCGGCGAGCGAGGGCAGGCCGGTGAGGTCCAGACCGGTGAGCGCCAGACCGGTGGCGGTGGCGTGCACGTGGGCGTCGACGAAGGCGGGGGTGACCAGGGCGCCGTCGAGCTCGACGATCTCGTCTGCGGCGTCGGCGTACGCCTCGGCCGCGCCGTCGCTGCCGACCCAGGCGACGTGCTCGCCCTCGACGAGCATCGCGGTGGCGAAGGGGTCGGCGGGGCTGTAGACGGCGCCGCCGCGCAGCAGGACGGTTCGTGGGCCCCTCTGGCCCGAGGGCGGGCCGGGAGGGAGGGTGCGTTCGGTCATGACGCCAAGTCTGCACCTCCCGCAGGTGCGGTCAGAGCTTCGGGGGCCTCGCCTCGTAGGGCGTCGAGAGCACGACGGTGGTGCGGGTGGAGACGCCGGCCGCGCTGCGGATCCGGGCCAGCAGGTCCTCCAGGTCGCCGGGGGCGCCGACGCGGACCTTGAGGATGTAGTTCTCGTCCCCGGCGACGCTGTGGCAGGCCTCGATCTCGGGCAGCCCGGCGAGTCTCTCCGGGGTGTCGTCCGGGGCGCTGGGGTCGAAGGGCTTGACCGAGATGAAGGCGGTCAGCGCCAGCTCGACCGCGTCGGGGTCGACGATGGCGGTGTAGCCGCGGATCACACCGCGCTGCTCCAGACGGCGCACCCGCTGGTGCACCGCCGAGGTGGACAGGCCGGTGGCCTTGCCCAGGTCCGTGTAGCTCATCCGGCCGTCCTCCAGGAGCAGCTGAACGATGCGTTGGTCGAGATCCTCCACAAGGCGCAAACCTACCCGGTCGGGGGCGCGCGCGGCGCCACAGCGGGCGCGCACGGTGTCACTCGCGGCCGCGCCGGGTGCCGGGCGGGCACATGCCGGGCGAATGTGGCGAAGGACACACCCGGTGCATCACAGTGCACCGGCCTGCAGGATTATGAGTCCGCGTCGGCGGGAAGTGCTGGTTGTGGCCCCGGGCGACCACGCCGGGCCCGATCCGAGGGGGATCACCATGCGTGCAACTGACCGGCACTCGCTGAGCGCCGACGACACCCACGATATGACCGGCCGCGAGGATCTCGCGGTCCCCCACGAGCCGTCGGCGGGGGTGGATCCGGGCGAGGGCGAGACCTGGGACATCGTCCGGGTGCACTGCCCGGAGTGCCGCCGTCCGATCGCCCTGGTGGGCGATGAGGAGCGGCTGCCGCAGCACGCCGTGCTGCCGACCGCCTGGCACCCCTTCTCGCCCGCGCTCTGCCCGGGCTCGGGAGCGCCGACGGACGACCTGGCGGAGGTGGAGTCGGCGGAGGACGCCGAGACCGCCGGCCTGGAGGCACTGCTCGCCCTCCCGTCCGAACTCGACTGGCGCACCCAGCCGTTCTCCCACGCCGTGGCGCACCGCCCGGTTCGGACGGCGCCCGCGCCGGCCATCCCGCAGCAGCGCAGCCGGCTCGTCCGGCACTGACGGCCGCTCCCGTCCCGGGGGTTGACCGGCCGTCAGCCGACGGCCGGTCCCGACCACCGGGGCGGGAGACGCCTCCGGGCGCCACTCCGCACCCTGGAGTGACGCCCGGAGGCCGTTTCGGGGGCCGTCAGCCGGAGGTGAGGTGGCGGCCGATCACCAGGCGCTGGATCTGGTTGGTGCCCTCGACGATCTGCAGCACCTTGGCCTCGCGCATGTAGCGCTCGGCCGGGAAGTCCTGGGTGTAGCCGTAACCGCCGAGGACCTGGACGGCGTCGGTGGTGACCCGCATCGCCGCGTCGGTGCAGAACAGCTTGGCCATCGCCGCCTGCTTGGAGAACGGCCGGCCGGCGTCGCGCAGCCGGGCCGCGGCCAGGTAGAGCGAGCGCCCGGCCTCGATCTGGGTGGCCATGTCCGCGAGCATGAAGGACAGGCCCTGGAACTCGGCGATCGGCCGGCCGAACTGGCGGCGGGCACCGGCGTACTCGACCGCGAGGTCGAGCGCGGCCTGGGCGACGCCGATCGCGCAGGCGGCGATGCCGAGCCGGCCGGAGTCCAGGGCGGCGAGCGCGATCTGGAAGCCCTGGCCCTCGCTCCCGATCAGCCGGCCGCGCTCGACCCGGGCGCCGTCGAAGTGCAGCTGCGCGGTCGGCGAGGACCGCATGCCCATCTTGTGCTCCGGCGGCGCGGCCGACAGGCCGGCCACCCCGGCGGGCACCAGCAGGCAGCTGATGCCGCGCGCGCCCGGCTCGCCGGTGCGCACCAGGGCGCTGTAGAAGTCGGCCTCCCCGCCGTGGGTGATCCACGCCTTGGTGCCGCTGACGACGTACTCCTCGCCGTCCAGGTCGGCGCGGGTGCGCAGCGCGGCGGCGTCCGAGCCGGACTGCGGCTCGGAGAGGCAGTAGGCGCCGAGCTGCTCGCCGGAGAGCATGCCGGGCAGCCAGGCGGCGCGCTGCTCGTCGCTGCCGAAACCGGCCAGGGCGTGGCAGGAGAGGGTGTGCACGCTGACCCCGAGGCCGACCGCCAGCCAGCCGCCCGCGAGCTCCTCCAGGACCTGGAGGTAGACCTCGTAGGGCTGGTCGCCGCCGCCGTACTTCTCCTCGTACGGGAGGGAGAGCAGACCGGCCTCGCCGAGGGTGCGGAACACCTCGCGCGGGAAGCGGCCGGCGGCCTCGTCCTCCGCCGCGCGCGGCTGGATCTCGCGCTGGACCAGCTCCCGGGTGAGGCTCAGCAGTTCGCGGGCCTCGTCGGTCGGCAGCTGGCGTTCCACGGCGTTCGCTGGGGACGGGGTCATGGCGGCTGGTCGCCTCCTCGTTCGGGCACCGGGCCCTGGTGTGGCGGGCCCGACGCGGGTGTGGCACGTCGGGCCGACCGGCACCGGGTTACGGTGAACGGCCGTTCACATGCGTGGCGAAGTGAGTATGCCCGATCCCGGCGCTGCCGTCACGACCTGCACGGAATCACTGTCCGTCCTGGCGTACGGGCCCCCGTAGGGTTGCCGATGTGGCCTCTTCCGAAACGTCCAGCACCCCTCCCGGCGGCCCGGCCGCCCCCGCGGCCGGCGGGGCGCCGGACGCGCTCGGCGGACCCGGAGCGCCCGCCGCGCCCGCAGCGCCCGAGGGCCTCCTCGACCTCGCCGGCCTCGCCGCCGGGCTGCGCGCGCTGGCACCCTCCTGCGGCCCGGTCCGGCTGGTCGCGGTGGACGGGCACGCCGGCTCCGGCAAGACCACCTTCACCGGCCGGCTGGCCGCCGCGCTCGGGGGTGCGCCGGTGGTCCACCTGGACGACCTGGCCACCCATGCCGAGCCCTTCGGCTGGACGGAGCGGTTGCGCACCCAGGTGCTCGACCCGCTGGCCGCCGGCCGGGACGCGGCGTACCGGGTGTACGACTGGACGCTGGGGCGCTTCGCCGGCACCGCGGCGGTGCCGCTCGCCCCGGTGGTGCTGATCGAGGGCGTCGGCGCCGGCCGGCGGGCGGTGCGGCCCCGGCTGGCGCGGCTGATCTGGATGGAGCTGGCCGCCGAGGCCGCCCGGCGGCGCGGGGAGGAGCGGGACGGTCCGGCCCTGGCGGAGTTCTGGGCGGGCTGGGCGCGGGCGGAGTCGGCGCACTTCGCCGCCGACCCCAGCCGCCCGTACGCGGCCACCATCGTCGACGGAGTGACCGGGCGGATCGCACCGAGCACCGTCGGTGAACCTTCAACAAGCCCTTGACCTGCGGTGTCACCAGGACTTAGGTTCTCCTCAGTTGCCGAGGTTGTTGATCGCGCAACATCGGACTCGGCATCCCCGGCTTGTTCCCCCGTGAGCCGGGGGTGCCGTCCCCCCTCCCGCCGCCCGGACCCCGCCCGACCGGGGCCGAGGCCCGGCCGGATCGCACCGGCGCCCAATCCCCGCGCGCGCGATCGTATTTGACTCCGCACGGCACTCTTCCGGATCAGCGCCGCGCCGGTACGATTCCTGGAGGCGCATATGCGCCCCGGGGGCTATCGACGACCGGCCGGCTTCTCCGCACCTCGAATCGCCGACCGAGCCCCAGGCACACCGCGGGGGGCGTGAGTGACGACGGTGGACAGTTCCGACGGCAACAACACGGGCGGCCCGGCTCCGAACCGGCTCGCCGACCGCGCCTGGCTGCGTGCCATGGACGCCTACACGGCGGGCGCGTACGCCCGCGCGGAGGAGGAGTTCCGCGCGGCCGTGCGGCTCGATCCGGGGATGGCCGACGCCTGGCTCGGCCTGCACGCCCTGCGCAGCGACACCTCCGGGGCGCTGCTCGCGATGTACCGCCACCGGACCCGGTTCGGTGAGCAGCGCCGGCTCCACCGGCGCCCGCTCAGTTCCTGGTACTGGCTGGGCTGGTGGGTGCAACCCGTGCTCGAGGACAGCCGCGACCTGGCGCTCGCGCACGCCTCGCACTGGCTGGACGGCCGCCATCTCGCGGAGCTGGACAGGGCGTTGGAGCAGTGCCCGGTCCCGGAGGAGGACCCGTCCGCGCGCTTCCTGCACGCGTGCCGGTCCTACCTCCTCAAGGACTGGGAACAGCTCATCCGGGACACCGACCGGCTGCTGGACGACCAGCTGCTGGGCATCGAGGCCGGGCTCTTCGCGGGCATGGCGCGGGTCCGGCTGGACATGTGCGCCCAGGCGCAGGCCCCGCTCGCCGCCTCGCTGGCCCGCTGCCGCTCCGAGCAGCCGCAGCGCAAGGAGCTGCGGTACTGGCTGGCCCGGGCCTACGAGGGCGCCGGGCGCAGCGCCGCCGCGCTGCCGCTCTACCGGGCGGTGCACCGGGCCGATCCGGCCTTCATGGACACCGCGACCCGGCTCGCCGCGATCTCCGCCGAGGACGGCGTGGTCGACGCGCTGCTGGACGCGGTGGGCGGCCTCGGCCGTGAGGGCGGGAAGGCCTCGGGCGGCGACGAGGCGTTCGACGCGCTGTCGCTGGGCCTGGACACGGTGGGCGCCGAGGAGGCCGGGCTGGACGACGCGGCGCTGGGGGCCTCGGGGTGCGAGGCCCCGGGCCTCGAAGCCGCCGGGTACCCGGGCGAGGCCTACCCCGGTGAGGCCCTCTCCGGCGAGACCTACCCCGGTGAGCCCTACCAGGCCGCGCCCTGTTCCGGCGAGCCGTACCGGACCGAGCCCGGCCAGAGCGAGGCGTACCCCGCCGGGGCCTTCCCGGCCGGGACCGGTGGGCCGGGCGCGCAGGAGCCGCCGGGGGCGGGCGCGGCCACCGACCGGGAGGCCGGACCGGCGCTGCCCGCCGGTGAGCGCTCCGGCGCGCCGCTGCCCCCCGCCGGCTCCGGGCCCGCCGTGCCGGTCCGCGGCGAGGCTCCGCCCAGACCCGCGGGCGGCTACCCGGCCGCCGGACGCGACGGCGACGAGCGGGAGCTGGACGCGGCGCTGGCCGAACTCTCCCGGATGGTCGGCCTGGAGCCGGTCAAGCGCCAGGTCCGGGCGCTCTCCGCGCAGTTGCGGATGTCCCGGCTACGGGCGGCGCAGGGCCTGCCGGTGCAGCCGCCCAAGCGCCACTTCGTCTTCTCCGGCCCCTCCGGTACCGGCAAGACCACCGTGGCGCGCATCCTCGGGCGGGTCTTCCACGCCCTCGGGCTGCTCTCGGGGGACCACCTGGTGGAGGCCCAGCGGGCCGACCTGGTGGGCGAGTTCCTCGGCCAGACGGCCGTCAAGGCGAATGAGCTGATCGACTCCGCGCTGGACGGCGTGCTCTTCATCGACGAGGCCTACAGCCTCTCCAACTCCGGCTACAGCAAGGGCGACGCCTACGGCGACGAGGCGCTGCAGGTACTACTGAAGCGGGCCGAGGACAACCGCGACCGGCTGGTGGTGATCCTGGCCGGCTACCCGGAGGGCATGAACCGGCTGCTCGCCACCAACCCCGGCCTCAACTCCCGCTTCACCACCCGGGTCGACTTCCCCAGCTACCGCCCCGGCGAACTCACCGCGATCGGCGCCGCGCTGGCCGACCGGGACGGCGACGGCTGGGACGAGGACGCCGCCGAGGAACTGGCCAGCATCTGCATCCACGTGGTCCGTGAGGGCTGGATCGACGACCTGGGCAACGGACGGTTCATCCGCACCCTGTACGAGAAGTCCTGCGCCTACCGGGACCTGCGGCTCTCGCTGCTGCGCGAGCCGCCCGGGCGCGAGGACCTGGCGACCCTGCGGCTGCCGGACCTCGTGCAGGCGTACGGCGAGCTGATCGACGGCCGGGGCTGAGCCGGCGGAGCGGGCCCGCCGGCTCCGCCGCTCAGCTCCCGAGCACCTTCGCCTCCCGCTCCGCGTCCAGGCCGACCACCGGCCGGTCCGGGCGCTGCGGGGCGGTGCCGCCGATGGACCGCAGCCAGGCCCAGGTGTCGGCGACCGTCTCCGCGACCGGGCGGCAGCGCAGCCCGGCGGCGACCGCCTTGGCCACGTCGGAGCCGTGCACGGTGTCGTGCAGCTCGCCCGGCGGGACCCAGACCGGCAGGTCGCTCCACGGTTCGATGCCGGCCGCCAGGATCCGGTCGGGCTCCGTCCAGCGCAGCTCCGCGTCCGAGCCGGTGGCCCGGACGCAGGCCTCCAGCAGCTCGCCCATGGTGGCGTGCCCCTGCGGGCTGACCAGGTCGTACGCACCGCCGTGGCCGGCCACCAGGGCGTCCAGGGTCCAGACCGCGATGTCCCGGGCGTCGATGTACTGCACCGGCAGGTCGCGCGGGCCGGGGGCGAGCACCGGGCCGCCGCGGGCGATCCGGCCCAGCCACCAGGGCAGCCGGCCGATGTTCTCGTACGGACCGATGATCAGCCCGGCCCGGGCCAGCAGCGCCCGGTCGCCGAAGGCGTCCAGCAGCGCCAGCTCGCCGCCGCGCTTGGCCTGCGGGTAGGCGACCTCACCGGCGTCCGGCGAGCCCTCGACCAGCGCGGCGCTCTCGTCCGCCCCGGCCGGGGTCGGGTACGCGTACACCGACCGGGTCGACACGTAGGCGTAGCGGCCGACCCGGCCGGCCAGCAGGCGGGCGCTGTCGCGCACCGCCGAGGGCGCGCCGGACCAGGTGTCCACCACCGCGTCCCATTCCCCCTCGGCCAGCGCGGCCAGGCCGTCCTCGGCCCGCCGGTCGCCGTGCAGCGCCCGCACACCGGCCGGCGGCACGTGCGTCCCCCGGTGGAAGACCGTCACCTCCCACCCGCGCTCCAGCGCCTCCTCGGTCACGGCCCGACCGACGAACTCCGTCCCACCCAGCAGCAGCAGTCTCATACCGACCACCCTGCCGAGCGGACGGCGTTCTGGGAACGGCCGCATGCTCAGGGCAGAATCGCCCACAGCGGAACCCGGCCGCCCTCCCGGGCTGCGGAACCCGGCGACTCGGGAGGGCGGCCGCCGGAACGGCCCGTCAGGCGGCGGAGCGGTGGTCCGGGTCGTGCACCTCGCCGACCAGCTCCTCCACCACGTCCTCCAGCGTCACCACGCCGAGCGTGCGCCCGTCCTGGTCGACCACCGCGGCCAGGTGGCAGGCGGCCCGGCGCATCGCGCCGAGCGCGTCGTCCAGCGGGAGCGTGCCGCGCACCACGGTGATCGGGCGCCAGAGGCGGGCCGGCACCGGCGCCGCCTGGTCGTCGACGTCCAGGATGTCCTTGAGGTGCAGGTAGCCCAGGTAGCCGGGGCCGGCCGGGTCGCCCTCGGTGACCGGGAAGCGCGAGAAGCCGGTGCGCAGCGCCAGCTCCTCGACCTGGGCGGCGGTCACCTCGGTGTCCACGGTGACGAGCTGCTCGGGCTTGAGCAGCACCTCGGTGACCGGGCGGCGGCCCAGCTCCAGGGCGTCCTCCAGGCGCTCCTGGCGGCCCTCGTCGAGCAGGCCGGCGTCCCGGGAGTCGACCAGCAGGTACATCAGCTGCTCGGTGGTGAAGACCGACTCGACCTCGTCCTTGGACTCGACCTTGAACAGCCTCAGCACGGCGTTGGCGAAGGCGTTCAGGAAGAAGATCACCGGTGCGAGCCAGCGGGCCAGCCGGTCCAGCGGCGGGCCGAGCCGGAGCGCGGCCTTCTCCGGCCCCGCCAGCGCGAGGTTCTTCGGCACCATCTCGCCCATCACCATGTGCAGGAAGACCACCACGGCCAGCGAGATCCCGTAGGAGAGCGGGTGCATCAGGCCGGCCGGCACGCCGAGGGCGTGGAACGGCCCCTCCAGCAGGTGGGCGATGGTCGGCTCGGCGAGCGCGCCCAGGCCCAGCGAGCAGACGGTGATGCCGAGCTGGGCGGCGGCGAGCATGGCGGAGACGTTGGAGAGCGCGTGCAGCACGGTGCGGGCGCGCTTGTCGCCCGCCTCGGCGAGCGGTTCGATCTGGCTGCGCCGGACGGAGACCACCGCGAACTCGGCGCCCACGAAGAACGCGTTGCCCAGCAGGAGCAGGATGGCGAGGGCCAGTTGGAGCACGGTCATCGGGCGCCGCCCTCGTCGTCACCGGGGCGCGGGCGCCCGCTCGTGCGCTCCACCCGCACCCGGCTGGTGCGGTGGCGGTCCACGGCCTCGACGGTGAACCGCCAGCCGGGCAGCTCGGCCTGCTCGCCCGGGACGGGCAGCCGGCCGAGGAGGTCCGAGACCAGGCCGGCCAGGGTCTCGTAGGGGCCGTCGGGCGCGTGCAGGCCGATCGACTCCAGGTGGTCGATCCGGGCCCGGCCGTCGGCGGCCCAGACCGGCAGCCCGTGCAGCGGCGGCAGCGGGATCAGTTCGGGGGTGTCGGCGGGGTCGTGCTCGTCCTGCACCTCGCCGACCAGCTCCTCGACGATGTCCTCGACGGTGACCACGCCGGCGGTGCCGCCGTACTCGTCGACCACGATGGCCATCGGCTGGAGCCGGCGCAGCTGGTCCAGCAGGCGCTCGGCGGGGAGCGTCTCGGGCACCAGCAGCGGCGGCACCGCCAGATCGCCGACCCTGACCAGAGCGCGCCGGGCGGGCGGCACCGCGAGGGCGTCCTTGAGCGTGACGGTGCCGGTGACCTCGTCCAGGCTGTCGGTGTAGACCGGGAAGCGGGAGAGGCCGGTGGCCCGGGTGAGGTTGAGCACGTCGGCGGCGCTGGCGTCGCGCTGGAGGGCGGCGACGTCGATCCGCGGCGTCATCACCGACTCGGCGGTGAGGTCGCCGAGGCCGAGGGTGCGCACGAACAGGGTGGCGGACTCCTCGTCCATCACCCCGGCCCGGGCCGAGTGCCGGGCGAGTGAGCCCAGCTCGGCGGGGGTCCGGGCATGGCCCAGCTCCTCCTGCGGCTCGACGCCGAGGGCGCGGACGGTGCGGTCCGCCGAGCCGTTCAGGAAGCTGATCAGCGGGCGGCAGGCGTGCGAGAAGGCCATGTGCGGGGCGGCCACCGAGCGGGCCACCTGGAGCGGCCGGGAGATCGCCCAGTTCTTCGGGACGAGCTCGCCGATCACCATCTGCACCACGGTGGCCAGCAGCATGCCGACGATCACCGCGACGCCCCGGGCGGCCCCGTCGGGCAGGCCGACGGTGGTGAACACCGGCTTCAGCAGGACGGAGAGGGCCGGCTCGGCGAGCATGCCGACCACCAGCGAGGTGACGGTGATGCCGAGCTGCGCGCCGGAGAGTTCGAACGAGAGGTGCCGCACGGCGCGGACGACCCGGGCGGACCGGGCGTCGCCGGCTTCGGCGGAGCGCTCCACCGCACCCCGCTCCACGGTCACGAAGGCGAACTCGGCGGCCACGAACAGGCCGTTGGCGAGGATCAGCAGGAACGCCGCGAACAGCAGCAGCCAGGCGGTGATCACAGTGCCGCCTGCCTTCCGATACCGGGAAGCCGGGCGGCGCGGGTACTACCGGACGGATCGTCCATGGACGGGGGGAGTCACTCCTCGAGTCGTTTCCGCGCAGGGCCCGCTGTCGGGCGGCGCCGGTCAAATGGCATGGCTTTGCCCTGCTTTTTACCAGCGTAGACGATACCCGTGCGACTGTCGGCCCCCCGTTCGGACCCGCCAGGGGGCGGCGCCGGGCGGACAGGGGGCGGCCCGGGCGGCGTAGGGGGCGGGTAGGGGCCGGGCAAGCCGGAGGTGGTCGGGGCGGCGGATCAGCGGCCGCGGCGCTCGACCAGGTCGCGCAGCGCCCGGGCGTCCGCGATCGCCTGCGCCTTGCCGAGCCCGGACTGGATGCCGACCACGGCCAGCGAGGTGCCGTCGGCCAGGTCGAGGGTCGCCCACGGGTCCCCCTGGCGGAAGTTGACCCGGACGATCTCGGCCCAGGCCAGCCGGCGGCGGCGGACGAAGTTCACCACGGTGATGCCCTCGGTGTCGGCGCTCACCCGGGGCCGGGCCAGCATCAGGCCGACGCCGGCGAACAGCACGCCGCTGAGCACCATCATGAGCCGGTCGTTGAACTGCCAGCTCGCCGGGAGCGCGAGGGCGATCGCGACGAACATCACGACCAGCAGCACGCAGACCGGCAGCAGCACGGCCCGGGTGCGGCGCGGGGCCCAGGTGACGGGGAACTCGGCGGGGCTGGTCACGTGCGGTCTCCGGGGGGTCCAGGCGGGGCGGCACCGGCGGCCGGGTGCCGGCCGTCGACGAAGGGGCGGGGGGGGCGAACAGCGCCCCCCCCCCCCCTCACCCCCCCTTTCCCCCCCCTCCTCCCCCCCGGTTGTGTTCGAGAAGGAAAAAATGGATGTTTTTCCCCCCAAAAGC
>NZ_JBVHVO010000012.1:202722-240777 GCF_055564815.1 Kitasatospora sp. NPDC028961 | reverse complement strand
GGCTCCCAGTAGACGACTGGGTTGATAGGCCGGATATGGAAGCCTCGTAAGGGGTGGAGTTGACCGGTACTAATAGGCCGAGGGCTTGTCCTCAGTTGCTCGCGTCCACTGTGTTGTTCTGAAACAACGACCCCCATGACATGGCCTGTCGTGGGTGCGGTGATAAGTTTCATAGTGTTTCGGTGGTCATAGCGTGAGGGAAACGCCCGGTTACATTCCGAACCCGGAAGCTAAGCCTCACAGCGCCGATGGTACTGCAGGGGGGACCCTGTGGGAGAGTAGGACGCCGCCGAACAATCATTCCAAAGAACCCCCTGATCCTTACGGATCGGGGGGTTCTTTGCGTTTCCGGGGCGAATCGTTCCGAGGCCGAGCCGTGAATACTGCGCCGGCCGGGGACCATAAGGGCAAGCTTCGGGCCGCAGGCGGCACTTCGTAGCGGGGTCACCAGGCGCCGGTGGCGAGAGACGGCAGCAAGCCCGGGGGGCAGGCAGGCCTCTCGCTCGACCGCCGGCAGAGTAGAGGGCGGTCAGTGGCCACCACAGGGCGCCAGGGACAGAGGCCCTCCCGTAGCGGCCGTAGCGGCCGAAGCAGCCGAAGCGGTCGTCAGGGCGCCCGCTGACCGGACGTCCGTCCACGGGCAAGGCGTACGACTGAGCCCCCGCCACGGATGTGGCGGGGGCTCAGTCATGCGGTCTCACACCGGCCGCACGGCCGGGGGGTGCTCAGAGGCGGCCGGCGGCCTTGAGGGCGAGGTAGGTGTCGGCGAGGGCCGGGGCCACCGCGGTCGGCGGGGCGTCCAGGACGGTCACGCCGTGCCGGGTGAGCCGGTCCGCGGTGAGCCGCCGGTCGGCGCGGGTCTGCTCGGCGGCGGCCGCGCCGTACACGGCCTCGACGGTGCCGCGGCCGGTGGCCAGTTCGTCCAGGTGGGGGTCAGAGACGGAGGCCAGGACCACTTCGTGGCGCTTGGTCAGCAGCGGGAGCAGCGGCAGCAGCCCGTCCTCGACCGGGGCCGCGTCGAGGCCCGTGAGCAGGACGATCAGGGAGCGGTGCGGCGCCATCTTGAGCGCGGTCGCCACCAGCGAGCGCATGTCGGTCTCGTAGAGGGCCGGTTCCAGGACGGCCATCGCGTTGGTGAAGGCCGGCAGGATCTCGCTGGGGGAGCGGCCGGCCACCGAGACGCGCTTGCGCAGGTCGTGGGCGAGCAGGTCGACCCGGTCGCCCGCCTTGGTGGCGAGCGCGGTGAGCAGCAGCGCGGCGTCGAGCGAGGCGTCCAGGCGGGGCGCGTCGCCGACGCGCCCGGCGGAGGTGCGGCCGGTGTCCAGGACGATCAGGATGTGCCGGTCGCGCTCGGGGCGCCAGGTGCGGACGGCGACAGTGTTCCGGCGGGCGCTGGCGCGCCAGTCGATGGAACGGATGTCGTCGCCGGGCAGGTACTCGCGCAGGGAGTCGAACTCGGTGCCCTGGCCCCGGGTCAGGACGGAGGTGCGGCCGTCGAGTTCGCGCAGCCGGGCGAGCCGGGACGGCAGGTGCTTGCGGCTGTTGAACGGCGGCAGGGCGCGGACCGTCCAGGGGACGAGGTGCGAGCCCTGCCGCCCGGCCAGTCCGAGCGGGCCGAGCGAACGGACCGTCACCCGCTGGGCGTGGTGGTCGCCGCGCCGGGTCGGGGTGAGCACGGTGGTGGCCCGGCGCCGCTCGCGGCCGGGAATGCGCAGGGTGTGCCGGGAGGCGGCGATCTCGGTGCCGCGCCGCCACGCGGACGGGGCCCAGGCGTCGCGGACGCGGCCTCTGAGCGGGCGGCCACTCGGGTTGGTGACGGTCAGTTCGACGGTGGCCGGCTCGCCGAGCCGGACGGTGGTGTCGCCGCCCCGGGTGATCCGCAGGCTGCGGACGGGGGCGGCGAGCACGAGGTCGACGACGACGGCGAGCAGGACCGTGCCGGTGACGGCCGCGATCCCGCCCCAGGACGGCAGGAGCAGGCCCACGACGAGCGCGCCGAGTGCGGCGAGCAGGGCGGTTCGCCCGGTGAGGGCCATGCGGTTGCGCTCCTTCGTGAACGGGGCGGGGCGGTCGGTCAGCGGGGGGCGGGTGTCTGGGCCAGGACCGCCTGGATGACGGAGTCGGCGGTGACGCCCTCCATCTCGGCCTCGGCGCGCAGCGCGACGCGGTGCCGCAGGGTCGGCAGGGCGAGTGCCTTGACGTCGTCGGGGGTGACGTAGTCGCGGCCGGCCAGCCAGGCCCAGGCGCGGGAGGCGCCGAGCAGGGCGGTGGCGCCACGCGGGGAGACGCCGATCGAGAGCGACGGGGACTGCCGGGTGGCCCGGCAGAGGTCGACGATGTAGGCGAGCACCTCGGGCGAGACGGTGAGCTTGGCGATCTGCTCGCGGGCGGCGGTGATGTGTTCGGGGCCGGCGACCGGGCGCACGCCGGCCGCGGCGAGGTTGCGCGGGTCGAAGCCGCCGGCGTGCCGGGCGAGGACCTGGAACTCCTGGTCGCGGTCGGGCAGCGGCAGGATCAGCTTGAGCAGGAAGCGGTCGAGCTGGGCCTCGGGCAGCGGGTAGGTGCCCTCGTACTCGACCGGGTTCTGGGTGGCGGCGACCAGGAACGGGACCGGCAGCGCGCGGGGCGAGCCGTCGACGGTGACCTGGTGCTCCTCCATGGCCTCCAGCAGGGCGGCCTGGGTCTTCGGCGGGGTGCGGTTGATCTCGTCGGCGAGCAGCAGGTTGGTGAAGACCGGGCCGGGCTGGAATGAGAACTCGGCGGTGCGGGCGTCGTAGACGAGGGAGCCGGTGACATCGCCCGGCATCAGGTCGGGGGTGAACTGGATCCGCTTGGTGTCCAGGCTGAGCGCGGTGGACAGGGTGCGGACCAGCAGCGTCTTGGCGACGCCGGGGACGCCCTCCAGCAGCACGTGGCCGCCGCAGAGCAGGGCGACGACCAGGCCGGTGACGGCGGCGTCCTGGCCGACCACGGCCTTGGCGATCTCGGCGCGCAGGGCGGTGAGCGCCTGGCGCGGGTCGTCGGTGGTCCCGGGGGTGCCGGTCGCCGTGCCGGGGGTGGAGACGGGGATGGCGGTGGCCTGTTCGGTCACGGCTTCCGTACCTGCCTTTCGAGGGCGTCGAGGTCGTCGGCGAGCCGCAGCAGCGCGGCGTCGTCGGTCGGGGGCGGGCCGTAGAGGAGGGCTCGTACGTCCCCGGCGGGTCGGTCGGGGAGGCGGTCGAGGACGGCCGCGCAGAGCGCGGTGGCGTCGGGTGCGCCGCCGGTGGGCGGCACGCCGAGGACGGGCGCGAGGCGGTGGGCGGCGGCGCGGCGCAGGGCGTCGGCGGCGCGGCCCCGGGCCCTGGCCCGGCGGTAGAGGCGGGCGCGGCCCTCGGTGGTCTCGGCGGCGCGGACCACGACGGGCAGGTTCTCGCTGATGACCGGGCCGAGCCGGCGGGCCCGCCAGAGCGCGGCCAGCAGGGTCGCGATGCCGAGCTGGACGGCGGCCCAGCGCCAGCCGTCGGGGATGTAGTCGGTGAACCGCTTGTCGCCGACGCTGTCGCCGAGCGGGGCGGTGTAGTCCGGCAGGTGCCAGGTGAGGCGGGGCTGCGAGCCGAGCAGGCCGAGCGCGAGCGAGGCGTTGCCGTCCTTCTTGATCAGCTCGTTGCTGAGGAAGTCACCGCTGCCGAGGACGACGACGTCGGTGCCCTGGCCGGTCCGGACGGCGACCAGCGGGTAGCCGTGGCCGCGCGGGTAGCAGCCCTCGCCACGGCTGCCGGCGGTGTACAGCAGGCCGCCGAGGTGGGCGGTGCCGGCCCGGACGGCCTCGGTGAGCGCGCACTGGGCGGCGGTGCTGCGGACGGCGGCGTAGGGGGCGCCGCCGCCCTCCTCGGAGGGGCGGACGCCGGGGGCGAGCGCGCTGAGGGCGGCGGGGCCGGGGGAGACGAGGACCAGCCGGCCGTGCCGGGCGGCGGCGAGGGCGCGCAGCTGGTCGGGGCCGAGCAGGTCGGGTTCGGGGACGACGAGGGTGTCGTTGCCGGTGGAGCGGGCGGGGAGGTCGGCGGTGACGTCGACGTCGAGGCCCTGGCGCTGGAGCAGCGCGACGACGGCGTGGGAGCCGGAGGCGTCGTAGGAGCGCGGGTCGAGCGGGGGGTAGCGGCGGTCCTGGTTGAGCCCGGCCAGCACGGCGGCGGCGAGCAGCAGGAGCACGGCGGTGAGCAGGTACCAGCGGGAGCGGTGCCAGAGGCCGCGGCCGGTGGGCGCGAGGCTGCCGGCCGCGGCGGGCCCGGCCGCGGGCGCGGTCTGCGGCGGTGCGGCGGACGGCGGTGCGGCGGTGGGTGCGGGCGGTGCGGCGGGCGGTGGCCCGCCGGGGGCCGGCGGAGCGGCCGGACCGGGGGTGGGGCTGGTCATGCCGCTCCTCCCGCGGCCGGGGCGAACGCCGGGCGGGCGCGTTCCAGGGTCTGGTCGAGGTCGCGCAGCAGCTGGTACGCGGTGCGGTCGGCGGTGCGGTCGCCGTAGGCGATGTCGTCGAAGGTGCGGGCCGCGGCGCGGAGGGCGTCGGCGTGCGCCGGGAGGGCCCGGCCGGCCTCGGCGGCGGCTTCGTCGGCGGTGCGGCCGGGCCGGGCGTCGAGCAGGGTGCGCTCCTCCAGGGCCCGGACGAGGGCGCGCATCTGCTCGCGGACGGCCTCCGTCCACCGGCCGGCCGCGGCGTGCTGTTCGGCGTCGGCCCGGTACTGGCCGGCGCTGCGCGGTCCGGCGGTGCCGAAGACGTCGAGCACGGTGCGGGCGGCCCGCTTGGGCGCGCCGAACCGCCACCAGAGGGCGGCGGCGATCAGCACGGCGATCACCAGGAAGAGGATCAGTCCGGTGGTGCCGCTGGTGCCGTCGCCGGCGATGGTGGTGAGCGCGTCGTCGATCCGGTCCATGACCCAGTCGTAGACCCGCTGCTGCAGGCTCGGGTCGTGCCGGTGGTACTCCGCGTTGAGCAGTTCGTCGCGGGCGGCGTCGCGGGCCGGGTCACGTGGAACGGTGACCGGGGCGCCGCTCGCCGCCAGCGTCCTCTCCCCCCAGTTCGGCATCCGGTTCAGAGCCTCGCCGGGTTCTGGCCGGCCTGGTCGCCCCAGCCGGTGCCGCCGTACTCGGTCAGGCCCGCGGCGCGGGCGAGCTCGATGTCCAGGGCCTCGCGCCGGATCCGCTGGTCGACGTAGAGCAGCACGCCGATGGTGGCGGTGAACGGGATGGTGACGGTGGAGGCGATCACGCCGGCGATCGCGGTGGTGATCAGGACGGCGGTGGGCAGGGTGGCCGGGTCGCCCGCGTCGACCTGGCCGACGAGGTCGTCGAAGCCGAGGGCCAGGCCGACGATCGTGAACGGCACGCTGATGATCCCGGCGACGATGCCGGCCAGGACCTGGCTGAGGAGGTTGATCCCGAACAGCCGCCACCAGGAGCCGCGGACCAGCCGGCGCGAGCGGGAGAGCGCCGTGATGACGCCCTGCTTCTCCAGCATCAGGGCGGGGGCGGCCAGGCTGAGCTGGATCCAGATCCAGATCGCGACCGGGATGCTGAGCAGGCCGACCACGAAGAGCAGGCCCGCGATGGCGGGTTCGTCGGCGCCGGTCAGCAGGTAGCCGATCATCGGGGCGAAGCCGATCAGCACCACGCCGGCGCCGATCAGGGCGGTCAGCAGGGTGAGGCCGGTCAGCTGGAGCAGCCGGGGGCGGGCGTCCCGCCAGGCGTCGCGGATGGTGGCGGACTGCCCGAGGATGGCGCGGCTCACCACCATGGTCAGCAGGGCGGCGGCGACCACGCTGAGCAGCATGGTCACCGGCAGGCTCACCAGGGCGGAGATCACCGGGGTGAGGTCGCCGGTGTCGCCCCGCACGGCCAGCTGGGTGCCGGTGACGGCGGCCTGCTCGACGACGGCGACGCCGAGCGAGAGGCCGAGCGTCGTGCGCCAGTGCGTGCGGATGGTGGAGACGGCTCCGTCGAGGATCTCGCCGAGGCCGAGCGGGCGCAGCGGGATGATGCCCGGCTTGGGGCTGACCGGGGCGCCCCAGCCGTACTGGCCGTGGGGGCCGTGCGGGCCCTGGCCGCCGTACTGGGGGCCGCCCGGTCCGGGGCCGCCGTAGCCGGCGCCCCAGGCGGGGGGTGCGGCCTGGGGTGGTACCGACGGCCCGGGCGCGGCGGCGGACGTGTCGGCCGGGGGCCGGTTGTCGTCGCGGGACGGCTCGGACGAGCTGGGCGAGGCCCAGCCCGGGGTGTCGGTCATCACTGCTCCTCGGAGGGGCGTCAGGGTTCGCGGGGCCGGGTGGATCTTCACCCGCGCGCAGCGCCCATCGTGCCATGGTGGTCGGACGGCCCCCAGGGGTATCCGGTTGCTGAACGGCAACGGGAGGCCGTCGGGCGGGCGGGACGCGCTCCGGACGCGGCCCGGGGGTGACCGGTGGGGCCGGAGGGGCCGGTTCGGGCCAGGTCATTCGTCCGGTATGGCCGGAATTCGCCGGGCTGCCACTTGGCCGTTCTGGAGCAAAGGGACTGCTGTGCGGCAGGTCACAATCCGGTAATGAGAAGATGGACGCATGAAGGGACGCGTCCTCGTCGTTGATGACGACTCCGCACTGGCCGAGATGCTCGGCATTGTGCTGCGTGGTGAGGGTTTTGAGCCGTTTTTCGTCGCGGATGGGGACAAGGCACTAGCCGCGTTCCGGGAGACCAAGCCCGATCTTGTCCTGCTGGACCTGATGCTGCCCGGACGGGACGGCATCGATGTCTGCAGGCAGATCCGGGCGGAGTCCGGCATCCCGATCGTCATGCTGACCGCGAAGACCGACACGGTCGACGTCGTGGTCGGTCTGGAATCGGGTGCCGATGACTATGTCACCAAGCCGTTCAAGCCCAAGGAGCTGGTGGCCCGGGTACGTGCCCGACTTCGCCGTGCCGAGGAGCCGACTCCCGAGCAGCTGACCATCGGCGATCTGGTGATCGACGTGGCCGGCCACTCCGTCAAGCGGGACGGCCGGGGCATCCCGCTGACCCCGCTGGAGTTCGACCTGCTCGTCGCACTGGCCCGCAAGCCCTGGCAGGTGTTCACCCGGGAGGTGCTGCTGGAGCAGGTCTGGGGCTACCGCCACGCGGCGGACACCCGACTGGTCAACGTCCACGTCCAGCGGCTCCGGTCCAAGATCGAGAAGGACCCGGAGCGTCCCGAGATCGTGGTGACCGTCCGTGGCGTCGGCTACAAGGCCGGGCCCAGCTGACGTGACGTACCAGGCTGACGACACCCCGTCGGAGTCCTCGACCGACGGGGGCTCCGCCGTGCGCGGCGACGTGCTGAGCTCGACCACGCGCAGCCGCCGCCGTCGCGGGCCCGCCGCACTGCTCGCGCCGGTGACCCGTCAGCTGCGCCGGCCCCTGCACCGGGTCTCGGCGCTGTACCGCCGTTCCATCCAGCTGCGGGTGGTCGCCGCCACCCTGATGCTCTCCGTCGTGGTGGTCCTGGTCCTGGGCGTGGTGGTGGTGGCCCAGGTGCGCAACGGGCTGCTGGGCACCAAGCGGGACTCGGCGCACAGCCAGGCCCGGGCCGGCTTCCAGACCGAGCAGAAGAAGATCGACGAGGCCAAGGACCTGCGGCTCAAGGTCGGTGCACCCGCCGACCAGGCCGTCGAGGAGACCGGTACCTGGCTGCTCAACCAGGTCGGCGACCTCGCGGCCAGCGGCCAGAACGTCTACTCGGTGATCGCGGTGGTGCGCGGCGGCAAGACGGTCTCGCCGGAGACGGCCGGCCTCGGACCGCGCTACACCGGTGACATCTCGCCGGTCAGCATCCCCGACACGCTGCGGGCCAGGGTCTCGGCGGAGCCCGGCCAGATCTTCGACCAGCCGACGCGGATCCACCGCGTGGACAGCGCTGGGCGGACCGAGCCCGGACTGGCCATCGGCATGCAGTTCACCGGCCCCAACGGCGTCTCCTACGAGCTGTACTACATCTTCTCCTTCGGCCAGGAGACGGACACCCTCGACCTGGTCACCGGGACCCTCGCCACGGCCGGGGTCTTCGTGGTGATCCTGATGGGCGGGATCGCCTGGCTGGTGGTGCGCCAGGTGGTCACCCCGGTCCGGATGGCCGCCGGGATCTCGGAGCGGCTGGCCGCGGGCCACCTGGAAGAGCGGATGAAGGTCACCGGGACGGACGACATCGCCCGCCTCGGCGAGTCCTTCAACCGGATGGCGAACGCGCTGCAGGCGCAGATCCGCCAGCTGGAGGAGCTCTCCCGGGTGCAGCGGCGGTTCGTCTCCGACGTCTCGCACGAGCTGCGCACCCCGCTGACCACCGTCCGGAT
The DNA here is from genome assembly GCF_055564815.1 of Kitasatospora sp. NPDC028961. Classification (NCBI taxonomy): domain Bacteria; kingdom Bacillati; phylum Actinomycetota; class Actinomycetes; order Kitasatosporales; family Streptomycetaceae; genus Kitasatospora; species Kitasatospora sp. NPDC028961. The sequence continues at coordinate 232,456 of NZ_JBVHVO010000012.1, read as the reverse complement.
GGCCGCCGACCTGATCTACGACAGCCGAGAGGACCTGGACCCGATGGCGGCCCGCTCGGCCGAGCTGCTCCAGGGCCAGCTGGACCGTTTCGAGTCGCTGCTCGCCGACCTGCTGGAGATCAGCCGCTTCGACGCCGGCGCCGCGATCCTGGACGCCGAGCCGGTCGACCTGCGCGAGATCGTCACCCGGGTGGTGGAGGCCGCCGACCCGCTGGCCCAGGCCAAGGGCAGCGCCGTGGTGATCCGCGGCGACGGCGAACCGGTGCTGGCGGAGGTCGACTCCCGCCGGATCGAGCGCATCCTGCGCAACCTGGTGGTCAACGCGCTGGAGCACGGCGAGGGCCGGGACGTCGTGGTCCGGCTGGGCTCGGCGGACGGCGCCGTCGCGGTCGGCGTGCGCGACTACGGCATCGGGCTCAAGCCCGGCGAGGCGTCCCGGGTCTTCCACCGCTTCTGGCGGGCCGACCCGTCCCGGGTGCGGACCACCGGCGGCACGGGCCTCGGGCTGTCCATCGCGGTCGAGGACGCGCACCTGCACGGCGGCTGGCTGCAGGCCTGGGGCGAGCCCGGCGGTGGCTCGCACTTCCGGCTCACCCTGCCGCGCACCCGCGGCGGCGACATCAACCGGGCACCGTTCCGGCTGGAGCCGGAGGACTCGCGCAACAACCGGGGCCTCGGCTCGTACGGCGTGCCGTACCGCCGGGCGATCCGGCCGGGCGGCGCCACCGCGCTGACCGCCACCGACGAGCCGGCCGTGCCGGAGACCCCGGAGGGCTCCGGGGGCAGCGGGTTCGGCAGCGGCCTCGGCGGCGTACTGAGCATCGGCCCGGGGCTGGGCACCAGCCGGCTGCCCCAGGGCCCGCGGGCCGACCCCTCGGACGTCCGGACCGCCGGCGCCGGGTACGGTGCCACCGGAGCCCAGGTGATGGTGGACCCGACGCCCGGCTGGCCGTCGGTGGCACAGCGGACGGCGGAACCGGGCCCGGCGGAGGCCGGGCACGGCACGGCCGGGACGGACACGGAGGGGTCGCAGCGTGCGAGGGACGAGCGGGACTGAGCCGCGGCTGGCCGCGGTGGCCGGCGTGGTGCTGGGCACCCTGCTGGCCGGCGGCTGCGCGGCCATGCCGGACTCCGGCGGCGTCAGCAAGGTCGAACTGGCGCAGGACTCGGTGGACAAGAACCTTCAGGTCAGGGTCTTCCCGAAGGCGCCCGACAAGGGTGCCAAGCCGCGCGACCTGCTGGCCGGGTTCCTGGACGCCGTCACGGCGGACGAGAGCTACGACACCGCCCGGATGTACCTCACCGAGGAGGCGGCGGCGAAGTGGAAGCCGGACGAGCGCATCCAGGTGCTCTCCGCGACCCCGTCGCTGCCCGTCCAGACCCTGACCGAGGCCGACACCTCCTTCGCCGTCCCGGTGTCCGGCATGGTGGTGGCCGAGGTGGACGCCAAGCACTCGTACACCTTCCTGGACGGCCAGAAGGACGTGGACTTCCAGTTCTCGTTCGTCCGGGACAAGAAGAGCGGCGAGTGGCGGATCGACGCGCTGCCCGACGGCCTGCTCATCAACGAAACCAACTTCCGCAACAGTTACCGCCAGGTGGACCGCTTCTTCTACGCGGCCGACGACCCGTCCGCGGCCGCGACGCTGCGCTCCCCGGCCGTGCTGATCGCCGACCCGATCTACCTGCGGCGCCGAATAGACCCGCTGACCTCGGCCGCCAGGGCCGTGGTCGCCGGGCCGTCCGACTGGCTCTCGCCGGTGGCCCGGAGCGCCTTCCCGACCGGTACCGCGGTCGAGCGGGTGAGTGTCGACGAGGCCCGCACCGCCCACGTGGTGCTCACCGGTGTCGACCTCGGCGGCGCGATGCTCTGCAAGCGGATGGCCACCCAGCTCTTCTACACCCTCGCCGACCAGGGCAAGGGGCAGGTGGACAAGCTGGACCTGAAGGGCCCGCGCAACAGCGGCTGCCAAGCGACCCGCGGCGACCTCCCGCAGACCGGACCGGGCGCGCTGACCGGGGCCGGCTCCCAGCGGCAGTTCTTCCAGCGGGCCGACAACGGCGTCCTGACCGAGGCTCAGGAGACCGGTGACGGCAACCCGGTGCGCGGCCCGCTGGGCCGTCCGCAACCGGCCGGCCGGGACCCGCTCGGCACGATCGCGGTGGCCCGGGACGGCGAGCGGGCCGCGGCGATCGGCGGCAAGGGCCACCAGCTCTACACGGTGCCGCTGGCGGACGGCGTGCAGGCCATGCCCGAGCCGGTGCTCACCACCCCCGTCCGCACCGGGCAGAAGGACGAGGACGGCCTGACCTCGCCCAGCTGGGACGGCCGCGGCGACCTCTGGGTGGTGGACCGCGACCCGCAGAACCGGCGGGTGGTGATGGTGCGCGGCAACCAGCCCCCGGTCACGGTGCCGGTGGACAGCCCCGACGGGCAGGTGCTGCAGGACCTCAAGATCTCCTCGGACGCCGTCCGGATCGCCCTGGTGTTCAAGGACCAGCGCGGGGCGCAGTCGCTCTGGCTCGGCCTGGTGGTGCACGGCGGCACCAAGGACGCGCCGACCGCGCGGATCACCGGACTGCGCCGGGTGGCCCCCGCGATCACCGAGGTCTCCTCGGTGTCCTGGGCGGAGGCCGACCAGCTGCTGGTGCTGGGCAAGGAGAAGGGCCGCCTCCAGCAGCTGCACTACATCAGCACGGACGGCTCGCAGAGCAGCGAGGCCCCGCCCCAGGGCGGCGAGGGGATGGCCTCGGCCCAGGCCTCGGAGGCGCCCGCCGACACCATGGACCAGGCTCCGCCGGTGCTCGCGCGGCAGGGCACCGACGGCAAGATCTACCGGCTGGTCAACAGCCAGTGGCGTGAGCTCGTCCTGAACTTCCGGGCGTCCTCCTTCATCTATCCCGGCTGAGCCGGCGGTCCGGTCCCGCTTCATCTATCCCGGCTGAGCCGGCGGTCCGGTCCCGGCTTCGTCCGAGCTGTCCGGGGCTACCGGGGACGGGGCCTGCCGCAGGGGTGGGGCACCCGGCCGGCGGGCCGGTGCGGGCCGGCGGCCGCGACGGTGGCGGCCGCCGTCGGCGGGAGCCCGGCCGACGCCAGCGCCCGAGCGGCCTCGGCGAGGCTGGCCCCCGTGGTCACCAGGTCGTCCACCAGGACCGGCCGGCGGCCGGTCAGCCGGCGGTCCGCCCGCGGCAGGACGGTGAGCGCGCCGTGCAGGTTGCGCCGGCGCTCGGTGGCGGTGAGGCCGGCCTGGTCCGCGACCGGCCGGGTGTGCCGCAGCAGGGCCGCCGCCCTGGCGTCCACTCCGGCCCGGCGCAGTGACCGGGCGGCCGCGCCGGCCAGCCGCAGCGTCGGATCGTGCCCGCGGGCGCGGACGGCGGAACGGGCCGAGGGCATCGGGACCAGCAGCAGCGGGCTCAGCCCCGCGCGCGGCCCGAGCGAGGAGCGCACGGCCCGGGCGAGTGCTTCGCCGAGCGGCCCGGCGAGGTGCAGCGCGCCGCGCTCCTTGTGGGCGAGCAGCAGCTGCCGGACCGGTCCGGCGTACGGGGCGGCGGCGTGCACCCAGGGCAGCGCGGTGGGGCCGGGCCGGGCGGCGGCCAGGGCGTGCCGGCAGGCCGGGCAGAGCTGGGTGCGGTCGGCGCCGCAGCCGGCGCAGCGGGCGGGCAGCAGCACCTCCAGCAGACCGGCCAGTGCGTGGCCGAACGGCCCTTGGGCGGACCGTGGACGGGTGGGGACGGCGGTGGGCGGCACGGCTGCTCCTGGCGGCGGCAGGCACGGAGAGTGAGCACAGGATGCGCCGTACGGGGGGAGTTGTCCAGGTATTTACCCATGCTTCACTCGCAAGAGGGTAGACAGGGTGCAACAGCTTGACCGCCAGCCCACCGCCTCGGGTCGTACCCGTATTCCCGTTTGGGGAGGCGAAAACCCCGTGTGAGGTGTTCGATGAGGCTCCAGGGGGTTTCAACCGTCCCTGGTGGGGAGGAAGTGAGGTGAGGGCCAGTCGCTTTCGTCGCTCGCGGCGGAGGTGGAGGGTCAGCAGCGAATTGGCTGGTCCGGCTGGGTCTCAGCCCGATCCGGTAGCACCCGGGTCGGCGTCAGCACGAGGGATCGGAGTTCTGCGTGGACATCGTCGTCAAGGGCCGCAAGACCGAGGTGCCCAAGAGGTTCCGCGAGCACGTGGCCGAGAAGCTGGAGAAGGTCCAGAAGTTCGACGGCAAGGTGATCAGCCTCGACGTCGAGGTGTCCAAGGAGCACAACCCGCGTCAGGCCGACCGGTCCGAGCGGGTGGAGATCACTCTCCGTACCCGCGGTCCGGTGATCCGGGCCGAGGCCGCCGCCGGCGACCCGTACGCGGCGCTCGACCTGGCTTCGGCGAAGCTCGACGCGCAGCTGCGCAAGTCCGCGGACCGGCGCCGGGTGCACAAGGGCGGCAACGGCCGTACTCCCATCAGCGTCGCCGAGGCGACCGCGGCCCTGGCCGCGCTGCCCGAGACGACCAAGCCGGAGAACGAGACCAACGGGGCCGTCCGCAAGACCATGATGGGATCCCTGGAAGTGGAGGGCGAAGGCCCGCTGGTGGTCCGGGAGAAGACCCACCCGGCCGCCCCCATGGCGCTGGACCAGGCGCTCTACGAGATGGAACTGGTCGGCCACGACTTCTACCTGTTCGTGGAGAAGGACAGCGGCCTGCCGAGCGTCGTCTACCGCCGGCACGGTTACCACTACGGAGTCATCCACCTGAAGGCCGACGGAACGACCGGGCCGGGTGGCGGTGCCGGCGGCGCGATCGGCGGCGCCGACGACGAGGACTGACCGTCCGAGCGGTGTGGGAGTGGTGACCCCGGTGGCGCTGCCGCCGGGGTCACCGGCGTTCGGGGGCGTGCCGAGCGCGTTCGGGGGTGTTCCGTGGCGTTCGGGGGTGCTCCGCAGCGGGTGCCGGGCCGGTCCGGGCCGGTGACCGGCCGATTCCGGGCGCCGGGAGGTCACCCGGTGCGAGGGAATCGGCATCGGAGGGTGACCGGAGGACGCCCGCGGCGTGGAATGATTGGCGAACGACGACCGGCGACGGGGGAGGAGCGGATGGGGGATCACTTCGGGCTGGGGCCCGGTGCGGGGCCGGTCGGGGGGGTGGCGCGAGGGTCGGGGGAGGACCTCGACTACGCCCCGCGCCGGAGGGAGCCGATCCGCGTCCTGGTGGTGGACGACCACGCGCTGTTCCGCCGCGGCCTGGAGATCGTGCTCGCCGAGGAGGAGGACATCACCGTCGTCGGTGAGGCGGGGGACGGCGCGGAGGCCGTGCTCAAGGCCGCCGACCTGCTGCCCGACATCATTCTGATGGATGTTCGGATGCCCCGTCGCAGCGGGATCGAGGCCTGCACCGCGATCAAGGACGTGGCCCCCAGCACCAAGATCATCATGCTGACGATAAGCGACGAGGAAGCCGACCTCTACGAGGCGATCAAGGCGGGTGCCACCGGGTACCTGCTCAAGGAGATCTCCACCGACGAGGTGGCCACCGCGATCCGGGCGGTCGCCGACGGCCAGTCGCAGATCAGCCCGTCGATGGCCTCCAAGCTGCTCACCGAGTTCAAGTCGATGATCCAGCGCCGCTCCGACGACCGGGACCTGGTGCCCGCACCCCGGTTGACCGACCGGGAGTTGGAGGTGCTGAAGCTGGTGGCGACCGGGATGAACAACCGGGAGATCGCCAAGGAGCTGTTCATCAGCGAGAACACCGTGAAGAACCACGTGCGCAACATCCTGGAGAAGCTCCAGCTGCACTCCCGGATGGAGGCCGTGGTCTACGCGATGCGGGAGAAGATCCTCGAAATAGGGTGACGGCGGAGCCCGTCGCGGGCCCGGTGCCGGCTCAGTCGGCGAGCAGCTTCTCCAGCGCCGGGCGCAACGCCTCGTCGTGCAGCGCCTCCACCCGGACGCTGTCGCAGCCCACCCACGCGGCCGCCTCGCGCAGCGCGGTCGCCAGCGCCCCGACGTGCCGCGCGGAGTCCAGCGAGACCTGACGGGCCACCAGGGTGCCGCCCGCCCGGGCCGGATCGACCCGGCCGACCAGCTGCCCGCCGGCCAGCAGCGGCATCGCGAAGTAGCCGTGCACCCGCTTGTGCCTGGGGGTGTAGGCCTCCAGTCGGTGCGTCATGCCGAAGATCCGCTCGGTGCGCGAGCGGTCCCAGATCAGCGAGTCGAACGGCGAGAGCAGCGTGGTGCGGTGCCGGCCGCGCGGGGCGGTGGCGAGTGCGGCCGGATCGGCCCAGGCCGCGGCGGGGGCGCCGGCCGGGCCCCAGCCCGCGACCCGTACCGGGACCAGGCCGGAGTCGGCGAGCACCGCGTCCAGCTGCTCGGCCTTCAGACGGTGGTAGTCGAGCAGATCGGCCCGGGTGGCCACGCCGAGCGCGGCGCCGGCCTGGGCGACCAGGGTGCGCAGGCAGTCCTCGTCGGTCGGCTCCGCCTCGAACAGCTCGGCAGGGATGGCCTGTTCGGCCAGCGCGTAGACCCGCTTCCAGCTCCGGCGCTCGGTGCAGACCACGTCGCCGAAGGCCAGGGCCCGCTCCACCGCGATCTTGGTGTCGGACCAGTCCCACCAGTCGGCCGTCTTCTTGGCGCCGCCCAGCTCGGTCGAGGTGAGGGGCCCCTCGTCGCGCAGCTTGGCCAGGACGGCGCGGTAGGTGGCGGCGTCCACCTGCATGCCCCAGACGTGGGCGCGCTCGCGGTAGCGCCGGCGGCGGAACGCGAAGAGCGGCCACTCCTCGATCGGCAGGATGCAGGCCGCGTGCGACCAGTACTCGAAGCTCGCCCCCGACGCCCAGTAGGCCGCGTCGACGGCGGGCCGGCCGACGGCGCCGAGCCGGGCGTACGGGACCAGCTCGTGCGAGCGGGCCAGCACCGAGATGGTGTCGAGCTGGACGGCGCCGAGGTGGCGCAGCACTCCGCGGACGCCGCCCCGGCGGTCCGGCGCGCCGAGCAGGCCCTGTGCGCGCAGGGCGATCCGGCGGGCCTCGTCGGCGCCGAGGGTCGTAGCGGGAGTCATGACGGTCATGTCGGCGAGCGTAGACCGCGGCACCGACAACGCCCCGGCCCGGAAGGACCGGGGCCCGGGGCGTGGGCGGCGCCCGCCGGCGGGGCGGGGCGGCGGGGCGGGGCTCCGGAGTCGGGGTACGGGGCCGCTCAGTCCGCGAGGTCGGTGGCGAGGTCGGTGGCGAGCAGCCCGCCGACCCAGGAGTCGCGGAACTCGCCGCGCTGCTCGGCGTACGAGCGCAGGGTGCCCTCGAAGCGGAAGCCGACCTTCTCGGCGACCGCGCGGGAGCCCTCGTTGCCCACGTACGCCGTCCACTCCAGCCGGCGCAGGCCCAGCTCGGTGATCGCGTGGTGGGCGACCGCGCGGGCGGCCTCGACGGTGTACCCGCGGCCGCGGTGCTCCCGGGTGGCCCACCAGCCGACCTCGGCGGTCCCCGGCCTGCCCGGGACGCGGACCAGCCCCTGGGTGCCGACCAGGGCGCCACCGGCGCGCTCGACCACGCACCAGACGAGGTTCTCGCCGGTGCGACGGCCGTTCACGGCCAGGTCGTTGACGAAGTACTCCGCGTCCTCGCGGCGGTACGGGCTGGGAACGACCGTCCAGCGCTGGATCTCCGGGTCCTGGCAGGCCTCGAAGACCGCGTCCAGGTCGGATTCCCGGGGCGGTCGCAGGAACAGCCGCTCGGTGACCAGGAGGCCGGGAACGGAGTCGGACGCGGTGGTCTCGGGGTGCTCTGCCATGAACGGATTATTCCGTGCAGAAAGGAAACCGGGCATCCGAATAACCGGCGCGACCGCTCAACCGCCCGGGCGGCTGACCGTTTTGCCCCGGTGGGCGATGCTATCGGGCCATGTGCCCGCACGGGTGACACGGGAATAGCGTGCTGACGCACCTCCCGGGGTGTTGGACTCCTCGCATACGATGGCCCGTGCGGTGGGGTAAACCCGTCGTGCAGTCGTCCAGTGCCAATACAGGCAAGGAGCCCGCTCAAGTGTCCGTCTTCGACAAGATCCTGCGCGCCGGCGAAGGCAAGATCCTTCGCAAGCTGCAGCGGATTGCTGCCCAGGTCAACTCCATCGAAGAGGACTTCGTCAACCTCACCGACGCCGAGCTGCGCGCGCTGACCGACGAGTACAAGCAGCGGATCGCGGACGGTGAGTCCCTGGACGACATCCTCCCCGAGGCGTTCGCGACCGTCCGCGAGGCCGCCCGGCGAGTGCTCGGGCAGCGGCACTACGACGTCCAGATCATGGGTGGCGCCGCGCTGCACTTCGGCTACGTCGCCGAGATGCGCACCGGTGAGGGCAAGACCCTGGTCGGCACCCTGCCCACCTACCTCAACGCACTGACCGGCAAGGGCGTCCACCTGATCACGGTCAACGACTACCTCGCCGAGCGCGACTCGGAGTGGATGGGCCGGGTGCACCGCTTCCTCGGCCTCGAAGTCGGCGTGATCCTGGGCAACATGACGCCCGCCGAGCGCAAGCGCCAGTACGCGATGGACATCACGTACGGCACCAACAACGAGTTCGGCTTCGACTACCTGCGCGACAACATGGCCTGGTCGAAGGACGAACTCGTCCAGCGCGGCCACAACTTCGCGGTGGTCGACGAGGTCGACTCGATCCTCATCGACGAGGCCCGTACCCCGCTGATCATCTCCGGCCCGGCGGACCAGGCGACCAAGTGGTATGCCGACTTCGCCAAGCTGGTGCAGCGCCTGAAGATCGAGCGCGACTACGAGGTCGACGAGAAGAAGCGCACCGTCGGCGTGCTGGAGGAGGGTGTCACCCGGGTCGAGGACTACCTCGGCATCGACAACCTCTACGAGTCGGTGAACACCCCGCTGGTCGGCTTCCTGAACAACGCCATCAAGGCCAAGGAGCTGTACAAGCGGGACAAGGACTACGTCGTGATGAACGGCGAGGTCATGATCGTCGACGAGCACACCGGCCGCATCCTGGCCGGGCGCCGCTACAACGAGGGCATGCACCAGGCGATCGAGGCGAAGGAGGGGGTGGAGGTCCAGAACGAGAACCAGACGCTGGCCACCATCACCCTGCAGAACTTCTTCCGCCTGTACGACAAGCTTTCCGGAATGACCGGTACCGGTACCACCGAGGCCGCCGAGTTCCACCAGATCTACAAGCTCGGCGTGGTGCCCATCCCGACCAACCGGGACCCGCTGCGCATCGACCAGCCCGACCTGATCTACAAGTCGGAGCCGGCCAAGTTCGCCGCCGTGGTCGAGGACATCGCCGAGAAGCACGAGAAGGGCCAGCCGGTGCTGGTCGGCACCGTGTCGGTGGAGAAGTCCGAGTACCTGTCGCAGGAGCTGCGCAAGCGCGGCATCCCGCACGAGGTGCTGAACGCCAAGCACCACGAGCGCGAGGCGCAGATCGTCGCGCAGGCGGGCCGCAAGGGCGCCGTGACCGTCGCCACCAACATGGCCGGCCGTGGCACCGACATCATGCTCGGCGGCAACTCCGACCACCTCGCCGCGGCCGAGCTGGCCCAGCGCGGCATCACCCCGGTGGACACCCCGGAGGAGTACGAGGAGGCGTTCCCGGCCGCGCTGGAGAAGGCCAAGGCGTCCGTGAAGGCGGAGCAGGACGAGGTCAAGGCGGCCGGTGGCCTCTACGTCCTCGGCACCGAGCGGCACGAGTCCCGCCGGATCGACAACCAGCTGCGCGGCCGTTCCGGCCGTCAGGGCGACCCGGGCGAGTCCCGCTTCTACCTGTCGCTCGGCGACGACCTGATGCGCCTGTTCAAGGCCGGCATGGTCGAGCGCGTGCTCTCGATGGCGAACGTGCCCGAGGACGTGCCGATCGAGTCCAAGATGGTCACCCGCGCCATCGCCTCGGCGCAGACCCAGGTCGAGCAGCAGAACTTCGAGATCCGCAAGAACGTCCTCAAGTACGACGAGGTGCTGAACCGCCAGCGCGAGGTCATCTACGGCGAGCGCCGCCGCGTCCTGGAGGGCGAGGACCTGCAGGAGCAGGTCGGCCACTTCATGGACGACACCGTCGAGGCGTACGTCAAGGCGGCCACCGGCGAGGGCTACGAGGACGACTGGGACCTCGACAAGCTCTGGACGGCGCTGAAGCAGCTCTACCCCGTCACCCTGGACCTGGAGCAGCTGGAGGAGGACGCCGGCGGCACGGCCGGACTCACCCCGGAGTTCCTCACCAAGGTCATCCAGGAGGACATCCAGGGGCAGTACGGCGCCCGCGAGGACCAGCTCGGTGCGGAGATCATGCGCGAGCTGGAGCGCCGGGTCGTCCTCTCGGTGCTGGACCGCCGCTGGCGCGAGCACCTCTACGAGATGGACTACCTCCAGGAGGGCATCGGCCTGCGGGCCATGGCGCAGCGCGACCCGCTGGTCGAGTACCAGCGCGAGGGCTTCGACATGTTCACCGCCATGATGGAGGGCATCAAGGAGGAGTCCGTCGGCTACCTGTTCAACCTGGAGGTCCAGGTCGAGCAGCAGGTCGAGGAGGTGCCGGTCGAGGACGCCGAGGTGCTGCTCGACAAGCTGGAGAAGGACGCCGCCCGTCCGGAGATCAAGGCCAAGGGCCTGGAGGCCCCCAAGCCGCAGCGGCTGCACTACACGGCCCCCTCGGACGAGGTCGGTGGCGGTGTCGTCGAGGGTGACTTCGAGGACCTCGCGCCGGAGGACGAGGGCGACGGGCTGACCCGCGCCGAGCGCCGCAAGGCCGCCAAGTCGGCCAAGGGCCGCCGTCGCAAGAGCTGACGCGGGGCCGGTCCGCCCGGTCCGCCGCCACGCAGGGCGCCACTCCCGCAGGGGGGTGGCGCCCTGCGCCGTTGTGCCGGTGCCGCTGCCGGTGCCGGTGCCGGTGCCCACGGCGTCGGCGGACCGGTCGGACCGCGGGGCGGTGGCGGACCGCGGGGTCCACGCGGCCCGTGCGGGCCGCGTGGCGCCGTCGCGGAAGCCGCCGTGGGCACCTGCTGCGGGCCGGCCGCCGCGGCCCGGTACGGCGCCCGTCCGGGACCGGGGGCGGTGCGACGGGACGGTCCGCACCGGCGGGTTCACCGGGCCTCCACGGCGGTGCACTGCCACTGCCCGGCCGCCCCGCGCTGCTCCAGCCGGAACGCCACCATGTGGTGCCGGCTGCCGAGGTCGACCCGGACGCAGGCCTCGATCGCGTCGGGCGAGGGCGACCGGTCGTGCACCGGCCCGAGCCGGGGCCGGTCGGCGGCGCCGCCGCGCCGCAGGATGCCGATCCGGACGAGCGAGGCGAGCTGGCCGTAGCCGTCCAGGCTGGTGTGCCGCATCAGCTGGCCGGACGGCCGGGCGCCGGTGAGCACCTCGACCAGCTGGTGGGCGAACCGTGTGCTCAGCCCGGCGTGGAGGCCCGGGGCGGCGGGGGCGGCGCAGGCGGTCCGGGGCCGGCGCGGTCGCCGGCCGTCGTAGGGGTGGTGGCCGGTCCGGGCGGTGGGGTGGTGCGGCCGGTGCGGGTGGGCCGAGGGGCGGACGGGCCGGCCGCCGTGGCCGCCGGGCGGTACGGCGGCCGGCCCGGCGGGTCGGGGGGCGGGCTGGGCGGCGGCGGGGACCGGGCTGGTGGTCATGGAGCCCTCCCGGGCGGTTGGTGCGGGTACGGACGGGTCCTTGGTAGCCCGGTGCCGCACGGGGCGGCAAGCGGGTTCGGCGCATCCGGCGGGCCCGCCCGCGGTCTCACCTATCCGGGTGAAAGACCCGGCGCCGCAAGGGCCGCCGGGCCCGTCGGGAGGGCACCCGGTTGACGTCCCGGGGCCAGCGGGAAGGCCCGAAAGGGGACACCCCGGACTGTCGGGACGGGCGGCGCGCCCGCCGGGCGCGACGTTGCGCCGCCTGGCCCTGGGCGCGCACGATCGGAGCCGGTCCGGGAACCGTGGAGGACGGACCACGACAGCGCCCCGACGAGGACAGGCGGCCGGCATGACGACATGGGTAGCGCAGACACGGGCGTCGTCGTCGGCGCCGCCCGCCGACGGCCGGCCCCGGCGCGGCCTGGTGCTGGGCGGTGGCGGGATGCTGGGCGCGGCGTGGACGGTCGGCGCGCTCTGCGCCGTCGAGGAGGCGGTCGGCTGGCGGCCGGGCGGCGCCGAGGTGGTGCTCGGGACGTCGGCGGGCGCGATCCTCGCCGCGATGCTGGCCGGCGGGGTCGGCACCGGCGAGCTCCGCGACCACCAGCGCGGTCTGCCGATCCCGGACGGCCCGCTGGCCGGGGTGGCCTTCGACTACGAGACCGCGGTCGGCGGGGCGCTTCCCCCGCGCCCGCGCGCCGGCATCGGCTCGCCGGGCCTGCTGCGGGACGCCGTCCGCCACCCGCGCGAGTACCCGCTGCTGACCATGGTGTCGGCGATGGCGCCGCACGGCCGAGGCTCGCTGGAGCCCGTCGGCGAGCTGGTGCGCGGTCTGCTGGGCGGGGACGGCTGGCCGGCCGGCTCGCCGCTGCGGGTGGCGGCGGTGGACTACCGCGGCGGCCGCCGGGTGGTCTTCGGCGATCCGGGCGCGCCGCCCGCCGCCGTCGCCGACGCGGTGATGGCCTCCTGCGCGATCCCCGGCTGGTTCGCCCCGGTCCGGGTGAACGGCTCGGCGTACGTGGACGGCGGCTGCTGGTCGGCCACCAACGCCGATCTGATGCTCGGCCGCGGTCTGGACGAGGTCTTCGTGCTCGCCCCGATGGCCCTGCGGCTGCACCCGCGCGGGCGCGCCGAGCCCGGTCGCGGCACCGTGGCGGCGCTGCGCGAGTGGCGCGCCCGGGACCGCCCGCGCGGGGTGCTCGCCCAGTTGGTCGGCCGTTACCGCCGGGCGGTGACCAGGCAGCTGATGCGGGAGACCCGGCTGCTGCGGGCGAGCGGCGTCCGGGTGCACCTGCTCGCGCCGACCCTGGCGGACCTGACGGTGATGGGCCCGAACATGATGGACCCGGCCCGCCGCGGAGCGGTGCTGGAGAGCGCGCTGCGGACCAGCCGGGCGGCCCTGGACGGCGTGCGGTGATCCGGCCCGCGCGCGGGCGGTCGCCGGTGGGGGCAGCGCGTGCGGCGGGTCGTGGCGGTCGGGGGCGCGTGCTCGGGTCGAGGGCGTGCCCGGCCGCCGGGGGCGCCCGGTCCCCTCGCGTGCGGTGATCCGGCCGGCGCCCCGGGTGGTCGGCGGCCGTGGCCGGCACGCCGCAGGGCCGCCGGCCGGCCCGGTTCCCGGCGGCACCGGCGGTGCGCGGCGCCGTCGCCGGGAGCCGGGGGTGCGGGCGGGAGTGAGCGCGTGATCACGGATGCCACCCCGGCGCTTATTCTTGGGGCGCTGGAAGCTGTGCCGCTGGACGAACCGGAGAGTGCCACCGATGCGCGTGTACGTGCCCACCACCCTGACCGGCCTGGCAGCGGCGCACCCGGGCGGCGCCCTGGAGCAGTCCGCGGCGTACGCCGTGACCCCCGCGCTGCGCGAGTGGTACGTCAGTGACGACCTCGAAGAGCTGGAGTACGCGGCGCTGAACCGGGCCGCGCAGTCCTCGCTGCGGCTGCTGGCCGCCGACCCGCAGGCGCCGCGCCGCCGGGTGGTGGTGGCGCTGGACGTCGCCGACTCCGCGGTGCGGCCGTTCCCCGGCGACGAGTACCAGGACCAGGCCTCGCTGGGCCGGGTGGTGCTGGCCGGGCCGGTGCGGCTGGCGAAGGCGGCCGCGGTGCACGCGGACGTGGCCGACCAGGAGGTGGTCGCGGACGTCGAGGCGGCGGTCGCGGCCGTCGCGGCGGCCGACGAGGGCGATCAGGACGCCCAGTTCACCGTGGACGGCGCCGAGGACCACGAGCTGCTCTGGTTCGCCACCCAGGAGATCGCCGCCCTGCTGCCCTGAGCCCGGCCCGAGTCCGGCCCCGGGCCCGAGCGGCCCGGGGCGGCCTGAGCGGCCCGCCTCGCGCCGCCCGCCCGCCCGCCGGGCCCCGGCCACCCCGTCGTACCGCTTCGTCGGTGACCGGGGTTACCGTTCCCTGCGTGCGCACTCATATCGTCTGGGACTGGAACGGCACGCTCTTCCACGACATGGAGGCGGTGCTCGGCGCGAGCAACGCCGCGTTCGCGACCATCGGCATCGGCCCGATGACCATGCAGGAGTACCGCGAGCAGTACGAGATCCCGATTCCCCGCTTCTACCAGCGGCTGCTCGGCCGGATGCCCTCCGACGCCGAGTGGCTGCGGCTCGACGACGTCTTCCACGACCGCTATCTGGAGCTGAGCGTGGCCTGCGGGCTGACCGAGGGCGTGCTGGAGCTGCTGAGCGGCTGGGGGGAGGCCGGGCACAGCCAGTCCCTGCTGTCGATGTACGAGCACCACAAGCTGCTGCCGGTGGTCGACGGCTTCGGCCTGACCGGTCACTTCCTCCGGGTGGACGGCCGCAGCGGGCCCGCCGGCGGCCAGAAGGCGGAGCACCTGGCCAGGCACCTGGCCGCGCTCGGCGAGCAGGTGGACCCCGCCCGCACGGTGCTGATCGGCGACGCCGCGGACGACGCGCTGGCGGCGCTGAGCGCGGGTGCGCACGCGGTGCTGTACACCGGTGGCTCGCACACCCGGGCGAAGCTGGAGCCGGTGGGCGTCCCGGTGGTGGACAGCCTGGCCGAGGCCGTCGAGCTGGCCGCGAGCCTGGTCGGCTGAGTCCGGCCCGGTAGCCCGGCGTCCGGTGGCCCGGCGCCCGGACGTGGCGCGAACCACGTCCACCGGTGGCGTGTCCGAGCGGGCGAACCGGCCCTCCGCTCGTCAGTCTGGATTGACGCCAGGCCATCAGGACGACGAGCGGAGCCGCCATGCCCATCGACGCAGTCACCCAGGTCCCGACCCCGGGCAACGAGCCGGTGCACGGGTACGCGCCCGGCAGCCCGGAGCGGACCGGGCTGGTGCGCCGGCTGGACGAGCTGGCCGCCGAGCAGATCCCGCTGCCGATGACCATCGCCGGCGAGCAGCGGTTCGGCGGCGGCGAGCGGATCGAGGTCGTCCAGCCGCACCACCACGCGGCGAAGCTGGGGGTGCTGGGCAACGCCACCCGGGAGGACGCCCGGGCCGCGGTGGACGCGGCGCTGGCGGCCGGGCGCGAGTGGCGCGGGCTGTCCTTCGACGACCGGGCGGCGGTCTTCCTGCGCGCCGCCGACCTGCTGGCCGGCCCCTGGCGGGAGACCCTCAACGCGGCCACCATGCTGGGCCAGTCCAAGACGGTCCAGCAGGCCGAGATCGACTCCGCCTGCGAGCTGATCGACTTCTGGCGGTTCAACGTGCGGTTCGCCCGCGAGATCCTGGCCGACCAGCCGATCTCCTCGCCCGGGGTGTGGAACCGCACCGACCACCGCCCGCTGGAGGGCTTCGTCTACGCGGTCACCCCGTTCAACTTCACCGCGATCGCGGGCAACCTGCCGACCGCGCCGGCCCTGATGGGCAACACCGTGGTCTGGAAGCCGGCGCCCACCCAGACCCTGGCCGCGTACTACCTGATGCGCCTGCTGGAGGCCGCCGGCCTGCCGCCCGGGGTGATCAACATGGTGACCGGCGACGGGCAGCAGCTCTCCCAGGTGGCACTCACCGACCCCGCCCTCGCCGGGCTGCACTTCACCGGCTCCACCGCCACCTTCCAGTCGCTCTGGCAGACCGTCGGCGCCAACATCGGCGGCTACCGGACGTACCCGCGGATCGTCGGCGAGACCGGCGGCAAGGACTTCCTGCTCGCCCACCGCTCGGCCGACCCGGCGATCGTGCGGACCGCGCTGATCCGCGGCGCCTTCGAGTACCAGGGCCAGAAGTGCTCGGCGCTCTCCCGGGCCTACCTGCCGCGCAGCCTCTGGCAGACGATCAAGGACGAGTTCCTGGCCGAGGTGGACGCGCTGGCCGTCGGCGACGTCACCGACCTGTCCAACTTCATGGGCGCGCTGATCGACCGGCGCGCCTTCGAGAAGAACCGCGACGCGATCGACCGGGCCAAGGCCGACCCGACGGTGGAGCTGGCGGCCGGCGGGCAGTACGACGACGCGATCGGCTGGTTCGTCCGCCCCACCGTGCTGGTCTCCTCCGACCACCGGGGCGAGATCTTCCGCACCGAGTACTTCGGTCCGATCCTGGCCGTCCACGTCTACGAGGACTCCCGCTGGGAAGACGTCCTCCGACGAGTGGACTCGGGCGCGCCGTACGGCCTCACCGGTGCGGTGATCGCGCAGGACCGCTACGCCATCGCACAGGCGGTGGAGGAGCTGCGCTTCGCGGCGGGCAACTTCTACATCAACGACAAGCCGACCGGCGCGGTGGTCGGCCAGCAGCCGTTCGGCGGCGGCCGGGCCTCCGGCACCAACGACAAGGCCGGCGCCGCCCAGAACCTGCTGCGCTGGACCTCGGCGCGGTCGATCAAGGAGACCTTCGTCCCGCCGACCACGTACGTTCACCCGCATATGGGCTGATGGCGAACACAGCGGGTCGGATTGGACATGGTGTCCAGGACGGCGGGATCTTCCTGCATGATTGCGCCTCCCTGTCCCCTGACACCTTCGAATCGGCCCGTTAGGCTGGCTGGCGTCGTCGGGTGGCTGCAGGCCGAACGTCTCGTCCTACCCGCTGCGGAGGTGTTTCATGCGCGCCATGGAGACCTTTCAGCCGGTTGGTGCGGCAGGATTGCGGTGGACCCGGCGGTGAGACCACACACCACCGAGTCACGCAACGGCGCGCGACAGGAGCCAAGAAGTCATGCAGACCAAGCTGGACGCAGCCAAGGCCGAACTGCTCACGAAGGCAGCAGCAGCCGCTGAGAACAGCCAGGTGGGGGGAGCGGCGCCGGGGGAGGGTCTGAGCAACGGCGCTCTGACCGCGTACCTGCACCACTACTACCTCCACACTGCGGCCGAGGACCTGGTCGACCGCGACCCGGTCGACGTGTACGGCGCGGCCGCCTCCCACTACCGCCTCGGCCTCAAGCGCCCGCAGGGCACCGCCGAGGTCCGCGTGCACACCCCGTCGGTGGAGGAGAACGGCTGGTCCTGCGGCCACACCGTGGTCGAGGTCGTCACGGACGACATGCCCTTCCTGGTCGACTCGGTCACCAACGAGCTGTCCCGCCAGGACCGGGCGATCCACATCGTGATCCACCCCCAGCTGGTCGTCCGCCGTGACATCACCGGCAAGCTGCTGGAGATCCTGGACATCGACGCCTGCGCCCGCAGCCAGGCCGCCGGCGCCGAGTGGCCCGCCGACGCCGTCGTCGAGTCCTGGATGCACATCGAGGTCGACCGCGAGACCGACCGCGAGGACCTCCGCGCGATCGAGGCCGACCTGCGCCGGGTCCTGGGCGACGTCCGCGAGGTCGTCGAGGACTGGACGAAGATGCGCGAGTCCGCGCTGCGGCTCGCCGACGAGCTCGCCGAGGAGCCCCCGGCCCACCTGCCCGAGCAGGAGGTCGGCGAGGCCTGGGAGCTGATGCGCTGGCTGGCCGACGACCACTTCACCTTCCTCGGCTACCGCGAGTACGACCTGGTGGAGCACGAGGGCGAGGAGGTCCTGAAGGCCGTCGCCGGCACCGGCCTCGGCATCCTGCGCTCCGACCCGCTCAGCCACGACGACGACCACCACCCGGTCAGCGAGGCCTTCGGCCGGCTCTCCGCGCCGGTGCGCGCCAAGGCCCACGAGAAGAAGCTGCTCGTCCTCACCAAGGCCAACAGCCGCTCCACCGTGCACCGCCCGGCCTACCTCGACTACGTCGGCGTGAAGAAGTTCGACGCCAACGGCGAGGTCGTCGGCGAGCGCCGCTTCCTCGGCCTGTTCTCGGCCGCCGCCTACACCGAGTCGGTCAGCCGCATCCCGGTGGTCCGCCGCAAGGTCCAGGACGTCGTCCTCAGCTCCGGCTTCTCCACCGAGAGCCACGACGGCCGCGACCTGGTGCAGATCCTGGAGACCTTCCCCCGGGACGAGATCTTCCAGACCCCGGCCGAGGAACTGCTCCAGATCGCCACCAGCGTGCTCTACCTCCAGGAGCGCCGCCGGCTGCGGCTCTTCCTGCGCCAGGACGAGTACGGGCGCTACTTCTCCGCGCTGGTGTACCTGCCGCGCGACCGCTACACCACCCGCATCCGGCTGCGCCTGATGGACATCCTGATGCAGGAGCTCAACGGCGCCTCGATCGACTACACGGTCTGGTCGACGGAGTCCGTGCTGACCCGACTGCACTTCGTCGTCCGGGTCACCCCCGGCAGCGAGCTGCCGCACCTGACCGACGCCGAGATCGAGCGGATCGAGGGCAAGCTCGCCGAGGCCGCCCGGTTCTGGATGGACGGCTTCAACGACCAGCTGCACCTGGAGCTGGGCGAGGAGCGGGCCGCCGAGCTGTCCCGCAAGTACGCCAACGCCTTCCCCGACGGCTACCGCGCCGACTTCACCGCGCGCACCGCCGTCGCCGACCTCAAGCAGATCGAGTCGTTGCACGGCGAGGGCGACTTCCGCCTCAACCTGTACCAGCCGGTCGGCGCGGGCGACGACGAGCGCCGGTTCAAGATCTACCGGGTCGGCGGCCCGATCTCGCTGACCGAGGTCCTGCCGGTCCTGCAGCGCCTGGGCGTCGAGGTGCTCGACGAGCACCCCTACGCGCTGACCCGCTCGGACCAGACCACCGCCTGGGTCTACGACTTCGGCCTGCGGCTGCGCGAGGCCGTCGAGCTGACCGACGAGGCGCGCGACCGCTTCCAGGAGACCTTCGCCGCCACCTGGACCGGCAAGGCCGAGAACGACGGCTTCAACGAGCTGGTGCTGACCGCCGGGCTGACCTGGCGCCAGGCGATGATGCTGCGCGCGTACGCCAAGTACCTGCGCCAGGCGGGCTCGACGTTCACGTTCTCCCAGGACTACATGGAGGACGCGCTCCGCAACAACACCCACAGCACCCGGCTGCTGGTCAACCTCTTCGAGGCCCGGCTGAGCCCCAGCCACCAGCTGGGCGCGGCCGAGCTGACCGACGCCATCCTGGAGGAGCTGTCCGGCGCGCTGGACGAGGTCGCCTCGCTGGACGAGGACCGCATCCTGCGCTCCTTCCTGCACCTCATCAAGGCCACCCTGCGCACCAACTTCTTCCAGCACACCGGTGAAGCGGGCGCCTGGCACTCCTACGTGTCGATGAAGTTCGACCCGAAGGCCATCCCGGACCTGCCGGCCCCGCGCCCCGCGTTCGAGATCTGGGTGTACTCGCCGCAGGTCGAGGGCGTGCACCTGCGCTTCGGCAAGGTCGCCCGCGGCGGTCTGCGCTGGTCCGACCGGCGTGAGGACTTCCGCACCGAGATCCTGGGCCTGGTCAAGGCGCAGATGGTGAAGAACACCGTCATCGTGCCGGTCGGCGCCAAGGGCGGCTTCGTCGCCAAGCAGCTGCCGGACCCGTCGGTGGACCGGGACGCCTGGCTGGCCGAGGGCATCTCCTCCTACAAGACCTTCATCTCGGCGCTGCTGGACATCACCGACAACCTCAAGGGCGGCGAGGTTGTCCACCCGGCGGACGTGGTCCGCCACGACGATGACGACACCTACCTGGTCGTCGCCGCGGACAAGGGCACCGCGACCTTCTCCGACATCGCCAACGGCGTCGCCGAGTCGTACGGCTTCTGGCTGGGCGACGCGTTCGCCTCCGGCGGTTCGGCCGGCTACGACCACAAGGGCATGGGCATCACCGCCCGCGGCGCCTGGGAGTCGGTCAAGCGCAACTTCCGCGAGCTCGGCCACGACACCCAGTCCGAGGACTTCACCGTCGTCGGCATCGGCGACATGTCCGGTGACGTCTTCGGCAACGGCATGCTGCTCAGCGAGCACATCCGCCTGGTCGCCGCCTTCGACCACCGGCACATCTTCCTCGACCCCAACCCGGACGCGGCCGTCTCGTACGCCGAGCGCCGCCGCCTCTTCGAGCTGCCGCGCAGCTCCTGGGACGACTACGACAAGTCGCTGATCTCGACCGGCGGCGGGGTCTTCCCGCGCAGCGCCAAGTCGATCCAGCTGACCTCGCAGGTGCGGGCCGCGCTCGGCGTCGAGGAGAGCCGGCTCACCCCGGCCGAGCTGATGAAGCGGATCCTCCAGGCGCCGGTCGACCTGTTCTGGAACGGCGGCATCGGCACCTACGTCAAGGCCTCCACCGAGACCAACGCCGAGGTCGGCGACAAGGCCAACGACGCGATCCGGGTCAACGGCGAGCAGCTGCGGGTCCGGGTCGTCGGCGAGGGCGGCAACCTCGGCTGCACCCAGCTCGGCCGGATCGAGTACGCGGCGTCCGGCGGCCCGCAGGGCGCCGGCGGCTGGATCAACACCGACGCCATCGACAACTCGGCCGGGGTGGACACCTCGGACCACGAGGTCAACATCAAGATCCTGCTCAACCAGGTCGTCGGGGACGGCGACATGACGGTCAAGCAGCGCAACCAGCTGCTCGCCGAGATGACCGACGAGGTCGGCCACCTGGTGCTGCGCAACAACTACGCGCAGAACGTGGTGCTGGCCAACGCCGTCGCCCAGGCGACCAGCATGGTCAACGTCCACTCCCGGATGATCAACCGCCTGGAGCGCGACGGCCGGCTCGACCGGGGGCTGGAGTTCCTGCCCACCGAGCGGCAGATCCGCGAGCGCCAGCAGAACGGCCGCGGCCTCTCGCAGCCCGAGCTGTCGGTGCTGCTCGCCTACACCAAGATCACCCTGGCCGACGAGCTGCTCGCCACCGAGCTGCCCGACGACCCGTTCTTCCGCACCGCGCTGCACGAGTACTTCCCCAGCGCGCTGCGGGCCCGGTTCGCCGAGGCGATCGACAACCACGCGCTGCGCCGCGAGATCATCACCACGCTGATCGTCAACGACACGATCAACCGCGGTGGCTGCACCTTCGCCTTCCGGCTGAAGGAGGAGACCGGCGCCACGTACGAGGAGATCGCCCGGACGCACACCGCCGCGCGGGCCGTCTTCAGCCTGGAGCAGATCTGGTCCGAGATCGAGGCCCTGGACAACCGGGTCCCGGCCGGCGCCCAGACCAGGATGCGGCTGCACTCGCGCCGGCTCGTCGAGCGCGCCACCCGGTGGATGCTCAACAACCGCCGCCAGCCGCTCGACATCGCCGGCACCATCGAGTTCTTCCACGACCGGGTCAACCAGGTCTGGGGCTCGCTGCCCAAGCCGCTGCGCGGCGAGGACCTGGCCTGGTTCGAGTCGGTCTACGGCGAGCTCGCCGCGGCCGGCGTGCCGGAGGAGCTGGCCACCCGGATCGCGGGTCTGTCCTCGACCTTCCCGACCCTGGACATCACCGAGGTCGCGGACCGGTCCGGCAAGGACGTCGCCGAGGTCGCCGAGCTGTACTACGACCTGGCCGACCGCTTGCAGATCACCCACCTGCTCGACCGCATCATCGAGCTGCCGCGGACCGACCGCTGGTCGTCGATGGCCCGCGCGGCGATCCGCGAGGACCTCTTCGCGGCCCACGCGGCGCTGACCGCCGACATCCTGGCCTGCGGCCCCGAGGGCGCGACCCCCGAGGAGCGGTACACCGCCTGGGCGGAGCTCAACTCCACCCTGCTGAACCGCGCCAAGAGCACGCTCGACGACATAAGGGGTTCGGACAACTACGAGCTGTCCAGCCTCTCCGTCGCGATGCGCGTCATCCGCACCCTGCTCCGCACGGGTTCGATGCGCTGACGACCGGGAGCCGGACGGCCCGGACGGCGGGGCCGCGTCTTCGGACGCGGCCCCGCCGTCGTCGTTCCCCGGGTCGGCGGCCGGGGCTGCGGCCGGGTCAGCGGTAGGGGCTGCGGCCGGCGGGAGGGCGACGCGGCGGAGCGTGTCAGGGCGGTCACTCCGGGTGCGAATCCGTTTGTGGCCCGGATGTGAGGTGCGGGTGAACGCGGGGTCACAATGTCCGGTACGTCGGCCCCGAAGTGTCGTCAGGTGGCGGAGTTCCTCCCCAACTGCCCTGATTGGCAACTGTTCTGACATGCCAAGAGTTGCAGTAAGCTAACTCCGCGATAGGCGTTGCCGCAGGTCCCGTGCCGGAAGAGCTCCACCGACGTGCTGGAACAACAGGTGTCTTTCGGCGGGGAGCAGGCCGCCAGTCCCACCCGCGCAGGGCGGTCCGGACCAGTTCCTGACGCGATGCCACCTGAAGAGAGTTTCATGACGTCATTTGTGCAGGAACCCTTTTTCTGGGTCTCCATCGTGGTGATGCTCGTAGTAGTCGGGGTCTCCCTCCAAGCCCGCAGGACGAACCTCTCCCTGCGCAGGCGAAACGTTTCCCTTGAGGAGACGGCCGCCCAGGCGCAGCGGCAGCGCGACGAACTCGGCGCGCTGAACTCGCGCCTGCAGAGCCAGCACGCGGCCGTGCTGGCGGAGGTCCGCCGGGACGCCGAGGAGGACACCAAGGCCGTCCTCAAGGCGGCGATGCGGACCCTCCAGGGTCTGGCCGACGAGCAGCAGGTCGTCATCGACAAGGTCCAGCGCAAGTACGGCGACAGCCCGCAGATCCTCGCCGACCTGATGCTGATCGACCACACCAACAGCCAGTTCGGCCGGCGCGCCCAGGGCATCGCGGTGCTCTGCGGCGGCTGGCTGGGCCGCCGGGAGACCGTCGCCTCGATCTACGACGTGGCCCGCAGCGCCCAGGGCCGGATCCGGCACTTCGACCGGGTGCAGATCCACTCCCGGGTCAGCGTCTCGCTGGTCAGCAAGGTCGTCGAGCCGGTCGCCGTCGTGCTGGCCGAGCTGCTGGCCAACGCCACCAACTACTCCGCGCCGGACACCCCGGTGGAGATCAGCGTCCAGGCCGTCCCGACCGGGGTCTGCCTGATCATCGACGACGCCGGCCTCGGCATGGGGCAGGAGGAGAAGGACCGTGCCGCCGCGCTCCTGAACCCCGGTGCGCCGATCAGCCTCACCGGCCTCGGCAACCCCCCGAAGTTCGGCTTCGCCGTCTCCGGCATGCTGGCCGCCCGCTACGGCTTCCGGGTCTCGGTCGACTCGGTCTCCCCGTACGGCGGGGTGCGGGCCGTGGTGCTGCTGCCCGCCGAACTGCTCAGCAGCGAGGTCGCGCCCCCGGCGGCCGCCGGCCACGGCGACTACAGCGGCGCCTACCAGGGCGCCCAGCAGAGCGCGTACCAGGGCGAGTACGACGGCGCCCAGCAGAGCACGTACCCGAGCACGTACCAGGGTGAGTACCAGGGGGAGCCGGTGGAGCAGCCCGTACCGGCCCGGGCGCAGCGGCTCGCGTCGCTGCCCGAGCCCGTTCCGGCCGCCCTCGCCCAGGTCGCCCCGGCCGCGGCGCAGGCGGTCCCGGAGATGACGGTGGACGGACGGCTGCCCAGGCGCCGCCGCCAGCGCACTGTCTCGGTGGTCCCGCACCCGCAGGACTCCGGCCGCGTCGACGAGCCGGTGCCGAGCACCGGCCAGGAGACGGCGTCCCGCCTCGGCGCGTTCCAGCGCGGGACGCTGTCCGGGCGCAACACCATGACCACGGAAGGAACCGAGATCCAGTGAGCCCTGATCTGACCTGGGTGCTCAACGACGTGCTGCAGGTGCGCGGTGCCCGGCACGCCATTCTCGTCTCCGCCGACGGCCTCCTGCTCGAACGGTCCAGCGAGATCGGCCGCGACGAGGCGGAGACCAACGCCGCCGCGATGAGTTCGATGCAGTCGCTGAGCCGCGCGGTGGCCCCGTTCGTCGGCGGCAACGGCGGGACGTGGCGCCAGACGCTCCTGGAGTACGACCACGGCTGGATCTTCCTGATCGCGGCCGGCAGCGGCGCCTACCTCGCGGCCTCCACCGCCTCCGACGTGGACATGGAGGCGATGTCCTTCCGGATGCAGCAGCAGGTGGGCGCGCTCGGACGAGCCATGACAGCGGCGCCGCGCCAGAGCACACACAGCGGCTCATGACGGTTCCCGGCGAGGAGCAGCGGGTTGCCAGCGGATTCATCCGCTCCTATGTCATCACCGGCGGCCGTGAGCTGCCGAGTGCGGACGACCTGTCCCTGATCACCCTGGTCACCGTCGCTCCCGAGCAGGGCCTCCCGGCCCGGCCGAGCCCGGAGACCACGGCGATCTGGGAACTGTGCTCCGGCGGCTACCTCTCGGTGGCCGAGGTCGCGGCCCACCTGGTGCTCCCGGTGGGGGTGGTCCGGCTGCTGCTGACGGACCTGATCCGCGAGGGACGGCTGCTGCGCCGGGCGGCCCCGCCACCGGCCCAGGCCCCGGATCCGAGACTTCTAGAGAAGGTACTGCATGGACTTCAACGCCGGTTCGCCTGAGGACATCTACGTCCCGGGCGGGGTGACGACCGCCGTCAAGATCCTGGTCGTGGGCCACTTCGCGGTCGGCAAGACCACGCTCATCGGCGCCCTGTCGGAGATCGCCCCGCTGAGCACCGAGGAGAAGATGACGCAGGCGTCCACCGGCGTCGACGACCTCCGGGGCGCACCGGACAAGAAGACCACGACCGTGGCCCTGGACTTCGGCCGGCTGACGCTCGGCGACGACCTGGTGCTGTACCTGTTCGGCACGCCGGGCCAGCAGCGCTTCATGCAGCTCTGGGAGGACATGGCGCGGGGGGCGCTGGGAGCGCTGCTGCTCACCGACCCGACCCGGCTCACGGACACCTTCCCCGTCATCGACCTGATCGAGCAGTACGGCCTGGAGTACGCCGTGGCGGTCAACAGCTTCGACCGGCAGAGCGACTACACCGAGGACGAGCTGCGCGAGGCGCTCGACCTGCTTCCGCACACGCCGGTGGTGTTCTGCGACGCCCGCGACCAGCGGTCGTCGGCCGACGCGCTGCTGACCCTCGTCCGGCACCTGCTCGAACGCGCCTCCTGACCCTTCCCCGTCACCGCCCCCCGTCACCGCCTCCCGGGGCCGCACCCGCCCGGGGCCATTTCCGAGGAACGACCCATGGAATCTCCGCAGCGCTCCGCCCCGCAGTCGCCTCCCCCGGGCTGCCCGATGCACGGCGGCCCGACCCCGCTGTACGGGGAGATGTTCTCGTCCGACCCCGAGGCGGTCTACGACGCGCTGCGCGCGCACGGCCCCGTCGCGCCCGTGGAGTTGTCGCCCGGTGTGGACGCCACGCTGGTGACCTCGCACGAGGTCGCCCTGCGGGTGCTGCAGAACCCGGGGCTGTTCGCCCGGGACTCCCGGCGGTGGTCGGCGCTGAAGGAGGGGCGGGTGCCGATGGACAGCCCCGTCCTGCCGATGATGTTCTACCGGCCCAACTGCCTGTTCACGGACGGCACCGAGCACCTCCGGCTGCGCAAGGCCGTCACCGAGAGCCTGGAGCGGCTCAACGACAACCGGCTCAACCGGCACGTCGAGCGGATCGCCGGCTACCTGATCGACCAGTTCAGCCCGCTGGGCCGGGCCGACCTGATCAACGACTACGCCAAGCTGCTGCCGCTGCTGCTGTTCAACCAGCTCTTCGGCTGCCCGGCCGACATCGGCGACCGGCTGACCCGCAGCATGTCCGCGCTCTTCGACGGGCTGGACGTGCTCCAGGCCAACGAGGAGCTGAACGCCTGCCTGATGGACCTGGTCGCGCTGAAGCGCCGCCAGCCCGGCGACGACATCACCTCGTGGCTCGTCCAGCACCCGGCCGGGCTGCGCGACGAGGAGCTCAAGGACCAGCTGGTCATGCTGATGGGCGCCGGGGTCGAGCCCGAGCGCAACCTGATAGGCAACGCGCTGCTCCTGCTGCTGTCCGGTGACGCCGGCTCCGGCATGCGCATCGAGGACGCCCTCGACGACGTGCTGTGGAACAACCCGCCGATCGCCAACTACGCGACGCACTTCCCGATGCAGGACGTCGAGGTGGGCGGGGTCCGGATGCCCGCCGACAGCCCGGTGGTGATCAGCTTCGCCGCCGCCAACACCGACCCCGCGCTGACCGACGCCCGACTGACCCTCAGCAAGGGCGCCCACCTGGCCTGGGGCGCCGGCCCGCACGCCTGCCCGGCCAAGTCGCCGGCCCAGCTGATCGCGCTGACCGCGATCGAGTGCCTGCTCAACGCGCTCCCGGACGTCACGCTCGCGGTGCCCGCGCAGAGCGTGGGCTGGCGGCCGGGCCCGTTCCAGCGCGGACTGGTCTCGCTGCCGGTGCGGTTCAGCCCGGCGCCCGTCCGCCCCCCGGTGGCGGGCACGGGGGCCGGCCTCGGTGGCCCGCCCGCCGGCCAGGCCGCCGCCAACGGGACGCCGCACCCGCCGGCCGCCACCGCCGCGGCGCCCGCCGCGGGCCGGGCCCCGGCCAAGCAGAAGGGGTGGTGGAGTTCCTTCCTGGACGTCTTCCGGCTCTGACCGGGACGGCGCGGGAGACCGGACGACCGCTCAGCGGTGCACGCGGTCCGGTGACTTCGCGCATGTGACGGGGGCAACTCCGATCGACGCTTGAGCGTGCTCCCGGTGGGTAGGTCGCCGCCGTACTGCCCGCCAGCGCAAGGAGCCCCGTGTGACCGCCATGATGGAAGCCCGCCCCGGGACGCCGGAGTGCCGTGCTGGAACCGTCGACCGCCGCGCCGCCGTGCCGTTGCTACGGCGGCTGCGGTCGGCGGAGGGGCTGGCCGATCCGTTCCCGATCTACGACGAGCTGCGGGCCATGGGCGATCTCGTGCCGGCGCCGTGGGGCGGGTACCTGGTCACCGGTTACGACGCGTGCGACCAGGTCCTGCGCGGCAGGAACTGGCTCGTCCCCGACCTGGCCTGGCAGGGGCGGCAGACCGAGACCGAGCGCTGGCAGGCCGTCGCCACCCAGGAGATGAGCCGGACCCTCCACCGGCTCAACGCCCCCGTCCACACCCGGCAGCGGCAGGGCCTCGGGAACCTCTTCGGCCGCCACACCCTCCAGGCCCTGGCGCCGGAGATCGAGGCCGACGTCACCGAACTGCTCGACCGGCTGGCCGAGCGAATACGCGTGGACGGCGAGGCGGACCTGGCCTCATTGGTCGGCGACCGGCTCCCGATCAACACCATCGGGCGCTGGCTGGACCTTCCGCCGGAGGACTACGCGCACATCCTGGAGATCACCCACAACCAGGTGCACGCCCAGGAACTCCTGCCCACCAAGAGCCAGTTGGCGATCTCCGAAGCGGCCACCCTGCACCTGCGCCGGTACTTCACCGACCTCGTCCAGGAGCGTCGTGCCCATCCGGGCGACGACGTGGTGTCCGGCTGGATCCGCACCTGGGACGCGCTGGAGTCGGACCGCGAGGCCACCGACCGGACCGTCTACGAGCTCACCATGTTCGTCACCATCGCGTCGCTGGAGGCCACGGCGGCGTCGCTCTCCCTGATGGTGTGGTCGCTGCTCCGGTCCCCGGGCACCTGGGACTGGCTGCGGGCCCGGCCGGAGCACATCGACGACGCGGTCGAGGAGGCGCTGCGCTACGACCCGCCGGTCCGCCTCAACAGCCGGGTGGCGGGGGAGGACACGGAGCTGGCCGGGGTGTTCATTCCCCAGGACACCATGGTCCACGTGATGTACGGCGCGGCCAACCGCGACCCGCGCCGCAATCCGGCTCCGCACACCTTCGACGTCCTCCGCAAGGGCTCCCACATCGCCTTCGGCGGGGGCGCCCACTACTGCCTCGGCGCGGCCCTGGCCCGGCTGGAGGCGCGCACTCTGCTGGGGCAGCTGCTGCGGCGCTTCCCGACCCTGCGGGTGGTGGGCCAGCCCGAGTTCGCACCCCGGATGGTCTTCCACCGGGTGATGTCCTTGAGAGTGGCGGCATGAACGTTTCCTCCGAGGCGATCCCGTACCCTCCGTACCCCCTCCAGCCGCCGGCGCCGCTCGGGCGGGCCCCCGCGGGCGAGGCGGCCCATGACCGCGCCGCGTACGAGGCGGGCGATCCGGAGCCCGCCGGCTCCCACGCCCCGGCGCCCCGCGCCGTCCACGCCGAGCGCCGGGGCGCGGTGCTGTACGTCGAGCTGGACAGCCCCGAGACCGGCAACGCCGTCACCGAGGCCGTGCTGCGCGACCTCCTCGCCGTGCTGGCCGCACCGGACCCGGCCGTCCGCGCCGTGGTGCTGTCCGGCGCCGGTCCGGACTTCTGCCTCGGCGGCGACCGGGACGAGTTCGCCGACTCGCTCGGCGCGGACCCCACGGGTGGCGGCATCCGCACCGCCGGCACCCTGGCCCGCCAGGTCTGCGCGGCCCTCACCGACAGCCCGGCCGTCACCATCGCGCGGGTCCAGGGCCGGGCGATCGGCGCCGGCTTCGCGCTGGCCCTCGCCTGTGACCTGCGGGTCGGCGCCGACACGGCCGCCTTCCGGCTGCCCGAACTCGCCCTCGGCCTGCCCGTCGCGTGGGGCGGCCTGCTGCCCCGACTGCTGCACGAGGTGGGCGCGGCCCGGGCCCGCGAGATCATCCTCACCGGCCGCCCGGTCGGTGCCGCCGAGGCGTACGACCTCTCCATCCTCCAGCGGGTCGTCCCCGAGGAGGAGCTGGACGTGGCGGTGGCCGAGTGGGTCAGGCCCGTGACGCGCCGCCCCGAAGCCGCGCTGCGGGTCACCAAGACGCTGCTCAACTCCCACGCGGCGGCGACCAGGCTGGCCGACACCTCCGTCCTGGACGCGGAGTTGATGGCCGCCGTCCTCGCCGGCGCCCACTACGCCCGCGGGACCGGCGCTCCGCCGTCCTCCTGAGCCGCCGCGCCTCCTGTGCCGCTCGCCGCGGTGGGTCCGTGTCCGGGGCACGGACCCACCGGCCGCGACGCCGATCCGGCTTCGGTACGGTGGCCCGCGACAAGGGGGAAGATCATCATGACGACGACGCGCATCAGGCGCACCGTGGGGACCGCGCTGACCGTGGCGCTGGTCGTCACGGGGGCGGCGGCCTGCGACTCCGGCGGGAAGACCGCGGCCGCCCCGGCGGCGACCAGCGCGAGCCCGGCCCCGGAGCCGTTCGGCGCCGCCGGCTACCGGGGGCTCAAGCCCGGCATGGCGAAGGACGCGGCGCTGGCCGTCGGCGCCCTGGAGGCGGCCCCGGTGTCGCTGCTCAACGGCTGCACCGACTTCGTCTACAAGGGCGGCCCGGCGCCGGACGCGGCCAGGATGGCGGCCGAGGCGGCCCTCCAGGCCAAGATCGACGAGCTGGACGCCAAGGCGCAGGCCGGACGGAGCACCCCCGGCGCGGTGCCGCCCCTGCCGTCCAATCCCACGCTGCAGGACCTCAAGGCGCACTCCGCGCTGCTGCTGGCCGAGACCGAGCGGATGAAGGCCAACCAGGGGACGCTCGAACAGCTGGCCAAGGCCACCGACGAGCTGAAGGCCGCGCGGGCGACCCGCGACGCCGCGTTCCTGGCCACCGGCCGGGCCGGGTTCGGCCCGGAGGGTCTGCGCGAGCTGGTGGCCCCGGCGGGCGCCCGGACCGCCGAGGGCATCGGGGCCGGTTCGACGGTCGAGGCGCTCAGGCAGGCCTACGGCGACAAGGGGCTGGAGCTGGCCGGGAGCGGCAAGTACGAGATGCCGGTCGAGGGCGGCCGGGGCACGCAGGGCTGGAAGTACGAGTTCACCCTGGACGGCGACAAGGTCGGCGGCCTGGCCGTGGCGAACCGCGGCATGTACTGCTCCTGAGCACCCGCGCGCCGGACGACCGGGGGGGGGGGGGGGGGGGGGGGGGGGGGGGGGGGGGGGGGGGAGGGGGGGGGGGTGGGGGGGGTGGGGGGGGGGGGGTGGGGGAGGGGGGGGGGGGGGGGGGGGGTGGG